>NZ_JBVYWP010000001.1:0-482500 GCF_056032705.1 Ideonella sp. sgz306126
CATCAGGGTCCGTGGCACTCAACACGCCACACCAATGACCGTTTGTAGTTTGGCCAGTCCGCACCTTGTTGTCCTCCCCACCGCCTGATCTGCGCCCGGCTGGTTGGCTTTGAAGAAGGAAGAAAATCAGACCCGCTCCGCGGGTCCCAGGTCAACTATTGCTTGACGAACGGGGAAGCCCTTGTAGCCCAGGTTAACCGGCGCCGGAGCGCGAAGCGCGTAGAGCACCAACACTGGCCATGAAAATGGCGAAGCCATGGCCAGTGTTGGCGTCCGCGTTGAACCGACAGTTAGGCTGGGGTGCGTTGGAAAGGTTTGCCAAGTTCACTCCGGTTGCGTTAGCTTCGAGTTCCTACAAAGTCGAGTAAGCGTCATAGTTGAAATATTAGGTCCTGCTGCTATCGGTGCGGATGTAATATGCCTGATGCGGATTTTCTTAATTTATTTGGGAAAATGTTTTAAAAATATCTGCCGATAAAAACTGAGGAAATTCCTCAATAACTTGTAGCAGCCCAAGCTTCAGTCCTGAGCCGCCGTTTTTGCTTGATACGGCATTTAACTCCGGAATTTTTGTTAGTAGAAGCTTTTCCAAATCATGTCCGCGCATATTCAGAAATGCTTCCGGTAGCGCAATTGACCATCCATTTTGCAGATCGCATTTGATTGGATTTTTTAATTCTATTCCCGCGTTTGACAGTACTGTGTTTGAGATTTCTTGAGCATCATCCGCAGTGATTTTTATGATGTCAACATAAGTCGTTATATTGCTCACGGAGAAATCATTTGGTGTTCTCTTCCCGGTGCGAAAAAGCGCAAGTGCAACATAAAGTGGATCAAGCAAATAGTTTTCAATTGCGTACCTTTTGCCTTGCCCAAGAATATAAACAGGGTATTTCTCTTTTCTCGTGCCATCCCAATCTATGATGCCCCTTACAACATCATTGCCTGCTTCGTATAGTCGCGTGACAATTGATTCAACATCAGAACAATTCGACGTGCCGCTGTGGGGTTCCAGAAAAATTGGCTGATAGGCTATTGGGGTGGTTCTGTGGATGATCTGGAATAGGCGTTGGAAATATAAAACATCATATTTGCTTTCCACGAAAATTTGACGGCGACTATCGATCGAGACTTTAAGGTGAGGTATTCCTCCGGTCAGCACCTCAATGCCCCGATTAATGCTAATCATTTCAGGAAGCTTTGTCTCTCTGTTCATTTCAAACAGTGAATTATCGGGGCACATTGCCGCTGTGGAAGGCGAGTGCGTGGTTAAAATAACCCGAACCCCTGCCTTTTCGACGACCACCTCTCTCAGGGTGTCAATCAATAGTTTTGAGTACTGTGGGTGAAGCGGAGCGTCGGGCTCGTCCAAAATCAGCAAGTCCGGCTTTCCTGATGACTCCTGAGTGTTATAGATCGCTAGCGCTAGCGACATAAGAACTTTTTCTCCGGTGGATAAATCATTGGCGGATATGTCAGATCCATTTGACTTATCAACTAGGCGCAGCTTGTATGTTGAATCTGTGTCGATTGTTTCCGGGCTAACCACTTCGTAAGTGAGTCCCGCTTTAGTAAGTATTTCGTTTACTAAGCACCAAGGTTTTGGGCCATATTTCCCAAAGAACTCTTCGTCACTTAGTGTTGGATTGTTTGTTTTGTTCTTTGCATTTTGAAATATCTTGAACTCATTCTTGGTGTATCTGATGTGATAAGTTTTGAATATTAACGCAAGCTGCGTGGCGAAAAGTGTTCCTTGATTTGCATCCGTTAAATTCAAATTAAAGTAAACATCGTCTTCTCTCAAGTCCTCAAATGCCTTAGAGGACTTGCTCATGATTCCGTTGACTACATTTAATAAGACTGGGTTGTGCCCCCCATCTGGGTAGGAATTGCGTAATCGGATCGGAAATGTTTTCGCCATTAATCCTGGCTTGTTTTAAATTATTCTGGTGCCCTTCAATCTGGTTCCACCAATTTTTTGTATTTTGTGTGAGTTGCTGGGGGTCGCAAGACTCATCGATCTGGGGGTTAAGTCCACCAAAGCCAATTAGTTGAATTTTGCTGATTGGGAGATCAGAGTCTGTGATGGTGGAAATTTGACTGTTCACCATTGCCTCAAGCAGGTGGCTTTTCCCGCTCCCATTTTTCCCTGTAATTACGCAAAAATTTGGAAGATCGAAGGATATCCCTGCTGGAATAGATTTGTGTTTCTTATTGATTATGATTTTCATGTTTGTGTCGAAAACTATATGCTGGAGCTATGGTTTTGGTTCGAGGTTAAGCGAATTTTTCTGGATGCGACAGCCTGTGCAAAAAGCCTAACGCGTTATAGACGACAAGCTGACGCCGCTTTGCGCGACTGATGTCGCCTAAACGGACGATTACGTTCGATCGCAAGTGCTTGTCGCATTTGATTTTCCTTCCCGATTGACCGGACGTTGATCCAGTACTGAATCTGCCGCGCAAAGCGGCGTTAGCGCAAAGTCATTCTGTGCGTTGCCGATGATGGCCGCAAGGGAGGTTGACGTGGGGATCCGCAGACGCTTGGGCACCTTGCTGCTGCGTTCGCGGCCTTGATGCCGCGTTCATGGGCGCCCGCTCCTGCGGAGACCGAGCCGCGCGCGGCCCCGCCAGGCAATGGACTTCGGAGCCATGCCCATATGAGCGACGCTTGCGTCCAGCCGCATGTCGCGGCGGTCGACGCTGTGCGGCCCTGCACCGCTGCGAGGCCGCCTTCCCGGGAACAGTCATCCGCCGTGACGGCAACACCCGGCGGCGGAGTCGGGCGTGCTCAGCCCCGGGCCTTCGGCTTGACGAGATGCAGCACCTCGCCCCGCGCCAGCCTCTCGACCAGCTGCGCGATCCGCCTGGCGCGGGTCGGTGGCCTCGCCGCGGTCTGCACGCGCCAGAGCACCGCGTAGCGGTTGCCGGCGTCGAGGGTCGCAAAGAAGGCCTGCGCCGGCGGGCACTGGGCCAGCGCGGCCTGCAGGTCTTGCGGCACGGTGGCCGTGCGTGCGCCGTCGTAGGCGCGCTCCCAGCGGCCGTCGGCCTGGGCGGCATCGATCTGGGCCTGCCCGGCGGGCTGCATCCGCCCTGCCGCTATCAGCGCCGCGACCTTGGCCACGTTCGTCTTCGACCAGACGCTGCGCGGGCGGCGCGGGGTGAAGCGCTGCAGGAAGTGCTGGTCATCGAAGCCTTTCTTCTGGCCATCGATCCAGCCCCAGCACAGCGCGATCTCCACCGCTTCGAGGTAGGTGACGCTGGGGACACCGGCGCCTTTCTTCGCGATCTTGAGCCACAAGCCCTCGGAGCTCGCGTGATGCGTGCGCAGCCAGGCTTCGAAGGCCCGTGCGGACTCGAATGGCTTCACCTCGGGGAGGGCTTGAAGGGCGTCCATGCCGCACAGTCTGCCGCAACGCCGGCGGGCCACGGCCAGTCGAGCCCGGCGGCCCCACGTGTTTCCCCTCAGCCCCAGACCCCCTGGGTGCATCCCGCCGCTCCTAGAATCCGCCGACTCACCCCCTTTTCTTTCCGCCGACCCGCAGCCCACCCGGCGGCGCGCCGGCCTCCCGGAGCCAGACCATGGACACCCGCATCGCGCCCGCCCGCCTTCGCCTCGAACAACTGCGCGAGGCGATGGCCGCCGGCGGCACGCAGGCCGTGCTGCTGCCGTCCAGCGACCCTCACCTCAGCGAATACCTGCCCGAACGCTGGCAAGGGCGGGAATGGTTCTCCGGCTTCACCGGTTCGATGGGCACGCTGGTGGTCACCCTCGACCGCGCCGCGCTGTTCGCCGACATGCGCTACTGGGAGCAGGCCGCCGCCGAGCTGCAGGGCAGCGGCATCGAGCTGGTGAAGATCCCCACCGCCGCCGCCACCCACCACCTGGCCTGGATCACCGGCCAACTGGCCCCCGGCCAGACGCTGGCGGTGGATGGCCAGGTGCTGGGCCTGGCCGCCGCCCAGCAACTGCGCGCCACCTGCGCCCAGGCCGGCATCGTGCTGAAGACCGATGCCGACCCGCTGGCCGCCGCCTGGCAACCCCGGCCCGCGCTGCCGCAGGCGCCGGTCTACGAGCACCGTGCGCCGCAGGCCGTCCTGGATCGGCCGACCAAGCTGGCGCGCGTGCGCGCCGCGCTGGCCGAGCATGGCGCCAGCCACCACTTCGTCTCGACGCTGGACGACATCGCCTGGATCACCAACCTGCGCGGCGCCGACGTGGCCTACAACCCGATCTTCCTCGCCCACCTGCTGATCGCGCCGGACCGCGCGACGCTGTTCGTCGGCCAGGGCAAGGTCGGCCCCGAGCTGGCCCGCGTGCTGGCGGCCGACGCCGTCGTGCTGGCGGACTACGCCGACGCCGCCCAGGCGCTGGCGGCGCTGCCGGCCGGCGCCACGCTGCTGCTGGACCCCAAGCGCGTCACGCTGGGCCTGCGCGAGGCGGTGCCCGCCGCGGTCAAGGTGGTCGAGGCGATCAACCCCAGCACGCTGGCCAAGAGCTGCAAGAGCGCCGAGGAGGCGGCCTTCATCCGCGAGGCGATGGCCGAGGACGGCGCCGCGATGTGCGAGTTCTACGCCGGCTTCGAGGCCGCGCTGACCCGCGGCGAGCGCCTGACCGAGCTGACGGTGGACGAGCGGCTGAGCGCCGAGCGCGCCCGGCGCGCCGGCTTCGTGGGCCTGAGCTTCCCGACCATCGCCGGCTTCAACGCCAATGGTGCGATGCCGCACTACCGCGCCACGGCCGCATCGCACGCGGTGATCGAGGCGCCGGGCCTGCTGCTGATCGATTCCGGCGCCCAGTACGTGGGCGGCACCACCGACATCACGCGGGTCTGGGCGATCGGCGCGCTGAGCGCCGAGCAGCGCGAGGACTGCACCCGGGTGCTGCAGGGCACGCTGGCGCTGAGCCGGGCGCGCTTCCCCGAGGGCACCTTGAGCACCGCGCTCGATGCGCTGGCCCGCGCGCCGCTGTGGGCCCACAGCCGCGACTACGGCCACGGCACCGGCCACGGCGTGGGCTATTTCCTGAACGTGCACGAGGGGCCGCAGACCATCAGCCGCGCCGCGCCGGAGCCGCAGATGGCGATGCGCGCCGGCATGTTCACCTCGGTCGAGCCGGGCCTGTACCGGCCCGGGCGCTGGGGGGTGCGGATCGAGAACCTGGTGCTCGCGGTGCCGGCGCCGGCCAGCGAGTTCGGCGAGTTCCTCGAGTTCGAGACGCTGACGCTGTGCCCGATCGACGTGCGCTGCCTGGAGGTGGCGCTGCTGCGCGCCGACGAGATCGACTGGCTCAACCGCTACCACGCCCGGGTGCGCGAGGTGCTGGCGCCGCGCGTCGGCCCGGCGGCCCGCGACTGGCTGATCGCGCGCACCGAGCCGATCGCCGCCTGAGCCCGCCCGACGGGTGCGGGTGCGGGTGCGGACGCCCGCCGTCGCGATCCGCGCTCAGTCGAGCGCCATCATCCGCCGGCGCTTCTGGGTCTGGTCGATGTAGCGCTGCAGGCCGCGCTGGGCGTTGAGGTCCAGGCCGCGCAGCTCGCAGCCCAGGCGCACGCCGCGGGCCTGGGGCTGGATCGAGGTCACGTGGTGCACCACCAGGGTGGCGCGAAATTCGGTGTCGCCGTCGAGCTCGACGACCGCGCCGTTGATCGCCACGCCGGGCTGCACCGGCGGCACGTCCTGCGGCATGAACAGCGCGCAGCCGCCGATGCTCAGGTCCAGCACGCGCAGCGCCAGCGGCATGTCGGGCAGCTCGGGATGGCGAAAGCGCACCGTCGGCGCGCTGCGCTCCAGCGTGCGCACCCGGTAGGCATTGCGGCGCTGGAAGCGGTAGACCTCGCGCGGCAGCGCCGCCTGGAGCACGCAGCTCTGGCGGCCGTGCACCAGCAGCCGGTCCTGCACCTCGAACTGGACCTTGATCTGGTCGAGATAGGCCACCGCCATCGCGTCGTCGGCCTCCACCAGCTGGGCCACGGTGTGTGACTGCAGGTCGGCGGTGAAGGCGATCTTGCCCAGCTGGGCATCGACGCTCCACAGGGTGCTGGCGTAGAAGGCGCCGTCCGAGCCGTTCAGGTTGACGATCACCGCCCGGTCCATCAGCGCCTTCAGCAGCGCGCGCACCTCGATCGGGTCGGTGACCTTGAATTCGGCCAGGCGGTCGGGATCGCCGAGGCCGTCGAGCGAAGCGGGCTGGGTGTCCTGGTACATGGTGCGGCGTCCTGCGCGTGGGCGTCGGTTCAGTGCAGGATCTTGGGCCGGCCGCTCAGCATCTGGTCGAGTTCGTCCATCCAGGGTTCGGCCAGGTGGCGGATCTCGGCGTCGTTGAGCAGGATGCGCTGCATGATGCGCGACTTGGCCTTGGCCTCCTCCGCCCTCAGCTGCTCGCTCTGGGCGGCCAGCTTGAGCTGGGAGATCAGCACGGCGCACGCGCCTTCGAGCTTGACCACCTGGTCCCAGTCGCCGTGGCGGGCGGCCTCCAGCATGTCGGCGCTGGCACGCTCGATCGCTTCGTAGTAGTTCAGCAAAGTGTGGTTCATGGCGATGCCTTCGCGCAAGCACGTGGCCGCAAGGGTCTCGGGGGTCACTTCAGTGCGTCTCCACCTGAGGGCCGATGTCCTTCCAGGCCTGGCGCAGCGGCTCGATCAGCCGCGCGCATTCGTCCAGGATCTTCTCGTCGTTGCGCACGTTGGCCAGCACCAGGCGCAGCGCCACGTAGTCGTAGAGGTTGCGCAGGTCGGCGGCCAGCGCGCCGCCGGCTTCCAGGTTCAGGCAGGCCTTGAGGCCCTCGTCGACGATCTTCGCGGCACGGGAGATCGACTTGCCCTTGGCCTCGATCTGGCGCTCGCGCATCGCGCCGCGGGCCTGGTTGACCGCCTCCGCGTAGCCGTCGAAGAGCATCTCGATCAGGCGGTGCGGAGACGCCCCGTCGATGCTGGTCGCCACGCCGATCTGGCGGTAGGCCATCGCCAGGCCGCCGGTGCGCGCGAAGGGGGAAGAAGTGGCTGCGCTGTACATCATGTCAGTCCCGTGGGTTGCCGTTGAATGTTTATCGACCCGGTGGCGGTCGACTTGAGCGCTTGCGATCCGGTGATCTGGCGCGGTTTCCCGGTGCATCCATGAAACAGGGGCGCCGTGGCGCCCCTGCGGTCGATCCGGCGCATGCCGCCGTCAGGCCGAGCTGCTGCTGTTCGTGCTGCTGCTGCTGAACTGCTGGGTGATGTAGCTCGACAAGGCCTGCATCTGGGCCATCGTCGTGTCCAGCGCCTGGTATTGCTTGGTCATGTTGTCCTGCATCTGCTGCAGGCGCAGCTGCATGTCGGACTGCTGCTGCTCGTTCTGCTTGATGCTGGTCTGCAGGCCCTGCTGCCGCGTGGCGATGCTGCCGCTGACGTCCAGCAAGGACGTGGTCAAGGTGTTGAAGCGGGTCATGAAGCCCGAGGCCGCCGGCGTGGCGCCGTTGGCCATGAACAGCTTCTGCAGCTCGGGCAGGTTGTTCAGCGCCGCGGTCATCTTGGTCGAATTGACCGCCAGCGTGCCGTCCTTCTGCATCGAGATGCCGACGTCCGACAGCACCGAGAACGCGCTGGACGCGGTCGAGCTCTGGTTGATCACGCCGCGCAGCGCCCACTGGATGTTCATCATCGTGGTGTCGCCCTGCAGCGGCGCCGCGGTGTTGCTGGTCGGGTCGTAGGCCGTCTCGGTGCTCATGTACTTGGCCAGGCCGTTGAAGGCGTTGACGAAGCCCGTCACGGCCGTGTTGACCGAGGCGGTGTCCGGGCTGACGGTGATCTGGGTCGGGGTGGCGCTGACCTGCGACAGCGTCAGGTTCAGGCCGTTGGCCACGTTGTTGATGGTGTTGCTGGCCGACTCGATCGCGATCCCGTTCACCGTCGCCTTGGCATTGGCCGCCGACTGGTTGAGCTGCATCGGTGTGGCACTGTTCGTCGCGTCGAAGGCCAGCGACGACAAGCCGGTCGAAAGCGTGCCGCTGGGAACCGTCTCGGTGGCGGTGATCTTGAACGCGTTCGCCGCGCCGGTGGCGGTCGAGCTCATCGACAGCCGCGCGCCGTTCGCGTCATTGATCACGGTGGCGGTCACGCCGGCGCCCGCCGCATTGATCTGCTGGGCGATGCTGGCCAGGCTGGTATTGCCCGCCGTGATGTTGATGGTGGTGGGAGAACTGCCGGCCTGCGCCGTGAAGCCGGTGGCCGGCGGACCGCCGGTCCAGGTGCCCAGCTGGATCGTCAAGGTGCCCGTGTCCAGCGTGCTGGAGGAGGACGGCAGCGAGGTCGCGCTGGTGATCGTCTGCGTTCCCGCCAGCGCCTGCACCGCGACCGAGTACGATCCCGGCACCGCGCCGCTGGCGGTGGTCGCCGACACCACGGCGCTGTTGCTCGACGAGGCGGCCGTGCCGCTCCACAGGCCGGGGTTGATCAAGGCCTGCGCGGCGCCCTGCAGCGTCGCGGTCAGGCTCTGCATCTGGCCGAAGGCCGAGAGCTGGGTCTTCAGGCTGCTGTCGGCGCTCTGCAGGTTGGTCAACGGGATCGACTCGACCGCCATCAGCTTCGAGATGATCGTGGTCGCGTCGATGCCGCTGCCCACGCCCAGCGACGAGATCGCGCCGGTGACGGACGAGGTGGTGGCCGAGGTGGTGGTGGAAACGGTCATGATGCAGTCCCGATCTTGGGTGGCTTTACGGCCTATCGGCCGCCAGCGTCACAACTTAAGCGCTGGCGCCGAGATCGGCGTCGCCAGCCCTCAAGCAGGAACGCCGCCCGGCGGTCGCCGTGCTGTTTCCACAGCCCGGGTCCGCGGCGGCGCTCATCCCCTTGCGCCTGAACGGACCCAGGGGCGACCGTGGGGTGCGATCACTGCAGCAGCTTCAACACCTGCTGCGGCAGCTGGTTGGCCTGCGCCACCATCGCGGTGCCGGCCTGTTGCAGGATGTTGGCGCGGCTCATGTTCGCGGTTTCCGCGGCGTAGTCGGCGTCCATGATGCGGCTCTTGGCGGCGGACTGGTTCTCGACCGAGGTCTGCAGGTTCGAGATGATCGAATCGAAGCGGCTCTCGGTCGCACCCAGCGTGGCGCGGGTGTCGTTGATCGTGTTGAGCGCGGTGTCCAGGCTGTTGATCACCGTGTCGATCGAGCCGACGGTGGCGCCGCTGCCGATCGAGGCGGTGGAACCGGTGACCGCGCTGATGTTGGGATCGGTGCTCATGTTCGACAGCCCGATCGAGATCGTGTCGTTGCCGGTGGTGTTGGCGCCGATCTGGAAGGTCATCGACGAGGCGGCGCCGGCCAGGATGTTGATGCCGTTGAAGGTCGTCCCGCTGATCACGCGCGAGATCTCCGACTGCAGCTGCGCGAATTCCTTTTGCAGCGACGCCTGGTCGGACGAGGAATTGGTGCCGTTGGCCGACTGCACCGCCAGCTCGCGCATGCGCTGCAGCGCATTGCCGACCGAGGCCAGCGCGCCTTCCGCCGTCTGCGCCAGCGAAATGCCGTCGTTGGCATTGCGGATCGCGACGTTCATGCCCTTGACCTGCGCGTTCATGCGCTCGGCGATCGCCAGGCCGGCGGCGTCGTCCTTGGCCGAATTGACCCGCAGGCCCGACGACAGGCGCTGCATCGACGTCTGCAAGGAGGACTGCGACGCGTTCAGGTTGCGTTGCGCCTCCAGCGAGGCGATGTTGGTGTTGATGGTTTGCGGCATGTCTGCACCTCTCGAGAATCGACCACTTCCGGCAGCGGGCCGGCCAATCGGTCGGCAGGAGGTCGCTCCCGCCGTCCACCCAGCCCGGCAACCACTTGCCGCCCCCCGAATGCATTGCGTTCGGGACGTCTCGGCTTTGCCTGTCGGACCACGCCTTTCCAGCCGGAGAAGCGTTGGAGTGATTCTGAAGAGGTCGGCGCTGCGGCAAAGCGCCGAAATGAGCGTTCTTCCGCCGCCAGTTCGCCGCCGTCCCAAACGACAGCGCCCTGCACGGCTGGCCGTGCAGGGCGCTGCAAGCGGTGCAGGGCGCGGGCGCTTCGCCCGCGCTGCCGCGCTCCTATTACTGCAGCAGCTTCAGGACCATCTGCGGCTGCTGGTTGGCCTGCGCCACCATCGCGGTGCCGGCCTGTTGCAGGATGTTGGCGCGGCTCATGTTCGCGGTTTCCGCCGCGTAGTCCGCGTCGGTGATGCGGCTCGAAGCGGCGGCCTGGTTCTCGGACGAGGACTGCAGGTTCGAGATCACCGCGTCCAACCGGCTCTGGTCGGCACCCATCGTGGCGCGGGTGTCGTTGACGGTGTTGATCGCGGTGTCCAGGTTGTTGATCACCGTGTCGATCGCACCCAGCGTCGCGCCACTGCCGATCGACGCCGTGCTGCCGGTCACCGCGGTCAGCGTGGCGTCGGTGGTCATGTCGGAGATCGACATCGAGATCGAATCGTTCGACGTGGTGTTCGCGCCGACCTGGAAGGTCATGCTCGAGGCGCCGCCGCCCAGGATGTTGATGCCGTTGAACTTGGTGCCGCCGAGCACCCGCGAGATTTCCGACTGCAGCTGAGCGAATTCCTTTTGCAGCGACGCCTGGTCGGACGTGGAGTTCGTGCCGTTGGCCGACTGCACGGCCAGTTCACGCATGCGCTGCAGCGAGTTGCCGACCGAGGCCAGCGCGCCTTCCGCCGTCTGCGCCAGCGAGATGCCGTCGTTGGCGTTGCGGATCGCGACGTTCATGCCCTTGACCTGGGCCGTCATGCGCTGAGAGATCGCCAGACCGGCGGCATCGTCCTTGGCCGAGTTGATGCGCAGGCCCGAAGACAGGCGTTGCATCGAAGTGGCCAGCGACGATTGGCTGCTCGAGAGGTTGCGCTGGGCGTCCAGCGAGGCGATGTTGGTATTGATGGACATGGTCATGATGACACTCCTAAAAAGTTCCCAAAAGTCTCCGGTTAAAGCACCGGCGCCTTCGCACCCAGCGCCGGGTGCTCCTCCGGTCGGGCGGTGTCTTTCGACCCTGCCTGACCCTTGGCCATCTCACCGGACCGCAGAACCTGCCTGATTGCATGTCCTGTTGGTTGGGGTATCGGACAGGGCTTGCGCGAACTTGAGGCCTGCAGGATCAAAATTCTTCGGAGCCCGGGTCCGGCGTCCTGGGGGGGTCCCCAGGCAATTGCCGCCAGCCACCCCGGCTTATCGGCCGACCGGCGCAGCCGTTAAGCCCTAGAGTCCGGGCCATGTCCCGGCCGCCCGCCCCGCCCCGACTCCAGCGCATCGCGCTGGTGATGATCGCGCGCAACGAGGCGGCAGGCATCGCCCGCGCCCTGGCCAGCGCCCGGCCCTGGGTCGACAGCCTGCTGGTGCTGGACACCGGTTCGACCGACGACACGCCGCGCCTCGCGCGCGAGGCGGGCGCGCGCGTCGAACATTTCGACTGGGTGGACGACTTCGCCGCCGCGCGCAATGCGGCGCTGGAGCTGGCGGCGGCCGACTGGCATCTGGTGCTGGATGCCGACGAATGGATCGCCAGTGGCGGCGAGCACCTCGCCGCGCTGCGGCACACCGCACCGGATTTCGTCGCCCAGGTGCGGGTGGACAGCCCGCACGACGCCAACGGCCAGCGCAGCGTGGCGCCCAGCTGGATCAGCCGGGTGCTGCCCGGCGCGGTGCGCTATGCCGGACGCATCCACGAACAGGCGCTGCATGCGCTGCCGGTCCGGCGCCTGCCGCTGGTGCTGGGCCACGCCGGCTACCTGCCGGACGCGCTGGCCGTCAAGGCCGGGCGCAACGCGGCGCTGCTGACCCGGGCGCTGGCCGACCGCCCCGACGACGCCTACCTCTGGTACCAACTGGGCAAGGACCACGACGTCTACCAGCGCTGGCCCGACGCGCTGGAATGCTTCGAGCGGGCGCGGGCGCGCCTGCCGGCGCCCACGCCGGACTGGCACCACGACCTCAGCGCGCGCAGCCTGCACGCGCTCAAGCGCTGCAAGCGCCACGCCGAGGCGGTCGACCTGGCCCAGGCGGCGCTGGCCCGCTGGCCCGGTTCGCCGGACATCCCGTTCGCGCTGGGCGACCTGCTGCTCGACTGGGCGGCCGACGAGCCGGCGCGTGCGCCCGAACTGCTGCCGATGATCGAGGCCGCCTGGCTGCGCTGCCTGGAACTGGGCGAGCGGCCCGACCTGGAAGGCAGCGTGGCCGGCCGCGGCGGACCGCTCGCCGCCCACAACCTGGCGCTGTTGTACGACCTGCTCGGCCAGGCCCCGCAAGCCGCCCGCTACCGCGCGCTGGCGCAGGGCCGGTCCGGCGAGGCGGGTGCGGGCTAACCCACGGCAAGACCCCGAACAGCGGCGCTTCGGCGCGGTTTATCGGCCGGACCGGCCGGGCCGGCCGGCCTACAGTGGCCGACCATGAAGCCCAACCCGACGCGTGCCGAACATCACCGCCAGCGGGGCCACCAGGCGCTGCAGGCGCGCCAATGGACCCAGGCCATCGAAGCCTTCCAGCAGGCCACCCGCCTGGCGCCCCACGACACGCTGATGTGGCTGAACCTGAGCCGCGCGCTGCTGGCCTCGGGCCACCCCGCCGAGGCGGTCGACGCGGCCCGCCGCGCCCGCGACACCGACCCGCGCCACGCCCTGGCCTGCCGGCTGCTGGCCGACGGGCTGCTGCAGCAGAACCGCGGCCCGGAGGCGGCCCAGGTGTTCGACGCCTACCCGGCCGACGCCCCGCGCGACCTCGACTGGTACAACGAATACGGCAACGCGCTGTTCCAGGCGCAGCGGCTGCAGGATGCCGTCAACGCGTTCTTCCAGGCGCTGGCGCTGCGCCTCGACGTCGCGCTGGTGCACTACCGGCTGGGGCTGGCGCTGATGGGGCTGGACCTGCGCGACCAGGCGATGGAGTGCTTTCGCACCGCCGTCGCGCTGGACGACCGCCAGGTCAAGGGTTTGGCGCTGTCCTTCCTCGTGCATGAAGGGCGCCAGAACTGCGACTGGCAACGCGTGGACGCCGACACCGCGGCGCTGCTGGCGACGCTGGACGAGGCCGACGGCGGCGCCGGGCAACTGCTGTCGCCGTTCGCGCTGCTGGCGCTGGACGCCACGCCAGCGCAGCAGCGCCGCGTCGGCCGCCTGCGCACCCTGGGCCTGACGCGGCACCTCCAGCCGCTGCCGCCGGCCGGCCCCCGGCGGCCGGGCCGCGTGCGCATCGGCTACCTGTCCTGCGACTTCTACCAGCACGCCACCGCGATGCTGATGGCCGAGTTGCTGGAGCGCCGCGACACCGCCCGATTCGAGGTTCGCCTGTACTCGCACAGCCTGGACGACGGCAGCGCCCTCGGTGGCCGCATGCGCGCCGCCTGCGACGCCTTCATCGACGTCAGCCAGATGAGCAACGCCGAGGTCGCCCGCCGCATGCGCGACGACGGCATCGACATCGCGATCGACCTCAAGGGCCACACCCGGTTCAGCCGCTTCGAGCTGCTCGCCCACCGGCCGGCGCCAGTGCAGGTGGCCTACCTGGGCTACCCGGCCACGACCGGCGCCGACTTCATCGACTACCTGATCGGCGACCCGATCGTGACGCCGCTGGCGCATGGGCCGAACTACAGCGAGCAGATCGCCCAGCTGCCGCACAGCTACCAGCCCAACGACCGCCGGCGCGCGCTGCCGCCAGCCACCCCGCGGGCGGCGCTGGGCCTGCCCGACGACGCCGTGGTGCTGTGCTGCTTCAACCAGACCTACAAGCTCTCACCGCACCTGCTGGACCTGTGGGCGCGCCTGCTGGAAGGTGCCCCCCAGGCGCTGCTGTGGCTGCTGGCCTGGAACCCGCAGGGCCAGGCCCGGCTGGAGGCCGAACTGGCGCGGCGCGGCATCGGGCCGGAGCGCATCCGCTGGGCGCCCAAGCTGAACGCGGACGAGCACATCGCCCGGTTGCGCGCCGCCGACCTGTTCCTGGACACCTGGCCCTGCAACGCCCACACCACGGCCAGCGAGGCGCTGTGGGCCGGCGTGCCGGTGCTGACCGTGCCCGGCGCCACCTTCGCCTCGCGCGTCGCCGCCAGTCTGGTGCACGCCTGCGGCCTGCCGGACCTGGCCTGCGGCGACGAGCAGCAGTACGTCGAATTGGGCACCGCGCTGGCCAACGACCGGGGCCTGCTGGCCCACCTGAAGCAGCAGCTGGACCAGCACCGCCTGGCGTTGCCGCTGTTCGACACCGAGCGCTATGCGCGCGATTACGAAGCGCTGCTGCTGCGCATGCACGAACGCCAGCTCGCCGGCCTGCCGCCCGCCCCACTGCCGGCCGCTGCCCCGGCCGCCTGAGCCGCCGTCCCGCCGCACAACGCCGCCTTGCCCACCGTGCCCGCACCCACCCCCCTGCCGGCGGCCGCCGACCGCTGGTCCGACTGGCTGCTGCGCGGCCGCCATGCCGACGACGCGAGCTACCGGGCGCGGGTCGAGGCCCGCATCGACGGCCTGGTCGAGCGCCTGCTGGACGGCGCCCGCATCGAGCCCGGCATGACGCTGGTGGACATCGGCACCGGCGATGGCCGCGTCGCCTGGCATGCGTTCGCGCGCACCGGCGGCCGCCTGCAGGCGGTGCTGACCGACCTCTCAGAGCCTCTGCTGACCGAGGCCCGTGCCCGCGCCGAAGCCGCCGGCCATGCCGCGCAATGCCGCTTCGTCCACGGCAGCGCCGATTCCCTGGCCGGCGTGGCCGACGCCTGCGCCGACGCACTCACCAGCCGGGCCGTACTGGCCTACGTGGCCGACAAACCCGCGGCGCTGGCCGAAGCGCGGCGGGTGCTCAAGCCTGGCGGACGGCTGTCGCTGGCCGAGCCGATCTTTCAGGACGATGCCTTCGCCGCCTGCGCGCTGCAGCAAGCCGCAGCGGCGCTGCCAGCCGGATCGCCGGACCGCATCCTGCCGCTGCTGCACCGCTGGAAGGCGGCCCAGTTTCCCGACACGCTGCAGGCGCTGAGGCAGCACCCGATGACGGCCTGGTCCGAACGCGACCTGCTGCGCCTGGTGCAGGCCGCCGGCTTCACCGAGCCGCACCTGGAATTGCACGTCGACGTGAGGCCCAGCCTGGCGCCGTCGTGGCAGGCCTTCATCGACGAGGCGCCCCACCCCTGGGCGCCGCCGCTGTCGCGCGTGATGGCCGAGCAGTTCAGCGCCGAGGAGCGCGCCCTGTTCGAAGACCACCTGCGGCCCAGCTTCGAGGCGGGCCAGTGCTTCAGCACCGACCGCATCGCCTACCTCACCGCGCGCAAACCCGGCCCGCTGCCGGCCTGAGACACCGGCCCGGCCGGCTGCAGACCGGCGTCCAGCGGTCGAAATGGACCGTCAAAACCGCGGTCTTCGACGCATGGCGCGTGGGGCCGGCCTGCCAAGATCGATCCATCTGCGCAATGCTGCGCGCCGCCAGGATCGCCATGCCCAAGCCCCTCGTCCACCTCGCCATCATGCAGCCCTCGGGCTACGTGCATTCGCTGGGTCTGCTCGACCAGGCGCGCTACTTCCGCCATCAGTTCCGGCGGCTGGGCGCAGAGGTCAGCATCGGCAAGAACCGGCTGCGCGCCGATGCCCTGAACTTCGTATTCGGCGCGCATCTCGGCTTTCCTGCCGAATGGCAGAGCCGTCACGCCTGCGTGTTCGTCAACCTCGAACAACTGGGCAACGGGGGCGCCGCGCTGCCACCGGCCTACCTGGAGTTGCTGCGCCGCTCGGCGGTGGTGGATTACGACGCCGACAACGTCGCCGCCTACGGCCAGGACGGCGCCGAGGTGCCGCTGGTGAGCTTCCTACACGCACCGTACCTCGACGACGGCCTGGCGCCGGCGCTGGAGCAGCGCCCGATCGACCTGCTGTTCTTCGGCAGCATGAACCCGCGCCGCAAGGCCTGGATCGACCGCATCGAAGCCACCGGCGTGCAGGTCGCCGTCTTCGACCACCCGATCTACGGCCCCGAGCGCGACCATTTCATCCGCCAGTCCAAGGCGGTGCTGAACTGCCACTTCTACGAGACCAGCCGCTTCGAGCAGGCCCGCGCCTTTCATTGCCTGTCGCTGGGCACGCCGGTGATCTCCGAGCGCAGCGCCGCCACCCGCGCCCCGGCCGCGTTCGACGACGCGGTCTTCTGGCTGACCGACGACCGCCTGGAAGGCTTCTTCCAGAACAGCTTCGGGCGCGCCGACTTCTTCATCGGCGCCCGCGAGCGCCTGGCCACCTTCCGCCGCCGCGACGCGGTCGACGCCTACGCCCGGGTGCTGAACTTCGCGCGCCGCTACCACGAGGCCCGCAGCCGCGCCGGCCACCCTGCCCCCTGGCGCCCGACGCAGATCAACCTCGGCTCGGGCAAGGACTACAAGCCGGGCTGGCTGAACCTCGACATCCTGGCGCGCGCCGAGCCGGACCTGGTGCTGGACCTCGGCCAGCCGCAGACCTGGCCGCTGGAACAACCCGGCTGCCGGGGCGACCGGATCCGGCTGGACGCCGGCTCGGTCGACCTGGTCTATGCCAACAACGTGCTGGAGCACGTGCCGGACCTGCCGATGCTGATGGGCAACGTGCTGACCCTGCTGAAGGACGGCGGCGAGTTCCAGATCGAGGTGCCGTACGAGAAGGCCCCGACCGCCTGGCAGGACCCGACCCACCTGCGCGCGCTGAACGAGAACTCGTGGCTCTACTACACCGACTGGTTCTGGTACCTGGGCTGGTTCGACCACCGCTTCGAGATCGCCGCGTTCGACTGGCTGGACGCGCAGCTCAAGCCCTGCGAGAAGCCGCAGGCCGCGTTCATGAAGCTGACCCTGCGCAAGATCCCGACCACCTTGCGCGAGCGCGTCGTCGCCCGCACCATGCGGGCCGATTTCGGCGGCCTGCCGGACGACCTGCCCATCCCCGCTCGGCTCGCTGCCGACACCCTTGTCACTGCCTGAGGACGTCCCCATGCCACTCGATGACACCTCCGCCGCCACGGCCACGTCGATGAACACGCTGGCCATCGCGATGGTCAAGAACGAAGCGGACATCGTGGAGGCCTTCGTGCGCCACAACCTGGCGTTCGTCGACCTGATGGTGGTGATCGACAACGACTCCACCGACGGGACCCGCGACATCCTCAGCGCGCTGCAGCGCGAAGGCCTGCCGGTGCTGGTGTTCGACGATCCGATCTTCGGCTACTTCCAGTCCGAGAAGATGACGCACGTCTACCGCAAGGTCGTACCGATCTTCCAGCCCGAGCTGGTCTATCTGCTGGACGCCGACGAATTCCTCCACGCCTCCGGGCGCGCCCCGCTCGAACGCGTGCTGGGCCAGCTGGAGCCCGGCAGCATCGCGCTGCTGCCCTGGTCCACCCACGTGCCGACCGCCGACACCCGCCCGGATCAGCTGCTGAGCGACCCGCTGGGCGCGATGCCGGGCCGCCGCCGCTACGAGCACCCGGTCTACTTCAAGGTCGTGATCCGGCGCCGCCCGGAGGACGACAACACCCTGGTGATCGAGCAGGGCAACCACATGGTTCAGCTCGCCGGGGGGCGCCGCCCCGCCACGCGGGTCGTGAACGGGGCGTCGGTGGTGCACCTGCCGGTCCGCAGCGTGGACCAGCTCACCGGCAAGGCGATCAACGGCTGGCATGCCTATCTGGTCAAGAACCGCCACCGCGACGTGCCGTCCATGGGCTATCACTGGCGCCACCTGTACGAGCAAGTGGTCAGCGGCCAGGGCATCAGCGCCGACACGCTGACCCAGACGGCCCTGGACTACGCCCAGACGAAGCGGCCCGACGGCGTCGCGCCGCGCGACGTGGTGCACGACCCGGTCGCGTCGCGCTACGGCGAGCTGCGCTACCGCCACCTCGCCAACACCTCGGTGCTGGCCAAGATCGCGCGGAACATGGAGTCCTATCTGCGCCTGGACAAGACGAGCGTGCCGTCCGACCGGGCCGGCACGGCGGTCGACCTGGCGCCGCTGTGCGCGCTGGTGCGCGAGGGCGCGCTGGCCACGGTGTCGGCCAGCGCCGATGGCGCGGCGTGGCTGGCCGATCTGCTCGCGCTGCGGCCCGACCTGCGGACCGCCTCGAACGAGCCGGCCGATCTGCTGCTGGCCCCTGTCGCGTCCCGCGCCGAACTGGCCGCCCTGGCAGCGCAGGCCGCTCCGCGGGCCCGCCACCGGGTGGTGACCTGGACGCAGGGCGACCGATCGCCCGAAGGCCTGCGCGCCGCGCTGGCGGCCTGGCGGGCCGCCGGCTGGGAGCCGCACATGCTGCAGACCATGGGCTACCGCGCGCTGGCGAGCTATGCCGCCCAGCGCCACAGCGCCATCGTGCTGCAGCCGGTCGATCCCGCCCGAGCCCGCCGGAGCGCCGCCGTCAGCGACGTGCTGTGCCTGCTGGAAGGATGTCCCACCCCCTGGCACGACCCGAAGGCCGACTGCATTCGCCACCCGATGCAGGATCTGCAGCTGGAGGTCGCGCCGGCATGAACCTCGCCACCGCGCAGCCCGCGGGGCGCGGCGGTGCGGGGGCCCGGCTCAGGCCGGGTCCGGGTCGCCCAGCATCGGCACCAGCCGCATCAGCTCGCCGGCTCGGTAGGGCACCTGGCCAGGAAGCAGCCGTCCGCTGGCACCCCAGGTGGCCCACCAGTGGCTGGCGAACTCGAGCAGGGTCTGGTCCCGGCCGGAGCCGACGTTGCGCACCGCCGGCGCGCCGGCCACCACGCCGCGGAACGCCAGCGCCTGAACGAACTGCTGCGCCACCGACTCCACCGGCACGAAGTCGCGCACCTGCTCGCCCGCGCTCATCGGAAAGTCCTGCCCGGCCAGCGCCGCCCGGCGCAGCGAGGGCCAGAAGCGCCCTTCCGGCTCGCCCGGGCCGAAGACGTGAAAGATCCGCAAGACCTGCAGCTTCAGCGCGTGCTCGCGCGCGAAGCCCATGAAGGCGACCGAGGACGCGGCCTTGGAGCTGGCGTAGGCGTTGTTCGGCGCCAGCGGCGCCAGCGGCGAGATGCCCTTCGGCGACGCCTCGACCTGGCCGTATTCGAAACACGAGCCGGCGACGAGAAAGCGATCCACGCCCGCCTGCCGGGCCTGTTCCGCGAGCGCCAGCGGCAGCACCACGTTCCAGTGCAGGCAGGACGCCAGCGAGTCGTAGGGCGGGTTGGCGGTGTGCGCGGCCAGGTGCAGCCAGACGTCCTGACCGCGCAGGGCCTCCCGCCAGTCCTGATCCATCCCGCCGTCCAGCCAGCGCGGTTGCGCGCGCAGCGTCCGGCGCGGCAGGCTGCCGGGCCGCCGCAGCGCGGTCACTTCGTGGCCGGCCGCCAGCGCCTGCTCGACCACATGCCCGCCGACGAAGCCGGTGCCGCCGGTGACGAAGATCTTCACGACGGGCTTCCCGCGGCGGCGAACGGCGAGACGAAGTCCGCGAGCGACGGGTGCTGCCGGTCACGCGCGGACAGCACCGGCCGGTCGCAGCCCCAGTCGTGCCCGACGCTGTCCCAGCGGATGCCGCCGTCGTGATCGGGCGCGTGTTCGCTGGAGGTCATGTACATCATCACCGAGTCGGGTTCCCGGGACCGGAACCCGTGCGCGATGCCCGACGGCAGGTACAGCAGCAGCGGCTCGTCGCCCGTCAGCTCGATGGCGGCCACGCGGCCATAGTCCGCGCCCGGGCGCAGATCCACCAGCACGTCCTGCACCCTTCCGGCCAGGCAGCAGACCAGCTTGACGTGGTCGTGCGGCGGCCGCTGGAAATGCAGGCCCCGGATCACGTCGCGGTGCGACCGGGTGATGAATTGCTCGCGCAGCACGAAGGGCAGCCCCAGCTCGGCCAGGCGCGACGCGAGCAGCGTCTTGAGAAAATCCCCGCGCTCGTCCACGACGCGTCGCAGCGTCAGGGCCCAGGCGCCGGGCAACAGTTCCTTGAAAGGCGTCACGGAGTCCATTGTGCGCAAGCCCGCGGCCCTCCGGCCAACGATTTGCACCTCAAAGCCCCGCCTTATCCGGCGCCTGCCCTCGGGGCCGCGCACCTATGCTTCTCGCATCATCACCCCAGGCGCGACGCGGGACAGCATATGAAGGCAGTGATTCTTGCGGGAGGCCTGGGCTCCAGGCTGTCGGAGGAAACCTCCGTGAAGCCCAAGCCCATGGTCGAGATCGGCGGCAGGCCCATGTTGTGGCACATCATGAAGCTGTACGCCAGCCATGGCGTCAACGACTTCGTGGTCTGCCTCGGCTACAAGGGCTATGTGATCAAGGAGTACTTCGCGAACTACTTCCTGCACATGTCCGACGTGACCTTCGACCTGGCCAACAACCGCATGGACGTCTGCGAGCGGCATTGCGAGCCCTGGCGCATCACGCTGGTGGACACCGGCGAGCAGACCCAGACCGGCGGCCGGCTGCGGCGCGTCAAGCGCTACCTGCAGGACGAGGCCGAGTTCTGCTTCACCTACGGCGACGGCCTGAGCGACGTGGACATCGGCGCGGTGATCGACAGCCACCGGCGGCACAAGACGCTCGCCACCGTGACCACCGTGTACCCGCCCGGCCGCTTCGGCGCGGTGGAACTCGACGGGCACCAGGTGCGCTCGTTCAAGGAGAAGCCCAAGGGCGACGGCGCGCTGATCAACGGCGGTTTCTTCGTGCTGTCACCGCGGGTGATCGACTTCATCGACGGCGACCCGTCTATCTGGGAGCGCGAGCCGATGGAGCGGCTGGCCCAGCAGGGCGAACTCTCCGCCTATGTGCACGAGGGCTTCTGGCAACCGATGGACACGCTGCGGGACAAGATCCAGCTCGAACAACTGTGGCAGTCCGGCGAGGCGCCCTGGAAGACCTGGTCATGACGCCGACGTTCTGGCAAGGGCGGCGGGTCTTCGTCACCGGCCACACCGGCTTCAAAGGCGCCTGGTTGAGCCTGTGGCTGTCGCGCCTGGGCGCCGAGGTCACCGGGTATGCGCTGCCGCCAGCCACCACGCCCAGCCTGTTCGAGGCGGCCCGCGTGGCCGAGCAGGTTCATTCGGTGACCGGCGACGTGCGCGACCTCGATGCCTTGACCGCCGCGCTGCGCGACGCCCGGCCCGAGGTGGTGCTTCACCTGGCCGCGCAAGCCCTGGTGCGGCCCGGCTACGACGACCCGGTCGGCACCTTTGCCAGCAACGTGATGGGCACCGTGAACCTGTGCCAGGCCGTGCGCCAGAGCCCGGGCGTGCGCGCCGTGGTCTGCGTCACCAGCGACAAGTGCTACGCCAACCAGGAGTGGCCCTGGGCCTACCGGGAAATCGACCCGATGGGCGGCCACGACCCGTACAGCGCCAGCAAGGGCTGCTCCGAACTGGTGGCCGCGTCGTTCCGCGATGCCTTCTTCCCGGTGCGCGAGCATGCACGGCATGGCGTGGCGCTGGCCACCGCCCGCGCCGGCAACGTCATCGGCGGCGGCGACTGGTCGGCCGACCGCCTGGTGCCCGACCTGCTGCGTGCCGCCGTCCAGGACGAGACCGTGGTCATCCGCCGCCCCGACGCGACCCGCCCCTGGCAGCATGTGCTGGACGCGCTGGCGGGCTATCTGCAACTGGCCGAAGGCCTGCACACCGACGGACCGACCTACGCCGGCGCCTGGAATTTCGGGCCCGACGAGTCGGACGTGCGGCCGGTCCGCTGGATCGCCGAACACCTGGCCCGGCAACTGCCGATACAGCTCGACTTCGCCACCGTCCCGGCCGGCCCGCACGAGGCCCAGGCGCTGCGCCTGGACAGCGCCAAGGCCCGCCAGGCGCTGCGCTGGCAGCCGGCCTGGCCCTTGAAGGTGGCGCTCGACCGCGTCATCGAATGGCATCGGGCCTGGGTCGGGCAACAAGACATGCGCCAGGTGTGCTGGGCGCAGATCGACAACCACATGGCCGAGAAAAAGGAATCCCTTCCATGAGCAACCCGAGCCCCGTGCAGTGGCTGCCGACGGCACCGAAGCCGCCGCTGCCGGAACTGCGCCAGCGCATCGCCGAGCTGGTCGACGAATACGCCCGGCAGGCCTTCACCGACGCGCCCTTCGAACCCGGCCAGACCTCGCTGCCGCCGTCGGGCAAGGTGATCGGCGCGGGCGAGTTGCGCAACATGGTCGAGGCCGCGCTGGACGGCTGGCTGACCACGGGTCGCTTCAACGAAGCCTTCGAGAAGCGGCTCGCCGCCTATCTTGGCGTCAGCCAGGTGCTGACGACCAACTCGGGCTCGTCCGCCAACCTGCTGGCCTTCTCGGCGTTGACCTCGCCCCGCCTGGGCGCGCGGGCGATCCGGCCCGGCGACGAGGTCATCTCGGTGGCCGCGGGCTTCCCGACCACGGTGAATCCGATCCTGCAGTTCGGCGCGGTGCCGGTGTTCATCGACGTGGACATTCCCACCTACAACATCGACGCGAGCCTGATCGAAGCCGCCATCACCCCGCGGACCAAGGCCATCATGCTGGCCCACACGCTGGGCAACGCCTACAACCTGGACGTGATCTGCGACATCGCGCGCCGGCACGGGCTGTGGCTGGTCGAGGACTGCTGCGACGCGCTCGGCACGCGCTACCGCGGCCGGCTGGTCGGCACCTTCGGCGACATCGCGACGCTGAGCTTCTATCCCGCGCATCACATCACCATGGGCGAAGGCGGCGCGGTCTTCACCAACCACCCCGAGCTGAAGTCCATCGCCGAGTCGTTCCGCGACTGGGGCCGCGACTGCTATTGCGGCCCCGGCAAGGACAACACCTGCGGCAAGCGCTTCTGCCAGCAGCACGGCAGCCTGCCCTTCGGCTACGACCACAAGTACACCTATTCGCACCTGGGCTACAACCTGAAGATCACCGACATGCAGGCCGCCTGCGCCCTGGCGCAGATGGACCGGCTCGACGATTTCATCGCCCAGCGCAAGCGCAACTTCGCCTACCTGCACGAACGCCTGCGCTCGTGCGAGGAGTTCCTGATCCTGCCGCAGGCGCAGGAGCATGCGGATCCGTCCTGGTTCGGCTTTCCGGTCACGTTGAAGGACGCAGCCAACTCCCGCCGCGTGGACCTGCTGACCTACCTGGACCAGTTCAAGATCGGCACCCGGCTGCTGTTCGCCGGCAACCTCACGCGCCAACCCTACATGGTCGGCCGCAATTTCCGCGTGCACGGCAGCCTCGAACGCACCGACCGGGTCATGAACGACACCTTCTGGCTGGGCGTTCATCCGGGACTCGACCAGCCGAAGCTGGATTTTGTCGCCGACACGCTGGAAACCTACTTCGGCCTCCGGTTCTGACCGCCCCTGAAAGACCCGCCATGCAAGCCCCCCGCCCCGACCACGCCGCCGCCAGCGCGGCCCGCCCGTGCCTGATCATCGTGCGGGCCGGCAAGCACTCGCTGTCCCTGACCTGGAACCTGCCCGAAGACCGTTGCTGGGACCTGGTCACCCTGGCCTATGACGACGCGGTGCTCGACGACGACCAGTGGACCGTGGGTGACCTGCTCGTCGACAGCCGCGACGAACCCACCAAGTACTTCGGCATCCAGCGATTCATCGAAGACCATCCCGAGACGCTGGACCGCGAAGCGGTGATGATGGTGGACGACGACTTGCTGATGGACCCCGGCCAGCTCAATCGCCTGTTCGAGCTGTTCAAGGCGTCCGGCGCCTTGCTGGGCCAGCCCGCGCTGACCTGGAACTCGTATCACTCGCACTTCGTCACGCTGCAGAACCGTGCCTTTCTGTGGCGCTACACCAACTTCACCGAGGTGATGACGCCGATCATGACCGGCGCCTTTCTGCGCCAGGTGCTGCCGTCGTTCCGCGCCACGCGCTCGGCGTGGGGACTGGACTACCTCTGGGCCGCGTTGTGCCGGGAGATCGGCGAATCCATCGCCATCATCGACGGCGTGCCCGTGCAGCACACCCGGCCCCTGGGCGGCGGCGGCCTCTACGAGCGCCTGGGTGTCGATCCTCGGGAAGAGATGCAGCAGTTGCTCGCGACCTTCCAGATCGTCGCACCGCCGGGCATGGTGCTGGGGGGGCGCCTGGATCCGGACTTCGGTGCCCCGCGCTCCAACAGCCTGCTGGAAAGCTTCGTCGCCGGCATGGACCCCCAGTTGTGCCGCCTGCCCGGCTTTCTGCCGGTGCTCCAGGCCTCGCTGCCGCACCTGACGCAGCCGCTGCACTGACGCGCTGCCGAGCGCCCGCCCCGCCTGGGCGCAGGCGGCTGCGCCATGGCCCCGGGCGGGCCCCGTGTAGGAATTTGCCTGACACGCCGGTTGGAAGAATCGGGACTCAAGGGCTGGAAGTGAACCGATGTTTCGGTCTTGTTTCGACGCTTACAGTTCATTCCACGCTGAACCGAATCGTCACAGACACCTCACCGACCCGCCCAGGAGCCCCATCATGGAAACCACCCAGATCCTTGCCGAAATCCGCGAAGCCAATCTGTCGTACCTGATGCTGGCGCAAAGCCTGATCCGCGCCGATCGCGAGCAAGCGCTGTTCCGCCTGGGCATCTCGGAAGAGACCGCCAACCTGCTGACCTCGCTGGCCCCGGCGCAGATGATGAAGATCGCCACCGGCAACACCCTGCTGTGCCGCTTCCGAATGGACGACGACCTGGTCTGGAGCCTGCTCACCAGCCATGGCAAGTCGTCGGCCAACGACAGCGTCCAGCGCCTGCATGCATCCATCCTGATGGCCGGTCGCCATCAGGAAGCCGCCTGAGCACCCACCCCGGTCTTGCGAGGACGCAAGCCCCGAGGGGTTGCCGAGCGCCTTGGGAGCGACCCGGCGACGGCTCGGCAAGCACGGTCGAACAGTCACTGAAAACACGGACGGAGAAACATCATGGCCCGCACCAAGAGCATCCTGACCGAAGCCAAGCAGATCGAGCGTGCCGTCACGCTGATCCACCTCGGGGCGCGCCTGCAGGTGCTGGAGTCGGAGACCGACCTGTCCTACGAGCGCCTGCTGCGCCTGTACAAGGAGGTCTCGGGCCACAGCCCGTCCAAGGGCCAGCTGCCCTTCTCGACCGACTGGTTCATGACCTGGCAGCCGAACATCCATTCGAGCCTGTTCCTCAACATCCACGAGTATCTGAACAAGACCTCGGAGATGGAGGAGATCGACACCATCATCAAGGCCTACCAGCTGTACCTGGAGCAGACCGAGTCCCAGGGCCTGGAGCCGCTGCTGTCGGTGACCCGCGCCTGGCGCCTGGTCAAGTTCGTCGACAACGGCATGCTGACGATGACCCGCTGCACCAAGTGCAGCGGCCACTACGTGACCCACCCGCACGAGATCGCCAAGCACTACGTGTGCGGCCTGTGCAACCCGCCGGCACGGGCCGGCAAGGGCCGCCAGGCCGGCTCGCTGCAGATGCCCCCGGCCGGCGCGCGCCAGACCGCGGTCGACGCGTGCGAAATGAATTGAGCCTCAAGTTCGCCGGCAGCATGCCGAACAACGGAGCGCAGTGATTGATTTCTTGTTCATGTACGTCTCCTCCTAGCACAGCTCCTGTGCTTTCCGGCGGGCCCCAGCAGGTGCCCGCCTTTTTCTTGGCGACGCGGAACTGACCCCCGGGCGGCCGGCTTTTCCACCCGCCGGCCGGATTCAAGCCCGGGCACCATGGTGCCGATAAAGCCTGCAGACACATCGGCTTGGCGGCAGGCATAGCACTCCGGGAACCCCTTCATCATGTTCGTCATCATCGGCTGGGTCCTCGCGCTGGCATGCATCTTCGGCGTGTTCATCGCGCACGAAGGCAACATCCACGTGATCCTGCACGCGCTGCCCTTCGAGATGATCACCATCCTCGGCGCGGCGTTGGGCGCCTTCCTGGCCAACAACCAGATGAAGGTCGTCAAGTCCACCCTCAAGGGCCTGGGCCAGTGCTTCAAGGGCAGCAAGTTCAGCAAGGCCCGCTACATGGAGCTGCTGGCGTTGCTGTACGACATCCTGCAAAAGGCCCGCAAGGAAGGGCTGATGTCGATCGAGAAGGACGTGGAAGACCCGCACAACTCGCCGGTGTTCCAGAAGTACCCGGCGGTGGGCAACGATCACCACGTCACCGAATTCATCACCGACTATCTGCGCATGATGGTCTCGGGCAACCTCAACGCCCACGAGATCGAAAGCCTGATGGACAGCGAGATCGAGACCCACCATCAGGAAGAACACGCCGCGGTGGCCGCCATCGGCCGCCTGGCCGGCGGGCTGCCGGCCTTCGGCATCGTGGCCGCGGTGCTGGGCGTGGTCAACACCATGGGCTCGGTCGGCAAGCCGCCGGCGGTGCTGGGCGGCATGATCGGTTCGGCGCTGGTCGGCACCTTCCTGGGCATCCTGATGGCCTACGGCTTCGTCGAGCCGCTCGGCGGCCTGCTGGAGCAGAAGGTCGAGGACGCGGGCAAGGAGTTGCAGTGCATCAAGATCACGCTGCTGGCCAGCATGCAGGGCTACGCGCCGCAGGTGGCGATCGAATTCGGCCGCAAGGTGCTCTATTCGGGTGACCGGCCCAGCTTCAACGAGCTGGAAGCCCACGTCAAGAAGAAATGAGCCGCCCCGCATGGCGTGACGAACCTCTGAGCGCCGACGCCGCGCTCGCCCCGGGAGCGAACGATGGCCGGTGACGCCAAGAAGCTTCAGCCCATCATCGTCAAGAAGGTCAAGAAGGGCGGCCACGCCGCGCATGGCGGGGCGTGGAAGATCGCCTACGCCGACTTCGTGACGGCGATGATGGCCTTCTTCCTGCTGATGTGGCTGCTGGGTTCGACCACCGACGGCGACAAGAAGGGCATCGCCGACTATTTCAGCGCGCCGCTCAAGGTGGCGATGGGCGGCGGCTCGGGCTCGGGCGACGCTTCCAGCGTGATCAAGGGCGGCGGGCAGGACCTGACCCGCAGCGCCGGCCAGGTCAAGCGCGGCGACGTCGAGGCCCAGCAGCGCACCTATGCGCTGGCCGCCCTCAAGGCGCAGCTGGCGCGCGCCGACGCGGTCCGGCTCGAAGACCTGAAGAAGAACCTGGAAGACAAGCTGGCCTCGAACGAGAAGTTCAAGGACCTGAAATCGCAGATCCGGCTCGACATGACGCGCGACGGCCTGCGCATCCAGATCGTCGACGCGCAGAACCGGCCGATGTTCGCGTCGGGCAGCGCGGTGGTCGAGCCCTACATGCGCGACCTGCTTCGCACCATCGGCGAGGTGCTGGCCGAGGTGCCCAACCTGTTGACGCTGGAAGGCCACACCGACGCCACCCCGTTCTCGGGCGGCGGCCTGGGTTACAGCAACTGGGAGCTGTCGGCCGACCGTGCCAACGCCTCGCGTCGCGAGCTGATGGCCGGCGGGCTGGACGAGGCCCGGGTGCTGCGGGTGCAGGGCCTGGCCTACAGCCAGCCCTTCGACAAGGACAACCCGACCAGTCCGGTGAACCGCCGCATCAGCATCATCGTGATGAACCGCGAGGCCGAGGACCGCGTGTTCCACACCGCGCCCGATGCCCCCGTCGAGGCCGTCGACTCGGCCGCCTCGGTGGCTCAGCTGGCCGCACCCGCGGCGGCGGGCTCAAGTGTCGCCGCGCATTGACCGATATAGGCCTCAAACCCTTTGACGAGGACTGCCATGAGCAACCCCAGCGATCTGAAATTTCTAGTCGTCGACGACTTCTCCACGATGAGGCGCATCGTCCGTGGCCTGCTCAAGGAAATGGGCTGCAACAACGTCGAAGAGGCCGAGGACGGCCAGGTGGCGCTGAACATGCTCAAGAGCGCGAAGTTCGACTTCGTCGTCAGCGACATCAACATGCCCAACATGAACGGCTTCGACCTGCTCAAGGCGGTCAAGGCCGACGACACGCTCAAGCACCTGCCGGTGCTGATGGTGACGGCCGAGGCGCGCAAGGAGGACATCGTGCTGGCCGCCCAGAGCGGCGCCGCAGGCTACATCGTCAAGCCCTTCACCAAGGCGACGCTGGAAGAAAAGGTCCAGAAGATCATGCAGAAGATGGCCGCTCCGGCCTGAGCCCTCGGGGAGAACTCTCATGAAGATGGAAGACCTTGCCGCGCTGGCGCCGACCGACCCGATGCTGGTGTCGCCCGAAGTGTTCCAGCAGCTGGGCAGCATCACCCGGCTGCTGCACGACACCATGCAGCAGCTCGGCGTGATGCCCAAGCTGCAGACCGCCGCCGACGGCCTGCCCGACGCCCGCAGCCGGCTGAACTACATCGCCAACAAGACGGCCGACGCCGCCAACAAGGTGCTGAACTCGGTCGACCAGGCCAAGCTGGAGCATGCCCACATCGCCGCGGCCACGCGCGAACTGGCCCAGGCGCTGGTGGCCGACCCGGTGCGTGCGGTGGCCTCGGGCAAGGTGCTGAACTTCGCCAAGGACGTGGACGACAGCACCCGCCGCATCGACGCCCACCTGACCGACATCATGATGGCGCAGGACTTCCACGACCTGACCGGCCAGGTGGTGGCCAAGGTCGTCTCGCTGGCCAACGATCTCGAGGACAGCCTGGTCAAGCTGCTGGTGCAGGTGGTGCCGCCGGAGCAGCGCGACAAGGTCGACGCCAGCGTGCTGCACGGCCCGGTCGTCTGCCCCGAGGGCCGCACCGATGTGGTCACCAACCAGGGCGAGGTCGACGACCTGCTGGCCAGCCTGGGCTTCTGAACCCGCCTGTCGGACCGGGCGCGCCCCGCGCGCCGTCCGGCATCCGCCTTGTGTCCGATCGAACAGGCCCGACATGCTTGCCGAATCGAAACCTTCCGCCGCCGAGGCGCCGCCCGCCCCCAACCTGTGGATCAAGCCCGAGCTGCGCCACGTGCTGCGCGAGGTGCCCGACGCCTGCGAGCGCCTGGAGTACGTCGGCAAGATGGCCGAGCAGGCGGCCAACCGCGTGCTCGGCCTGGTCGACGAATGCAAGCCGGCCTGCGACACCGTGCGCCAGCGCGGCCTGGAACTGGCCGAGGCGATGAACCGCCTGGCCGACTCGCGCGACTTCGACCTGAACCGGGCCCGCGTGATGATGCGGCTGTGCGCCGACTACGCCGCCTCGGCCGCCGCCTTCGCCGGCGACCAGAACCGCCGCATGACCGAGGTGATGCTGGCGCAGGATTTCCAGGATTTGTCCGGCCAGGTGATCGGCAAGGTGATGAAGATCCTGTGGAAGGTCGAGGACGAGCTCCACCATGTGGTCGACGACGGCGCCCTGCCCGACGCGCCGCCGGCCGCCGCCGCGGACGGCCTGGCCGGGGTGCAGGTGCCGGACCGCGCGATGCAGCAGGACGACGTCGACGACCTGCTCGCCTCGCTGGGTTTCTGAATCCGGGCCCCGGCCGAAGCCCCCGTCTGCACGGTCTTCCCGGCGCTGATCCGGACCCGGCGCGCGCCGGCGCTGCGGACAATCGCGGCCCATGACCCTGGCCTGGCCCCTGCCCGCACTGCTGACCTGGCTGTCGGCCTGGCTGGCCTTCGGGGTGCTGCAGGCCGCGGGCCTGGACCCGGCCGCGGCCTTTGCCGCTGCCCTGGCGCTCTCGGCCGCGGCCGCCTGGCGCGGCCGCACCCGCTGGCGTCGCGGTTTCATGCTGGCCGGCTTTCCGCTGTCGCTGCTGGCCTCGGGCTGGGTGGCGCTGCCGGGCTGGGTCTGGCTGCTGCCGCTGGCGCTGCTGGCACTGCTGTACCCCGTCAACACCTGGCGCGACGCGCCGCTGTTTCCCACGCCGGCGCACGCGCTGGCCGGCTTGGCCCAGGCCGCGCCCTTGCCCGATGGCGCCCGCGTGGTGGACGCCGGCTGCGGCCTGGGTGCCGGCCTGCGGGCATTGCGCCAGGCCTATCCGAACGCCGCGCTGCAGGGGCTGGAATGGAGCTGGCCGCTGGCCCGCCTGTGCGCGCTGCGCTGCCGCTTCGCGCGCGTGCGGCGGGCCGACATCTGGCTTGACGACTGGTCGCGCTACGACCTGGTCTACCTGTTCCAGCGCCCCGAGAGCATGCCCCGCGCGATGGCCAAGGCCGCCGCCGAGCTGAGGCCGGGCGCCTGGCTGGCGAGCCTGGAGTTCGACGCCCCGGGCTGGCCGCCGACCGCCCGGCTGGAAACCGTCGCCGGCAAGCCGGTGTGGCTCTACCAGGCGCCGTTCAAGCGCCCGTGACGGATCGCGCCGGCACGCCGGTGCCGGGAGCCCCGCGCGGCCAGCGCCGGGCCGTCCCACGGCCTCGCAGCGCTCAGCCGGCCCCGCAGGCGGTCAGGCGTCCACCGGACACCTGACCGTCCGGCTTCGCCCCAAGCGTCCGCGAACCCTCTTGGAGGGTGGCGCCGGTACGCCGGTGCCGGGAGCCCCGCGCGGCCAGCGCCGGGCCGCTCCCAAGCGGCCGCGAACCCTCTTGGAGGGTGGCGCCGGTACGCCGGTGCCGGGAGCCCCGTTCACTCGCCCACCAGGCCGTTGCGGATCGCGTAGACCGTCAGTTCGGAATTGTTCGACAGGCCCAGCTTCTCGAGCACCCGGGCGCGGTAGACGCTGACGGTCTTGGGCGACAGGGTCAGCTCGTTGGCGATGTCGGCCAGGCGCTTGCCCGAGGCGATCATCACCAGGGTCTGCAGCTCGCGGTCCGAGAGCTTCTCGTGCGCGTTCGCGACCTCGGGCGCGGTCAGGCTCTCGACCAGCATCTGGGCGATCTCGGGCGTGACGTACTTGCGGCCCTGGGCCACGGTGCGCACCGCCTGCACCAGGATCGCCGGGTCGCCGCCCTTGTTGACGTAGCCGAAGGCGCCGGCCTTGAGCGCGCGGATCGCGTACTGGTCTTCCGGGTACATGCTGACCACCAGCACCCGGATCTGCGCGCCCTCGTCCTTCAGCACATGCAGCACGTCCAGGCCGCTGCGGCCGGGCATGTTGATGTCCAGCACCAGCACCTCGCAGCGGTCCTTGCGCAGCAGCGCGCGCAACTCGCCGTAGTCGGCGGCCTCGCCGATGACCTCGATGTCGGGCGCATCGGACAAGGTGTCGCGGATGCCGCGCCGGATCAGCGCGTGATCGTCACAGATGATGACTCGGGTCATGGTTCTCCCCAGGCCGACGGATCGTGCGCAGAAGAGCCTGCGTCCTCGCCCGGCGCGTGGGCACGGTCCTCCAAGGGGATGGAGAGTATCAGGGTCGTGCCCGACGCCCCGCTGGACAGCTCGACCCAGCCGTCCACGGTCGAGGCCCGCTCGTGCAGGCCGCGGATGCCGAAGCTGCGCGCCTTGGCCAGGTCTTCGCTCGACAAGCCCTTGCCGTTGTCGCTGATCTCCAGCGACAGGATGCCCTGGGCCAGCGACAGGTCGATGCCGACGCGGGTCGCGCGGGCATGCTTGCTGATGTTGGTCAGCGCCTCCTGGGCGGTGCGGTAGGCCACCAGCGGCACGCCGACGGGCAGCTGCAGGTGGTCGTGGCTGGTGCGGAAAGTGCATGCGACGCCGGTGCGGCGCTCGAAGCGACTGGCCATCCACTGCAGCGCCGCCACCAGGCCCTGCTCCAGGATCGCCGGGCGCAGGTTGTGCATGATGCGCTGGCTGGCTTCGAGCGCATGGGTCACGGTCTCGGTCGCCTCGTCGATGCGGGCCCGCAGCTCGGGCGAGGCGGCGTGCTTGGACATCCAGGCCAGGTCGAACTTCAGCGCGCTCAAGGAGCCGCCCACGTCGTCGTGGATCTCGCGCGCGATCGCCGCGCGCTCCTGCTCGATGCTGGTCTGCAGATGCTGGGCCAGCTCGGACAGGCGCTGGCGCGAGGCCGCCAGCTGCCGGTCGGCGGCCTCGCGGGCCTGCGCGGTGCGCTGCGCCGCGATCGCGTGCTCCACCGCCGGCGGCAGCCGGGCCAGGTTGTTCTTCAACAGGTAATCGCTGGCGCCGTTGCGCATCGCCGAGACCGCGACGTCCTCGCCGATCTCGCCCGAAACCAGGATGAACGGCAGCTGCAGGCCCGACTCGCGCACGATCTCCAGCGCCCGCAGGCCCGAAAAACCGGGCAGGTTGTAGTCGGACAGCACGATGTCCCAGGGCTCGACCAGGGCGGCGCGGAAGCGGGCCTCGTCCTCCACGCGCAGGGTCTCGACCTCGAGCCCGCCGCGTTGCAGCTGGGCCATCGCCAGCGCGTGGTCCAGGTCGGAATCTTCAAGATGCAGGACGCGCAAGGCGCCGCGCGGCAGGTCTGCGCTCATGCCCGGAGTATGGCCCAGCGCGGCGGCCCGCCGGCCGCGACGGTGCGGCGAAATAACCCGGGAATGGGGCCATCTTTGGCTCAATGTCGGGCCCGAATGTGCCGAAGAATCGTGACCAATGTCCCGTTCGTCCGCCTTGGCGGGCCAGCGTGGCCCATACCGCGCACCGTGGAGCCTCGATGCAGATTTCGGAAGACACCCGATCAGACCCCGGCGGCGGCCTGCCCTTGCTGGCGGCCGCCGACCTGCAGGATCACCTGATGGTGGCCAACAACGACCTGGAGCGGTTGCAGCGCCTGCTGGACGACGCCAGCGAAACCCTGTCGGGCCACTTCTACGGCGCGACCCAGCACATCAACCACGTGCTGCGCGTGGCCGCCGAGCTGCCGCAGGCCGACGACGGCGCGCTGCACCAGGCGATGCAGGACCTGGCCGGCGCGATCACCGCGCTGCAGTTCCACGACATGGCCTCGCAGCTGATCGCCCACACCCACCGGCGGCTGCGCTCCTGCGCCGACCGCATCGCCCGCGACGCCATGGGCGACGACGACGAGGACGGCACCGCCGTCGTCGACGAAGGCCCGGGCCGCCCGAACCCCGTTACCCAGGACGAGATGGACGCTGGTTCCGTCGAACTGTTCTGAACCGCCATCACGCCCTGCACAGATTTCCGGAGAAACAACATGCACTCGATTCTTGCCGTTGACGATTCACCCTCGATGCGCCAGATGGTGTCCTTCACGCTGAAGAACGCCGGCTTCAACGTGGTGGAGGCCGTGGATGGCCAGGACGCCTGGGAAAAGGCCAACCAGCGCGACTTCAATCTGGTGCTGACCGACCAGAACATGCCGCGCATGGACGGCATCGGCCTGACCAAGAAGCTGCGCGAGAACCCGAAGTTCAAGACCACGCCGATCCTGATCCTGACCACCGAGTCGAGCGACCAGATGAAGCAGGCCGGCCGCGCCGCCGGCGCCACCGGCTGGCTGGTCAAGCCCTTCGACCCCGCCAAGCTGATCGAGGTGATCGGCAAGGTCATCCGCTGACCCGGCGCAGCGCCGACCGGACCCGCGACGACCCCACGCCACCGAGCAGGAACCCCTCATCATGGCCGAAACCACACAACACGATTCCAACCACGCCAGCGACGGCATCGACCTGAGCCAGTTCTACCAGGTCTTCTTCGAGGAGGCGGGCGAGAACCTCGAACAGCTGGAGCAGAAGCTGCTGGAGCTCGACGTCGCGTCCCCCGACGACGAAGAGCTGAACGCGATCTTCCGCTGCGCCCACTCGGTCAAGGGCGGTGCGGCGACCTTCGGCTTTTCCGACGTGGCCGAGCTGACCCACCAGATGGAGACGCTGCTCGACAAGCTGCGCCGCCACGAACTGCAGCCCACCTCGCAGATGGTGGACGTGCTGCTGAGCGCCGGCGACGCGCTCAAGAGCCTGCTGGCACGCCATCAGGGCGCCGCCGGCGACGCGCCGGACACCCGTGAGCTGGTGGCGCACATCCGCGCGCTGGCCGAAGGGGTGGCCGTGCCCGCCGCCGCGGCACCGGCTGGCGCCGAGCCGGCACCGGTCCAGGCCGAGCCGGCCGGATCGAGCCTGCGCAGCGGCGTCCGGGCGCTGGAACTCACCGTCGGACCGCTGGAACAACCCGAGCATGCCGACAACCTGGCCGAGCTGTTCAAGGAAATCAACGACCTGGGCACGATCGAACCGCTGGACGCTGGCCGCTCGGCCGACGGCATGCGGCGCTTCAAGATCGTCACCACCTCCAGCGACAGCGACCTGCTGGACTTGTTCACCTTCCACGTCGCCCGCGAGCAGATGGCGCTGGCGCCGCTGGGCCCGGGCTACGGCTTCCACCCGGGCGCGCCCGGCGCCCCGGCGGACGACCCGGCGATGGCCCGCGACGTCGGCTACGGCTTCTTCGACGACGCCCCCGGCGCCCCGGGCTCCGCCGCGGCCGCGCCGGCCACCCCGGCCGCCGGCGGTGCACCGGCCGCCGCGCCGCCGGCCGCCGCCGCCCCGCGCGCCGCCGCCGCCGCCAAGACCGAGACCCGCACCGTCGCCCAGGCGCTGGATTCCAGCACGCTGCGGGTGTCGGTCGAGAAGGTCGACCAGCTGATCAACCTGGTCGGCGAACTGGTGATCACCCAGGCGATGCTGGCGCAAAACAGCCACAGCGTGGACGCCGCGCTGAACCAGCAGCTGCTGTCCGGCCTGACCGACCTGGAACGCAACACCCGCGACCTGCAGGAAGCGGTGATGTCGATCCGGATGATTCCGATGTCCATGGTCTTCAACCGCTTCCCGCGCATGCTGCGCGACCTGGCGGCCAAGCTGGGCAAGCGGGTCGAGCTGGTCACGCAGGGCGAGGCGACCGAGCTGGACAAGGGCCTGGTCGAGAAGATCACCGATCCGCTGACCCACCTGGTGCGCAACAGCTGCGACCACGGCATCGAGCTGCCGCACGAGCGCGCCGCCAAGGGCAAGCCCGAGCACGGCACCGTCACGCTGGTGGCATCGCACCAGGGCGGCTCGATCGTGATCGAGGTGCGCGACGACGGCAAGGGCCTGAACCGCGCCAAGCTGCTGGCCAAGGCCCGCGAGCGCGGCCTGGACGCGCCCGACACGATGACCGACCAGGAGGTCTACGGCCTGATCTTCGCACCGGGCTTCTCGACCGCCGAGGTGGTCACCGACGTGTCCGGCCGCGGCGTCGGCATGGACGTGGTGAAGAAGAACATCACCGCGCTGGGCGGCACGGTCGAGATCGACTCGGCCGAGGGCTACGGCATGAGCGTCAAGGTGCGCCTGCCGCTGACGCTGGCCATCATGGACGGCATGAGCATCGGCGTCGGCGAGGAGTGCTACATCCTGCCGCTCTCATCCGTGGTCGAGTCCTTCCAGGTCGACGCGAAGATGATCAAGACCATCGGCGGCACGGGCCGGGTGGTCGAGGTGCGCGACGAGTTCATGCCGGTGATCGACCTGGAGAAGGTCTTCGACGTGCCGCGCTTCGACTTCGAGAACGTCTCCAACATCATGGTCGTGGTCGAGGCCGACGGCAGCCGGGTCGCGCTGCTGGTCGACGAATTGCTGGGCCAGCAGCAGGTGGTGGTGAAGAACCTCGAGGCCAACTACCGCAAGGTCAACGACGTCTCCGGCGCCACCATCATGGGCGACGGCCGGGTGGCGCTGATCCTCGACGTCGGCGCGCTGGTGCGCCACTCGCGCCACTGAGCCCGCTGCCCGCAGCCCTTCACGTCACACCCTGACGGAGACCGTCTTGAACTCATTCATGCCCTTGATGCGGCACTTTTCGATCCGACTGCGGATGCAGGGCGCCATCGCCGTGGTGCTGGCGCTGTTCGCCCTGGTGGCCTTGACGGCCTGGCTCGGCGGCCGGCAGGTGGCCGCGCTGAACGCCCGCTCGGCCAGCCAGACGCTGCCCGCGCTGCAGACCCTGAGCGCCGCGCACGAGGCGCTGGCGCTGTTGCGGCTGCAGCAGCGCGAGCAGGATGCGGCTGCCGACGCCACAGCGCTGGCCGAGCACCGCAAGGCCTGGGACACCCAGGCCGAGCACCTCGCGTCCGACCTGCAGGCCTTGCATCCCGATGGCGACGCTGCGCTGGCCGCCGGCGTGCAGTCGGCCCTGGCGCACGTCGCCGGCTATCGCCAGGCCGCCGCCGCGGCGCTGGACCAGCTCCACGGCGCCGCCACCGACGCCACGCCCGAGCTGCGCAAGGCGCTGGCCGACGCGGCCGCCACGCTGGACGGCGTCAGTCAGGACCTGGCCGCGCTGGACGCCGCCACCGAACGCCGCGCGCAGACGGTCGCGGCCGAGGTCGACGCCACGCTGCAGCGCGTGATGTGGACCTTCGCGGCGGCGCTGGGGCTGGTCGTGCTGGTGGTGGTGCCGCTGACGCTGCTCAACTCGGCCTCGATCATCGGCCCGATCGAGCACGCCCGCGACATCGCCCGCGCGATCGCCCAGGGCGACCTGACGCAACGCGTCCACGACAGCGGCCAGGACGAGGCCGCCGTGCTGCTGCGCTCGCTGGCCGAGATGCAGCAGGGCCTGGCCGGCCTGGTCAGCCAGGTGCGCAGCGCCAGCGAGAGCATCCACGTCACCTCCAGCCAGGTCGCCTCGGGCAATGGCGACCTGAGCCAACGCACCGAACAGGCGGCCAGCAGCCTGCAGCAGACCTCCAGCTCGATGGAGCAGCTCACCGGCAGCGTGCGCCACAGCGCCGACAGCGCCGGCCAGGCCAGCGGCATGGCGTCCACCGCCTGCGGCGTGGCCCAGCGCGGCGGCGAGGTGGTGGCCCAGGTGGTCGCGACGATGGACGAGATCAACGCCGCCTCGCGCCGCATCGCCGACATCATCGGCGTGATCGACGGCATCGCCTTCCAGACCAACATCCTGGCGCTCAACGCCGCGGTCGAGGCCGCCCGCGCTGGCGAGCAGGGCCGCGGCTTCGCCGTCGTGGCGGGCGAGGTGCGCAGCCTGGCCGGCCGCTCGGCCGAGGCCGCGCGCGAGATCAAGACGCTGATCGGCGCCTCGGTCGAGAAGGTCGACAACGGCGCCCGTCTGGTGCGCGATGCCGGCGCAACGATGACCGACATCGTCAGCTCGGTGCAGCGGGTGACCGACATCATCCAGGAGATCTCGCACGCCGCCACCGCGCAAAGCCAGGGCATCGTCCAGGTCAATCAGGCCGTGACCGACCTGGACCACATGACGCAGCAGAACGCCGCACTGGTCGAGCAATCGGCCGCCGCCGCCGAGCACCTGAAGGGCCAGGCGACCACGCTGGCCGCGGTGGTCGAGGCTTTCCGCATCACGCCGGCCGGCCCTGCCGCGCCGCGTCACTGACCCGTTTTCCCCACTCTCGTGCACCCCATGAACCACGCCACCCTGCGCCGATTCACGATCCGCCAGCGCCTGCTCGGCAGCCTGGGCATCCTGAGCCTGTTGATGCTGGGACTGGGCGGCTGGTCGGCCTTCGCGCTGCACCAGCTGCAGTCCGATGCCAACCAACTGCTCGACACCGAAGTCCGGGTCGCCGCCGACAGCAGCGCGATCATCGCCAGCCTGGAGCGGGTCCAGCGCCTGGAAGAAGCGGCGCTGCTCAACGGCAACAACGCCGCCGCGTCGGCCGACCTCAAGACCGCGTGGGACAAGGAAGTCGCCGGCGCCCAGGCCCTGATCAAGGCCAAGTCCGCCGACCCCTCCAGCCAGGCCGTGCTGGCGCCGGCCACCGAAGGCCTGGCCGCCTACGCCAGCGCCGTCAGCCCGGTGCTGCAGCAGGTGGTGGACGCCAAGATGGACAGCACCGCCGCCTTCGCCTATTCCGGCCAGGCCGCGCCCGACCTGGACAAGGCCCGCACCGCGGCCAACGCCTGGGTCGCCAAGACCCAGGCCGCGATCAACCAGCGCCGCAGCGCCGAGGCCAGCTCAATGGAGCGCGACTCGGCGATCCGCGTCGGCGCGTCAGTCGTCGCGCTGCTGGTGTTCGGCGCCATCACGGTGCTGGTCGTGCAGTCGATCCTGGCGCCGCTGGCCCACGCGACGCGCAGCGCCGAGCGCATCGCCACCGGCGACCTGTCGGAAGACATCCACGACGCGGGTCGCGACGAGGTCGCCCGCTTCATGCGTGCGCTGATCGGCATGCAGGGCGCGCTCCGGACCCTGGTCGGCCAGGTGCGTTCCAGCGCCGACAGCATCCAGACCGCCAGCGTCGAGGTGGCCTCGGGCAACTTCGACCTGAGCCAGCGCACCGAGCACGCGGCCAGCAACCTGCAGCTGACGGCGGCGTCGATGGCGCACCTGACCGGCACCGTCGGCCAGAGCGCCGAAGCGGCACGCCAGGCCAGCAGCCACGCCGGTTCGGCCACCGACGTCGCACGGCGCGGCGGCGAGGCGGTGTCGCGGGTGGTGCAGACCATGGACCAGATCCAGCAGGCGTCGCGCCAGATCGCCGACATCACCGGCGTGATCGACGGCATCGCCTTCCAGACCAACATCCTGGCGCTGAACGCCGCGGTCGAGGCCGCGCGCGCCGGCGAGCAGGGCCGCGGCTTCGCGGTCGTGGCCAGCGAAGTGCGCAGCCTGGCCCAGCGCTCGGCCGAGGCCGCCAAGGAGATCAAGACGCTGATCGGCCGTTCGGTCGAGCGGGTCGAGAGCGGCACCGGCCAGGTGCGCGACGCCGGGCAGACGATGCAGGAGATCGTCAGCTCGGTGCAGCGCGTGACCGACATCGTCGGCCAGATCAGCGTCTCGGCCGAGGATCAGAACCAGGGCATGGCCCAGGTCAACCGCTCGGTCGACGAGCTCGACCAGATGACCCAGCAGAACGCGGCCCTGGTGGAGCAAAGCGCCGCCGCGGCGGAGAGCCTCAAGCGCCAGGCGCTGACGCTGATCGAGCTGGTCGCCACCTTCCGTCTGCATCCGGCGGCCACGCCCGGACTGGCAGCGTCCACCCCGGCCGCTGCCAAGGCGTCGCCGGCCCCCCGCCCGGCCGCCCTGCCCCCGGCACGCCCCCCCGCGCAGCCGTCCGCGCGCCCGGCCCCCGCCGCACCGCCGCGCCGCATCGAGCCGCCGCTGCTGACGACGCCCGTTTCCACCGAAGCCGACTGGGAAAGCTTCTGACCCCGCCGCGCTTCCCCTCGCCCCAACCCAACGGAGACACCCGATGACCGCCACCCCCATCCGCCTGCTGGCCGCCCTGCTGCTGCCGCTGACCCTGTCCGCCGCGCTCGCCTCCGAAGGCGGGGCCACGGCCGCCGACGCCAAGGCGATGGTGGCCAAGGGCGTGGCCTTCATCAAGGCCAACGGCAAGGACAAGGCCTACGCCGAGATCAGCAACAAGAACGGCCAGTTCGAGAAGGCCGACCTGTACCTGACGGTCTACGGCATGGACGGCATGGTGCTGGCCCACGGCGCGAACGCCAGGATGATTGGCAAGAACCTGATCGACCTGAAGGACATCGACGGCAAGCCCTTCGTCCGCGAACGCCTGGAGATGGCCAAGACCAAGGCCTCGTTCTGGCAGGACTACAAGTTCACCAACCCGGTGAGCAAGAAGATCGAGCCCAAGGCCATGTACTGCGAACGCCTGGACGACACGGTGGTCTGCGGCGGCATCTACAAATGAGCCGCTGAGCCGCCTGCCGCGCGCTTGCCGCCACGCCCGCCCTCGCCCTTGCGATTCATTTGAACGGGTCCGACCATGAAGCTGGCTTCCAAACTCCTGCTGCCGGCCGTCGTCACGGCCGCGGTCGCGCTGGCGGGCGGCTTGCTCGACAGCGCCAAGCTGCGCCATGAGGGCGCCACCCAGGCCCGGACCTACCGCGAGGACATGGACAGCTTGCGCAGCATCACCGGCGCGCAGGCCCGGCTGGGCCAGCTGCACGCCGGTGTCTACCGCACCATCGTGCTGATCGCGTCGCTGGACGACCCGACGGTCAAGGCCTTCCGGGCCGATGCCCGCGCCCAGACCGACGAGGTGCGCAAGGCGATCGACGCGGTCAGCCGGCAGCACGGCGACGACCGCGAACTGGTCGACGGCGCCGCCCGGGTCGGCACCCTGCTGTCGGCGTATGCCGGCCAGGCCGACCAGGCGATCGATCTGGCCTCGGCCGACCCGAACACCGGCGTGGCGGCGATGCAGGGCGCCGACGCCAGCTTCAAGACCGTCACGGCCAGCGTGGACCAGTTGATCCAGCGCATCCAGGCCGACGCGGCGGCGGCCGGCGAAGCCACCGCCCGCCGCTCGCGCGACACCTCGGCAGCCGTCTGGGCAGCGGTGCTGGCGCTGAGCGCGCTGGCGCTGGCGCTGAGCGCCCGCGCGACCCGCCGCATGGTGGGCTCGCTGCGCGAGGCCGCCGCGATGGCCGAGGCGGTGGCCGGCGGCGACCTCTGCGTCGAGATGTCCACCGACCGCGGCGACGAGATCGGCGATCTGCAGCGCAGCCTGTCCCAGATGGTGCAGCGCCTGCGCGGCTCGCTCGAGGAAGTCCGCCTGGCCGCCGCCAACATGGCCACCGCCAGCACCGAGATCGCCACCGGCAACCAGGACCTGTCGCAGCGCACCGAGCAGACCGCCGGGCGCCTGCAGCAGACCGCCTCGTCGATGGAGCAGCTGACCGGCGCCGTCGGCCAGAGCGCCGAGGCCGCGACCCAGGCCAAGCAGCTCGCCGGCACGGCCACCGCGGTGGCCACGCGCGGCGGCGAGGCGATGGCCCAGGTGGTCAGCACGATGGACGAGATCCACAACGCCTCGCGCAAGATCGGCGACATCATCGGCGTGATCGACGGCATCGCCTTCCAGACCAACATCCTGGCGCTGAACGCCGCGGTCGAAGCCGCGCGCGCCGGCGAGCAGGGCCGCGGCTTCGCGGTCGTCGCTGGCGAGGTCCGCTCGCTGGCCCAGCGCTCGGCCGATGCGGCACGCGAGATCAAGGGCCTGATCGCCGCCTCGGTCGACAAGGTCGAGGGCGGCTCGCGCCAGGTCCAGGCGGCGGGCCAGACCATGAACGACATCGTCGCTTCGTCGCGCCGGGTCTCCGACATCATCGTCGAGATCACCGCCAGCACGGTCGAGCAGCGCGACGGCATCGGCCAGATCAACGGCGCGGTCACCGAACTGGACCAGATGACGCAGCAGAACGCCGCGCTGGTCGAGCAGAGCGCTGCCGCCGCCGACAGCCTGCAGCAGCAGGCACGCCGGCTGGCCGACATCGTCGCAGCCTTCCGGCTGGGCCAGGCGCTTGATCCGGCGGTCGCGCCGCAACGTGGCAACCCCGCGGCACCGGCAACCACGCCCGTCGCCCTCTCCCGCCGGCCGCCAACACCCCGCGCGACGCCGGCCGTCCCGTCCACCCCCGCCCCCATGACCGCAGCGGCCACCCCGGCCGGCGGCGACTGGGAAAGCTTCTGACCGATCACCGAGCATCGCCATGAACTTCAAGTCCTTGAACACCCGCATCTGGCTCCCGTCGATCGCCATCACCGTGGTGTTCGTGCTGGTCTCCGCCGTCACGGCCGTCCACACCAGCGAGCTGGCCAAGCAGACCCAAGCCAAGCTGCTGGCGCGGCTGGGCAGCGAGGAGCGCACGATGCAGTGGCTGAACCTGTCGCAGGCCAATGCCACCCGCAATGTCGCGATCATGCTCAGCGCCGACACCGCCCTGGCCGGCATCCTGAAGCCGGAGGTGGACCAGTCGGTCGCCACGATCTCCGAACTGCAAAAGCAGATCGACGCCGCGGCCGAGACGCCCGAGGAGAAGGCCTTGCTCGCGACGGCCAGCGCGCGCCGCAACGAAGTCATGGCGCTGCGCAAGCAACTGGTGGCCGCCAAGGCCGCGGGCCCGCTGGCCACGCCCGACATCGACCACTACCGCCAGCTCGTCGGCGATTACGCCACCGCCCAGCAGGCCTTCGCCAGCTGGCAGCACCACGCCGTGGAGACGACGCTCGCCGCCGACATCGAGGCCCGCCAGCGAACCGTGATCCTGGTGGTCGGCGTCGTGATGTCGCTGTGCGGCGTGCTGCTCGGCACCGCCTACCTCGTCATGCGCTCGGTGCTGCCGCCGATCCGCGAGGCCGTCAAGAGCACCGAGCGCATCGCCGCCGGCGACCTGAGCGTGACGGTGGACACCTCGCGCACCGACGAGATCGGCGACCTGATGCGCGGCCTGGCCCACATGACCCAGTCGCTCAGCGGCCTGATCGCCGAGGTGCGCGGCGGCGCCGGCAACATCCAGGTCGCCAGCCAGGAGATCGCCACCGGCAACGCCGACCTGTCCAACCGCACCGAGCAGGCTGCCAGCAGCCTGCAGCAAACCGCCAGCTCGATGGAACAGCTCACCGGCACGGTGCGCCAGAGCGCCGATGCCGCGGCCCAGGCCAACCAGCTGGCCCAGTCGGCCGCCACCGCCGCCGAACACGGTGGCCAGGTGGTCGGCCAGGTGGTGGCCAACATGGACGAGATCGCCGGGGCCAGCCGGCGCATCGCCGACATCATCGGCGTGATCGACGGCATCGCCTTCCAGACCAACATCCTGGCGCTCAACGCCGCGGTCGAGGCCGCGCGCGCCGGCGAGCAGGGCCGCGGCTTCGCGGTCGTGGCCAGCGAAGTGCGCAGCCTGGCCCAGCGCTCGGCCGACGCCGCCAAGGAGATCAAGACGCTGATCGGCGCTTCGGTGGAGAAGGTCGACAGCGGCAACCGCCTGGTGCGCGACGCCGGCGAGTCGATGACCGGCATCGTCGCGTCGGTGCGGCGGCTGTCGGACATCGTCGGCGAGATCAGCGCCGGCACCGCCGAGCAACGCGACGGCATCGGCCAGGTCAACACCGCCGTCACCCACCTGGACCAGATGACGCAGCAGAACGCGGCCCTGGTCGAGCAAAGCGCCGCCGCGGCCGAGAGCCTGAAGCAGCAGGCCGCGCGACTGAACGAGGTGGTGGCCGCCTTCACGCTGGCACCGGGCACCCGCATCGCCGCGGCGGCGCCGGCGCCCAAGGCGCCGGCCCACGAAGCGGCCGCCCGCAGCGTGATCCGCAACGCCCAGCAAACCGCCCGGACCGCGCCGGCGCCGATGCCGGCGGCCCGGCCGGACGCCCGCTCGGCCGCCAGCGATTGGGAAAGCTTCTGAGCTGCTCAAGTCGCCCGCCGGCCCGCCGATAACCGTGACGAAGCGGTACTTTCCTCCGCCCCGCCTTTCTCCCATTTCCCCGTCTCGCCCACCCATTCGCCCAGAGGACGCCCTGCCATGGACATGATCACCGAAGCCCGCCACGTGGCGCAACACGAAGCCGAGCGCAGCCTGCCCGGCACGCGCCAGAAGGCACCCGCCCCGACCGCGGCCCACGGCGAGTACCTGACCTTCCGCCTCGGCGGCGAGGAATACGGCATCGACATCCTGCGGGTGCAGGAGATCCGCTCCTACGAGCAGCCCACCCGCATCGCCAACTCACCCGAGTTCCTGAAGGGCGTGGTCAACCTGCGCGGCGTGATCGTGCCGATCATCGACCTGCGTGTGAAGCTGAACTGCGACAGCGCCGAGTTCAATGCCTTCACGGTGGTGATCGTGCTCAACATCCAGGGCCGGGTGGTGGGCGCGGTGGTGGACGCGGTGTCCGACGTGCTGGAGCTCGGCGGCGACGCCGTCAAGCCGGCACCGGCCATGAACTCGCAGGTCGACATGTCCTTCATCACCGGCATCGCCAACGTCGGCGACCGCATGCTGATCCTGATGGACATCCAGGCGCTGATGAGCTCGGCCGACATGGGGCTGATCGAAGCGGCCGCCTGAACGCTGCGCCGAGGGCGCTCAGCCCTCGGCCGCGCGCCGCAGCGTGTCCATCACTGGCCGGCGCAGCACCTCGCGCAGGCCCCACCAGCCGGCCGCCAGCGCCAGCCCGGCGCCCGAGGCGCTGCCGGCCAGCGGCACCCACAGCGGCGCCGTCCAGCGGAAATCGAAGGCGTAGCGTGCCAGCGCGGCGCCCACCGCCATCGCCGCCACGCTGGCCAGCAGACCGGCGAGCGCGCCCAGGCCCAGCAGCTCGACGCGCTGGACCTGCGCCAGCAGGCGGCCGCTGGCGCCGCAGGCCCGCATCACCGCGTACTCACGGGCCCGCGCCTCGCGGGTGGCGGTCACCGCGGCGAACAGCACGGCCAGGCCGGTGGCCAGCGTGAATCCGAACAGGTATTCGACCGCCTGGATCACCTGGTCCAGCACCTTCTGCAACTCGGCGATCGACGCCGTCACGTCGATGTTGGTGATGTTCGGGAAGCGCGCCGCCAGCGCGTTGTCGAATCCCGCGTCGGCCGGTGCGCGAAAGGCCTCGATGCGCGAGGCCGGCAGGTCCGGCATCTCGGCGAGCGGGAACATCACGAAGAAGTTGGCCCGCATCGAGCCCCAGTCGACCTTGCGCAGGCTGGTGATGCGGCCCTCGCGGCGCTGGCCGGCGATGTCGAAGGCCAGCCGGTCGCCCAGCTTCAGCCCCAGCGTCTGGGCCAGGCCTTGTTCGACGCTCAGGCCGTCGGCCTCGCCCGGCGTCCAGTGCCCGGCGACCACGGTGTTGTGGACCGGCAGCTGCGCGCTGTGGCTGAGGTTGAACTCGCGGTTGACGAGGTGGCGCGCACGCTCGTCGGCGTCGATCTTCGGCCCGGGCGGCGCGCCGTTGATCGTCAGCAGCCGGCCGCGGATCATCGGATAGCTGTCGTGCGGCCCGACCCCGGCCGCCTTCAGCGCAGCCTCGAAATCCGCCAGCTGGTCGGGCTGCAGGTTGATCACGAAGCGGTTCGGCGCATCGGCCGGCGTGGCCTGGCGCCAGCTGGCGATCAGGTCGGTGCGCAGCAGCACCAGCAGCACCAGGGCCATCAGCCCGACCGCCAGCGACGACACCTGCAGCACCGCGAAAGCCGGGCGCGCGGCGATCTGCCGGGTGGCCAACACCAGCCAGCGCGGCGCGCGGGCCTCCGGCACGGCGCGCGCCAGCAGCGTCACGGCCAGCCAGGCCAGCGCCGCAAACAGCGCGCTGGCCACCGCGAAGCCGCCGACCGCGATCGCCCCCAGCGTCAGGTCGCGCGACACCGCCACCAGCAGCGCCGCGAAGCCCAGCGCCGCGGCCGCCAGCACGCCCAGCGGCGCGGCCTTGAGTCCGCCCAGGTCGCGCCGGATCACCCGCAGCGGCGGCACCCGCGCGAGTTGCAGCACCGGCGGCAGGCCGAAGCCCAGCAGCAGCATCCAGCCCACCGCCAGGCCGAACAGCGCCGGACGGATCGACGGCGGCGGCAGCGAGGCCGGCACCAGCGAGCCCAGCAGGCTCAGGAACACGTAGTGGGACGCGAAGCCCAGCAGCGCGCCACCCAGGCTGGCCAGCAGGCCCAGTCCCACGAAGGCCAGCAGGTAGGCGCCGGCAATGCGCCGCTGCGACAGGCCCAGCACCCGCAGCATCGCGCAATCGTCCAGGTGCCGCTGGGCGAAGTCGCGGGCCGCGATCGCCACCGCCACCGCGGCCAGCAGGGCGGCCAGCAAGGCCACGAGGTTGAGGAACTTGTCGGCCCGGTCCAGCGTCTGGCGCATCTCGGGGCGGCCGGTGTCGAGCGACTCGACGCGGATGCCGCGCAGCGCGCTGTCCTCGATCGCGCCCCGGGCCCAGCGGGCATAGCGCCGCGCAGCCGCGTCACCGCCCACCCCCGCCGCCACCGCCAGCCGGTAGGCGATGCGGCTGGCCGGCTGCACCAGGCCGGTGGCCGGTAGGTCGACCTGGTTCATCATCACCCGGGGTGCGAAGCTCAGGAAGCCGGTGCCGCGGTCGGGTTCGAGCACGATCAGGCGGGCGATCCGCAGGCGCGCATCGCCCAGCAGCAGCGGATCGCCGACCCGCAGGCCCAGCGCCGCGGGCAGCGCCTCGTCGACCCAGACCGTGCCGGCCGCCGGTGCGCCCTGCCCATCCGGCAGGTCTTGCGCCGGGCCCGCCGGGCCGCCCCGCACGCTCAGCCGACCCCGCAACGGGTAGGCCGCATCGACGGCCTTGACCGACACCAGCCGCGCTGCGCCGCCGTTCGCCTCGGGCGCGCGTGCCATGCTGGGGAAGCTGACCGCGGTCGACACCGCCAGCCCGGCCGCCCGCGCCTGGCGGGCGAACTCGGGCGGCGCCGGCTGGTCGCTGTTGATCACCACGTCGCCGCCCAGCAAGGCCGCCGCATCGCGGGCCAGGCCGCCCTGCAGGCGTTCGGCGAAAAAGCCCACCGCGGTCAGCGCCGCGACGGCCAGCATCACCGCCGCCAGCACCAGGCGCAACTCGCCGGCGCGCAGGTCGCGCAGGGTCTGGTTCAGCGCGAGGCGCCAGAGAGACGGGGGACGGCGGAGCATGGCACGGTTCATGGGCCGCCACGGTACACCGTCGGCACGGGCCTTGCCGGGACCGGGTGACCGGGGCCGCATCTTGAACGCTGCATGCAAGCCGGGCGAACGCCCGCAGCGGCGCGCGGTGCTTCAATAGCGGCATGAGCACCTCCGCCCCCCTGCTGCCGCCGCTGTACATCTCCCATGGTTCGCCGATGACGGCGCTGGACGGCGGCGCGGCCGGCGCCTTCTGGAAAGCGCTGGGTCCGGCGATCGAGCGCACCTTCGGCCGCCCGCGTGCCGTCCTGGCCATCTCCGGCCATTCGCTGACTCGCGAGCCGGTGCTGCTGGGCGCGCCGCGGCACAGCGCCGTCTACGATTTCGGCGGCTTTCCGGACGCGCTCTACCAGCTGCGTTACGACGCGCCCGGCGCGCCCGAACTGGCCGGCCGCGTGGTGTCGCTGCTGCAGGCTGCGGGGCTGCCCGCACACCTGGGCGCGCAGAGCGGCATGGACCACGGCATCTGGACGCCCTTGCGTTCGATGTTCCCCGAAGCCGACGTGCCGGTGCTGCCGCTGGCCTGGCCGCCGCATTGGTCGCCGGCCCGGCTGTTCGAGCTGGGCCGCGCGCTGGCTCCGCTGGCGGACGAGGGCGTGCTGGTGATGGGCAGCGGCGCGATGACCCACAACCTGCGCCGCTGGGCCGGCGGGCGGGGCGCGATCGATGCGCCGGAGATCCCCGAAAGCGCCGGCTTCCGGAACTGGTTCCTGGACCACGGCGCCGCGGCCGACTGGCCTGCGATGTTCGAGTACCGCCAGCGCGCGCCGCACGCCGACGACATGCACCCCACCGACGAGCACCTGCTGCCGTTCTTCGTCGCCGCCGGTGCGGCCGCGGACGCCGCCCACCCGGCGCCGGTGGCCCGCCGCATCCACGCCAGCCTGACCTGGGGCCACCTGGCGATGGACTGCTACGCCTTCGGACCCCGGGCGCCGGCCCTGGACGCCGCGCTGGCCGCGGCCGAGCCGCTATGCTGAGCGGGTGGAACTGAACCCTGCCCTGCGCGAACTGCGCACCCCCCGACTGCGGCTGCTGGCGGGCCACGCCGAAATGGCGGCCGCGGTGGCCGACTACCAGCGCCGCAACCGCGCCCACTTCGCGCCCTGGGATCCGCCGACACCCGAGTCCTTCCTGACCCTTCCGGCGCAGTTCGACCGCCTGATGCGCGAACGCAAGGCCTTCTCGGAGGGGAGCGGCATGCGCTGGTGGTTGTTCCGGCCCGAGGCGCCGCAGCGCGTGATCGGTTCGATCCACTTCAGCCAGATCAGCCGCGGTGCCTTCCACAGCGCGGTGCTGGGCTATGCGCTCGACGCCGAGCACCAGGGCCGCGGCCTGATGCACGAGGCACTGCAGGCCGGGCTGGCCGAGATGTTCTCGAGCCGGGTCAACCTGCACCGCGTGCAGGCCGCCTACCGGCCCGAGAACCTGCGCAGCGCCGCCGTGCTGCGGCGCCTGGGCTTCGAACCCGAAGGCCTGGCGCGCGACTACCTGTTCATCGCCGGCGCCTGGCGCGATCACTGCATCGCGGCGCGGCGCAACCCGGCCTTCCGTCCCCCGGGCGACTGGCCCGCCGCCGAGCAACCGGGCGCCGAGTCGCGCGGCTGAGGCGGACCCGCTTTTGGCCTTACGATGCGCGGCGCACGCCAGGCGCTGGCGGCATGACCCGGCGGTCCGCCGCCCCAGGAGAGATGCGATGTCCACCCTGTCCGGCCGCACGCTGCGGCACACCGCCCTGGCCCTGACCGCACTGACGCTGTTGCTGACGTCCGCGCAAGCCAAGACCCTGGTCTATTGCTCGGAGGGCTCGCCCGAGAACTTCACGCCGGCGCTCAACACCACCGGCACCAGCTTCGACGCGGCGCGCCCGGTTTACGACCACCTGATCCAGTTCGTGCGCGGCAGCACCCGGATCGAACCCGGCCTGGCGCAGAGCTGGACGGTGTCGCACGACGGCAGGACCTATGTCTTCAAGCTGCGCCCCGGCGTCAAGTTCCACAGCGTGCCGGGCTTCACGCCGACGCGCGACTTCGACGCCGACGACGTGCTGTTCAGCATCGACCGGCAATGGCTGCCCAACCACCCTTATGCCAATGTCTCGGGCGGCAAGTACGACTATTTCGCCGACATGGGACTGAAGGACGATCTGGCCAGCGTCGACAAGATCGACCCGATGACGGTGCGCATCGTGCTGAAGAAGCCCAACGTGACCTTGCTGCCGGACCTGGCGATGGACTTCATGGCCATCCACTCGGCCGAGTACGCCGCGCTGCTCGCCAGGCAAGGCAAGAAGGAACAATTCGACCAGGTGCCGGTGGGCACCGGTCCGTTCAGCTTCGTCACCTACCAGAAGGACGCGGTGATCCGCTACAAGGCCAACCCCGCCTACTGGGGCGAGAAGGCCCAGGTCGACAGCCTGGTCTTCGCGATCACGCCCGACGCGACCGCGCGCTACGCCAAGCTGAAGGCGGGCGAGTGCCAGATCACCGGCTACCCCAGCCCGGCCGACCTGCCCGAGATGCAGAAGGACCCGGCGCTGAAGGTCATCAGCATGCCGGGCCTGAACATCGCCTACTGGGCCTTCAACACCAGCAAGCCACCACTGGACAGGAAGGAAGTGCGCCAGGCGCTGTCGATGGCGATCGACAAGGCCGCGATCGTCAAGGAGGTCTACCTCGGTGCCGGCGTGGCCGCGAAGAACTTCATCCCGCCGACGATGTGGGGCTACAACGACCAGGTCGCCGACTGGCCGCACGACCCGGCCCGCGCCAAGGCCTTGCTGGCCAAGGCCGGCGTCAAGACGCCGCTGGCCATCGACCTCTGGTACATGCCGGTGCAGCGGCCCTACAACCCCAACGCCAAGCGCATGGCCGAGATGATGCAGGCCGACCTGGCCAGGATCGGCGTCAACGCCAAGCTGGTCACCTACGAGTGGGGCGAGTACCGCAAGCGCATGCAGCAGGGCGAGCACATGACCGGCATGCTGGGCTGGAACGGCGACAACGGCGACCCGGACAATTTCTTCTTCCTGCACGGCTGCGACGCCGCCCGCCCCGGCGGCCAGAACCTCTCGAAATGGTGCAACAAGGCCTTCGACGCGAAGCTGGTGCAGGCCCGCACGCTGACCGACCCCCAGGCCCGCGCCAAGCTCTACGAGCAGATGCAGGTCATCGAGCACGACGAGCAACCCGACTTCAAGATCGCCCACTCGGTGGTCTTCGAGGCGATGCGCAAGGAAGTCACCGGCTACAAGCAAAGCCCGTTCAACTCGCACCAGTTCAATGGCGTGGGGCTGCAGTGATGCGGGCCGAATGGCGGCGGCGCTGCCGCCACGCATCGCAAGGAAGCTGACGCCTTGACCGAGACGCCCCGGTCCGCGCGGAGCCTGGAGACCTCGTGCTGAAGTTCCTCCTGCGCCGCCTGGCGCTCACCGTTCCCACCTTCGTCGCGCTGATGTTCGTCACCTTCGTGGCGATCCGGCTGGTGCCGGGCGATCCGGTCGAGGTGCGGGTCGGCGAGCGCGGCATCTCGCCCGAGCGGCTGGCGATGTTCCGCCATCAGCTGGGGCTGGACCTGCCGGTGTGGAAGCAGTTCCTGATCTACGCCGACCAGGTGCTGCACGGCGACTTCGGCACCTCGCTGGCCACCAACCAGAAGGTGTTGACCGAATTCCTGACGCTGTTCCCCGCCACGCTGGAGCTGAGCCTGTTCGCGCTGCTGTTCGCCGTGCTGGTCGGCCTGCCGGCCGGCACGCTGGCCGCCGCCAAGCGCGGGACGTGGTTCGACCATGTGCTGATGGGCCTGTCGGTCACCGGCTACTCGATGCCGATCTTCTGGTGGGGGCTGCTGCTGATCATGTTCGTCGGCGAGCGCTGGGGGCTGACGCCGGTGTCGGGCCGGATCGACTTGATCAATTTCTACTTCGAGCCGGTCACCGGCTTCATGGTCATCGACGCCTGGCTGTCGGGCCAGGCCGGCGCGGTCAAGGACGCGCTGCGCCACCTGATCCTGCCGGCCATCGTGCTGGGCACGGTGCCGCTGGCGGTGATCGCGCGCATGACGCGCTCGGCGATGCTGGAGGTGCTGGGCGAGGACTACGTGCGCACCGCCCGGGCCAAGGGCTTGCCGGCCTGGCGGGTGGTGGGCGTGCATGCGCTGCGCAATGCGCTGATCCCGGTGATCACCGTGATCGGCCTGCAGGTCGGCGCGCTGATGGCGGGCGCGGTGCTGACCGAAACCATCTTCTCGTGGCCCGGCATCGGCAAGTGGCTGATCGAGTCGATCTCGCGCCGCGACTACCCGGCGCTGCAAGGCGGGGTGACGCTGGTGTCGTCCCTCATCATCGGGGTCAACCTGCTGGTCGACCTGACCTACGGCCTGATCAACCCGAGGATCCGGCATGGATGAATGGAGCCCTCCTCCGCCGAGTACGGCTTCCACCCCCCAGGGGGGCACCGCCGCGCCGCCGTCACCGCTGCGCCAGTTCTGGCACGCGTTCAGCGAGAACCGCGGTGCGCTGGGCGGCCTGGTGGTGGTGGTGATGGTCGTGCTGCTGGCGCTGTTCGCCCACCTGATCGCACCGCATTCGCCGATCACGCAGTTCCGCGACGCGGTGCGGGCCGCGCCGCTGTGGGACGGCGGCAGCTGGGCCTTCCCGCTGGGCACCGACAGCCTGGGCCGCGACCAGCTCTCGCGCCTGATCTACGGCGCGCGGATCTCGCTGATGATCGGGGTCTCGGTGATGGGCGCCTCGCTCGCCGTCGGCGTGCTGCTGGGCCTGGCCTGCGTGTCGCTGGGCCCGCTGGTCGACGTGGCGGTCTCGCGCCTGATGGACCTGATCATGGCGGTGCCCAGCCTGGTGCTGGCGATCCTGGTGGTGGCGGTGCTGGGTCCAAGCCTGGCCAACACCATCGTCGCGGTCAGCCTCGTCACGCTGCCGCGCTACGTGCGGCTGCTGCGGGCCTCGGCGATGGCCGAGCTGCAGAAGGATTACGTCACCGCCGCGCGGGTGGCCGGGGTCGGGCCATGGCGGCTGATGTTCATGACCGTGCTGCCGAACTGCCTGGCGCCGCTGATCGTGCAGGCGGCGCTGGGCGTTTCCGATGCGATCCTGGAAGCCGCCGCGCTGGGCTTCCTGGGCCTGGGCGCGCAGCCGCCCACCGCCGAATGGGGCACGATGCTGGCCGACGCGCGCGAGTTCATCCGCGCCGATCCGTGGATGGTCGCGATGCCCGGCCTGGCGATCCTGGTCACCGTGGTCTCGATCAACCTGGCCGGCGACGGCCTGCGCGATGCGCTGGACCCAAAGATGAGGCGTTCGTGAACTCGGCCTCGTCCTCCCCGCTGCTGGACATCCGCGGTCTGAGCGTCAGCTTCGCCACCCGCGGCGGCGCGTTCAAGGCGGTCGACGGCGTCGACCTGAGCGTCGCGCCCGACGAGGTGCTGGCGATCGTCGGCGAATCGGGCTCGGGCAAATCGGTGGCGATGCTGGCCATCATGGGCCTGCTGCCCTGGACCGCCAGCGTGTCCGCCGAGCGCATGCGGTTCGACGGCCAGGACCTGTTGACGATGCCGCCCAGGCAGCGCCGCGCGCTGGTGGGCCGCGACGTGGCGATGGTGTTCCAGGAGCCGATGAGCTCGCTCAACCCCTGCTTCACGGTCGGCTGGCAGATCGCCGAAGCCCTGGCCGCGCACACGCCGCTGGACCGCCGCGCCCGCAAGGCGCGGGTGATCGAACTGCTGGAGCGGGTGGGCATTCCGGACCCGGCGCGCCGCGCCGGCGCCTTTCCGCACCAGCTCTCGGGCGGCATGTGCCAGCGCGTGATGATCGCGATGGCGCTGGCCTGCAAGCCTCGCCTGCTGATCGCCGACGAGCCCACCACCGCGCTGGACGTGACCATCCAGGCCCAGATCATGGACCTGCTGCGGACGCTGCGGCGCGAGACCGGCCTGGCCCTGGTGCTGATCACGCACGACCTGGGCGTGGTGGCCGAGAGCGCCGACCGCGTGCTGGTGCAGTACGCCGGCCGGCCGGTCGAGCAGCAGCGCGCCGACGCGCTGTTCGCCGACCCGCACCACCCCTACACCGCCGCCTTGCTCGATGCGCTGCCCGAGCGCGCCCGCCTGGGCGAACCGCTGCGGGCGATCGACGGCGTGGTGCCCGGCCAAGCCGACCGCCCCGCCGGCTGCCTGTTCGCCCCGCGCTGCCGCCACGCCGAGGCGCGCTGCCACCGCGAGGCGCCGCGGGCCGCCAGCGCCCTGCTCGGCCATGCGTTGTGCCACACCCCGCTGAAGAACGGCGTGCCGCTGCCGCCGGAGACCGCGCGATGAGCGTCGCCCCGCACGCCGTACCCGCCGTGCTGGAGGCCGAGGGCCTGGCCCGTCACTACCGCGTCGCGCGCGGCTGGTTCGGCGGCGCCGCCACGGTGCGCGCGCTCGACGGCGTGTCGTTCTCGGTCCGGGCTGGCCAGACGCTGGCCGTGGTGGGCGAATCGGGCTGCGGCAAGTCGACGCTGGCGCGGCTGCTGACGATGATCGAGGCGCCCAGCGCCGGTCGGCTGCTGATCGACGGCTTCGACGTGGCCCAGGCCGACGCCGCCGCGCGCCGGCGCTTGCGTCGCCAGATCCAGATCGTGTTCCAGAACCCGTACGGGTCGCTCAATCCGCGCCAGACGGTGGGGGCGGCGCTGATGGAACCGCTGAGCGTCAACCGCATCGGCACCGGCCGGGCCGAGCGCGAGGCGCTGGCCCGCGCGATGCTGGCGCGCGTGGGTCTGCGGCCCGAGCATTTCGGCCGCTGGCCGCACATGTTCTCGGGCGGCCAGCGCCAGCGCATCGCGATCGCCCGCGCGCTGATGCTGCGGCCGCGCGTGCTGGTGCTGGACGAGCCGGTGTCGGCGCTGGATGTCTCGATCCGGGCCCAGGTGCTGAACCTGCTGGCCGAGTTGCAGGCCGAGCTGGGTGTGGCCTACGTCTTCATCTCGCACGACCTGGGCGTGGTGCGCCACGTGGCCGACGAGGTCGTGGTGATGTACCTGGGCCGCGCGGTCGAGCATGGCCCGCGCGACGCGGTGTTCGACGAGCCGCAGCACCCCTACACGCAGGCCTTGCTGTCGGCCACGCCCACGGTGGACCCGGCACGGCGCCGCGCGCGCATCGTGCTGCAGGGCGAGCTGCCGTCCCCGCTGGCCCGACCCGACGGCTGTGCCTTCCGCACCCGTTGCCCGGTGGCGATGGCGCGCTGCGCCGTGGAAGCGCCCACGCTGCAACCCTGTCGCGGCCGGCAGGTCGCCTGCCTGGCCTGTCCGGCGGACCGCTGACCTGTCCGGCCAGCCCGCCGATCGGCTGGTAAACCCTGGCCGCGAGGCGCGGGACTTTGGCATCACAATCGGCCACGCAGCGGCCCGGGGCCGGCTGCGCCGCAGCCGCCAAGCGTCATTGAAGTCACGACGTTGCCATGCCTCCTCCGCCGGTCACCGAACACTCGCCTGCCGAAGCGCTGCGCCCTCGGCTGAGGCAGATGATCGACGTTGCGCTGGGCGTGCTCGCTGCCCTGTTCGGTCAGGCCGTGATGCGCGAGCGGCCCGATTCGGCCGCCGTTCTGATGGCGACGGCCCTGGCGCTGCTGTACGCGCGGCGGCAGGCCCGCAGCGGCCGCCACGCGTCGGCGACCCAGACCCTGTTGTGGACGCTGGCCCTGGGTTCGACCTGGTTCGTCTGGAAGGAGTCGGGGGTGCGCGACATCTCGATCATGACCTACCCGGGCATCCTGGTGTTCGCCAGCCTGTTCGGCAGCCGGCGCCAGTTCCTCGCCCTGCTGGCGTTCGAGCTCGGCGTGATCGGCCTGGTGGTGCTGGGCGATCTGCAGGGCTGGCATGTCAGCCGCCCGTTCCGGCTGGACTTCGGCACCGCGTTCGCGCTGTGGACCATCCTGACCGGCACCGCCGTGGTGGTGCGCATCGCCGCCAGCGACCTGCACCGCGCCCGGTCGCTGCTCGAAGCCGAGAACGAACGCGTGCGGCGCTCGCAGGCCGAGGTCGAATTCCAGGCCCGGCACGATGCGCTGACCGGCCTGCCGAACCGGCTGCAGGCGCGCGAACGCTTCGAGCTGATGGCCGCCCACGCCCGGCGGTCGCGGTCGCGGGTGGCGCTGATGTACCTGGACCTGGACCATTTCAAGACCATCAACGACGCGATGGGTCACCCCGCCGGCGATCGCCTGCTGTGCGAATTCGCGCAGCGCCTGAGCGGCCCGCTGCGCCACGCCGACACGGTCTGCCGGCTCGGCGGCGACGAGTTCCTGCTGCTGCTGGGCGACCTGCACGCGGCCGACGACATGGCGGCGCTGGCCGAGAAGCTGCTGCAGCAAGCGGCGACGCCGTTCGACGTGCTGGGCCACGAGGTCCTGAGCAGCGCGTCGATGGGCGTGGCGATCTTTCCCGACGACGGGACCGGCTTCGACGAGTTGCTCAAGTGCGCCGATACCGCGATGTACTGCGCCAAGGACGTGGGCCGCAACGCCTTCCGCTTCTACGAGGCGCGCATGAACGCCAGCGCGGACGACTACCTGCGCCTGGTGTCGGCGATCCGCGCCAGCCTCGACAGCGACCGCTTCGAGGTCCACTACCAGCCGCTGCTGGAACTCGGCAGCGGCCGCCTGATCGGGGCCGAGGCGCTGCTGCGCTGCCGGCACCCGGAGCTGGACGGCGTGTCGCCGGCGCGCTTCATTCCGGTGGCCGAGAAGTCGGGCCTGATCCACCCGCTCGGGCGCTGGGTGCTGCAGACCGCCTGCCGCCAGGCGGCGCAATGGCGCGCCGACGGACTCAGCGATTTCTCCATCGCCGTCAACGTGTCGCCACTGCAGTTCCACCGCGGCGAGGTCGAGGACGCGGTGACCGAGGCCTTGCGCGACAGCGGCCTGCCGGCATCGGCGCTGAAGCTGGAACTGACCGAATCGCTGCTGGTGGCCGAGTCCGCCCCCCTGCACGCCGTGCTGCAGCGCCTGCGGCTGCGCGGCGTCGGCCTGGCGATCGACGATTTCGGCACCGGCTATTCGAACCTCGCCTACCTCAAGCGCTTCGACATCGAGACGCTGAAGATCGACCGTTCCTTCGTCCGCGGCCTGTGCGGCAACGCGCAGGACGAGGCGATCGTCACCGGCATCGTGCAGATGGCCCACGGCCTGGGCCTGCGCGTCGTGGCCGAAGGCGTGGAGGACGACGCGACGCTGCAGCGCCTGCAGGCCCTGCGCTGCGATCAGGGTCAGGGCTACCTGTGGTCAGCGGCGCTGCCGGCCGCCGAGTTCCGGTCCCGCGCGTTCCCGGTTCAGCCCTGGGCGCCCGCGGCCAGCGCGGCCAGGGCCAGCGCGACCGCCGCCGGCAGCGCCTGAACCCACAGGATGCGCCGGCTCGACGTGGCCGCGCCGAACAGCCCGGCCACCAGCACGCAGAGCAGGAAGAACACCCGCACCGGCGCGCCGGCGCCGCCCAGGGCCAGGCCCCAGATCAGTCCGGCGGCGAGAAAGCCGTTGTACAGGCCCTGGTTGGCCGCCAGCACCTTGGTCGCGGCGGCGAATTCCGGCGTCAGGCCGAACGCGCGGCGCCCCGCCGGCTTGTCCCACAGAAACATCTCGAGCACCAGGATGTACAGATGCAGCAGCGCGATCAGTGCCGCCGCGGCCATGGCCAACAGGTTCATGGGACCCCTCCGGGTGAAGCAGCCCGCACTGTAGCGCGGCGGCCGCGTCAGCCGCCGCTGCGGCGCACCGTGTAGCCGCGCGCCGCGAGCCAGGCCAGCACCCGGTCGCGGTGCTCGCCCTGGATCTCGATCACGCCGTCCTTGGCGGTGCCGCCGCTGCCGCAGGCCGCCTTCAGCTGCTTGGCCAGCGCGGCCAGAGCGGCGGCGTCCAGGGCCAGGCCGCGCACCACCGTCACGGCCTTGCCGCCGCGGCCCGCCACCTCGCGCGCGACCCGCACGATGCCGTCGCCCGCCGGCACCCGGGCCGCGCGGGCGCGCTCGGCGCATTCGCAGCGGGCGCTGGGTTGCCCGCACCCGGTGCAGACCCGGCCGCCGGCGTCGCTGGCGTAGACCAGCACGCTGTCGCGCGCCGATCCGCCGGTCGCGCCGGGGGGACCAGGTCGCCCCGCGCCTTTGCCCGAAGCCGCGCCTGCCATCGCGTCAGCCCTGCGCCGCCGCAGCGGCGAAGACGCGGTCGAGCCGCTCCACCCAGGCGGCCTGCTGCGCCGCGGGCACGAAGCTCGCCTCCAGGCTGTTGCGCGCCAGGGCGTAGGCCTCGCGTGCGCCGAGCTGCGGCAGCGCCGCGAAGGTGTCGATGAAGTTCTGGTTGAGATAGCCGCCGAAGTAGGCCGGGTCGTCGGAGTTGACGGTCGCCTTCAGGCCTGCCGCCAGCAGGGCCGGCAGCGGGTGGTCGGCCAGCGTCGGCACGACGCAGAGCTTCAGGTTCGACAGCGGGCACACGGTCAGCGGCACCTGCTCGGCGGCCAGGCGCTGCATCAGCGCGGCGTCCTCGACGCAGCGCACGCCGTGGTCGATGCGCTCGACCTGCAGCAGGTCGAGCGCGGTGCGGATGTAGGCCGGCGGCCCCTCCTCGCCGGCGTGGGCCACGAGATGCAGGCCCAGCGCCCGGCAGCGGGCGAAGACGCGGGCGAACTTCTCGGGCGGATGGCCGCGCTCGGAGCTGTCCAGTCCGACGCCGATGAACCGGTCCCGGTACGGCAGCGCCTGTTCCAGCGTGGCCAGCGCCGCGTCTTCGCTCAGGTGGCGCAGGAAGCACAGGATCAGCGACGCGCTGAGCCCCAGCTCGGCCTGCGCGCGCTGGCAGGCCCGGTGCAGGCCGTGGATCACCGTCTCGAACGGAACGCCACGGTCGGTGTGCGTCTGCGGGTCGAAGAACAGCTCGGCATGCACCACGTTCTCGGCCGCGGCCTTCTCGAAATAGGCCCAGGCCAGGTCGAAGAAGTCCTGCTCGGTCAGCAGCACGCTGGCGCCGGCGTAGTAGATGTCGAGAAAGCTCTGCAGATCGGTAAAGGCGTAGGCCGCGCGCAGCGCCTCCACGCTCGCATACGGCAGCGTCACGCCGTTGCACTCGGCCAGGCGAAAGATCAGCTCGGGCTCGAGCGAGCCCTCGATGTGGATGTGCAGCTCAGCCTTGGGCATGCGGCGCAGCAGCGCGGGCAGGCCGGCCGGCGCGATGCGGTCGAACGCGATGGCAGGGTTCATCGACAGACTCCAGCGGACAGGGAGAGGACGGATCGCCGACACGGGCCGCGCAGCGCGCGACCGGTCGGGCATGGCCTGCATTTTGCGTGATGACCGCGCACTCGCGGCCCGCGCCGCTGGCTACCATCGCCTCACCCGACCCCGAAAGGCCTGCCCATGCTCGATCTGCTGATCCACAACGCCACGCTGGCCGACGGCCGCCGGGGCATGGGCGTCGCCGTGCAAGGCGAGCGCATCGTCGAGGTCGGAGAGCAGCTGCGGCCCGGGGCTGCGCCGGCGCACCGCGTGGTGGATGCCGATGGTCTGTTGCTCAGCGCCCCTTTCGTCGATGCCCACTTCCACCTCGACGCGGCGCTGAGCCACGGCCAGCCGCGCGTCAACCAGAGCGGCACGCTGCTCGAAGGCATCGCGCTGTGGGGCGAGCTCAAGCCCTTGCTGACGCCCGAGGCGCTGATCGAGCGGGCGCTGCGCTACTGCGACTGGGCGGTGGCGCGCGGCCTGCTGGCGATCCGCAGCCACGTCGATGTCTGCGATCCGCGGCTGCTGGCGGTGGACGCGCTGCTGGAGGTCAAACGCCGCGTCGCGCCCTACCTCGATCTGCAGCTGGTGGCCTTTCCGCAGGACGGGCTGTGGCGTTCGCGCGGCGCGGACGAGCTGCTGCGCCGCGCGCTGGCGAAAGGGGTCGACGTGGTCGGCGGCATTCCGCATTTCGAACGCAGCCAGGGCGAGGGCGCGTCCAGCGTGCGCTGGCTGTGCGAACTGGCCGCCGACCAGGGCCGGCGGGTGGACCTGCATTGCGACGAGACCGACGATCCGGCCTCGCGCCACGTCGAGACGCTGGCGCTCGAAACCGTGCGCCTGGGCCTGCAGGGCCGGGTTACCGGCTCGCACCTGACCTCGATGCACGGCATGGACAACGCCTACGTGGGCAAGCTGCTGCCGCTGATGGCCGAGGCGCAGCTGAACGTGGTGGCGAACCCGCTGATCAACATCACGCTGCAAGGCCGCTACGACAGCTACCCCAAGCGTCGCGGCATGACCCGCGTGCCCGAGCTGATGGCGGCGGGACTGACCGTCGCCTTCGGCCAGGACTGCGTGCTGGACCCCTGGTACGGCGGCGGCTCGGCCGACCTGCTCGAGGTGGCCCACATGGGCTTGCACGTGGCGCAGATGACCAGCCAGGCGGCGATGCGCCACTGCTTCGAGGCGGTGACGAGCGCGCCCGCGCGCATCCTGGGCCTGCCGCAATTCGGCATCGCGCCGGGCTGCGAGGCCAGTTTCGTGCTGCTGCAGGCGCGCGATCCGGCCGAGGCGATCCGCCTGCGCGCCGCGCGGCTGCAGGTCTGGCGGCGCGGCCTGCGGGTGGCCCACAGCCCGCCCGCGCAGGCCACGCTGGAACTGGCCGGGCGGCCGGCCGGGGTGGATTTTCTGCTGGGCCGGGGCTGAGGTCCCCGGCCGCGCTGCCGGGCGGGCCGGCGACGCCGCTCAGGCCAGCTCGATCAGATGGCGCAGGTCCCAGTCGCGACGCGGATCGGCGGTTGCCTGGCGCTGGGCGTGCTCATGCCGCTTGATCGCGCCATAGGCCTGCAACAAGGGCTCGCCCAGCAACTCGCGCAGCACCGCGCTGGTCTCGAGGGCCGCCAGCGCGTCGAGCAGGCTGCGCGGCAACCTCAGGGATTCCGGCGCGCCGTGCTGCGGCGCCTGGCCGGCGCGCAGGCCCGAGGCACCCAGTCCCAGGGTGGCCAGCAAGGTCAGGTAGGGATTGGCGTCGCCCCCGGGCAGGCGGTTCTCCACCCGCCGCGCCGCCGCGCCGGACGCCGGGATGCGCAAGGCCAGCGAGCGCTGCTCGTGGCCCCAGCTGGCGTGGGACGGCGAGGCGTCGCTGAGGCGGATGCGCTCGTAGGACAGGTCGTAGGGCGCGAACAAGGCCATCGCGCCAGCCGCGTCGCGCTGCAAGCCGGCGATGAAGTGGCCCAGCTCGGCGCTGTCGCGGCCATCGGCGCGGGCGAACAGGTGCGGCCACAGGCGGCCACGCCGCTGCAGGCTGACATGCCAGTGCATGCCGGTGCCGGGTTGATCGAGAAAGGGCTTGGCGGCGAAGCTGGCCAGGAAGCCATGGCGCGCCGCCACCTCGCGCGCCAGGCGCTTGAAGCGGAACACCGCATCGGCCTGGGCCAGCGGCGCCCCCGGCCGGAAATTGACCTCGTACTGCGACAGCGCCGACTCGTGGGCATGGCCGTTGACCGGGATGCCCAGCACCTCGCAGGCCGCGAACAGCTCGTCGAAATAGCCGTCGAAATGCGCCGCCCGCTCCAGCGAGAACGCCTCGCAGGCGCGTTCGCGGGCCGGTGCCCCGGCCCGGGCGCGGGCAGCCTGCCAGGCCAGCGGATCGGTGTCGCCGGGCTGCAGCAGGAACAGTTCCAGCTCCGGCGCCACCCGGGCCTGCAGGCCCTCGGCTTCGAGCCGCGCCAACACCGCCCGCAAGGCCGCCCGCGGCGACAGCGCGGTGGCGTCGAGCACCCGGCCGTCGTCATGCGCGAGCGTGCCGCAGGGCTCGCAGATCACGCTCAGCTCGCCGGGACGACCCGGCATCGGCGCGAGGGTCGCCAGGTCGGGCACCAGGTGCAGGTCGGCATAGCTCTTGGGCAGCAAGGGACCGAACACCGCCGTCGGCTCCCCGCCGGTCAGTGTCAGGCCCAGCGCCACCGAGGGCAGCTTGCAGCCGCGCGCGGCCTCGAAATCCGCCACCGCCACGCGCTTGCCCCGCGCCACCGAGCTGAGGTCGCCCAGGCTGCATTCGATGCGCGTGGCGCGGTGAGGTGCCAGCGCGGCAGCCAGGTCGGACGGCGTGGGCCAGGCCAGCGGAGAAAATGCGGTCATCGGCGGCGAGGGGATCGGCGGATCGCCCGGAACAAACGGGGGACCGATCATAGGCCCCGCCCCCGCCCCCGCCCGAGCCCGCCGGCCGCGCACAGCCGTGCGCCCGCCGCCCCTCACCGAGCCGTGTTTTTTTCGGTCCGGGCGTCGAGCAGGTGACCCAGCTTGTTGAGCAACTCCAGGAATTCGGACGCCTGTCGCCGGTCGAACGGCGACAGCAAGGCTTCGTTCGAACGCGAATTGCGCTGCTCGGCCTTCGCCAGCATCAGCCGCCCCTCGGTCGTCAGGTCCAGGAACACCTTGCGTCGATCGCTGGCGTCCGAGGCCCCCACCACCAGGCCGCGGTCCCTCAAGCTGCGGATCACCACGGACATGGTGGAGCGGTCCAGCGCGATCACCCGGCCCAGCTCGTTCTGGCCGATCGGGGCGCGCTCTCGCAGCGCGAAGAGCGCCGAATACTGGGACGGCGTGAGATCCAGGTCGGCACAGGTGTCCGTGAAAATGGCGGTCGCGACTTGGTGGGCTCGCCGGATGAGGAATTCCGGACTGGCGTAAAGCTCATCCAGGCGGCCATCCAACGGGGGCTCGGGATGCTTGCTGCTAACCATCGTGCCCCATCATGTTCCTGCGCCCCTTGTTCATTGTTGTCGAGTCCGGAGCCATCCGGCAATCGGTTGTAATTCTGCCGATATTTCCGCCTGTTTCGGGCAATTGTGTGACACGGAATAGTCAACCATAATCGTCGGATGGTTTTGAAAGCTGTTGTCGTCGATGACGACGCGTCGTCGGCGGCCGCAGTCGGTCGCTTGCTGGAGCAGGCGGGCTGCAGGGTCGTGGCCACCTGCACCGATCCGGACCAGGCCTTGGCAGCCGCCCTGGACACCGGGGTCGACCTGGTCAGCCTCGACATCAAAATGCCGCGCCTGAGCGGCTTCGACGTGCTCTCGCTGATCCGCTCGCACGAGCATTCGCGGCGCGCCGCGAGTGTTCCGGTGATCGCCGTCACGGGCGATGTCAGCGACGAGGCCAGGGCCGACTGCCTGGCGATCGGCTTTGCCGCCCACGTCGCCAAGCCGGTGCGGCTCGACGACTTGAGGCGGGTCGTGGAGCGCGCCGCCGCGTTGCGCCAGGATCGCTATCGCGCCCGGTATTCGGTCGACCAGGACCTGATTCTCGAACGACTCGACCACCTGAGCGCCGGCGGCAGCGCCGAGGCCTCGGCCTCGGTGGCAGGCCTGGCCCTGGTGCTGGAGCAACAGGGCGCCGCCCAGCTGCGCCAGACGCTGCTGTGCGCCTACCAGGGCCAGGCCGGCGCGGCCGCCGAACGTGCCTCGCGGCTGGTCGAAGTCGGCGACGCCATCGGTGCGCGCCATCTCGCATCGCTGTGTCGCGAGCTCGAACAATCGACGGGCTCGGCCGACGCGGCGCTCGAGCAGGCGGCCGTGCTGGCGCGGACCGAACTGGACCGCGTCGTCCATACGCTGCGCGAGCGGGTGCTGGCCAGCGACAGCGCGGAAAAGCCGCTGCCCAGCGCGTGACCTGCCGGCGCGGTGGGCCGCCTGGGGGCCTGCGCCGCCGGCGGTTCACAAATTGCGACAAGGTCGCGGAACTTTTTGGTGCTCCGCTAGATCGGTCCAACGCGATCTTCCCTGTCGCATCTTCTGGACCCAACCCAATGAAAAACACTCCCCTGCTTGCCTTCCTGACCTGTTCGGCTGCCCTGCTGGGCGCCTGCAGCAGCACCCCGGTGGCACCGGCCAAGGCGCCGGCCCCGGTCGCCAACGCCGCCGCCCCGGCCCCCGCACCGGCGCCGGCCCAGACGGCCTCGACCACCACCGCCGCGGCCGTGCCCGCCTACCTGGACCCGAACAATCCGGTCTCCAGCCAGCGCAGCGTGTACTTCGGGTTTGACGATTTCACGATCAAGGCCGACCAGCAGCACGTGGTCGATCTGCAGGGCAAGTTCCTGGCGGCACACCCCGAGGTGGCCGTCAAGGTCGAAGGCAACGCCGACGAGCGGGGCAGCGCCGAGTACAACCTGGCCCTGGGCCAGAAGCGCGCCGATGCCGTGGTGGCCGGGCTCAAGGTGTTCGGCGTGAAGCCGGCCCAGATGGAAGCGATCAGCTGGGGCAAGGAAAAGCCCCGCGCCGCTGGGCATGACGAAGCCGCCTGGTCGCAGAACCGCCGCGTGGACGTCGTCTACCCGAGCAAGTAAGCAGGTCGGGCTGCCGCGAGGCAGCCCCGCGGCGCGGCCGTCGCGCCGCTCACACCGCGGCCTCCACCACCATTTGCACGCGCTGCTGGCCCTGGAATTCGTCCAGGCTCAGCCGGTAGGCCAGCTGCACCGTGTCGGCCACGGGCTCGGCATGGCCGAACCAGATCGCGTCGCGCACCTGGCCGCCGTGGCGCAGCCGCAGCTTCAGGTGCTTCTCCCCGACCAGGCGCTGCTGCACCACCTGCACGGTGTCGCAGAACACCGGCGCCTCGAAGCCCTGGCCCCAGACCTGCGCGTCCAGCGTCTTCACCGTCTCGGCACTGAAGTACTCGGCCGGCAAGGGCCCGTCGGTGGCCAGGCGGCGGTGCAGCGTCTCGGGCGTCAGCCACTCGGCCGCCACACGCTGCAGCGCCGCGTCGAAGGTCGGCAGCTGATCCTCGGCCACCGTGCACCCTGCGGCCATCGCATGGCCGCCGAATTTCTTCAGCACGCCGGGGTGGCGCTTGCTGACCAGGTCCAGCGCGTCGCGCAGATGGAAGCCGGCGATTGAGCGGCCCGACCCCTTCAGCAGCCCGTCGGCTCCTCGGGCGAAGACGAAGCTGGGGCGGTGCAGGCGATCTTTCAGGCGACCGGCCACGATGCCCACCACCCCCTCGTGGAAGGCCGGATCGAACAGCACCAGCGCCGGTGGCGCGGTGGCGTCGTCGTCGCGCGCCCGCAGCAGCGCCTCGAGCTGCCCCTCGGCCTGCTCGCGCATGCCGGCCTCCACCTCGCGGCGCTCGCGGTTGATCGCATCGAGCTGGCCGGCCAGTTCGGCCGCGCGGACCGGGTCGTCGGTGACCAGGCACTCGATGCCCAGCGTCATGTCCGCCAGGCGGCCGGCGGCGTTGATGCGCGGGCCCAGCGCAAAGCCGAAATCGAAGGCGGCGGCGCGGGCCGGCTGGCGCGAGGCCGCGGTGAACAACGCAGCGATGCCGGGCTGCATGCGGCCGCTGCGGATGCGGCGCAGGCCCTGGGCCACCAGGCGGCGGTTGTTCAGGTCGAGCTTGACGACGTCGGCCACCGTGCCCAGCGCGACCAGGTCGAGCAAGGCATCGAGCCGCGGCTGCGGCGCCGTGTCGAAATGGCCGCGGCGACGCAATTCGGCGCGCAAGGCCAGCAGCACGTAGAACATCACGCCGACGCCGGCCAAGGCCTTGCTGCCGAAGCCGCAGCCGGGCTGGTTCGGGTTGACGATCACCTCGGCCTCGGGCAGCACCACCTCGCCATCGACCACCGCCGGCAGGTGGTGGTCGGTCACCAGCACCTTCAGTCCGCGGGCTCGGGCGTGGGCCACGCCGTCCAGGCTGGCGATGCCGTTGTCCACCGTCACCAGCCACTGCGGCGCGTGCTGCTGCAACGCCAGATCGACGATCGCCGGCGTCAGCCCGTAGCCATGGACCGTGCGGTCCGGCACCACGTAATGCAAGGTCTGCGGCGCCGCGCCCAGCAAGGCCAGGCCGCGCAGCGCGACGGCGCAGGCGGTGGCGCCATCGCAGTCGTAATCGGCCACGATGCACAGGTGGTCACCGGCCGCCAGCGCGTCGGCCAGCGCGACCGCGGCGGCCTCGGCGCCGCGCAGCTCGGCCGGCGGCAGCAGGCGCGCCAGGGCATCGTCCAGCTCGTCGACGCTGCGCACGCCACGGGCGGCCAGCAAGCGCGCCAGCAAGGGGTGCACGCCCCCTTGTTCGAGCGCGAAGGCGGTGCGCGGCGGCACGTCGCGGGCAATCAGGGCAGGTGCGTTCATCGGCTCTCGACGGTTCAGAGGGTGGCCAGCAGCGCGGCCGGTGGCGTCGCCCGCGGTGCCAGCGGGCCACGCCGGTACCAAGGCCGGGGTCGCGGTGCCAGGCTCAGCGCATGGCGCTCGCCGCACAGGGTCAGACAGGTCGGACGGCCGGCCTCGGCCTCGGCCAGCAGCTGCTGGATCGGCCCGGCGTCAAGCGCGGACCAGGCCTGGGCCCAGGCCGGGCCGTCGTCGGCCAGCGCCGGCGCGCGCAGGCGATCGTCGAGCCGCCATGCGGGCGACGCGGCCTCGCCCCGTCCGGCCGGGGTGGCGCCGGTGCCGCTGAGCCAGAACGAGTTCACCGGCAGCAGGCCGGCCGCCTCGCGGGCGTCGTTGGCGGGATGGGTGTAGAGCAGCATCTGCACCTCGGCCTGCAGGCGGCGGATGCGGCGGGCCTCGGGGTGCGGCGTCAGCCACAGGTCGACATTGCGGCCGACCACGCGGTCCAGCGAGGCGCTGGGCAGGCGCGTCAGGCTGTCGTGCTGGACGTACCAGCGGGTCGCAGCGCCCCAGACCAGGCGCCAGCCGTCGTCCTCGAACAAGGGCTGCACCGCGGCGAAGAGGGCGCGCGAGCCGGCGTCGTCGAGGGCGAGCTGGGCCGGATCGGTCAGCGAGACCTGTTCGGTGCCCAGGTGCCAGTGGGTCGGGCTGAGCAGGCCCCAGCCGCTGCCGGGCGCGGGCGCGGGCGCCAGGCCATCGCGCTGCGCCGACCAGGCGGCCAGCGGCAGCAGGCCATCGGCCAGCGGCCAGCCTTGCAGGCGAGCCAGCGCGCGCTCGTGCGGCGGACTGAGGTCGTGCTCGTCGCCGTCGTCGCGCGCGCAGACCTCCCAGCGTGCCAGCAGACGCGCCAGTCCAGGCAATGGGGGAACGCGAGCCGCGGCGGACGGCGACGCCGTGCCGGCATAGGGAAGCACCAGGTGCATGGTGCGGATTATCGCGGCCCGGGACGCGGCCGCCCGGCAGCCGCCGGTTAGCATGCCCGCATGAGTCTTCGTTTTTCCATGCCCTACGAGTGGCAGGTCGGCTGGCGCTACACGCGGGCCGGCCGGGCAGGCCGGCGCAACGGCTTCATCTCCTTCATCTCCTTCGTCTCCGTGATCGGCATCGCGCTGGGCGTGGCGGCACTGATCATCGTGCTCTCGGTGATGAACGGTTTTCAGAACGAGGTGCGCGACCGCATGCTGTCGGCGGTGGCCCATGTCGAGCTGACCGACGCCAACGGCAACGCCTTGCCGGACTGGCACGCGCTGGCCGCGCAGGCGAGCCAGGACCCGGAGGTGCGCGCCGCCGCGCCCTTCATCGCGATCCAGTCGCTGCTGGCCCGCGGCGACGCGATGCGCGGCGCGGTGGTGCGCGGCGTCGAGCCCGACGCCGAGCGCCACCTGACCGACCTGGCCGCCACGCTGCAGTCCGAGGGGACGCTGCAGAAGCTGCAGCCGGGCAGCTGGAACATCGTGCTGGGCGTGGAGCTGGCGCGGGCGCTGGACGTGAAGGTGGGCGACGCGGTGACGCTGATCGCCCCCGGCGGCCAGGTGACACCGGCCGGCGTGGTGCCGCGGCTCAAGCAGTTCACGGTGGCGGGCGTGTTCAGCGTCGGCCACTACGAATACGACAGCGGGCTGGCATTGGTCAACCTCGACGACGCCGCCCGCCTGTACCGCACCGGCGGCCCGACCGGCGTGCAGCTCAAGCTGGCCGACGTGCAGCGGGCCCGCGAGGTCGGTGCCCGCCTGGCCGACCGCCTCGGCCCCGGCGTGGCGGTGCGCGACTGGACCCGCAACAACGCCGCCTGGTACGACGCGGTGCAGGTCGAGAAGCGCATGATGTTCATCATCCTGACGCTGATCGTCGCGGTGGCCGCGTTCAACCTCGTCTCGACCCTGGTGATGACGGTGACCGACAAGCGCGCCGACATCGCCATCCTGCGCACGCTGGGCGCCAGCCCGGGCTCGATCATGGGCATCTTCGTCGTGCAGGGCGCGGCCTCGGGCATCATCGGCACGCTGTCGGGCGTCGGCCTGGGACTGCTGGTGGCGCTGAACATCGACGTCATCGTGCCGGCGATCGAGCACCTGCTGCACACCACCTTCCTGCCGGCCAGCGTCTACCTGATCACCCGCATGCCCAGCGACCCGCAGCGCAGCGACATCGTGCCGATCGCGCTGATCTCGCTGGTGCTGTCCTTCCTGGCCACGCTCTACCCCAGCTGGCGTGCCAGCCGGGTCAACCCGGCGGAGGCCCTGCGCTATGAATGAATCGACTCCCCCGTCGACGGCTTCGGCGGTCGGCCCGGCCGTGCTGCGCGCCACCGGCCTGCGCAAGCGCTTCCATGAAGGCCCGCTGGACGTGACCGTGCTGCACGGCGTCGACCTGACGGTGGACGCCGGCCAGACGCTGGCCATCGTCGGCGCGTCCGGCTCGGGCAAGAGCACGCTGCTGCACCTGCTGGGCGGGCTGGACGCGCCCACCCAGGGCACGGTCGAGCTCCGGGGCCGCCGCTTCGATGCGATGGACGCCGCCGCGCAAGGCCGCTGGCGCAACCAGCACCTGGGCTTCGTCTACCAGTTCCACCACCTGCTGCCCGAGTTCAGCGCGCTGGACAACGTCGCGATGCCGCTGCGCATCCGCCGCGAGCCGGTGGCGCAGGCGCAGCAGGCGGCGCGCGAGGCGCTGGCCGAGGTCGGCCTGGCCGGCCGCGCGCTGCACCGGCCGGCCGAACTGTCGGGCGGCGAGCGCCAGCGGGTCGCGCTGGCCCGTGCGCTGGTCAACCAGCCCAGCTGCGTGCTGGCCGACGAGCCCACCGGCAACCTGGACCGCGAGACCGCCGACCGGGTCTTCGAGCTGATGCTGGGCCGGGCCCGCGAACGCGGCATCGCCTTCGTGCTGGTCACCCACGACGCGGCGCTGGCCGCGCGCTGCGACCGCCAGGTGCGGCTGGACCAGGGCCGGCTGGTGGCCTGAGCGACCCCGCGGGCCTGCCGATGTGGATCGACACCCACTGCCACCTGGACGCGGCCGAATTCGACGCCGACCGCGACGCCGTGGCCGGCCGCGCCCGGGCCGCCGGAGTGACGATGCAGGTGCTGCCGGCGGTGGAGGTGGCGAACTTCGACGCGGTGCGCAGCCTGGCCCATCGCCTGGGCCTGGCCTATGCGCTGGGCATCCACCCGCTCTACACCGACCGGGCCGCCGACGCCGACCTGGATGCGCTGGCCGACGCGCTGGTGCGCTGGCGCGACGACCCGCACCTGGTGGCGGTGGGCGAGATCGGCCTGGATCATTTCGTGCCGGGGCTGGACCGCGCCCGGCAGGAGCGCTTCTACCGGGCCCAGCTCGCGCTGGCCCGCGACGCCGGCCTGCCGGTGATCCTGCACGTGCGGCGCTCGGCCGACGCGCTGCTGGCCGGGCTGCGCCGCGTGGCGGTGGCCGGCGGCATCGCCCACGCGTTCAACGGCAGCCGGCAGCAGGCCGACGCCTTCGTCGACCGCGGCTTCGCGCTGGGTTTCGGCGGCGCCTTGACCTTCGAGCGCGCACTCCAGCTGCGGGCGCTGGCCACGGCGCTGCCGGCCCGCGCGCTGGTGCTCGAAACCGACGCGCCCGACATCCCGCCGCAATGGCTTTACCGCACCGCGGCCCAGCGCGCCGCCGGCGAACGCAGCCGCAACGAGCCGGCCGAGTTGCCGCGCATCGCGGCCACGCTGGCCGGGCTGCGCGGCTGGACGCTGGCGCAGACGGCGGCGCAGACCTGGGCCAACGCCTGCGCGGCGCTGCCGCGGCTGCCCGCCCTGGCGGTGCCGGCATGACCCGGCGCGGCGCGGCCGGCGCGCCGTCCGACGCGGCACCGGCCCGGCTGCAAGGCCTGGCGCCGGCCGTCTCGCCGGCCACCCGGCTGCTGCTGCTGGGCAGCTTTCCCGGCGTGGCCTCGCTGCGGGCCCAGCAGTACTACGCCCATCCGCGCAACCAGTTCTGGCCCTTGCTCGCGGCGCTGCTGGGCCTCGACCTGCCCCGCCTGCCGTACCCGCAGCGGCTGGCGGCGATCACCGAGCGCGGCCTGGGCCTGTGGGACATCTATGCCGCCTGCCAGCGCGAAGGCAGCCTGGACAGCGCGATCCAGGCGGCCGAGTTCAACGACCTCGCCGGCCTGGCCGCCCGCCTGCCGGGCCTGCGAGGCATCGCCCACAATGGCGGCGAATCGGCCCGCGGCCTGCGCTTCACGGCCTCGCTGGGCGTGCCGGTGTTCCGGCTGCCCTCCACCAGCCCGGCCAACGCGAGCTGGTCGTTCGAGCGCAAACTCGCGGCCTGGCGCGAAGCCTTCCTGGCCTGCCAACTGATCACTCCATGAAGAACCAAGATCCCCGCGACGTCGTCGGCGCGACGATGTCCGAATACGACGGCGTGCGCTACCTGCACCTGGACTCGATCTGGGTCCAGGGCGCGATGCGCATCGCCAAGCCGCAGCACCTGGAGCTGGAATACATCCAGCGCATGATGGCCTGGCTGCTGTGGCGCCCGCAGGACGAGATGACCGAGGGCGCCACCGTGCAGCTGGGCCTGGGCGCGGCCGCGCTGACCCGCTTCAGCCACAAGGTGCTGCGCATGCGCACGACCGCGGTCGAGATCAATCCGACGGTGATCAGCGCCTGCCGGCTGTGGTTCCGGCTGGGCGACGACGACGCGCTGCTCAAGGTCGTCCAGGCCGACGCCGGGCGCTGGGTGCGCGAGCCGGCCCAGCGCCACAGCGCCCAGGTGCTCAACATCGATCTCTACGACCAGGATGCCGCCGCACCAGTGCTCGACGACGAGGCCTTCTACGCCGCCTGCCGCGACCTGCTGGACGATGGCGGGCTGATGACCGTCAACCTGTTCGGCAGCGCGTCCAGCTTCGGCCGCAGCGCCGGCCGGATCGCCCGCGTGTTCGGGCTGGACCAGGTCTGGAGCCTGCGCCCCACCAAGGAGGGCAACACCGTCATCGTCGCCGCGCGTCGGGTGACCGTGCCCGGACGCGAGGAGCTGAGCGCGCGCGCCGCCCACATCGAGGCCCGCTGGGGCCTGCCGGCCCGCAAATGGCTGCGCATGGTGCGACCGCTGGACCCGGCCGACCTGAGCCTGGACGAACCCGACGCATGAGCCCGCCCCGGACGCACCGCGCCCCCACCGGCAAGCTGGATCTGCGCCAGCTGCTGGCGTGGCTGCGCGACGACGGCCTGCTGCCGGCCGACCAAGCCGATCGCCTGGCGCACCGCTTCGGCCAGGCCGGCTCGAAGCTGCACCCGCTGATGCGCCTGGGCGGCGCCGGCCTGACCAGCGCTCGCGACGGCAAGCCGCTCGACACCGAGACGCTGACCCGCTGGCTGGCAGCGCGCTTCGGCCTGACCTACCTGCGCATCGATCCGCTGCGCGTCGATGCCAGCCGGGTCGCCGATGTGATGTCGCTGGCCTATGCCGAGAGCCGCATGGCGCTGCCGCTGACCTTCGGCCCGACCGAGGTCACGATCGCGACCTGCGAACCCTTCGACGCCGCCTGGGTGCCCGAGATCGAGGCCCACACCCGCCGCAAGATTCGCCTGGTGCTGACCCTGCCCGACGACCTGGTGCGCTTCACCGGCGAGTTCTACAAGCTCGCCCAAAGCGTGCACGTGGCCCGCCGGCAGGGCGAGGCCACCGGCAGTTCGGCGGCGCACAGCTTCGAGCAACTGGTCGACCTGAAGGCGCGCGACAGCCTCGATGCCAACGACCAGGGCGTGATCCAGATCGTCGACTGGCTGTGGCAATACGCCTTCGAGCAGCGCGCCAGCGACATCCACCTCGAACCGCGTCGCGACACCGGTGCGGTGCGATTTCGCATCGACGGCGTGCTGCACCTGGTGCACCAGGTGCCGGCGGCGGTGATGGCGGCGATGACCGCGCGCATCAAGCTGCTGGGCCGCATGGACGTGATCGAGCGGCGCCGCCCGCAGGACGGCCGCATCAAGACCCGCCGGCCCGACGGCGTGCCCGGCGGCGGCAGCGAAGTGGAGATGCGGCTGTCGACGCTGCCCACGGCCTTTGGCGAGAAGGTGGTGATGCGCATCTTCGACCCCGGCACGGTGGACAAGCCGTTCGACGCGCTGGGCTTCTCGGCCGACGAAGCGCGGCGCTGGCGCGAGCTGATCGAGCGCCCGCACGGCATCGTGCTGGTCACCGGCCCGACCGGCTCCGGCAAGACCACCACGCTGTACTCGACGCTGAAGAAACTGGCCTCCGAGGAGGTCAACGTCTGCACCATCGAAGACCCGATCGAGATGATCGAGCCGGCGTTCAACCAGACCCAGGTCCAGCCGGCCGTCGAGCTCGGCTTCGCCGAAGGCCTGCGGGCGCTGATGCGCCAGGACCCGGACATCCTCATGGTCGGCGAGATCCGCGACCTGGAGACCGCCGAGATGGCGATCCAGGCCGCGCTCACCGGCCACCTGGTGTTCAGCACCCTGCACACCAACGACGCGCCGTCGGCCATCACCCGCCTGGTCGACCTGGGCGTGCCGCCCTACCTGATCGCCGCCACCGTCGTCGGCGTGCTGGCCCAGCGCCTGGCCCGCACGCTGTGCCCGGCCTGCCGCCAGCCCGACAACGCGCTGGGCCGCGAGACGCTGGATGCCTTGGCCAGCCCCTGGCACCTGGCGCCGGCGCCGACGCCGTACAAGGCGGTGGGCTGCCCGGCCTGCCGTCAGACCGGCTACCGGGGCCGCGCCGCGCTCTACGAACTGATGACGGTGGGCGAAGCGATGCGCGCCGCCATGCACCCGCAGCTCGACGAAGCCCGCCTGCGACGCGACGCCGCGCAGGCGGGTCTGCGCCCCTTGCGCGTGGCCGGCCTGGCCAAGGTGGCCGAAGGCCTGACCACCCTCGAAGAAGTGTTGCGCTGCACGCCGCGGTGGGAGGCGGCGGCCTGAGGGAAGCCCGCGCGGCCGGCGAACCGCAGGCCGCGCGGGACCGGCGAACCGCAGGCCGGGCGGGACCGGTCGGCAGGCCGGCTCAGGCGTACTGCGCGGCCGCCTCGCGCAGCGACTGCGCGACGCGCCGGGCCAGCGCCGGCGGCGCCAGCACCTTGACCTGCGGGCCGTGGCGCAGCAGGTCCATCGCCAGCTCGGTGGCGTCGGCGTAGGGCAAGGCCATCTCCAGCGATCCGTCGGGTTGCGGCGTGAGCCGCTGGTCGGGGTGCCACTGCTCGTGCGCCACCCACTGCGCCGCCTCGGGGCTGAAATGCAGGCGGGCCTGCTGCAAGGCCTTGCCGCTGAAGATGCCGTAGCCGCCGTCGAGCTCGGCCTGCACGGTCTTCATCGCGACGTCGCGGGCACGCAGGTCGACGACGCGCGCACTTCGGATCGCATCCAGCGCGAAGCGGCGCAGGCCCTCGCTGCTGTGGCACCAGGCGTCCAGGTACCAGGTGTTGCGGTAGTGGATCAGGCGCTGCGGCGACACCACCCGCTGCGATTCGGCCTGCCGTCCGCGCGTGAAATAGCGCATGTCGATGCGCTGGCGGCGCAGCAGCGCACTGCCGACCAGCTCGAACCAGCGGCTGGGCACCGGACGCCGCGCCGGGCTGACGATCCTGACCCGCTTCATCAGCTCGCGCGATTCGCCCTGCGTCGCGCCCAGCATGCCGTGCAGCTTGTCGAGCAGCGGCTGCAGGTGGCGACCGAGCATGCCGCCGCCGTCCAGCCCCTCGATCAACTGGTGCATCGTCAGCAAGGCGTGGATCTCGGCCTGACTGAACCAGACTCCGGGCAACTCGTGCTGGGGCGCGGCGGACTGCGGCCCTGCGGCCGCGCCGAAGCGGTAGGCGTTGTCGGCCCGGTCATAGACGATCGGCGCATCCATGCGATCGCGCAGGTACTGCAGATCGCGTTTCAACGTGGCGCGCGACACCTCCAGCTCGGCCTGCAGCGCTTCGAAGCTGACGCCACCGCGCGACTTGATCAGCAGCTCGATGCGGTAGAAACGTTCGGTCCGGTTCATGGAAATTCTCTCCCCAGGGGCTCATAGGATGAGCCTGAAGCATAGCCGAGACCATTTTTTTGCATCTTCTACAGGCTCATCCTGTGAGCCTGTGAGACGCGACACTGGACTCCAGGCAGCAGGCGGTCAGCCCGCTGCCGCTGGCGGGGCAGCCCGTCGATCGACGCCACCCGACTTGGAGTTCACCATGGCCCAGACCCGTTTCGCTTTCGAAGACATCACGGCGCCCGTCTCGACCCAGGCCGCCCGCGCCCACCTCGCTGGCGCCGAGCCCCACGCGGCCTCGCCTGGCCGGGTCGAGGACACCGGCTTCGCACTGGGCCTGGACCACGCCCGCTACGGCCGGCTGCCGCCGCCCGAGCACCTGCTGCCCAGCAATCCGCTGCGCCAGGGCTGGGAGGCCGGTCGCCGCCGGTTCGCCGGCCGCATGCGGGCGCCGACCCAGGGCGTGGACGCCTGGCTGGCGCTGCGGCTGCAGGCCTGGATGCACGGCCGCGCGTTCGAGGACATCCAGGTGACGCCGCACTACCTGGCCCAGCTCGACAGCGGACGCTGCCCCATCACCCGGGAGTCGCTGACCCACGGTGCCGGCAAGGACACCGACGCGACGCTGGAGCGGGTCTTCCACGACGCCGGCTACGCTGCCGGCAACCTGGCGGTGCTGGGTCGCCGGGCCCGCGCGGCCCAGGGCAGCCTGCGCTGGGACGAGGCCCGTGACCGCGGCCTGGCGGCGGGTGGCCGTTCCCCGTGCGCCAACGGGTTGAGCAGCGCCGAATGGGCCCGCCTGGCAAGCTTGCTGAGCTTCGTCACGCCGCTGCCGCACGCCGTGGCGGCGGCGCTGCCGCTGCGCCTGCTGCCGCCCAACCGCCTGCGCCTGCTGAACCCGATCCAGGGGCTGCAGGCGCTGATCACGCTGCAACTGACCGAGGCCGGCTTCGCGGAACGCTGCCGCCGCTTGTGCGAGCTGCTGGCCGACCTGCCGGCCGGGCGCGCGCTGCAACGCGACTTCCACCTGCTGGTCCACAGCCTGCTGCCGCGCGCCTGGGACGGCGGCCGCCCGCTCGGCCCGGTGCAGTGGCGTGAGCGGCTGGAAGATGCCTGGGCGGACGAGGCGGTGCTGCGCCGCTGGCAGCGGTTTGCCGGCGGACTGGACGGCCCGCGCGCCGAGGCCCTGGTGCGCCGGGCCGCGGCTGCCGGCCTGGGCGGCCGCGCGACCCGCGTGCAGGTCCACGCGCCCGAGCAGGCCACCGAGGGCTGGGCGCTGGACAGCGCCGGGCTGCTGCCGACCGCCGGCGTCAGGCGAACGTCACCCAGTCGGCCCGCTCGGGCAGCGGCAAATGGGGCAGCGTGTTGAAGCTCAGCAGCGCGTGGCGCTTGGGCGTCGCCTGCAGTTCGGTGACCGCGCTGTTGCGGATGCGCAGGTTCAGCGCCACCACGGCCTCGGGCGCCAACCCCAGCACCAGGCCCATCGCGGTGGCGATCGGACCGCCACTGGACACCATCAGCACCGCGCCGTCGGCGTGGGCGCGGGCCCGGCTCAGCGCGTCCGAGACGCCGGCCACGAACTCGGCGTGCGACGGCATCCCCGCGGGCGCGGCACGCCCGTCCATCCAGCGCAGCAGGCCTTCGCGCAGCAGCAGGAAATGCTGCCGCACGGCCTCCGGCGTGCTGGGCGCGGGCAGCTCGCCCGGGTGGATCGCCCGCAGCACCGCCTCGCTGTCGTATTCGTTCAGGCCGGGCAGTTCCTGGGGCGCCGGCAGATCCGGCAGGCTCTCGGCGATCGCCCCCAGCGATTGCCGCTGACGTTGCAGCGTGCCGCAGAACACCGCGTCGAAGCGCAGGCCGGCGTTGCGGAAGTGCCGGCCCAGGCTGAGGCACTGCTGGTGGCCCAGCGCGCTGAGCTGGTCGTAGTTGGCGGCGCCGAACGAGGCCTGGCCGTGGCGCACGAGGTAAAGCGTTCCCATGGCGGCGATTGTCGCGGCCGGCGCGCAGGCATCCTGTCGCCGCGGTGACGATGGCGGCCGGGAACAGACCGGTTCGGGTCTGGCTTATCTCGCGCCCAGGGTCTGCACGGCCGCCGCACAATCGGCGTGGCGGGACCAGCCTGAGCGCCTTCGGGCCGGTGCGCCGACATCGATCGCATGAAACGACAGGCCCCCCTCGCCCTTGCCCTGGCCGCCCTGAGTTTGGCTGCCGGTGCCGGCTTGACGGTCTTTCTGGTCGATCGCCAGACGCAGATCGCCCGCCACGAGGCCCGCCAGCGCTTCGAGCGCGAGGCCGATCGCCTCGCCGTCCAGCTGAGCGAGCGTTTCGAAGCCCCCCGCCTGGGCTTGCAGGGACTGCAAGGCCTGTACGCCGCGAGCGAGCAGGTGACGCACCGCGAATTGCTGGCCTTCTTCAGCGCTTCGCATCTGGCGCGCGACGCGGCCGGGGTGCGTGGCTTCGGCTATGTCGCGCGGGTGCCGGCGGGCCAGATCGACGCGACCGTCCACCCGCAGCGAGCGGACGGCCGGACGGACGGCGCGGCCCGTCTTCCCGATCCGGCGCGTGACGCATGCCGGCTTCAATTCCTGTCGCCCCAGGGCGCCGATCGCTCCGCGGCGGACTGGCCGCTGGGCGACGACCTGTGTTCGTCCCGCACCAACCGCGACGCGGCCTGGCGCGCCGCCACCCGCGCCGAGGCGACGCTCAGCGAGCCGCTGACCCTCCGCCAGGGCACCCGCCAGGACACCGGCTGGCTGTATTGGCTGCCGGTCTATCGCCGGGGCACGGTGCCGGCCAGCCCGGCCGAACGACTCGCGGCCCTGCAAGGCTGGGCGATCGCGCCGATCGTGGCGCGCGAACTGCTCGCCCCCCCACCGGGCCAGGCCGCGGCCTTGGCCCGCTATTCGCTCACCGACATCGGCGCCCCCGGTGGGGCCGCCGTGGCGATCGTCCAAGGTCCCGACGCGGCCGATGCCGCCGCGGCCCCCAGCTTGCGGACGCGGCGCGAACTGGACGTCGGAGGCCGCCGATTCCTGCTGCAGGTCGGGTCGACGCCCGCGTTCGACGCCGGCATCGACCGCCAGTCGCCCCGCCTGATTGCCTGGGCGGGCGGCGCGCTGACGCTGGCCCTGGCCTGGATCCTGGCGTTGGCGGTGACCGTGCGTGGCCGCGTGCGCCTGCAGGCCGAGCGCATGACGCGCGACCTGAATCGGTTGGCCACCGTGGTCGAGCGCACCTCCAACGCGGTGATGATCACCGACCGCGAGCTGCGCATCACCTGGGTCAACCAGGGCTTCAGCCGCCTGTACGGCTACGCGCCGGACGAGGCGATCGGCCGAACGCCCGACGAACTGCTGTGCACGCCCCACACCGCCGCGGCGTCCCTGGACACCTTGCGGCGCGCCGCCCGGCTGCGCCAGACCTGCCGCGTCGAGGTGCGCAACCGCACCAAGGACGGCCGGTTGCTGTGGATCGACACCGAAGTGCAACCGGCCTTCGACGCGCAAGGCCGCTTCGACGGCTTCATCGAGATCGCGCTCGACATCACCGCCAGCAAGCACGCCGAGCAGGCCTTGCGCGCGAGCCAGACCTTCCTCGACCGGGTCGGCCGGCTGGTCGGCGTCGGCGGCTGGACCTGCGAGCTGCGGCCCGCCAGGCTGAGCCTGTCCGACGAGGTTCATCGCTTGTTGGCCTGTCCGAGCGGCGCGCAACCGACGGTGCGCTCGCTGCTGCGGCACCTGGGCCCGGCCGGCCGCACGCCGTTGCTGGAAGCCCTGCGCAGTGCCTTGCATCGCGGCTCCGGCTGGGACCTGGAGCTGGCGGTGCCGTCCGACCCGCCCGGCCAGACGCGCTGGATGCGCATCGTCGGCGCCATCGAAGCGGATCCGGACGGCCGCCCGATCCGGCTGTTTGGCGCGGCGCAGGACGTGACCCGCCGCCGCGAGCTCGAAGCCGGTCTGCGCCGAACCAACGAGCGGCTGATCGGCGTCGTCGAGAACCTGCCCTGCGGCCTGGCGGTGTTCGACGCCGACCTGCACCTGGTGTTGCGCAACGAAGCCTTCGGCCAGCTGGTGGGCGTTCCGGCCGAACGGCTCGCGCGCGGCACGATGAGCCTGGAAGACGTGGTTCGCTACGGCGCCGAGGCGATGCACCTGGACGCGCCGCAGACCGAGGAGCGCGTGCGCAGCGCGCTGGCGTCCGCCACCAGTCGGGAGACGACCCGCGCCGAGACCCCGATGCCCAACGGCGCCGTGGTGGAGGTGCACAGCGCCCCGATGCCCGACGGCGGCGTGGTGCGGACCTACGTCGACATCTCCGAGCGCCTGTCGCGCGAGGCCGAGGTGCGGCGCGCCGACGCGCTGATGCGCGGCGCGATCGACACGCTGGACGAGGCCTTCGTGCTGTACGACCCGGACGATCGTCTGGTGCTGTGCAACGAGCGCTACCGCGACCTGTTCGCCACCTCGGCCGACGTGATCGTGCCCGGCAACACCTTCGAGCACATCATCCGCGTCGGCGCGCAGCGCGGGCAGTACCCGGCCGCCGTGGGCCACGAGGAAGCCTGGGTCCGCGAGCGCCTGACGCTGCACCGCGCCCGGCAGGGCCAGACGGTGATCAAGCTCGACAGCGGCCAGTGGCTTCGCGTGATCGAGCGCCGCATGCCCGACGGGCACACGGTGGGCTTTCGGATCGACATCACCGACTTGATGAATGCCTCCGAGGCCGCACGCTCGGCGTCGCGGGCCAAGAGCCAGTTCGTCGCCAACATGAGCCACGAGATCCGCACGCCGCTCAACGCCATCCTGGGCATGCTCAGGCTGCTGCAGCGCACGCCGCTGTCGCCCCGCCAGAGCGACTACGCCGGCAAGACCGAGGGGGCGGCCCGCGCCTTGCTGGCCCTGGTCAACGGCATCCTGGATTTCTCGAAGATCGAGGCCGGCAAGATGGAACTGGAAACCCGGCCGTTCCGCCTCGACCGCCTGCTGGCCGACCTGAAAACCCTGCTCTCGGCCCAGCTCGCCGAGGGCAGCGAGCTGCAGCTGCAGTTCGACCTGCCGCCCGAGCTGCCCTCCGTGCTGCAAGGCGATGCGCTGCGCCTGCTGCAGGTGCTGACCAACCTGGGCGGCAACGCGATCAAGTTCACGCCCAAGGGCAGCGTCACCGTGCGGGTGCGCGCCCTGCCCCGCCCCGACCGCCGGGTGCAGCTGGATTTCGAGGTCTTCGACACCGGCATCGGCATCGCCCCCGAACACCTGCCGCGCCTGTTCACCGGCTTCAGCCAGGCCGAGACCTCGATCACGCGGCGCTTTGGCGGCACCGGCCTGGGCCTGGCGATCTCGCAACGCTTCGTCGAGATGATGGGGGGCACGCTGGCGGTCGAGAGCGTGGCCGGCCAGGGCAGCCGCTTCCACTTCAGCCTGGCGATGCCGTTGGGCGACGACGACGAACTCGATGCCGCCGACTCCGGGCTCGTGCCGCTCGATGCCGGGGCGTCCGGCCTGCCGGATCAGCCCGCCCTGCGCGCCGGCCTGCCCCGCCGCCTCGCCGGCATGCGGGTGCTGCTGGTGGAAGACAACGCCAACAACCGACAGGTGGCCCGCGAGTTGCTGGAGGACGAGGGCGCGATCGTCCGCAACGCCGAGCACGGGCAGGACGGGGTTGCGCTCCTGCTGCAGCAGCCGGAAGGCTTCGACGCCGTGCTGATGGACATCCAGATGCCGGTGATGGACGGCCTGGCCGCCACCCGGGCCCTCCGCGCCGACCGCCGCTTCGACGCCCTGCCGATCATCGCCATGTCGGCCAACGTCACCCTGGCCGACCGCGACGCCGCATTGGCCGCCGGCATGAACGACCACGTCGGCAAGCCCTTCGACCTCAACCATCTGGTGCGCACGCTGCAGCGCTGGACCGGCTGGCAGACGAGGGACGACGCGGCTCCGCCGCTGCCGACGCTGGTCCTGCCGGTGGCCTTGCGCGACGAGGCGGCCGCCTGCGGGATCGACCTCCAGGCGGCGATGGACCGCGTGCTGGGACGCAGCGCGGTCTACCAGCGCATGCTGACTCACTTCGCCGACGCGGCAGCCCCCCAGGAACAGGCCTTGAGCGACGCGCTGGCCGATGGACGCACCGCCGAGCTGCGCCGCGAGCTGCACACGCTCAAGGGCCTGGCCTCGATGCTGGGCGCGCAGCGTCTGGCGCGGCTGGCCGCCGACGGCGAGGCCGAGCCGGCCCGCGTCGACGCGGCGTGGCTGGACCGGCTGGCGCGCCTGCGCCGGCGCACGCTGGCCGACATGCAGCGGCTGGTCGACGCCCTGCCGCGCGAGCCGGCGCCCGCCGCCGCCGCGGCTCAGCCCGACCGCGACGGCTCGCTGGCCAGGCTGCTGGACACCTTCGTGCAGCAGCTGGCCGATGCCGACATGGCCGCCACCGACACCTTCGCTGCGGTGCGCGAGCAGGTCGCCGATCTGCCGACCGCGCAGCGGGACGCGCTGGAAGCCGCCATGGGCCGCCTCGATTTCGACGCCGCGCTGGCGCTGACCCGGACGCTGCTTGCCGAGGTGGCCGCGTGAGACCCCCTGCATCGCCGGACACGGGCGCTGGCGCGCCATTCCTGGCGGCCGAGCTGACCGGCGGACGCAAGCTGCGGCTGCTGATCATCGACGACCAGCCGATGGTCATCCAGGCGCTCTACCAGATCTTCTCGAACGACTGCCAGGTGTTCATGGCCACCCACGGCGAACAAGGGCTGGCGCTGTGCGAGGACCGTCAGCCCGACGTGGTGCTGCTGGACGTGGTGATGCCCGGCATGGACGGCTACGAAGTCTGCCGGCGCCTGAAAGCCAGGCAGGCGACGCGCGACATCCCGGTGATCTTCGTCACCGCCCAGGACGACGAGACGGCCGAGACGCGCGGCCTGGAGATCGGCGCGGTGGACTTCATCTCCAAGCCGATCAACCCCAGCATCGTGCGGGCGCGCGTGCGCACCCACGCCACGCTGAAGCTGCAATCCGATCTGCTGCGGCGCATGGTGTTCGTCGACGGCCTGACCGGCGTGTTCAACCGGCGCCATTTCGACGAACGCCTGGAGGCCGAGTGGGGCCGCGCGACGCGCCACCACAGCGCGCTGAGCCTGATGATGATCGATGTCGACCACTTCAAGGCCTTCAACGACCGGCACGGCCACCAGGCCGGCGATGCCTGCCTGCGCGAGGTGGCCGAGGTGCTGCGCCGCTGCGTCAGGCGTTCGGGCGACGTGATCGCGCGCTACGGCGGTGAGGAGTTCGCCTGCATCCTGCCCGACACCGACCTCGAGGCAGCGACCCGGCTGGCGCAGACCATCGAGCAAGAGGTCCGACGGACGGTGGCGGCGCCATCGGCAGCGGCCGGCCGCGGCGCCGCCGTGACGGTCAGCCTCGGCGTGGCCAGCAAACCCGCCACGCTGGACAGCCGCCACCAGCCCGCGGCCGCCTTGCTGGGCCTGGCCGATCAGCAGCTCTACGCCGCCAAGGCCGCCGGCCGCGCCTGCGTGATGGGCGCCAGGCTGGCAGCCGACTCAGGCCCCGCCGCCCAAGGCTGAGCGCACGCGTCGGCGCCGCAGCGCCTGATCCGGCGCGAGCGCCTGCGGCTCCAGCGTCAGGCCGGCCCGCTCACGCGACACGCCACTGACCAGATCGAGCTCGCGCACCACCTGCCCGTGCTCGATCACGCAGGCCGCATCGGCCAGCGCGACCACGTCGTCCACGTCGTGCGTGATCATCAGCATCGGGATCGCCCAGCGCCGGCGCACCTCGGCCAGCTCTTCGCGCAGGCTCTGGCGCAGCATCGGATTGAGCGCCGAGAACGGCTCGTCGAGCAGCAGCACGGCGGGTTCGCAGGCCAGGGCGCGCGCCAGCGCCACCCGCTGGCGCTGCCCGCCCGACAAGGCCGCCGGCCGCGCGTCGGCCTGGCCGGCGAGCCCGAAACTCTCCAGCAAGCCGTCGACCCGCGCGGCGTCGGCCGCGCTCGGTCGCCGGCGCCAGCTGCCCAGGCCGAAGCCCACGTTCTGCCGCACGCTCAGGTGGGGGAACAAGGCGTAGTCCTGGAACAGGTAGCCGACCTGACGCTGCGCGGCCGGCAGGTTCACGCCGGCCCGCGCGTCGAACAGCGTGCGCCCGGCGATGCGCACGTGGCCGGCCGCGGGCTGCAGCAGCCCGGCGATGGCCTGCAGCGTCAGCGACTTGCCGGCCCCGGACGGCCCGTACAGCGCCATCACCGGCGCCGCGGTGGCGAAGCGCACGGCCAGCTCGAACCGGCGCGTGGCGTCGCTCAAGGTCAGGCGCAGGTCGACGTCGATCAGCGCGCCGGACGCCGCGCCGCTGGAACCGGCATCGGGCGGCTGCGTCATGGCCGGGCAAGCCAGCGGCCCGAGAGCCACAGCACCGCGACCGACAAGGCCGAGGTCGCCATCACCAGCACCGCGGCGGTGTCGTCCTGCCCGGCCTGGACGGCGTCGTAGATGGCCATCGACAAAGTCTGGGTGCGGCCGGGGATCGAGCCCGCCACCATCAGGCTGGCGCCGAACTCGCCCATCGCCCGCGCAAACGCCAGCAGCGTGCCGGCGACGATGCCCGGGGCCGCCAGCGGCAGCGTGATCCGCACGAAGACCGACCACGGCGACTGGCGCAGGGTGCGCGCAGCCGCCTCCAGCGTGCGGTCGACCGTCGCGAAGGCGGCGCTGGCGGACTTGAGCACCAGCGGCAAGGCCACCACGGCCGATGCGACCACCGCGCCATGCCAGCTGAAGACGATCGAGTAGTCGAGGTGCGCGTGCAGCCATCCCCCCAGCGCGCTGCGGCGGCCCGCCAGCAACAGGATGGCATAACCGATCACCGTGGGCGGCAGCACCAGCGGCAGCATGCAGACGGCCTCCAGCAGCGCGCGACCGGGCAATTCCGTGCGCGCGAACAGCCAGCCCAGCGCCACGCCCGCCACGCCGGCGAGCGCCGTGGCCACGCTGGCCACCTTGAGCGAGAGCCACAGCGGCGACCAGTCGACGGAAGAAAGGATTTCGAACATTCGTTATGTATTCAACTACACAGCGATTATCCGGCAAAACCACCCTCGGCGACAGGCCTCGGAGCGGCCCGGCGGAGGGCCGCCTCGCCGGCCACCGGAGACGCGATCGCCTTCCTTCGGGTTGACGCGCGCTTCGTTCATTCTTTTATTCGTTAGAATGATTGAATGAATACTCGAGAACTGAAGGACCATCTCTACGAGCAGGTCGCGCGCATCGGTGGCGCGGTCTCCAGTCCCAAGCGCCTGGAGCTGCTGGAGTTGCTCGCCCAGGGCGAGAAGACGGTCGAGACGCTGGCGCGCGAGGCGGCGATCGACGTCAAGCTGGCCAGCGCCCACCTGCGGGTGCTCAAGGCGGCCCACCTGGTGGCGGTGCGGCCGGCCGGCAAGCGCCGCGTCTACCGTCAGAGCAGCAACGACGTGTCGGCGCTCTGGGTATCGCTGCGCGCCTTGGCCGAATCGCATCTGGCCGAGCTGCAGACGACGATGAGCCGCCTGTTCTCGGGGCCGGAGCGCCTGTCGATGGAAAGCGCCGGCTCGCTGTTGCAGAAGGTCCGGGCCGGCGAGGTGCTGCTGATCGACGTGCGGCCCGAGTCGGAGTACCGCGTCGCTCACCTGCCTTCGGCGCGATCGATGCCGCTCGACGAACTGGAAACGCGGCTGCGCGAATTGCCGCGCGACAAGGAGATCGTCGCGTACTGCCGCGGCCCGTTCTGCGTGATGTCGGACGCCGCGGTCAAGCTGCTGCTGCAACGCGGCCACCTGGCCCGCAAGATCGCCGAGGGCGTGCCCGAATGGCGTGCGGCCGGCCTGCCGGTCGAGGCCCTGTCGTCATGACGGCCCGACGCTGAAGATCGACAACGACGGAGGAACCCGATGTTCTTCAAACAACTGGCCACCCAGGCGTCCAGCCTGTCCTACTTCTTCGGCTGCGGAGGCCTGGGCAAGGCAGTGGCGGTGGACGTCGTCGCCGGCGACGAAGCCTGGTTCGTCGAGCAGGCGGCGCTGGCCGGCGTGGCCATCACCCACGTCATCGACACCCATGTGCATGCCGACCACCTGTCCGGCGGGCGCGCGCTGGCCAGCCGGGTGGGGGCACCGTACTGCCTGCACGAAGCGGCGGCCGATCTGGTGCAGTTCGGCTTCGAGCCGCTGGTCGACGGACAGGTGATCCCGCTCGGCAACGTGACGGTGCAGGTGCTCCACACCCCCGGGCACACGATGGACAGCGTCTGCCTGCTGGTCACCGACCGGCGGCGCGGCGAGGCGCCCTGGTTCGTCGTCACCGGCGACACCTTGTTCGTCGGCGCCGTGGGCCGGCCCGACCTGGCGGGACGCGAACGCGAGATGGCCGCGCTGCTGCACGACAGCCTGCAGCGCCAGCTGCTGAGCCTGCCCGACGAGATCGAGATCTATCCCGGCCACCAGGCGGGCAGCGCCTGCGGCGTGGGGCTGTCCGGCAAACCCTCGTCGACGCTGGCCTTCGAGAAGCGCTGGAACCCGGCACTGAGCCTGCCGCGCGACGCGTTCGTGTCCCAGCTGACCGAGCAGATTCCGCCGCGTCCGGCCGACATGGACCGCATCGTCGCGGCCAACACCGCCGCCTGAACCATGACCCCGTCCCCCCCCGCGGTGCCCGGGACCGTCGCGCCGACGCCGCCGCACGAGCGCTACCCGCAGGGCATCCGGACCAACCTGCACCAGTTCGTCTGGCAGGCGGTCCAGGTGTCCTTCGTCGGCCTGGTCATCGGCATGGAGCGGACCGTGCTGCCGATCGTGGCCAGCCGGGATTTCGGCGTCCCGCGCAGTTCCTTCCTGTACCTGCTGTCCTTCATCATCTCGTTCGGCCTGGTCAAGGGCGCGCTGAATTTCGTCGCCGGCCGGCTGTCGGAGCGCGTTGGGCGCAAGACCGTGCTGATCTGGGGCTGGCTGGCCGCCATCCCGATTCCGCTGCTCATCTTCTTCGCTCAGTCGTGGTGGTGGATCGTGGCGGCCAACCTGTTCCTCGGCATCAACCAGGGTTTCGCCTGGAGCATGACGGTGACCAGCAAGGTGGACATCACGCGGGCCGAGCAGCGCGGACTGGCCACCGGCATCAACGAGTTCGCCGGCTACGCCTCGGTCGGGCTGGCGGGCATCGCCACCGGCTACCTCGGCAGCGTCTTCGGGCCGCGCCTGGCCTTGCTCGGCTTCGCCACCGTCGTGATCACGCTGGGCCTGGGCACGGCCTGGCTGTTCCTGCAGGAGACCTTGCCCTGGGCCCAGGCCGAGCGGCACCGCCATGCCACCGGCACCCACCGCGGCCCCGCGCCTCGCTTTGCCACCGGCCTGCCCGAACACCCGAGCTCGACCGAGGTCTTCCTGTTCGTGTCGTTCCGGCACCCCACCTTCGCCGCGCTGTGCCAGGCCGGCGTGGCCAACAAGGTCGCCGACACCCTGCTGTGGGTGCTGTTCCCGCTGTACCTGCATGACCGGGGCCTGACGCTGGTGCAGACCGGCTGGGTCACCGGGGTGTACGGCCTCGTCTGGGGCGTCTCGCAGCTGTGGACCGGCCCGCTGTCGGACCGCATCGGCCGGCGCGCGCCGATCGTGGCCGGCCTGTGGCTGCTGGCCGCGGGCATCGCGGCCACGATGCAGATGCACGGCGTGGCGGCGTGGGTCGCCACGGGAGCGGCGATGGGGGTCGGGATGGCCTTGCTGTACCCCAACTTGATCGCCGCCGTCGCCGACCTGTCCCACCCCAGCTGGCGCAGCTCGTCGCTGGGCACCTATCGCTACTGGCGCGACACCGGCTACGCGATGGGTGCGCTGGTGCTGGGGCTGATCGCTCAGGTGCGCGGGGACATCGAACCCGCCTTCTGGTTCACCGCCGGCTTGCTGGCCTTGTCCGGCGCCTGGGTCCTGCTGCGCGTCGAAGAAACCCATCCGGGGCACCCGGCCAAGCCACCCCAAGAGAACCGTCCATGACCGCGATCGATCAACTGCTGCTCGGCGGCTTCCTGTCCGCGCTGGTGCTGGGCGCAGCCGCCCAGGCCTCGCGCTTCTGCCCGCAAGGCGGGCTTCGCGAGGCCCTGCGTGAGCGCCGCCCGCAGCGCCTCGCCGCCTACTTCGCGGCGGCCGGCGTGGCCTTGCTGGCGGTCGCCGCGCTGCAACTCGTGCTGCCACAGCCGCTCGTGCCGTCGCGCCCGCCCTACCTGTCCGCCAACCTGCCCTGGGGCCGCTACCTGCTGGGTGGCCTGCTGTTCGGTGCCGGCATGGTGCTGGCCCGCGGCTGCCCGCTGCGGACGGCCGTGCGCAGCGCCCAGGGCAGCGGGTCGGCGGCCGTGCTGCTGATCGCCATGGGCATCGCCGCCTTCGCGATGTCCCGCACCGCCTTGTTCGACCGGGGGATCGCCCCGTGGCTGGTCCCGCTCTCGTTCGATCTGCATCGCTGGGGCTGGCCCAGCCAGGGCCTGGATGCCCTGCTGGGCTTCGGCAGCCCCTCCGGCCGGGTCATCACCGGCGCGATCCTCGGCGTGGCGGTGCTGGGGCTGGCGGCGCGCCGACTGGCGTGGCAAGGCCACCGCACGCTGTGGATCGGTGCGGCGCTGAGCGGCTTGATGGTGGCTGCCGGCTATGCGCTGACCGCGGGTCCGATCGGAACGGCGGCGGCCGACGAGGCGTCGTTCATGGGCGAGCCGCCCGACGGCCTGGGCGTGCAGTCGTTCAGCTATGCCGGCCCCTTGGGCGATGCCGCCAACTTTCTGCGCCACCCGGTGCGCCAGACCTGGACGCTGGGCGTGGCGATGTTGCTAGGCACCTGGCTGGGCTCGCTGCTGTCGGCGCTGGCGAGGGGCGAGTTCCGCCTCCAATGGCCGGCGGCGCCCCGCGCGATGGCCGTGCCGCTGGCGGGCGCGCTGATGACCGGCGCGGGCGCGGTCATCGGCCTGGGGTGCACGGTGGGTCACGGCTTGAGCGGCGTCGCCGTGTTGTCGCTCGGCTCGGCGATGGCGCTGGCGTCGATCTTCGCCGGCGCGTCGCTGGTGCTCTGGCTCGAAGTGCGGGTGTCGCGCCGGTCTGGCGCCGTGGCGAGGGGCTGAGCGGCGGCAGGCGATCGGCGGTCATGCCGTCACGGGCCTGTCAACGACGAAGGGGTTGCCTCTCGGCAACCCCTTGCGTTTTTGGTGCGGCTGGCAGGATTCGAACCCACGACCCCTTGGTTCGTAGCCAAGTACTCTATCCAACTGAGCTACAGCCGCGTGCTGTTCTCGTGAAGCTAGCAGTATAGCACAGGCCTTTTCATCTGCAAGCGCCAGATGGGGTCTGCGGCGTTCAGTCGATGGCCGCCGCGCGGCGTTCGAACACGGCCGCACCGGTGTCGTCACCGGTGTCGCGGGCCAGGGCGGCCAAACGGCGCAGCGCGTTGCGGCGCATGCCTGCGGGCAGATCGATCGCGGAGGCGGTCTGGTCGAGCAGGCGCCGCGCCTTGCCCCAGAGCTGGCGCTCGGCAAAGATCACGCCGGCCACCGCCACCAGCGAGGCCTCGTGGCCATGGCGCGACAGCGCCGTCTCGACCTTCGGCAGCCACTCGCTGCCGGCGCCCTCGGCGCACTCGGCCAGCGACAGCGCGATCTGGCGCCGCGCATCCGGCTCGGCCCGGCCGATCTGGTCCCACAGCGGCAGCAGCCACTGCCGGCCCAGCGCGGGACGTCCCATCGCCTGGGCTCGCCGCGCGGCCCGCGCGGCCACCCAGGCATCGGCGCGGTCGGCCGCTTCCAGTTGCTGCCAGACGCCTTGCAGTTGCGACTCGTCGTGGCACTGGTCCAGCGCCTCGATGGCCAGCGAGCGCAACAGCGATTGCGCGGCCAGCGCCGAGAAGCCCTGGTGCTTGGCCAGCAGTCGCGCGGTCTGCAGCGCCTCCAACGGCTTTCGTTGCAGGCGCGTGGCCTGCAGTTTGAGTCGCAAGGCCAGCGTGCGGCGGGCGACCCCGGGTGCCAACTCGCCCAGCAGTTCCAGGCTGCGAGCTGCGTCGCGGTCGTCCAGAGCCCATTCCGCCGCGAGCAACTGCACGCCATCGGCCGCAGTGCCCGAGCCGAGTCCGCCGTGGACCAGCTCCAGCGCCGCCTGCACGCGCTGGTCGCGCCCCGGGCGGTCCTGCAGGCGGTGCAGGCCGGACGCCGCGGCGACCTGGGCGAGCACCGAGAACTGCACGTCGCCGGACAGCGACGGCACCTCGGCCTGCAGGTCCAGCGCGCGCTGCGCCAACCGCTGGGCGCGGGCGTAGCGGGCCGCCAGCAGTTCGGCCCAGGCATCGCGCAGGGCCGCGCTGGCAGCGCGTTCACGCTTGAGCGCGCGCCATTCGCGCGCTCGCGTCGGCAGGCTGAGCAGGCCGTTGACCGCCTGCAGGCTGGCGAACAGCAGCATCACCAGGCCCAGCAAGGACAACAGGAACAGGTTCAGCGACAGGTCCAGCCGCCAATGGCCATAGAAGATCGAAACTAGGGCGTCGTTGCGCCCCAGCAAGGTCGCGGCCACCACGGCGGCGACGAACAGCAGGATCAGCCAGATGATCGAGCGCATGGCGATTCAGGCTGCCGCGATGCCGCCGCGGCTCACCGGCCGGCGCCGGCGGCGGCCAGCGCTGCCAGCGTCTCGTCGGGCCGGGGCAGCACCACCTGGCGCGCCTGCTGCGTCAGCTGGCGCAACTGCTCCCGGGCCAGGGCCACGCGGGGCGACGACGAGTCGAAGAAACGATCCAGCATCGCCTGCGCCTGGTTCAGGTCGCCTTGCGCCAGATCGAACTGGCGCGACAGCAGCGACAGCCGTGCGTTGAGCAGCCGCAGCTTCAGGTTCTCCCGCAGGAAGTAGGCCTGATCCGGTGCCATCAGACCGGCCTCGGGATGATCGATGCGGGTCACCCGCAGCAGCGAGCGAATCGCTGCCCAGGCGTCGCCGGCCAGCTGGCTCAAAGGCTGCCAGACGGGAAGTCCGGCAGAGGCCGCCGACGCCGCAGGCACCGCCTGAGCCGGCTTGCCTAGCGCGCGCGGCGCGGCGGCCCGATGGCGTTCGGGCGCCATCAGCAGCGGCAGATCGTCGACGCGGCGCACGATCTCGTCCAGCCGCATCGACAGGCCAGGCACGTCCACCGTCTGGGTCGCGCGAACGCGGTCCAGATCGCGCGCCATCGCTCGCCGCACGCGCTCCAGCCGGGGCTGGTTGTAGCGCGCCAGGCGCTCGTCGCCCTGCTTGAGCACCGTCACCAGCGGCTCGGCGCTGCCGGTGATCGCCGACTGCTGCAAGGCGACGCGGATCGACGCCTCGACGTCGGCCACCACGTTCTCGTCGCGCGAACGCGACATCGACTGCATCAACTCTTCGACCTGCGTGCGCTGCAGCGACGACTCGGCCACCCGCGCCTCGACCAGGCCCAGGCGGGCCGCCGCATCGGCCGCGATGTCGTGCGCCTGGCTGGCCAGCACCCTGGCCTCGGTGGCCTGGTCCTGGCTGCCTTGCTGGCGCCGCACCAATTCCTGCTCCAGCACCTTGACCCGCTGCTGGGTGCTCCAGACCAGCGCCAGGCTGGCGACGCAGAGCGCCGTCAAGACCACCGCGCCCAGGATCCACAGGCTGTTGTTGTGGCGCGGCAGCGCCACCGCGGCGGGCAAGGGTGCTGACGGGGCGGGCGCCGCGGCATCGCCGGAGGACGGCGGAGGGGCTGCGTCGGGGGACGGTGTCGATGGGTTCACGGTTGGGGACCGATTGTATCGACGCCCTCCGCGGCGACCGCCGCCGCCACGCCGTCCACGCCGGGCGCGATCAGGCGCACCGAGCCCACGCCCAGCTGCTGCGCGCGCTCGGCGATGCGGGGGTGCGATACCCAGGCCGTGGCGCGGGACCAGTCGTGCCCCGGTGCCAGGGCATCGAGGTGACCGATGGCCTCCGAGCTGCTGAACAGCCAGCGCACGTCCGCCGGCGACCCCAGCGCCTGCGCCAGCAGCGCCTGGCCGGCGGCGTCCAGCACCGGTGCGCCGCGCCGGTAGCCTTGCACGGCGTGCGTGCGCGCGCCGGCCGCCTTGAGCTGGTCCGCCAGCCAGTCGCGGCCGCCCTCGCCGCGCACCACCCAGACCTCCCGGCCGCGCCAGTCCTGCTCGCACAGCAGCGCCCACAGCGCTTCCGAATCGAATTGCTGCCGGTCGGCCGCCGGTGCGACGATCAACGCCTGCGGCACGCCTGCGACCCGCAGCGCCGCCACGGTCCCCGGTCCGACGGCCGCCGCCCGCACGCCCTCGGGCCAGCGGCCGAGCGGCCCGCCCGGCGACCCGGCCAGCGCCGCGAAGGCGTGCTCGACCGCGTTCGGGCTGACGAACACCACCAGCGCGCCCGGCCGCAGCGCCGCTGCCATCTGGACAAGCTCGTCCACCTGGGGCGCCGGCGCGATCGACAGCAGCGGCAGGGCCTGCGCCCTCAGGCCGCAGGCCTGCAGCCTGCCGACCCAGTCATTGGCCTGCGCGGCGGGCCGGGTGACCAGCAACAAAGGTCCCACCGCCGGCAGATCCTGTCCGCCCTGGCCGGGCTTCATCATGGCCGCCGATCAGGCCGCCACTGCGGCGAGATAGGCATCGCCCCCGGCGGCCTGGAGCCGCCCGGCCACCTCGCGCCCCAGCGCCTCGGCCTCGGCGGTGCCTGCCAGCGCGCTGTGGCCGCCGGCCCGCAACAAGGGGCGCGTCGGGTCGGCGGCGTGGCCCAGCGCGGCCTCCAGATGCAGCTGCCCGTCGCGCACCACCGCATGCGCCGCCAGCGGCACGCTGCAACTGCCGCCCAGCGCCCGCGACACGGCCCGCTCGGCATGGGTGGCGAGCCAGCTCGGCGCGTGGCTCAGGCGCTGCAGCGCGTCACGCAGCGCCTGGTCGTCGGCGCGCACTTCCAGGCCCAGCGCACCCTGGCCGGCCGCCGGGATCATCCGGGTCTCGTCGAACACCGAGCGGATGCGCTGCGCCAGGCCCAGCCGCTTCAGGCCCGCCGCAGCCAGCACGATCGCGTCATAACCGCCGTCGTCGAGCTTGCGCAGCCGGGTGTCGAGATTGCCGCGCAGCGGCTCGATGCGCAGATCCGGCCGCAGCGCCATCAGCTGCACCACGCGGCGCAGGCTGGAGGTGCCCACGCACGCGCCCTGCGGCAGTGCCGCCAGGTCGGCGAAGCGGTTGGAGACGAAGGCGTCGCGCGGGTCCTCGCGCTCCAGCACCGCCGCCAGCACGAAGCCCGCGGGCAGTTCCATCGGCACGTCCTTGAGCGAATGCACCGCCAGGCGGGCCTGACCGCTTTCCAGCGCGGTTTCGAGTTCCTTGACGAACAGGCCCTTGCCGCCGACCTTGGACAGGCTGCGGTCGAGGATCTGGTCGCCCCGGGTGGTCATGCCCAGCAATTCGGCCGGCAGGCCGAGCTCGCGGCCCAGCCGATCTCGCACGTGCTCGGCCTGCCACAGGGCAAGGCGGCTTTCGCGCGTGGCGATGACGACGGGGGGCGTGGCGTGGGGAGTGGCTTGGCTCATGATGGAGCGAATTATCGCGCCGCGGCCGAGGCCTGATACGATAAGAGATTGGTAATCTGGTTACATCGAACGGAGCCTTTCATGCCACGCACTTCCGCCTCCGCTGCAGCGACGAAAAGAACCTCCTCCAAGTCTGTCGCCAGCACTTCCGTCGAGAAAAAAAGGCGTGCCGAGAGCGACGCCGCCGAGAAGAACAAGCCGTTGATGGAGGACATCCGGTTACTTGGCAGGATCTTGGGCGATGTGATCCGCGAGCAGGAAGGGCGTGCGGCTTTCGACCTGATCGAGCGCGTGCGGCAGCTGTCGGTGGCCTACCGGTTGAAGAAGGACGCCTCGGCCGGCAGGGTGCTGGACCGCCTGCTGAAGAACCTCTCGGCCGACCAGACGGTGAGCGTGATCCGGGCCTTCAGCTACTTCTCGCACCTGGCCAACATCGCCGAAGACCGCCATCACGTGCGGCGGCGCGAGGTGCACGAGGTGGCAGGCACCCGCCACGAAGGATCGCTCGCGTACTGCTTCGACAAGCTGGCCCGCGCCGACCTGCGTGCCGACGACATCGCCGGCGCGCTGCAGCACGCCTACATCTCGCCGGTGCTCACTGCCCACCCGACCGAGGTGCAGCGCACCAGCATCCTCGACGCCGAGCGGGCGATCGCCGAGCTGATCAGCCAGCGCGACGCATTGCGCGCCGGCGTCGACCGCCAGGAGAACGAGGACCTGATCCGGGCCCGCGTCACCCAGCTCTGGCAGACCCGCATGCTGCGCTATGCCAAGCTGACGGTGGCCGACGAGATCGAGAACGCGCTCAGCTACTACCACGCCACCTTCTTGCGCCAGATCCCGCGCATGTACCGCGACATCGAGCAGGCGCTGCCCGGCCATGCGGTGCCGGCCTTCTTCCGCATGGGCCACTGGATCGGCGGCGACCGCGACGGCAACCCCAACGTCAGTGCCGCCACGCTGCGCCTGGCCTTGTCGCGCCAGGCCGAGACGGTGCTGCGCCATTACCTGACCGAAGTCCATTCGCTGGGGGCCGAGCTGTCGATCTCGCTGCTGCTGGCGCCGATCACGCCCGAGATGCAGGCGCTGGCCGAGCGCTCGCCCGACCGCAACCCGCACCGCGAAGACGAGCCCTACCGCCGCGCGCTGATCGGCCTCTACGCCCGGCTGGCCGCCACGCTGCACGCGCTGACCGGTACTGAGGCGCTGCGCCATGCCGTGGCGCCGCAAGATCCGTATCTCGCGCCGGAGGAGTTCCTGGCCGATCTGCAGGTGATCGAGGCCTCGCTGCATTCGCACCACGCCCAGGCGCTGGTGGCGCCGCGCCTGGCGCCGCTGATGCGTGCGGTGCAGGTGTTCGGCTTCCACCTCGCCACGGTCGACCTGCGACAAAGCTCGGACCAGCACGAGGCGGTGGTGGCCGAACTGCTGCGCGTGGCGCAGGTCGAAGCCGATTACGGCGCGCTGAGCGAGCCGCGACGCCGCGAGGTGCTGCTGGCCCAGCTGAACGACGCGCGCTCGCTGCGGGTGCGCGGCGCCGCCTACTCGCCGCTGGCGCAGAGCGAGCTGGCGATCTTCGAAGAGGCGGCATCCGGCCGCGCGCGCTTCGGCCGCGAGGCGATCCGCCACTACATCATCTCGCATACCGAGGAGGTCTCGGACCTGCTCGAAGTGCTGCTGCTGCAGAAGGAGTGCGGGCTGCTGCGCGGCACGCTGAACGCGGGTGCCGAGGCCGACCTGATCGTCTCGCCGCTGTTCGAGACGATTGCCGACCTGCGCAACGCCGGGCCGATCATGCAGCAGTTCTACGCGCTGCCGGGCATCGCCGAGTTGGTGAGGCGCGGCGGCGCCGAGCAGGACGTGATGCTGGGCTACTCCGACAGCAACAAGGACGGCGGCTTCTTCACCAGCAACTGGGAGCTCTACCGCGCCGAGATCGCGCTGGTGGAGATGTTCGCATCGCTCAAGGCGCAGTACGGCATCCGCCTGCGCCTGTTCCATGGCCGCGGCGGCACCGTGGGCCGGGGCGGCGGCCCGAGCTACCAGGCCATCCTGGCCCAGCCCCCGGGCACGGTGAACGGCCAGATCCGCCTGACCGAGCAGGGCGAGGTGATCGCGTCCAAGTACGCCCACCCCGAGATCGGCCGGCGCAATCTGGAGACGCTGGTGGCCGCGACGCTGGAGGCCACGCTGCTGCACCCGACCAAGGCCGCACCCAAGGCCTTCCTGGACGCCGCCGAGGCCTTGAGCCACGCCAGCATGTCGGCCTACCGCGCGCTGGTCTACGAGACGCCGGGCTTCACCGATTACTTCTTCTCGGCGACGCCGATCCGCGAGATCGCCGAACTGAACATCGGCTCGCGCCCGGCCTCGCGCAAGGCCACCCGCGCGATCGAGGACCTGCGCGCGATCCCCTGGGGCTTCTCGTGGGGCCAGTGCCGCGTGGCGCTGCCGGGCTGGTGCGGCTTTGGCTCCGCGGTCGAGAGTTTCCTGGGCGAGGACAAGAAGCTCCGCGCCCAGCGCCTGGACCTGCTGCAGCGCATGTTCAGGCAATGGCCCTTCTTCCGCACCCTGCTCTCCAACCTGGACATGGTGCTGGCCAAGAGCGACCTGCGCATCGCCGCACGCTATGTGGAGCTGGTGGAAGACAAGCGCCTGGGCAAGAGGATCTTCGCCGCGATCCGTGCCGAATGGGATCGCACGAATGCGGCGCTGACCCTGATCACCGGCGAAGCCGAGCGCCTGCAGAGCAACCCCGCGCTGGCGCGCTCGATCGAGCACCGCTTCCCCTACCTCGACCCGCTCAACCACCTGCAGGTCGAACTGATGCGCCGCTACCGCAAGCGCCGCGAGGGCGACCCGGGCAACGAGCGCATGCAGCGCGGCATCCACATCTCGATCAACGGCGTCGCGGCGGGCCTGCGCAACACCGGCTGACGGACGCGGCCGACGCCGCTGGCGATCTGCCGGCCGAGCCGGCCGTTCAAAGGCCGTGCGCCTCCAGCGCCTCGCGCACCGCCGCCACCTGGCGGCGCGACACGGCCAGCCACTCGCCGCCCGGGGCCACCTGCACCGCCCAGGACTCGCCCGCCTCGTCGGCGTCGCTGCCGGGCAAGTGGCGGCGCTCCAGCGCGCGCACCGCCGCGCGGGCCACCAGTGCATTGCGATGGATGCGCAGCACGGCCTCGCCCAGGCGCTGCTCCAGATCGGACAGCGCGTCGTCCAGCACGTAGGCGTGGCTGAGGGTGCGCAGCGTCACGTACTTCATCTCGGCCTTCAGGTAGACCACCTCGGCCACCGGCAGGCGCAGCACCCGGCCGCGGTCGCTGACCACCAGCGTCGCGGGCTCGGCCGCCACCGCGGCCGGCACCGGCACGGCGGCCAGACCGCGGTGCTGCGCGGCACGGCTCAGCGCTTCTTGCAGGCGCTCACGTCGCACCGGCTTGGTCAGGTAGTCGATGGCCGCCAGATCGAAGGCCTGCAGCGCGTGTTCGGCATGCGCGGTGACGAAGACCACCGCCGGCGCAGCGTCCAGCGACTTCAGCCGCCGCGCCAGCTCCAACCCGTCCAGGCCGGGCATGTGGATGTCCAGCAGCACCAGATCGACCGGGGTGCGCGCCAGCGCGTGCAAGGCTTCGGCGCCGCTGCCGGCTTCGGCCACCACCGCCAGCGGTGGCGCCACCACGTCCGCCAGCAGGCTGCGCAGCCGCAGGCGGGCGAGCGGCTCGTCGTCGGCGATCAGCACGCGCAGTGCAGCGGGCGATGGGCTCATGGTCTTGACGCCTCCCAGGTCAGTCGGCCGGCACCGACAGGCTGACGCGCCAGCGGCCGTCCTCGATCAGGCCGCTGCGCAGGTCGGCGTCCAGGTCGTGCAGCAGGCGCAGGCGCTCGCGCACGCTGGCCAGGCCGATGCCGTGGCCGGGCCGCAGCGGGGCGCCGGTGGCCACCGTGTTGGTGACAGCGACCAGCACCCGGTCGCGCCGGCGCCGGGTGCGGATCTCGATCGTGCCGCCGCGGTCGCTGGGCTCGATGCCGTGGCGCACCGCGTTCTCGATCAGCGGCTGCAGCGCCAGCGGCGGCAGGCGCGCGCCGCTGGCGTGGGGGTCCAGGCTCCACTCGACCTCCAGCCGCGCGCCAAAGCGCAGGGCTTCGATCGACAGGTAGCGCCGCGCCAGCTCGACCTCCTGCGCCAGCGTCGTGGTCTGCTCCAGCGCGCCCAGCGCCGCACGGAACAGCTCGGCCAGATCTTCCAGCACCTGCTCGGCACGGCGCGGGTCCAGTTGCACCAGCGCGATCGCGGTGTTGAGCGTGTTGAACAGGAAATGGGGACGAATGCGGGTCTGCAGATCGGCCAGGCGTGCCGCCGCGGCGGCCGGCAGCCTGGCCCGCTCGCGCCACCGCACCGACAGCCACAGCGGCGCCGCCAGCGCCGCGCCGGCCAGCGCCGGCGCGAGGACGCCGCTGGCGCTGTGCGGCGCCAGGCCGATGCGGTCGAGCAGGAACCAACTGCCCCCGCCGGTCAGCGCGCCCAGGCCTGCCAGCGTGACCAGCTGCGCCGGCGCCGAGGCACGCCGCAGCCAGCGTCCGCTGCCGCAGGCCAGCAGCACCCAGGCCAGCGTCGCCGGCACCGTCACCATCGTGGCATCGGTCAGCGCGGCGACCCAGCCCGCCAGCCGGCCGCTCGAAAAACTCAGCGCCACGCCGACGGCGGCGTGCACCCACAGCAGCGCGCGCAGGATCACGCCGGTGCCGCACAGCGGCCACGGGCCGGGCCGGCCGCCCGCCACGCCGCCGGGCACGACCGCATCGCGCAGGTCGTCGAACAATGTGCTGGCGGGGGCCTCGGTGGGAGTGCTCACGGGCCGCATTCTCACCCCTGCCGGCGCGGCGACGGGTGCCGCCTAAAATGCCGGCTTCCTCCTGCCTGCCGCGCGTCGCCGCGGCGGCGCCCCCTGCCCTTGCCCGCGAATCCCTGCCCATGAGCGCCAACCAACTCGACAAGAAGTCCCAGGCCTGGTCGGCCCTGTTTTCCGAGCCGATGAGCGAGCTGGTCAAGCGCTACACCTCCAGCGTGTTCTTCGACCAGCGCATGTGGCAGGCCGACATCGAAGGCAGCCTGGCGCATGCCGGCATGCTGGCCGCCCAAGGCATCATCGGCGCGCAGGACCTGGCCGACATCCAGCGCGGCATGGCGCAGATCCGCGCCGAGATCGAGTCCGGCGCCTTCGAGTGGAAGCTCGAACTCGAGGACGTGCACCTGAACATCGAGGCCCGCCTCACGCAACTGGTGGGCGACGCCGGCAAGCGACTGCACACCGGCCGCAGCCGCAACGACCAGGTCGCCACCGACGTGCGCCTGTGGCTGCGCGGCGAGATCGACCAGATCGCGCCGCTGCTGGCCGAGATGCAGCGCGCGCTGGTGCACATCGCGGCGCAGCACACCGAGACCGTGATGCCCGGCTTCACCCACATGCAGGTGGCTCAGCCGGTGAGCTTCGCGCACCATCTGCTGGCCTACGTGGAGATGTTCGCCCGCGACGCCGAACGCCTGGTCGATGTGAGGAAGCGCGTCAACCGCCTGCCGCTGGGCGCCGCCGCGCTGGCCGGCACCAGCTACCCGCTGGACCGCGAGGCCGTGGCCCGCGCGCTGGGTTTCGACGGCGTGTGCCAGAACAGCCTGGACGCGGTGAGCGACCGCGACTTCGCGATCGAGTTCACCGGCTTCGCGACGCTGGTGATGGTGCACGTCTCGCGCCTGGCCGAGGAGATCGTGTTGTGGATGAGCCAGAACTTCGGCTTCATCGACCTGTCGGACCGCTACTGCACCGGCTCGTCGATCATGCCGCAGAAGCGCAATCCCGACGTGGCCGAGCTGGCGCGCGGCAAGAGCGGCCGCGTGGTCGGCCACCTGATGGGCCTGATCACGCTGATGAAGGGCCAGCCCCTCACCTACAACAAGGACAACCAGGAAGACAAGGAGCCGCTGTTCGACACCGTGGACACGGTCAAGGACACGCTGCGCATCATGGCCGAGATGGTCGGCGGCGAACTCGCCGCGGACGGCAGCCCGAATCCCCAAAGAACGGGCGGCCTGAAGGTCAAGGCCGACGCGATGGAGCGCGCCGCGCTGCGCGGCTACGCCACCGCCACCGACCTGGCCGACTACCTGGTCAAGAAGGGCCTGCCCTTCCGCGACGCGCACGAGGTCGTCGCGCATGCGGTGAAGGAAGGCCTGAAGCAGGGCCTGGACCTGGCCGAGCTGCCGCTGGCCACGCTGCAGGGCTTTCACGCCAGCATCGGCCCGGACGTGTTCGAGGTGCTGACGCTGCGCGGCTCGCTGAACGCGCGCAACGTGCTGGGCGGCACCGCGCCGGCCCAGGCCCGCGCCCAGATCGAACGCCACCGGCAGCGGCTCGCCTGAGCGCCGGGCGCGGTTCCGGCGCGGCGGGTCCGCGGCACACCTCAAGACTGTGCTTTTATCCAGTCCTGCGCTACCATGCAGGCTGTGTCCCACCCGCCGCGCCGGCTGATCGCCCACCTCGACATGGACGCGTTCTACGCGTCCTGCGAATTGCTGCGCTACCCCGACCTGCGTGGCCAGGCGGTGGTCATCGGCGGCGGCCGGCGCCACCAGCCCGAGACCCAGGCCGATGGCAGCCGCCGCTACGCCCGCCTGGGAGACTACGCCGGGCGCGGCGTGATCACCACCGCCACCTACGAAGCGCGGGCGCTCGGCGTGCACTCGGCCATGGGCCTGATGAAGGCCGCTGCCAAGGCCCCCGAGGCCGTGCTGCTGCCGGTCGATTTCGACCTCTACCGCACCTGCTCGCGCCGCTTCAAGGCCGCCGTCGCCGAACTGGCGCCGGTGATCGAGGACCGTGGCATCGACGAGATCTACATCGACCTCACCGACGTGCCGGGCGCGCAGGACACCATCGGCCACGACCCGCTGGGCGGCGTGCGCGCGCTGGCGCGCGAGATCAAGAACAACGTGCAGCGCAGCACCGGCCTGAGCTGCTCGATCGGCGTGACGCCGAACAAGCTGCTCGCCAAGCTCGCCTCCGAGCTGGACAAGCCCGACGGCCTGACCGTTCTGACGCTGGACGACCTGCCCACCCGCATCTGGCCGCTGCCGGTGCGACGCATCAACGGCATCGGCCCCAAGGCGGGCGCCAAGCTGGCCGCGCTGGGGATCGACACGATCGGCGAGCTGGCCCGCTGCGACCGCGGCTGGCTGGTCGAGCGCTTCGGGCGCAGCTACGGCGCCTGGCTGTTCGACGCGGCCCGCGGCCACGACGACCGCGCGCTGGTCACCGACAGCGAGCCGGTCTCGATGAGCCGTGAGACCACCTTCGAGCGCGACCTGCATGCGGTGCGCGACAAGGCCCGGCTCGGCGCCCTGTTCACCGAGCTGTGCCAGCGCGTGGCCGAGGACCTGCAGCGCAAGGGCTATGTCGGCCGCACGGTGGGCATCAAGCTGCGCTTCGACGATTTCAAGACCCAGACCCGCGACCTCACGCTGGACTGCCCCACGGCCGACGCCGCGGCGATCCGCCACGCCGCCGGACAGTGCCTGAAGCGCGCCGACCTGGGCCGCCGCCTGCGCCTGCTCGGCGTGCGGGTGGCGGCGCTGAGCCGCAGCGATGCACCGCCGGCCGCACGCCTGCCGCCCGGCCGCGCAGGGGCCAGGCCCGCGCGGCCCCCCGGCGGCACGGGCCGCACGCCGGCGGCGGCAGAACCGGGTTTGTTTGACCCAGGCCAAGCCTGAACGCCCTCGCCGCGCCGACGCCTCGCGGCAAAATGCGGGGCTTGCCGTGGCTGGCGCGATGCCGGCCTGTCGTTCCCTCATCCCCTGCCGCCCATGCCCACGCTCGAATGGTCTGACGCCCTGGCCCTGGCCCACCCCGCGATGGACCAGACCCATGTGGAATTCGTCCAGCTGCTCGCCGAGGCCGAAGCGGCCTTCGCCAGCAGCCCCGCCGAAGGCCTGGCCTGCTACGAGGCCTTGGTGGAGCACACCGTGGGCCACTTCGGGCAGGAAGACCGCTGGATGACCGCCACCGGCTTCGCCCCCGAGAACTGCCACAGCTCGCAACACACCCAGGTGCTCGCGCTGATGCGCGAGGTGAGCCGGCTGGCGCGCGACCACGCCGACTTCGGCCCGCTGGAGCGCATGCTGCCGGCGCTGGGTCCGTGGTTCGTCCAGCACGCGCAGACCATGGATGCCGGCCTGGCCTCGCATCTGGACCAGATGGGGTTCGACCCGGCCACCGGCCGTTGCACCCAGGCGCTGGCCGAGCAAGCGCACAGCGGTTGCGGCGGCGCGTCCTGCTCGCCGACGACGGCCGGCGCCTGAGCCGGCCACCGGCCGCGGCGAGCATCCGCGGGCTGCGTCGGCGGTACCCGGCCCCCGGCAGGCGGCGGCCAGCGGCTACCATGGGTGCATGGCGTCGTCCCCAGTCTCCGTGCCCGTTTCCACGTCCACGCCGGCTTGGCCGGCCGATTTGCGCCTGCCCTCGCTGGACGCCTTGCGCGCTTTCGAAGCGGCGGCGCGCCTGGGCACCTTCGAGCGCGCCGCCGACGAGCTGAACGTCACCGCCAGCGCGATCGGCAAGCGTATCGGGGCACTCGAAGACCTTCTGGGCGTGGCGCTGTGCCAGCGCGGCGCCAAGACCCTGGTGCTCAGCGCCGCGGGCAAGGAATACCTGGGTTCGGTGCGAACCGCACTGGCGGCGCTGGCCGCCGTGCCCCTGCACCGCCGCAGCGCCCAGCAACGCCGGCGCCTGCGCGTTTGCGCGCCGCCCACTTTCGCGCGGCAGATCCTGGTGCCGGCGCTGCCGGGCTACACCGAGACCCACCCCGACATCGAGCTGGAGGTGGTGCTGTCGGTGCCCTACGTCGACGGCCCGAGCCAGGACCCGGATGTGGAGGTGCGCCACGGCCCGCTGCCGGGCGATGGCGCGGTGGCGCTGATGCACGACCTGCTGCTGCCGCTGGCCAGTCCGGCGCTGCTCGCCGAGTGGCCCGCGCTGCGCGCGCTGGACGACCTGGCCCGCCTGCCGTTGCTGAGAACCCCGGTCGAGCCCTGGACCCCCTGGTTCCGCACCCAGGCGCTGGACTGGCCCGAGCCCGACGCCGGCCCCCGCCTGGTGGACCTGGGCCTGACCCTGGAGGCGGCCGCCTGCGGCCAGGGCGTGGCATTGGCCCGGCCGTCGCTGGCGCGCCCTCTGCTGCGCGACGGCCGCCTGGTGCCGGTCTTCGGCCGCGGCCAGACGCCCACCGCCCAGGCCACCACCGCGTACTACCTGCGCCCGCAGGGTGCCGGTGCGGCGGCCGATTTTGCGGCCTGGCTGGCCGTCGCCTCCGAGCAGGCCGCGGCCGACGGTCAGGCGCTGATTTCCGCGCTGGCCTGAATTTCTTTCCGCCTCCACGAGGCGCTGCGCCGTTAGCATCCGGCGCTGAGGAGACCATCGACCATGACCGTCATCACCACCATCGAAGACCTGCGCGTTCTGGCCAAGAAGCGCGTGCCGCGGATGTTCTACGACTACGCCGACTCCGGCTCGTGGACCGAAACCACCTACCGCGCCAACCAGAGCGACTTTCAGAAGATCAAGCTGCGCCAGCGCGTCGCGGTGAACATGGAGCACCGCAGCACCGCCGCACCGATGGCAGGCTTTCCCACCACCATGCCGGTGGCGATCGCCCCCACCGGGCTGACCGGCATGCAGCACGCCGACGGCGAGATCCTGGCGGCCCGGGCGGCCGAGAAGTTCGGCGTGCCGTTCACGCTGTCGACGATGAGCATCTGCTCGATCGAGGACGTCGCCGCCCACACCCAGGCGCCGTTCTGGTTCCAGCTCTACGTGATGAAGGACCGCGACTTCATCGAGCGCCTGATCGACCGGGCCAAGGCCGCCCACTGCAGCGCGCTGATGCTGACGCTCGATCTGCAGATCCTCGGCCAGCGCCACAAGGACCTGAAGAACGGCCTGTCGGCACCGCCCAAGCCCACACTGGCCAATCTCCTCAACCTGATGACCAAGCCGCGCTGGGGCCTGGGCATGCTGGGCACGCCGCGGCGCAGCTTCGGCAACATCGTCGGCCATGCCAAGGGTGTGGGCGACATGTCGTCGCTGGCATCGTGGACCGCCGAGCAGTTCGACCCGGCCTTGAGCTGGAACGACGTCGAGTGGATCAAGAAGCGCTGGGGCGGCAAGCTGATCATCAAGGGCGTGATGGACGTCGAGGACGCGCGGCTGGCCGCGCAGTCGGGCGCCGACGCGATGATCGTCAGCAACCACGGCGGGCGCCAGCTCGACGGCGCGCCGTCGGCGATCGAGGCCTTGCCGGCGATCGCCGACGCGGTCGGCCGCGACATCGAGGTCTGGATGGACAGCGGCATCCGCTCGGGCCAGGACGTGCTCAAGGCCTGGGCGCTGGGCGCACGCGGCACGATGATCGGCCGGGCCTTCCTCTACGGACTGGGTGCGATGGGCGAGGCCGGCGTGACCAAGGCGCTGGAGATCATCCACCGCGAACTCGACCTGACCATGGCCTTCTGCGGCCACACCCAGCTGCGCAACGTCGGCCGCGACATCCTGCTGCCGGGCAGCTACCCGACCTGAGTCCGCCGCCGCGTCAGCGCGTCGCGCGCCGGCGCACCGCGTCCAGGTAGGCCAGCCCGTCGGGCGGCTGGCCGCTGCGCTGCGAGGCCCAGATCATCTCGCCCAGGCAGTCCATCACCTCGTGCTGGGCCTCGTGCAGCGAGTGGCGCCTGGCCGCCAGCAGCTCGACCGCCTGACGGATGCCGCGCGGCTGGTCGATCGAGACCTGCTCGCTGATCGTCAGGTGCATCGCCAGGTGCAGGAACGGATTGGTGCGGCCATCGTCCACCGTGTAGACGGCCGCCAGCGCGGCTTCCAGGTCGGCCAGGTCGGCGTCGTATTCCGGGTGTTCGTCGATCCAGCCCGCGGCCAGCACCTCGATCGGCGCCAGCGGCAGGCCCTGGCGCTGCTTGGCGCGGGTTTCGCAGAAGAATTGCCGGACGTCGTTCTGTGAGGGCTGAAACATCCGAGAATTGTCGCCTTTTGCGCGCCGGCCAGCGCGTCACGCGATCCGTGCCTCTGGACGGCACCCGTCGCATCGACACGTCGTCCCACGGCCCGCACCCCCGCGACCATGATCACCGACTGGCATTTCTACCTCGCCGCGATTCCGGCGGTGGTCCTGATGGGCATCTCCAAGAGCGGCTTCGGCGCCGGCTTCGGCGCGCTCGCGGTGCCCATCATGGCGCTGGCCATGCCGGTGCCGCAGGCCGCCGCCATCATGCTGCCCTTGCTGGCCATCATGGACGCGATGGGCCTGGCTGCGCTGGTGCGCGAGAGCGACAAGTCGCTGCTCAAGCTGCTGGTGCCGGCCGGCCTGCTGGGCACGCTGATCGGCACGCTCTTGTTCGGCCTGCTGTCGGCCACCACGGTGGCCGGCGTGGTGGGCGGCATCACGCTGGTGTTCCTGGCGATCCGCGTGCTGTTCCCGCCGCATGCCGATGCGCCGCCACCGCCGCGCTGGCTGGGCGCCGTGCTCGGCACCACCGCCGGTTTCACCAGCTTCGTCTGCCACGCCGGAGGCCCGCCGGCGAGCTTCTACATGCTGCCGCTCAAGCTCTCGCCGATCCGCTTCACGGCGACCGCGGCCGTGCTGTTCGCAGTGCTCAACACCTCGAAATGGATCCCGTACGCCTGGCTGGGCCTGATCGACACCCGCAACCTGCTGGCCTCGGCGGCGCTGGCCCCGTTCGCTCCGCTGGGCGTGTGGATCGGCTTGAAGGTGGTGCGCCGGATCAACACGCTGTGGTTCTACCGCCTGTTCAACCTGGGCATGCTGCTGACCGGCGTGAAGCTGGTGTGGGACGCGGTGGCCTGAGGCGCTCGCGATGCGGCCGGAAGCCGTCGGACCGCCACCGTCATGCGGAGGCGCCGCGCCCCTCCTGCACACCGACCTGGTTGGCCGCCAGCCAGGTCAGCAAGGCCGGCAGCGGCAAGGGTCGGCAGAAGAGGTAGCCCTGTGCATGGACGCAGCCCATCTTCAGCAAGTGATCGCGCTGAACGGCGTTCTCGACGCCCTCGGCGACGAGCGCCAGATCGAGGCTGCGGCCCAGGCCGACAATCGTCTGACAGAGCCTGAGGCTGCGCTCATCGTCACCGATGTGGTCGACGAAGGTCTTGTCGATCTTCAATGCCGTGACGGGCAGTTCCCTCAGGTAGCTCAACGATGAATAGCCGGTCCCGAAATCGTCCACCTCGACGCCGATGCCCGCCTGGCGCACCTGCTCGAGCTGGGCGAGCAGGTCCACGTAGGCACCGGCGAAGACCGTCTCGGTCACCTCCAGCCGGAGTTGCGAGCTTGGCATCGCGTGACGCGCCAGGATCTTGAGCACGCCTGAGGCAAAGTCGGGACGCTGCAGCTGCCGCACCGAGACGTTGACCGCGATCTGCAGTGGCGCGCCAGCGGCTCGAGTCAGTGCCTCGTGCTGCGCACAGGCGGTGTCGAGAACCCAGCCGCCGACGCCGACGATGAGTCCGCTGGATTCGAGCAGCGCGATCACGCGCGGCAGAGAAACGTGCGCAAACCGCTCGTTGTGCCAGCGCAGAAGCACCTCCACGCCGTCGCATCGCCCGGTATCCATCCTCACCTGCGGCTGGTAGACCAATTCGAATTCATGGCGCTCGAGCGCCTTGGCGAGCGCGACTTCGACATCGGCCCGCTCGGTGATCGATGGCGCCTGCCGAAGATCGAACAAGGAGGCGCCGTCGCCGCCCACCTCCTTGGCGGCATACATCGCGGCGTCCGCGTACTGCAGCAAGCCGCTCCGGTCGCTTGCGTGGTACGGACACAGCGCCACGCCGATCGATGCCGAGAGCCGGACGTCGACGCCCTCGACCTGCCGAATGGCGCGAATCCCTTCGCAAAGGCGTGCGGACAAGGTCATCGCCGAGTCCGCCTGCGCGTCCGGCAACAGCACCACGAACTCGTCGCCGCCAAGCCGGGCGACACTCGCCTGCGCCGGCAACAGCGACTGCAACACGCAGGCGCAATGGCGCAACACGAGGTCGCCGAAATGATGCCCGTGCGAATCGTTGAGCGTCTTGAACTGGTCCAGGTCGAGGAACAGGATGGCGATGGCCGTGTGCTCGCGCTGGCCGTGCATGACCGCCTCCTCGATCAACCGGTTGCATTCGCGGCGATTGGGCAAGCCCGTCAACCCGTCGGCCGTCGCCAGAACACGGAGTTCCTCCTCGATCGACTTGATGTGATCGATCAGGTGAATGGCGCCGACCAGGCGTCGCTCGCCCTGCCCGCCCCGGCCGGGAATGGCCTGGCCGACATCCTGGACCCAGACCCAATGGCCCTGCCGATGGCGCAGGCGGTACTCGGCGCGCAGGCTCTTGTCGGTTCCCTGCAGAACGCGCTCACGAGCCGATCGGTAGGCGTGCAAATCCTCGGGATGCACGCCGTCGTCGAACTCGGACCAGGGGCCCGAGAAGTCTTCTGCCGCGTAACCCAGCCACGGCGCGTCGGTACGCAGGACGGTGTCCGGCGTGTCGTCGTACAGTGCGCTCGACGACGCACCCAGCGCCAGCTTGAGCCGCCTGTCGGACGCGGCCAGTCGCCGCAGCTGGGATCGCTTGTCGCGGGCCCAGACCGTCACGATGGCCAACAGCAACAACGCTGCCACCGCGATCACGCCAGGTCGCCGAAACCACGGGCCGTTCACCACGATGCGGGCGATCGTCGTCGTGCGCGGCACCTCGCCATTGCTGAACCCGAATTGCCATTGATAACGCCCCGCCGCCAGCGTCGTGTAAATGACGGGGTCACTCGCCACCGAGCTGCGCCACATCGGATCGACCCCGACGAGACGGTAGTGCAGCAGCGCGCCCGCCGGCAGCAGCCGCCCCGTCGCGGCCACGTCGAGACGGATCAGCGCATCCTGTTCCTTCATTTCAATCGGCTGACCGGCGGCCGGCAGCGCCACCGGCTTCTGTCCGATCGTCACGGCGCGCAATACCGCGCTGGGCATGGTCTCGCCGGCTTGCTGACGCGGCGAGGCCACTCGCACCCAGCCATCGGGACTGCCGAACCAGCGCGAGGTGCCCGACCCGCAGGCTTCATCGTTGAAGTCGCCCCACATCACGCCGGCGTCAGGACCGAGCGCCGTCACCGTCCGATCCGGCACGTCGATCGACATCAGACCCTGCGAGGTCGCGACGACGACGTGCGACGAATCCTGTCGCGCGGCACAGTAGGCTCGGCGGCTGCCGAAGGCGGCCTGCGTGTGCCAGGCGCCGGCCCGAAGCAGACGGCCGGCAGGGGTCAGCTCCCACAGGAAAATACCGCCATCCACGCCGACGACCAGCAGCCGAGTGGCCGACAGCCAGACCGTATCGACAACATCGATGGACCGGGTTCCCTGCAGACGCCCGGCGTCAAGGTCGAGACGTTGGGAAGTGCCGTTCCCGAGATCGAACAGCCAGACTTCGGCACCCTTCGTCACGGCGATCTGCGGACGGTGCGCGCCGTCGCCTCCGGGGTCAGGGCGCAGCCGGGCATGCCCTCGCGGCGTCGAAAGCCGCAGCGCCAGCGGCCTGCGCGCGCCGGTGGCGACGTCCCAGCTCTCCGCTGCGTTCTGGGTCACGAGTGCCACCGTCGTCTTGCCCAGCGGCACGATCTGCTTGCCCATCGATCCCTCGAAGGGGCCGGGCAGCGGGTGCGTACTCGCCAGCAAGCTGCCGTGGTCCGGCGCGGTCAGCCTCACCAAGAACTGCCGACGGCGGCCGAGCTCCCCCGTGATGAACCACGCCGATCCGTCGTCGCCACAGACCAGCGGCTGACGCCAGCCATGCCAGGGCAGCATCCGCAGCCTGTCGTCCTCTCCGGTCCCCATCCAGCCGAGCCGGCCGCTGGCAAAGCGCAGGATCGTGCCTCGGCCGGGCAACTCGCACAAGGCATGCACGTCGGGCACCGCGTCGTCCCCCGCATTGGGCGCGAAGGTGTACGAAGTCCCCGCCAGTGCAGAGGTGGCGGAGAGCACTTGTACCCATTCCCCCCTCAACAGCCATGTCGAATGCCCGCCATGGTCGTCGAGCGTGACGACCCGGTTGAGCACCTTGCGCGTGAAGACGGTCGGAGAGGTCAGCCAGTTCGCGTCCAGGCTCTGCTCGACCTTGCCATTGCGCACGCGCAAGAAGCGGGTTCCCGCCCCCCGAACCGCGTAGTAGCCGTTGTCGTTCGCGAACACCCGCCACGGTCGAAGATGCCGCGAAGCGACCGGCGACGGTCCGGCCGGCGGGTCCAGCCTCGTCAGCCACTGCCTGCGACGTGCCACCTCCACATTCAGCACCCCGAGGCGGGTGCCGACCCACGCATGGTCGTCATCCTGAATCGCCAGCGTGCCGGCATCCCGGGGCAATGCGACGGTCGTGCGCGTGCCACTCGCCACGTCGAGGCGCACGAGCCACACGGACGCGGCGTCGTGCTCCAGCCAGAAGGCCATCGTGGCAGAGCATGTCAGGCTGTCGAGCAACACCGGATCCCGCGCACCGGACTGCACCCGTCGCGAACGCCCGGTTTCGAGATCGAAGGCCGTGATCCGGCCTCCCACCTGCGCCAGACGCAACACGCGGCCGGAACCTTGCGCACACCACTGGGTTTCCCAGCTGTGCGCCGCCCGCATCGAAGGTGAGGTGATCGCAGGGACCCAACCGCTGCCATCTTCCGCCGCGACCCGAAAGACCTTGCCGTCCGGCCGCCACGACAGCAAACGAGAGCCCACGTTGAAGGCAAGCCTGCTGGCGCCGGGCACGACCAGGCGCACCGCTCGTGCGTGCTCGCCAGTTTCGGTCGGATCGGCAGGCCCACCGCCGACCGGCAGGCGCAGCAACGGATCGAGGCGGATGCCGTCGTAGTGTTGCAGTCCTTCCTCGCCACCGAACCAAACCGTGCCATCGGGCGCCTGCACTACCGCATTGATCGCACCGACCTCCGGTGCCACCCATCGGGCAACGCCGGGCCGGACCAGATTCACCCCAGGCAATCCGGACAAGGGCAAACGCTGCTCGTTGGCATCGCCACCCGTCGCCGCCAACGCGCTGGCGCCCAGGACACCCTGGACGCCCAGGAGGCCCACAACCAGGCTTCGCCGAGCGAACCCGGCATCCGCGTGCCATTGGCCACGCGATGCCCAAGCACCGCTCCGGCTCGCCGGTGCGGACCCAAAGGCCCTGACCAGGGCCACGATGATTGGCATCAGCAAGAGGAGATGTCCAGGTTCGGAGGCCCCGGCGGGAGGTTTCACACGGGCTCACGCCCACGCTTTATATAAAGCTTTCCGGGTCCCGCGACGATCCTGGCTCTCGCCGTTTTGGATTCGTGAACAAGCGCTCAAATTGCGGCGACATTGACGCATCGAGCAAACAGTGGGCAGGCGCCGTCCGGGCCGATGATCGACCTGACCGATGGAAAAACCCCTCTGGCCTCGAACGCGACAACGGCCTGACTACACTCGACGCCCTTGGCCCACCGCACCAAAGGATCGAAGGTGAAGATTGCCCTGCTGTCATTGACCCTGGCGCTGCTGCTGGGCGCCGCGGCTCCCTCCGAAGCCCAGACCTTGCGCTGGGCCAGCGCGGGCGACGCGCTGACGATGGACCCGGATGCGCAGAACGAGATCCTGACCAACATGATGAACGGCCAGGTCTACGAACGGCTGGTGATGCGCGACCAGCAGCTGGGGATCGTGCCGCAACTGGCGCTCAGCTGGCAGCAACTCGGCCCCACCCACTGGCGCTTCAAGCTGCGCCCGGGCGTCCGCTTCCAGGACGGCACGCCGTTCACCGCTGACGACGTGGTGTTCTCGGTCGAGCGGGCGCGCCAGCCCAGCTCGCAGATCGCCAACTACGCCAGCGCCTTGGGCACGGTCAAGAAGATCGACGCACTGACGGTGGATTTCGTCCAACCGGCGCCGAACCCGATCTTCCTCCAGCACCTGGACGCGGTGTTCATCATGAGCAAGGCCTGGTGCGAGGCACACCAGGCCGTCGCGCCGCAGAACTTCAAGGACAACCAGGAGAGCTTCACCGCCCTGCATGCCAACGGCACCGGGCCTTACCTGCTGGTGAGCCGCGAGCCCGGCGTGAAGACGATCTTCAAGCGCAACCCACGCTGGTGGGGCCACTTCGACGGCAACGTGCAGCAGGCGGTCTACACCCCGATCGCCAACGACGCGACACGACTGGCGGCGCTGCTCTCGGGCGAGATCGATTTCATGCTCGACCCGGCGCCGCGTGACATCGCCAGGCTGCGCCGCACGCCTGGCGTGAAGGTGATCGACGGGCCCGAGAACCGCATCATCTACATCGGCATGGACCAGGCGCGCGACCATCTGCTCTATGGCCATGCGCCCGACGGCCGCAACCCGTTCAAGGACTTGCGGGTGCGCCGCGCGATGTACCAGGCGATCGACATCGAGGCGATCCGCAGCAAGCTGATGGACGGGCTGGCAGCCCCCACCGGCGCGGTGGTGCCGTCGCCGCTGGCCGATTTCAACGACCCCGAGATCGAGAAGCGCCTGCCCTACGACCCGGCGGCGGCGCGCGCGCTGATGGCCCAGGCCGGCTACGCCACGGGCTTCGACGTGACGCTGGACTGCCCGAACAACCGCTACCTCAACGACGAGAAGATCTGCGTCGCGCTGGCCGCGATGTGGGGCCGCATCGGCATCCGGGTCAGCGTCAACGCGATGCCCAAGGCCACCTACTTTCCGAAGCTGGAACGGCTGGACACCAGCCTGTACCTGTTCGGCTGGGGCGGTGCGATCACCGATGCCGAGACCACTTTCACGCCGCTGTACCGCAACCGCGGCGCCAATGGCGTGGGCGAGTACAACCGGGGCAACTTCAGGGACGACAAGCTCGACGCCTTGATCGCCGCCAGCTCGGTGGAGGGCGACCCGGTCAAGCGGCGCGCCCTGATCAAGGCGGCGTTCGCGCAAAGCGAATCGCAGATCCACTACCTGCCGCTGCACCGCCAGTTCATCCCCTGGGCAGCGCGGCAGAACGTGTCGGCCGTGCACCGGGCCGACAACTGGCTGGAGCTGGCCTGGGTCTCGATGAAGTAGGGCCGCGGCCGCTCAGCGCCGGGGCGCCGCGTCGCCGGCCCAGAGATCGTTGAGATGCTTGAAGCCCCAGGTGTCGGGGTTCTCGCGCGCGACGATGCGGTCGCTCGATCGCGACAGCTCCAGCCATTGCGGCGCCATCGGCATCTGCGACTTGGTCGAGAAGAACACCTTGACGGTCGGTGCGACCAGGTCCTGGGGGTTCTGCTCCACCACCACGGCCAGCCGTCCGGATTGCAGCCGTACCAGCGACCCGGTAGGGTAGATGCCCAGGCTCTTGACGAAGGCGTGGAACACCGTCGGATCGAAGTGGCCCTTCCATGACGCCATGCGCGCGATCGACTCGGCCGGATCCCAGCCGGCCTTGTAGGGACGGTTCGACGTGATCGCGTCGTAGACATCGCAGACCGCGCCCATCCGGGCCATCGGCGTGATGTCCTCGCCGGCCAGGCGGTGCGGGTAGCCGGTGCCGTCGATCCGCTCATGGTGATGAAGGCAGACGTCACGGGCGCTGGCGGGCACGCAGCGGCCTTCGGCCAGCATCTCGTGGCCTCGCTCGGGGTGGGTTTTCATGATGCCGAATTCGGCGTCGGTCAGCTTGCCGGGTTTGTTCAGCACCGCCAGCGGCATCGCCGCCTTGCCCAGGTCGTGCAGCAGGCCGGCCATGCCGGCTTCGCGGCATTGTTCTTCCGGCTGCCCCATCTCGCGGCCCAGCGCCACCATCAGCGCGCACACCGCGACCGAGTGCATATAGGTGTAGTCGTCCTGGGTCTTGAGCCGCGCCAGGCTGACGAAGGCGCCGGGATTGCGCAAGACCGACTGGGTGATGTCGTCCACCAGCGGCATGCATTGTTCGGCGTCCACGGCCTTGCCCATGCGCGCCTCGTTGAACATCGAGCTGACCTGGGCCCGCCCCAACTCCAGCAGCGCCGAAGCCTGGCTGAGTTCGTCCTGCAGACTGCGCGACGGCGGTGGCAGCCTGACCGCCGGCGCCGCGGCGGGCGGGCTCGCCGGACTCGCGGCCGGGCGCGGAGCGGGCAACGGCGCCGCGGCCACGTCCAGTCCCTTGGACACATCGATCCAGACCCCGGCCAGGCCGCTGGACTGCAGCTTGCGCAGGTCCTCCTGATCGCGGATGACGAACTTCGACTTCCAGAACGGGTGGTCGATCCACGCCCCGTCGAGCGCGTGCAGGTGCATGCCGAGGCGGACCTGTGCGACCGGAATTTTCTTCAGCATGGACTGTGGCAAGGCAGCGGGCCGGCTGGAGTGCAGTTCGGCTGGTGCGACTGTGCCCGAACGGCCCAGCCTGAAAAAGCAGAAAACCGCCGGCAAAGCGGCGGTTTCCGGGTGATGGGTGCCCGCGAGGACACCCACGGCGTCGGCTTCAGCGGAAGCGCGATTCCGGCACCGTCTTGACCTCGCCCGGCAGCGAGGCGAGGTAGTTGGCGACCTGGCCGACTTCAGCGTCGGTGAGCGTCTTGGCCATGCCCACCATCGTCGGGTTCGAGCGGCCGAACACCGGGCTGTCGCTGGTGCGGTAGGCCGTCAGTGCCGCCACCAGGTAATCGGCGTACTGGCCTGCCAGGCGCGGATTGCCCGGGTCGGTGGTGTTGTTGAAGTTCGGTCCGTGGCAGGCCACGCACAGCGTCAGCTTGCCCTTCAGGTCGGCCGGCAACTCGGCCTGGGCCGGCACGGCCGGACCCTGGCCAGCACCTTCCGACGAGTAATACGCCGCCAGATCGGCGATGTCCTGGTCGCTGAGCGAACCGGCGATGCCACGCATCGACGGGTGCTTGCGGTCGCCCTTGCGATACTCGTCGAGCACCGCCGCGATGTACTTGCCGTTCTGGCCCGAGATCATCGGCACGTGATAGACCTCGGGGAAGTTCGTGTGATAGCCCGGAATGCCATGACAGCCGATGCACATCGCATTCTTCTTCGCACCCGCCTGGGCGTCGCCCTTGAGGGTTTGGGCCTGGGCCGTGCCCAGCAAAGAGAGGGTACCGGCCAGGGCCAGAAGCAGGGAAATCGCCTTGTTCATCGCTGTGGGTTTCGTCAGCTGGGGGGTGGATGGAAGGGGGTGAAGTTGGCAGGGCGCACCCCGCTAACTCACGGAAATTTGCGATTTGTCAATGATTATAAAGGTCGAGCTTATACTGGTTTGAGCCCCTCGCGCATCAAGATTGCCCCTATGAAATTCCAAGGAACCGACAACTACGTGGCCACCGCCGACCTGATGCTGGCGGTCAATGCGGCCATCACGCTGCAGCGCCCGCTGCTGGTCAAGGGCGAGCCCGGCACCGGCAAGACCATGCTCGCCGAGGAGGCCGCCAGCGCGCTGGGCCTGCCGCTGCTGGAGTGGCACATCAAGAGCACCACCAAGGCACACCAGGGCCTGTACGAATACGACGCGGTGAGCCGCCTGCGCGACAGCCAGCTCAGCGACGCCGAGAGCTCGGACAAGGTGCGCGACATCCGCAACTACATCGTCAAGGGCGTGCTGTGGCAGGCCTTCGAGGCGGACGAGCCGGTGGCGCTGCTGATCGACGAGATCGACAAGGCCGACATCGAATTCCCGAACGACTTGCTGCGCGAGATCGACCGGATGGAGTTCCACTGCTACGAGACGCGCCAGACCATCCGCGCCAAGCATCGGCCGCTGGTGTTCATCACCTCGAACAACGAGAAGGAGCTGCCCGACGCCTTTCTGCGCCGCTGCTTCTTCCATTACATCAAGTTCCCCGAGGCCGAGACGATGCAGCGCATCGTCGACGTGCATTTCCCCGGCTTGAAAAAGGAGTTGCTGGCCGCCGCGCTGAAGAGCTTCTACGACGTGCGCGGCCTGCCCGGGTTGAAGAAGAAACCGTCGACCTCCGAGCTGATCGATTGGCTCAAGCTGCTGGTGGCCGAGGACATCCCGGCCGAGGTGCTGCAGAACAAGGACGAAAAGGTCACGCTGCCGCCGCTGGTGGGCGCGCTGCTGAAGAACGAGCAGGACGTGACGCTGTTCGAGAAGCTGGTCTTCATGCAGTCGAGGAACCGGTGATCGAGGTCCGCCCCGTCACCCTGGAGCGTGACCCGGTGCGCCTGGTGCCGCTGGGCCTCGAACACGAAGCCGGCTTGAAGGCGGCCGCCGCCGACGGCGCGTTGTGGACCCTGCGCGTGACCTCGGTCCCCGAACCGGCGCAGACCCGCAGCTACATCGAGACGGCGCTGGCGGGCCGCCAGGCTGGCCACCGCTTGGCGTTCGCGGTGCTGGACGCCGCCAGCGGCGAGGTGATCGGCTGCACCAGCTACCACGACATCGTGCCCGCCATCGATCGGCTGGAGATCGGCTGGACCTGGTACGCGAAGCGGGTCCAGCGCAGCGCCGTCAACACCACGGCCAAGCTGCTGCTGATGACCCATGCCTTCGAGACCCTGGGTGCGCAGCTGGTGGGCTGGCGCACCGACATCGACAACCTCGCGTCGCAGCGCGCGATCGAACGCCTGGGCGCGAAGAAGGACGGCGTGCTGCGCCACCACGCGCTGCGCCGCGACGGCACGGTGCGCGACACCGTGATGTACAGCCTGACCGTCGGCGAATGGCCGGACGTCAAGGCCCACCTGAACTGGCAGCTGACGCGTCCGCGCTGAGCCCGCACGGCCCGCCCTGCCCCGCCAACGGAGACACCATGGCCGCCAAGAAGCCCTTCACGATCGACGCGCTCTGGAAATTGCAACGGGTCGGGCCGCCCAGCCTGTCGCCCGACGGTGCGCAGGCCGTGTGCGCCGTGACCACGCCGTCCATGAAGGACAACCGGTCCCGCAGCGCGCTGTGGCTGCTGTCCACATGGGGCGGCCGGCCGCGCGAGCTGACCCATTGCGGCGACAAGGACGGCCAGGCCCGCTTCTCGCCGCGCGGCGACCTGATCGGCTTCGTCGCCAAGCGCGAGCAGCAGGGCCACAAGGACGACGAGCCCCAGTTCTACGTGATCCCGCCCGACGGCGGCGAGGCCCGCCGCATCGGCTCGGTCGCCACCGGCGTCGAAGCCTTCAAGTGGTTTCCCGACGGCAAGCGCATCGCCTTCATTTCGTGGGTCTGGCCCGAACTCAAGGGCAGCGCGGCCCAGGCCAAGGCGCACAAGGCGTTCAAGGAACGCAAGGAAACCGGTTACGTCACCAGCGAGGCCAGCTACCGCTACTGGGACCACCACGTTCCCATGGGTCGCCAGGCCCACCTGCACGTGATGGACCTGGGCAGCGGCCGGGTCACCGACCTGTTCGAAGGCAGCGGCTTCGAACTCAGCCGCTTCGACCCCGATGAACACAGTTTTGACATCGCGCCCGATGGGCGCCGCATCGTGTTCTCGTTCGACCCCGACCCGGCCCAGCGCATGGACGGCGAGCATGCGCTGGCGCGGATCGACCTGAAGAGCCGCCGCATCGTCCCGTTGGTCCGAGAAAACGGCTGGGACCTGGTGGCACCGCGCTTCGACCCGGAAGGCCGGCGCGTGGCCTTCCTGGCCAGCCACCAGGGCCGCAAGCACACCTTGCCGCACCACCTGGCGGTGTGCGACGCCGCCAGCGGCGATTGGGACGTGGTCAGCGGCGATTGGGACCACGACGTCCACGCCCCGCTGCTGTGGGAGGACGACGGCCTGGCGCTGCTGTTCAGCGCCGAGCAGCAGGGGCGCCAGCACCTGTGGCGATTCGACCTGGCCGACCGCCGCGCCGAGGTCACCGTGGCGGGCGGCTGGGTCAGCGCCTTCGACAAGGCCGCCGGCACGCTGGTCAGCCTGGCCGACACCGCCGAACACCCTCCCCGGCTGCACGCCCACCTGCCGGGCGAGGCGCCGCGCCGCATCGAACGCTTCAACGACCAGGCGCTGGCCGCCTTCGATCTGGGGCACCACCAGGAAGCCTGGATCACCGGCGCGCAGGGCGACGCGGTGCAACTGTGGCTGCATTACCCGCCCGGCTTCAACCCGAAGAAAACCTGGCCGGTGATGCACGTGATCCACGGCGGGCCCCACACCGCGCCGGGCGACAACTGGCACTGGCGCTGGAACAACAAGCTCTTCGCCGCCCAGGGCTACGTGGTGGCGAGCGTGAACTATCACGGCTCCTCGGGCTTCGGCCATGCCTTTCTGGACTCGATCACGCACCGCTGGGGCGAGTTGGAACTGCAGGACGTGGAGGTCGCCACCGACTGGCTGCTGGCCCAGCGCTGGGCCGACCCGAAGCGGGTCTTCGCCACCGGCGGCAGCTACGGCGGCTACATGGTGGCCTGGATGAACGGCCACGTGGCGCCCGGTCGCTACGCGGCCTATGTCTGCCACGCCGGCTGCTTCGACTGGACGGCGATGTTCGCCGACGACGCCTATGTGGCGCACGCCAAGGACCTGGGGGCGTTCTACTGGGCCGACCCGGCCCGCGTCGCCGCCCAAAGCCCGCACACCCACGCCGGCGCGTTCAGCACGCCGACGCTGGTGATCCACGGCGCGCTGGACTACCGCGTGCCCGACGCGCAGGGCCTGGCGTACTACAACACGCTCAAGGCCCGCGGCATCCCCGCCCGGCTGCTGTGGTTCCCGGACGAGAACCACTGGATCCTGAAGCCCCGCAACAGCCGCCTGTGGCACGAGGAATTCTTCGGCTGGCTGCGGGCGCACGACCCGGGCGTCCGGCCGCGCCGACGCCAGCCTTGACCAGCGCCGACCGGCGCTGCCCGGCCCGCACCGCCATTCGGCACAATCGGGCTGGCGCCGCTGCCGGTCGGTGGACGCCCTCGCCATGCTGATCAACTTCTTCTACACGCTGCGCGCCGCCAAGCTGCCGGTTTCGGTCCGGGAATACCTGAGCCTGCTCGAAGCGCTGAAGGCCGGCGTGATCGGCCCGTCGGTCGACGATTTCTACTACCTGGCCCGCACCGCGCTGGTCAAGGACGAGACCCACTTCGACAAGTTCGACCGGGCCTTCGGCGCCTACTTCAAGGGCGTGGAGATGCTGACCGACTTCGGCAAGGAGATTCCGCTGGAGTGGCTGCAGAAGATCCTGGAAAAAGAGCTCAGCCCCGAAGAGAAGGCGGCGATCCAGAAGATGGGCTGGGACGAGTTGATGGAGACGCTGAAGAAGCGGCTCGAAGAACAGAAGGGCCGCCACGAGGGCGGCAACAAATGGATAGGCACCGGCGGCACCAGCCCGTTCGGCCACGGCGGCTACAACCCGCAGGGCGTGCGCATCGGCGGCCCCGGCAAGAACCGCAGCGCGGTCAAGGTGTGGGAGCAGCGCGCCTACCAGGACTACGACGACTCGCTCGAACTCGGCACCCGCAACATCAAGGTCGCGCTGCGCCGGCTGCGCCGCTTCGCCCGCGAAGGCTCCGATCTGGAACTGGACCTGGACGACACCATCCACAGCACCGCCGCCAACGCCGGGCTGCTGGACATCAAGATGGTGCCCGAGCGCCACAACAAGGTGAAGGTGCTGCTGATGATGGACGTGGGCGGCACCATGGACGAGCACATCCACCGGGTCGAGGAACTGTTCAGCGCTGCCAAGAGCGAGTTCAAGCACCTGGAGTTCTATTACTTCCACAACTGCGTGTACGACTTCATGTGGAAGAACAACAAGCGCCGCTACGCCGAGAAATCGCCCACCTGGGACATCATCCGCAAGTACAACAAGGACTGGCGGCTGATCTTCGTCGGCGACGCGACGATGAGCCCCTACGAGATCCTGCAGCCCGGCGGCAGTGTCGAATACAACAACGAGGAACCCGGTGCCGAATGGCTGCAGCGGCTGACCCACGCCTTTCCGAAATACGCCTGGATCAACCCCGAGCCGCAGGGCGTCTGGCAGTACCGGCAAAGCATTTCCATCGTCCAGCAACTGATGCCCCAGCGCATGTTCCCGTTGACGCTGCAAGGATTGGAATCGGCGATGCGGCCGCTGAGCAAATGACGCGCTGGCTCGATGGGCGCTGCGCCAGCCCGGCCTGGCGCGCGACCCTTCTCGCGCTCGCGCTGGCCGGCACGGCGGGCCGCGGTCAGGCCGCAGAGGCCGTCCCGCCGACCCCGGCCGCCTCCGCGCCGCAGCCCGCGGCATCGGCAGCATCGGCAGCATCGGCAGCATCGGCAGCGTCGGCAGCGTCGGCGGCCGAGGTGTCGGGCACCGATCCGTCGACCGCGGAGCCCGCCGCCGCAGACTCGCCGCCGACGACCGCCACCTCGTCGCCCGCCAGAGTGGGCGAAGGCAGCCTCGCCCCGCAGCTCGACATCGAGGCACCGGGGCCCATCAAGGACCTGCTGGCGAAGTACCTGGACCTGGCCCGCGCCATCGCGTTGCCGGGCGACAGCGGCATCGGCCGCTACGAGTGGTCGCGCCTGATCGCCGGCACGCCCGCGCAGGCCGCCAGCCTGATCCAGCCGCTGGGCTACTTCGCGCCGCGGATCAGCCTGTCGCGCGAGACGGGCAGCCCGCAGCGCGTGCACCTGAGCGTCGACCCCGGACCGATCGCCACTGTCGCCAAGCTCAGCTTCAACGTCGAGGGCGAGTTGAACGAGCGCGCCGAACAAGGCGATGCCCAGGCCCGCCGCGACCGCAGCGCGATCGAAGCGCTGTGGCCGCTGACCCCCGGCAACGCGTTCAGCAACGCGGCCTGGGCCCAGGCCAAGACGCAGATCCTCGCCCGCCTCTACACCCAGGGCTACGCGGCGGCGACCTGGGCCGGCACCCAGGCCGAAGTCGATGCGGCCCATCACACCGTGCGGCTGTTCGCGGTGGTCGACAGCGGCCCGCTCTACCGTGCCGGCGAGATCGAGGTCGACGGCCTGCAGCACCAGGATGCCGACCGCGTGCGGGCACTGGCCGGCTTCGTGCCGGGCGACGCGCTGACCGAGAGCCGCCTGCTGGACTACCAGGCCCGGCTGCTGAAGACCGGGCTGTTCGATCAGGTCAACGTCAGCCTGGACAACGACCCCGCGCAAGCCGCCCATGCCCAGGTGCTGGTGCATCTGCGCGAGGCGCCGCGCAAGGCCGCCACCGCGGCGCTGGGCTTCAGCGCCAACACCGGCCCGCGCGCCACGCTGGAATACGTCGACCGGCGCCTGTTCGGCCGGCCGCTGACGGCGCGCGACAAGTTCCTGTGGGGCGGCACCGAGCAATCCTGGGACGGCGACGTCTCGACCCAGCCCGACAGCCACTTCCAGCGCCGCCTGATCGGCGGCACCGTGGACCGCCTGCTGACCGACACCGACGTCGAGCTGTCGCAGCGGGTACGGCTGGGCGTCGGGCAGGACCGGCCCGGCATCGAGCAACTGCGCTTCGTCGAGATCGAGCGCTCGCGCGAATGCGCGCGGCTCAACGGCGTGGCCTTCGACTGCGCCGACATCAACGCCCGCTCGGTGCAGCTGCAGCAGACCCGCCACCATCTCGACAACGACCTCCTGCCCACCGCCGGCTCCACGCTGCAGTGGCAGCTGGGCATCGGCGAAGCCAGCGGTTCGGCCAGCCGCAGCGGCGGCTTCCTGCGCCTGTATGGCCGCGCCACCCACTACTGGCCGCTGGGCAACGAGTGGTACAGCCAGGCTCGGCTGGAGCTGGGGCGGGTGTTCACGCCGTCCGGCGTGCAGGTGCCCGATTCGCAGCGCTTTCGTGCCGGCGGCGACGACTCGGTGCGCGGCTATGCCTGGCGCACGCTGGCGCCGCTCAAGGCCGACGGCAGCGTGACCGGCGGCACGATGCTGTTCACCAGCAGCGTCGAGATCGCCCATCCGATTTCGGCCCGACTGCCGTCGGTCTGGTGGGACGCCTTCTTCGATGCGGGCCGTGCTGCCGACGACCTGTCCGCGCTCCGGCCGGCGCTGGGCTACGGCGCCGGCCTGCGCTGGCGCAGCCCGGTGGGGCCGCTGCGCATGGACCTGGCCTGGGGCCGGGAGGTGCATCACCTGCGCCTGCACCTGAGCGTGGGCATCGCCTTCTGACGCCATGGACCCCTCCGACGCCCGCCCCGACGCCACGCCGGCCCCCGGCGCGCCCGCACGCCGGGGGCGGCGGGCCGCGTGGACGCTGGCGGGCAGCCTGGCCGTGCTGGCCGGCGCGGCCAGCCTGCTCGCCGCCCTGGTCGGGACGCGCAGCGGCAGCGCGTGGTTGCTGGGACGCGTGCCGGGGCTGCAATGCGACGGCGTCCAGGGCACGCTGCTCGGACCCGCGCTGTCGGTGCAGCGCCTGACGCTGCAGCAAGGGGCGAACCGCCTGCAGCTGACCGGATTGCGGCTGCAAGGCCTGGACTGGCAATGGCGCCCGCAAGCCGGCGCGTGGTGGGGCCTGCGCCTGGCCCAGGCCCGTGCCGACGAGGCGATCTGGCAGTCCGGCCCGACGCCCGCTTCGGCACCTCGCCCCGCCGCACCGCGCAGCCTGCGGCTGCCCTTCACGGCCACCATCGGCAAGATCCGGATCGACCGCTTGCAGATCGACGGACAGTCGCCCCTCACCGATCTGCAAGCGACGCTGGCGCTGGGCGCCAACGCCGGGCGCGAGCACCGGCTGAGCGTCTCGCACGTCCGCTACGACCGCTTCGAGGCCAGCGCCGACTGGCAGCAGGACGCCGACGGGCCGCTGGCCGTGCAGGCCCAGGCCTCGCTGCACAGCCTGCCGGAGGCCGGCTCGCCCTGGCAGGCCGAGCTCTACCTCGCCGGCCCGCTGGCGGCCGTCGATGCGCAGGCCCGGCTCAGCGGCGCGCCGGGGGCCGACGCCGCGCATCCGGCGCCCTCGCTGGAAGCCCGGGCGCGCCTGCGCCCCTTCTCGGCCTGGCCGCTGGGCACGCTGCGCCTGAGCACCCAGGCCCTGGACCTGGCGGCCCTGCATCGTGGCGCGCCCCACACCCGCCTCAGCGGCGACGCCCAGGTCGACACCCAGGGCGCCGACCTGCCGATCCACCTGCACCTGCACCTGCGCAATGCCGCCCCGGCGCGCTGGGACCAGGGCGGCCTGCCGCTGCGCACCGTTCAGCTCGACGCCCTGGGCCACACCGCCGTCGACGGTGGCCGCCTGCACCTGGCGCGGCTGGCGCTGACCCGGTTCAGCGCCGAACCCGGCGCCGCCGGCTCGGCGCGCATCGAGGGCAGCGGCGAGTGGGCGCAGGCGCTGCCCGGCGCCGGCGCGTCCGCCGCACTGGGCGAGGGTCATCTGGCGCTGCAACTGGCCGAGGTGCAGCCCGCGGTACTCGATCAGCGCCTGCCGGCGATGAGCTTGTCCGGGCCGGTCGACCTGCGCCTCCAGGGCCTGCCCCCGCCCGACCTGCTGCTGGGCGAGGCGACGGCCACCCCGCACCCGCAGCTGACGATCACCAGCACGCTGCACGGCCAGCGCACCGGGCCGTCGACGGCCGGATCGCCCCTGGTGCAACTGCAGCTCGACGCCCAGGCCAGCGAGGATCACCTCGCGCTGCGCGCGCTGCAGGTCCGCTCGGCCGGTGCGCAGGCCAGCGCAACGGGCGACCTGCGCCGGGAAGGCCCGCAACGCTGGCGCTGGGACCTGCACGCCGCGCTGCAGGATTTCGATCCGCAGGTCTGGTGGCCCGGCGTGCCGGGAGGCGCCTGGCAGCGCGGTCCGCATCAACTCTATGCCACCCTGGACAGCCGCGGCGCCGCAGCGCAGGCCACGCTGCAACAAGCGCTGGCGACGCCGCAGGCGTGGCGCCGCGTGGACGGCCAGACCACGCTGACCCTGGCCCCCAGCCAGCTCGCCGGCGTGCCACTGCAGGGGCGTCTGGCGTGGGACAGCCGCGCCGCCACGCCGCTGTCGGCCCAGCTTCAGTCGGCCGCCAATCAAGTCACGTTGACGATGCAGCGTGGCACCGACCCGGGCATCGAACGCTGGGCCGTCGAGGCCCGGTTGCCGACCTTCGCGACGCTGGCCCCGCTGCTGGCACTGGCCGACCGCTCGGGCGCCTGGGTGCCGACCGCCGGCAGCCTGCAAGCCAACGTGAACGGGACCGGTTCGGCGGCGGCGGACGGCCCGTGGCAATGGCAGGGCCGGCTCGACGCCAAGAACGTTGCCACAGCGGCCTTGCGCCTCGGCGACGTCGCGCTGCAGGGCCAAGGCGGCAATCGCCTCGACGCGCCGCTGTCGATCACGTTGAAGGCCCGCGATCTCCAGGGCGGCGGCGGGCAGGTCGACACCATCGACGCGCAACTCGGCGGCAGCGCTGCCCAGCATCACCTGAGCCTGCAGCTCGACAGCCCGGCCCGCCCGCCGGCCTGGTTCGAGCAACTGTTGGGGGCCCACACCGGCAGCGGCAGCCGGGTGCGCCTGGTGGCCGACGGCCGCTGGCAGACGGCCGCCGCCGACCCGGCCGGTACCGACGCCCGCGCGCCGGGCCTGGCAGCGCCCGCGGCGGACGTCGCGATCCCGCTGGCGGGCCGCTGGGTCGGCCAGCTGACCCAGCTCGAAGGCCGTGCGCGCGACGGCTCCGGTCAGCCCTGGCTGCTCGCCAAGGATCTGGGTCTGTCGCTGAGCTGGAACGACCGGGCTCAATTGCTCAGCGCCGAAGCGCAACCGGGCCGGATCGAGCTGCCCGGCACGGCCCTGCGCTGGAGCACCGCGCATTGGCAGCGCCAGGCCGGCCACCCCTTGCCCGGCATCGACCTGCAGGCCCAGATCGAACCGTTCGCGCTGGCGCCGTTGCTGGCCCGTGCCCAGCCGGACCTGGGCTGGCACGGCGACCTGAGCCTGGCCGGCCAGATCCGCGTGCGCAGCGGCGAGCGCTTCGACGCCGACCTGGTGTTCGAGCGCCGCAGCGGCGACCTGAGCGTGGCCGACGACGCCCGCGACCCCACCAGCCCGATCCGGGCGCTGGGCCTGAGCGACCTGCGCCTGGGCCTGTCCGCCCACGACGGCACCTGGCACTTCACCCAGGCGCTGGCCGGGCGACGGCTCGGCGAGATGGCGGGCGTCGCAACCGTGCACACCAGCGCGGATCGCGACTGGCCGAGCGCCGACGCGCCGCTGGACGGCGTGCTGCAACTGCACGTGGCCAACCTCGGCGCCTGGGGGGCCTGGGTGCCGCCGGGCTGGCGCCTCGGCGGCGAGCTGGAAACCTCGGCCAGTTTCGGTGGCCGCTTCGGCGCCCCCGAGGTCACCGGCCGGCTCAGCGGCCAGCATCTGAGCGCGCTGCAGCCCTTGCTGGGCGTGGCGCTGACCGACGGACAGATCGAGATGAGCCTGCAAGGGGCGACCGCCCGGGTCGACAGCTTCAGCTTCCGCGGCGGCGACGGCCGCATGACCCTGCAAGGCCAGGCCTCGCTGGGCGAGAGGCCGCAGGCGCACCTGCGTCTGACGGCCGACCACTTCCTGCTGCTGGGCCGGGTCGACCGCCGCCTGGTCACCAGCGGCCAGGCCAGCGTCGACCTGACCCGCGACGCCTTGCAGCTCGACGGCAAGCTGGTGGTCGATGAAGGCCTGATCGACTTCAGCCGCGGCAACGCCCCCGGCCTGGACGACGACGTCAGCGTGATCGACGCCGATGCCGCCACGCCGGTCGACCCGGCCGCCACCGCCGCGGCCAAGCCGGCCCGGCCCACGGTGATCCATGCCCAGCTCGACCTGGGGCACCAGCTGCACGTCAAGGGCCACGGCCTGGACACCACGCTGCGCGGCGTCCTCGACGTCAGCAACCCGGGCCGCAAGTTGACGGTGCGCGGCAAGGTCAGCACCGAGCGCGGAACCTATGCCGCCTATGGCCAGAAGCTGGAGATCGAACGCGGCGAGCTGAGCTTCAACGGCCCGGTGGACGACCCCCGCCTGGACATCTACGCGGTACGGCCCAACCTCGACGTGGTCGTGGGCGTGGCCGTCACCGGCAGCGCGCTGAACCCCCGGGTGCGCCTGGCCAGCGACACCGACATGAGCGATGCCGACAAGCTCAGCTGGCTGGTGCTGGGCCGGGCCTCGGCGGGCCTGGGGCAGGCCGACACGGCGCTGCTGCAAAGCGCCGCCATGGCCTTGCTGGCCGGCGATGGCGAAGGACCGACCGACACGGTGCTGAAATCGATCGGCCTGACCGATCTGTCGTTCCACCAGACCACGACGGGCGACGTGCACGACACCGTCGTCACGCTCGGGCGGCAGCTCTCGCGGCGCTGGTACGTGGGCTACGAGCGCGGCGTCAACGCCACCACCGGCACCTGGCAGATCATCTACCGCCTGGCCCAGCGCTTCACGCTGCGCGCCCAGACCGGCGCCGACAACGCCCTCGACGTGATCTGGAGCTGGCGCTGGCCGTGAGGCCACGGCCAGCTGCGATTCACGGCGCGCCATGGAGGTTGCCCGATGGCCCTCCACCGGAGGCTTGCGCCAGCCGACCAGGCCGGGCAAAGTCAGGGCGAAGGGAGTGCCGCTTTTGTCGGCTGGATATATTGGATGAAACCACCGTCAGCGATCCGCAAAGCCAGCATCCATGCGGCCTGGGCCTCTTCAGCACCCGCCGAGTTAGGGAGACAGGCGCCGGAGTTCGGGCGCAAAACTGTCTCCCTATATAAGTTGGCCGTCATGAAACCACGTACCGTATTCCTCGCTCTGGCTGTATTGGCTGCGTCTGCCGTTCGAGCCGCGTCCGCTGACACGTCGTGTGCTCCTGAGGCCATTGCCGCTCTTGACGCTCGTGCTTCCCAAGGCGATTTTCGAGCGCAGTTCTGGCGCGGAACGCAACTCGAAATGGGCGAGTGTGGCGCGAAAGATGTTGAGCGCGCCGATTCGCTGTTTCGCCAATCTGCGGCGCAGGGCTTCCCACCCGCGGTTCATGTCCTTGGAGTCATCCTGCGGCGCGATGGCAAGGACGGCGAGGCAATCAAGTATTTCGAGCAGTCCGCCCAACTCGGGTATCAGGCGGGGTTCGCCGATCTTGGCTTCACCTATGGCTTACGAGATTCTCCCGTGAGAGACGCCGTACTGTCCTACGCGTGGCTCACCGTTGCAATCGCTCGTGAGTCCAAAGCGCCATTGCGCGAGTATCTGGAATCTTCGCGCGCTAAAGTCGCCCGAGCCTTATCCGAGAGCGATCTTGCTAATGCTCAAAGTGTCGCCGAAAGCCTGCGCCAGAAGTTTTCATCCATCCCCGTGTGGTCGGACAAGCAATGAAGGCCAACCCGGCAGTCGAGCGGACCTGCGCGAAAAGCCGCGCAGGCCGCTCACTTCAACGTTGGGCCTCAGCCGCCACCCACTCCGCAAGGCACGCATGATCAAGTCCGTCGGCGGTGTCGCCGTCCTGCCTAAACATCGGCTTTCCTGCCACTGCGGTTCGGTCGTGCTTGAACTCGACCTACCCGATGGCATCGTGAATCCTCGTCGCTGTGACTGCTCCATTTGCCGCAGAAAGGGTGCAATCGTCGCTTCGGTCGTACTGTCTGGCATCAAGGTCATCCAAGGCCAAGACGCACTTAAGCTCTACCAGTTCAACACGAAGGTGGCCCGGCACTACTTTTGTTCCAACTGCGGCATCTACACCCATCATCAACGCCGCTCGTTCCCGGATCAGTACGGGTACAACGTTGGCTGCCTGGAAGGCATCAACCCGTTCGATCTGGAGCCTGTGCCGTTGAATGATGGCGTCAACCATCCAGCAGACCGCAAGCAGTGAAGCATGGGCATCTCGGCGATCTGCGGCCACTGAGGCCTCTGAAGAAGCTCCCTGACGGGCTCCGAAGGTCATGACTTTGCGTTGTGACGGATGGGCGTTTCCTCGGCGCGACTTGCGGCGCAGGCCGCGATCTACCTCGTAGGCCGGCAGCTGAAGGCCCTGCCCCATGTCAAAATGGCGGGCTGGCCCGCCGCCGTAGTTCAATGGATAGAACGGGGACCTCCTAAGTCTCAGATGCAGGTTCGATTCCTGCCGGGGGCGCCACACTTCGCAGGCAGCGCCTGCTCCAGCCGCTCGGTGCTCGAAAAGGCCTTGATTCCAGGGCAACTTTCGGCGCTGGCCGGCATCAGACCCTCTCGGGTCGGTCCTATACTGCCGCATCTTGCGGGCGTCGGAAGCTGAATACATGGGTGCGAAATTGAAAGTGGCCGGGCTGCTGACCCTGGGGGCGGTGGCCGGAGCGTTGACCGCGATCCAGATTCAGGCGATGGCGCGCAGCAGCTACGGGCCGCTGCCGCTCGAAGAGATGCAGCAGCTGGCGGCGGTGTTCGGCATCGTGAAGACCGAATACGTCGAACCGGTCGACGAGAAGAAGCTGATCACCGACGCGATCAGCGGCATGGTCGCCGGGCTGGATCCGCACTCGCAGTACTTCGACAAGAAGAGCTACAAGGAATTCCGCGAGAGCACCACCGGCCAGTTCGTCGGCGTGGGCATCGAGATCGGCATGGAAGACGGGCTGGTCAAGGTCGTCTCGCCGATCGAGGGCTCGCCGGCCTTCCGCGCCGGCATCAAGAGCGGCGACCTGATCACGATGATCGACGACGCGGCGGTCAAGGGCCTGAGCATGGAGCAGGCGGTCAAGCGCATGCGCGGCGAGCCCAATACCAAGGTCACGCTGACGCTGTTCCGCAAGTCCGAGAACCGCAGCTTCCCGGTGACGATCACGCGCGAGGAAATCCACGTCCAGAGCGTGCGCGCCAAGATGATCGAGCCCGGCTACGCCTGGCTGCGGGTCAGCCAGTTCCAGGACCGCACGACCGACGATTTCGCACACAAGCTCGAAGAGCTCTACAAGCAGGACCCGAAGATCAAGGGCCTGGTGCTGGACCTGCGCAACGACCCGGGCGGCCTGCTCGACGGCGCGGTGGCGCTGGCGTCGGCCTTCCTGCCGGCCGATGACGTGGTGGTGACCACCAACGGCCAGATCCCCGAGTCCAAGGCCACGTTCCGGGCCACCCCCGACAACTACCTGCGCGGCACCGGCCCGGACCCGCTGAAGAAGCTGCCGATCGCGCTGAAGACGGTGCCGATGGTGGTGTTGGTCAACGAAGGCTCGGCCTCGGCCAGCGAGATCGTCGCCGGTGCGCTGCAGGATCACAAGCGCGCGGTGCTCATGGGTGCGCAGACCTTCGGCAAGGGCTCGGTCCAGACGGTGCGCCCGCTGACCGCCGACACCGCGCTGAAGATCACCACCGCGCGCTACTACACGCCCAGCGGCCGCTCGATCCAGGCCAAGGGCATCGTGCCCGACATCTGGCTGGATGAAACCGCCGCCGGCGATGTCTTCGCCGCGCTGCGGATGCGCGAAGCCGACCTGCAGCAGCACCTGATCAACGGCGACGCCAAGAAGGACGAGGCCCGCACCAAGGCGCGCGACGAAGCCCGGCAGAAGCTTGAAGAGCAGCTGGCCAAGTCCAAGGAGCCGCCCAAGCCGCTGCCCGAGTTCGGCAGCCCGGACGACTTCCAGCTCAATCAGGCGCTCAACCAGCTCAAGGGGCTGCCGGTCACGGTCAGCAAGACCATGAGCGAGCGCAAGGCCGAGGCCGAGACCGAATAGGCCCGCGCGGGTCCCCGCTCGTTGCGCCAGCGCAGGCGTCCCTTCCATGACTGACGACGACCTGCTGCGCTACTCGCGCCACATCCTGCTCGACGAGATCGGCATCGAGGGTCAGCAGCGGCTGCTGCGCTCGCATGCGCTGGTCGTCGGTGCGGGGGGACTGGGCTCGCCGGCGGCGATGTACCTGGGCACCGCGGGCGTCGGCCGCATCACGCTGGTCGATCCCGACACGGTCGACCTGACCAACCTGCAGCGCCAGATCGCCCACACCCAGGCCCGCGTCGGCCTGCCCAAGGTCCAGTCGGCGCGCGAGACCCTGCAGGCCTTCAACCCGGGTCTGCGCGTCGAGGCGCTGCAGCAGCGGGCCGACGCGGCGTTTCTCGCCCAGGCCCTGGCCGACGTCGACGTGGTGCTGGACTGCTCCGACAACTTCGCCACCCGCCATGCGGTCAACGCCGCCTGCGTCGCCCATCGTGTGCCTTTGGTCTCGGGGGCGGCGATCGGCTTCGATGGGCAGATCTCGGTCTACGACACCCGCTCGGCCGAGCATCCCTGCTACGCCTGCCTGTTCCCACCCGACGCGACCTTCGAGGAGGTGCGCTGCGCGACGATGGGCGTGTTCGCGCCGCTGGTGGGCATCATCGGCACGATGCAGGCCGCCGAGGCCTTGAAGCTGCTGAGCGGCGTCGGCCCGTCGCTGGCCGGCCGGCTGCTGATGCTCGATGCGCGCAGCATGCACTGGGACGAGATCCGCCTGCCGCGCCAGGCCCACTGCCCGGTCTGCGGCCAGCGTCCGCCGCCACCCGCACAAAGGTAAGCTCGCCGCATGAGCGCACACAAGACCGATCTGACCGCCCGCAATTTCCCCAGCGCCACCGAGGACGCCCACAGCGCCCAGGCGCCCAGCCCCTACAGCGGGCCCGAGAGCAGCTACCGGCTGGCCTACACCGACACCGAATTCCTGCTGCGCGAAGAGTTGCGGCCGGTGCGCATGCAGCTCGAACTGCTCAAGCCCGAACTGGTGCAGCGCGAACAAGGCATCGAGAGCACGATCGTGATCTTCGGCAGCGCCCGCATCCCGGCCCCCGAGGCGGCGCGGGTCCGGCTGGCCGAAGCCCAGGCCGGGGGCGACCCGGCGGCGGTCCGCGTGGCGCAGAGCCAGGTCGAGATGAGCCGCTACTACGACGAAGCGCGGCGCTTCGCGCGGCTGGTCACCGAGCGCTCGCGCTCGCTGGCCACGCCCATCGTCGTCAGCACCGGCGGCGGGCCCGGCATCATGGAAGCCGGCAACCGCGGCGCGCACGACGTCCAGGGCAAGAGCCTGGGGATGAACATCGTGCTGCCGCACGAGCAGCAGCCGAACCCCTACATCACGCCCGAGCTGTGCTTCCGGTTCCACTATTTCGCGCTGCGCAAGATGCACTTCCTGATGCGCTCGGTGGCCCTGGTGTGCTTTCCCGGCGGCTTCGGCACGCTCGATGAACTGTTCGAGACCCTGACGCTGATCCAGACCGGCAAGAGCCGCCGCCGCCCGGTGCTGCTGTTCGGCCGCGAATTCTGGGAGAAGCTGATCAACTTCCAGCATCTGGTCGACACCGGCATGATCGGCGCGGACGACCTGTCGCTGTTCCATTTCGTCGAGAGCGCCGAGCAGGCCTGGGACAAGCTGGAGGAGCACTACGCCTTCGACCCGCGCCGCGACGAGGTCGGCGAATACGCCGACGATTGACGCGAGCCGGACCGGGCCGCGACGCGCCACAATCCGGCCCATGCGAAAGAACGTCACCCTCATCGGCGCGCCCACCGACATCGGTGCCGGCGCCCGCGGCGCCAGCATGGGGCCCGAAGCCCTGCGCGTGGCCAACATCGGCCCCATCCTGGAAGGCCACGGCCTGCAGGTGCGCGACCGCGGCAACCTGATCGGCCCGGCCAACCCCTGGCAGCCCCCGGTGGACGGCTACCGCCACCTGCCCGAGGTGGTCGCCTGGAACCGCCTGGTGCACGACGCCGTGTACCAGGAGCTGCAGCAGGGCCAGTTGCCGATCCTGCTGGGCGGCGACCACTGCCTGGGTCTGGGCTCGATCAGTGCCGTCGCACGCCACTGCCGCGAGGCCGGCAAGAAGCTGCGCGTGCTGTGGCTGGACGCGCACGCCGACTTCAACACCCACGTGCTCACGCCCAGCGGCAACGTGCACGGCATGCCGGTGGCCTGCCTGTGCGGGCACGGGCCGCAGGCGCTGATCGAGATCGGTGGCCAGGTGCCGGCGATCAACCCGAAGTGGATCCGGCAGATCGGCATCCGCAGCGTCGACGCGGGCGAGAAGCGGCTGGTGCACGAGGTTGGGCTGGACGTGTTCGACATGCGCTACATCGACGAGATGGGCATGCGTCACACGATGGAACTGGCGCTGGCGACGATGGATGCGCAGACCCACCTGCACGTCAGCTTCGACGTCGATTTCCTCGATCCCGAGATCGCACCGGGCGTCGGCACCACGGTGCCGGGCGGCCCGACCTACCGCGAAGCGCAGCTGTGCATGGAGATGATCGCCGACACCGGCCGCCTCGCGAGCCTGGACGTGGTCGAGCTCAACCCCGCGCTGGACCTGCGCAACAAGACCGCCGACCTGGCGGTGGACCTGATCGAAAGCCTGTTCGGCAAGAGCACGCTGATGCGCCGCTGAGGCGCTCCGCGGCGGCGCGGCCGAGTGTGGCGGCGCGGCACAGTCCGGGCCGAACGCCGGTGCGCGGCACGCCGGCGGCTCCGGGGCAACCCTTGGTTTGCGGGCCGCTGCGCCGGCCCGGCGGGTGGCATGTGGCTTGCGATGGCTGGCCACACCCCACCATCGCACGCCCGAGGAGACCCCATGCTGCGCCGCCCCCCACTCATCGCCTTGACCCTGCTGAGCCTGGCCCTGCCGGCCTTCGCGTCGGACGACGGCGAAACCGTGTTCAAGCAGAACTGCGCGATGTGCCACGTGCCCGGCCTGGCCAACTCGCCGAAGTTCGGCGACAAGGCCGCCTGGGCGCCGCGCCTGGCCCAGGGCCGCGACGCGCTGCTGCACTCGGCGCTCAACGGCAAGGGCGCGATGCCGCCCAAGGCCGGCAACCCGAAGCTGGACGACGACGAGGTCGCCGCCGCGATGGACTACATGCTGGCGGCCGCCAAATAAGCCGCATCGCGCACGGCCCGCTCAGGCCGTCAGGATCCAGCCTTCCAGCGGATCGACCTGCGCCGGCCAGCCCCAGCGCGGCCGGCTGCTGGCCCACCCGGCCTGCAGCAGGCAGATGACAGCGTCCAGCCGGTCGCCGCGCGCGTCCTGCACCAGCGCGTCGCGCTGGGCATGGCTGAGCTTGAGGCGCAGCCCGAGCCGGTGCCGGCCCTGCTCCAGCGCGTCGACCAGGTCCTTGCGGGCGATCAGCCGCTCGGCCGTCTGCTGCGCCGGCGTGTCGCTCTTGTACGAGCGCCGGCCCAGGATCTCGCGCGCCAGCAGGCCCGGGTAGGCCTCCAGGGCGACGCGGCGGGCGTCGCCCGGCTGCAGGCCGGGCAGGTCCACCCCGGCGGCCCTCAGCAAGGGAACGCCGGCGTGCAGCATGAATGCCACCGGCGGGTTGACCCATTTCATGCTCGGCGACGAACCCGCCGGCCCGTCGCAGGCGCGGTGGGCGAACTTGCCGCCCGCGGGCCGCGCATCGCAGAACGCGGCAAAGGTCGCTCGGATCTCCTCGCGCGACAGGCCGGCGTAATGCCGCATCAGCGCGGCCCACTCGGTCGGCCAGCCCAGGTGCTCGACCAGTTCGCGCGGCAGCCCGAACGGCAGGTCGAAGCCGCCGACCCAGTCGCCCGGCTCGGCCAGCCAGTCGCCGAAGGCCGCCAAGCTGTCGTGGCTGGCCAGGCGGTCCAGGCGCAGCACGCGCGCCGCACCGGCGCCGCCCAGCCGGCCCTGCGCCACCACCACCGGCTTGGCGCGCGTCGGCGCGCTGCTGAAATCGACCCCCACCAGCATGGGTTCACCGTGTTGCATGCGGCGATTGTCGGCGCCGGACGCTTCCCCCGGGCCGGCCGGGGGAGTCCTTGCCAAGACCGGGGGGAAGACCGCACGATGGCGCGGCCGGGCCGCTGCTGGGACAATGCAGGCCTTGCGTCGACCGACGCCCCGCTGCCCGCCCGGCCCAGGCCGGCGCCGCCCCCCGCCCCCACCGTGAACGCCACCACCGCCCCCGTGCGCCCCCGCGCCGACACCCCCGCGCTGCCCAAGGCGCTGACGGCATACCGTCCCCACTGGGCCAAGCGCTTCGGCCCCGCGCCGTTCCTGCCGATGAGCCGCAAGGAGATGGAGTCCCTGGGCTGGGACAGCTGCGACGTCGTCATCGTCACCGGCGACGCCTATGTGGACCACCCCAGCTTCGGCATGGCGGTGATCGGCCGGGTGCTGGAAGCCCAGGGCTTTCGGGTCGGCATCATCGCCCAGCCCGACTGGAGCTCGGCCGAGCCCTTCCGCGCGCTCGGCAAGCCCAACCTGTTCTACGGCGTGGCGGCCGGCAACATGGATTCGATGATCAACCGCTACACCGCGGACCGCAAGCTGCGCAGCGACGACGCCTACACCCCCGGCAACGTCGGCGGCAAGCGCCCGGACCGCGCCACGCTGGTCTACACCCAGCGCTGCAACGAGGCCTACAAGGACGTGCCGGTGGTGATCGGCGGCATCGAGGCCAGCCTGCGCCGCATCGCCCACTACGACTACTGGAGCGACAAGGTGCGCCGCTCCATCCTGGTCGACGCCAAGGCCGACCTGCTGGTCTACGGCAATGCCGAGCGCGCGATCGTCGAGATCGCCCACCGCCTGGCCCAGGGCCGGCCGGTGGCCAGCCTGACCGACATCCGCGGCACCGCCTTCCTGCGCAAGCCCGACGAGGCCGCGCTGGCCGGCTGGTTCGAGGTCGACTCGACCGAGGTCGACGCCCCCGGCCGCGTCGACGCCCTGCTCAACCCCTACCTGACGCTGGAAGAGCAAGCAGCCGAGAACGGCGCCAGCTGCAGCCAGGGTGCTGCAGCGCCAACGGCTGCGGCCGACGGCAGCCAGCCGATCACGCTGGTCCGCCGACCGCTGGCCAAGCAGGCGGGCCATGCGGTGGCCACGCCGCGCGAGCGCACGGTGATCCGCCTGCCGGCCTACGAGCAGGTCAAGAGCGACCCGGTGCTGTACGCCCATGCCAGCCGCGTGCTGCACCTGGAGACCAACCCCGGCAACGCCCGTGCGCTGGTGCAGCGCCATGGCGAGGGCCACATCGCGCGCGACCTGTGGATCAACCCGCCGCCGCTGCCACTGAGCATGGCCGAGATGGACCACGTCTTCGACCTGCCCTACGCCCGCGCGCCGCACCCGGCCTACGCCGACGCGCAGGGCGGCTTCGATGGCGCGACCAAGATCCCGGCCTGGGAGATGATCCGCTTCAGCGTGAACATCATGCGCGGCTGCTTCGGTGGCTGCAGCTTCTGCTCGATCACCGAGCACGAAGGCCGCATCATCCAGAGCCGCAGCGAAGACTCGGTGATCCACGAAATCGAGGCCATCCGCGACAAGGTCAAGGGCTTCACCGGCGTCATCTCCGATCTCGGCGGCCCCACCGCCAACATGTACCGGCTGGGCTGCAAGTCACCCGAGATCGAGGCCGCCTGCCGCAAGCCCAGCTGCGTCTACCCCGGCATTTGCAGCAACCTGCGCACCGACCACGCACCGCTGGTCCACATGTACCGGCGCGCGCGCGGCCTCAAGGGCGTCAAGAAGATCCTGATCGGCTCGGGCCTGCGCTACGACCTGGCGGTGACCTCGCCCGAGTACGTCAAGGAGCTGGTCACCCACCATGTCGGCGGCTACCTGAAGATCGCGCCCGAGCACACCGAGGCCGGCCCGCTGTCCAAGATGATGAAGCCCGGCATCGGCACCTACGACCGCTTCAAGGCGATGTTCGAGAAGTTCAGCGCCGAGGCCGGCAAGAAGCAGTTCCTCATTCCCTACTTCATCGCCGCGCACCCGGGCACCAGCGACCAGGACATGATGAACCTGGCGGTCTGGCTCAAGCACAACGGTTTCCGCGCCGACCAGGTGCAGACCTTCTATCCCAGCCCGATGGCCACCGCCACGGCGATGTACCACTCGGGCCACAACCCGCTCAAGGGCATCAGCCGCGACGCCCGCAAGGGCGAACGGGTCGACGTGGTCAAGGGCGACCGGCGCCGCCGCCTGCACAAGGCCTTTCTGCGCTACCACGATCCGGCCAACTGGCCGCTGCTGCGCGACGCGCTCAAAGACCTGGGCCGCGCCGACCTGATCGGCAACGGCAAGCACCACCTGATCCCGACCTGGCAGCCCGCAAGCGAGGTCAGCTACGTCAGCGCCCGCCGCAGCAATTCGACGCCGGCCACCGGCCGTGGCCCGGCGCCGCGGCCCTCGGCCCCGCCGCGCGCCGCCGCGCCCGCTCCCGATCCGCGCCCGATCAAGGGCCGCGTGCTGACCCAGCACACCGGCCTGCCGCCGCGCGACACCGGCGCGCCGGCGCGCAAGGGCAAGCCGGGCCGCAAGACCGGGCGTTGATTCGGGCGTCGAACCGGACGCTGCGGTCCCGCGGCGCTCAGCCCGCGGACGAGGGGGCCGCCGCCGCGGCGTCGTGGTCCAGATCGGGCCGCGACCAGGGGTCGACGTGGGTCATCAGGTTCAGCACGCGGTGGCGCTGCATCACGCGGCGCTGCGCGGCCACGGCGATGTCGTGGCCCTGCTCGACGGTGAGCCGGGCGTCGACCTCGATGTGGGCATCGACCACGATCAGGTCGCCCATCTTGCGGGTGCGCACGTCATGCACGCCGCTGACGCCGGGCGTCTCGATCAGGGTCAGGCGGATCGCCGCCACTTCCTCGTCGTCCACCGCCCGGTCCATCAGATCGCCCAGCGCTTCCCAGCCGAAGGACCAGCCCATGCGGGCGACCATGAAGCCGACGATCAGCGCGGCGATCGGGTCCAGCAGCGGGTAGCCGGCCAGGTTGCCGACGATGCCCAGGCCGACCACCAGCGACGACGCGGCATCCGAGCGGGCATGCCAGGCGTTGGCCACCAGCATGCTGGACTTGACCCGCTGCGCCACCGCCAGCATGAAGCGGAACAGCGCCTCCTTGGCCAGCAGCGCGATGCCGGCCACCCACAGCGCCACGGTCTGCACCTTGGGCACGCTGCCCGGGTCCTGCAGCTTGACGACCGCCGACCACAGCATGCCCGCACCGACGGCCAGCAGCAGCACGCCCAGCGCCAGCGACGCCGCGGTCTCGAAGCGGTGATGGCCGTAGGGGTGGTCGGCGTCGGCGTCCTTGCCGGCATGCCGGCTCGCCACCAGCACCACCACGTCGGCCACCAGGTCGGACAGCGAATGCACGCCGTCCGCCACCAGGCCCTGCGAGCGCGCCAGCACGCCCACCACCAGCTGGGTGACGCTGAGGCTTACGTTCACCACCACGCTGACCCAGGTGCTGCGCGAGGCAGCGACGCGGCGATCGCGCGCGGAAATGATGTCGTGCTCCGAGGTGTCGTCGCGTTCGGTGAAGTGCATGGTCGCCAGTAGGATCGAGAAACGCGGCGACGCGCGTCGTGGCGCGGTCCGCAGGAGCCGCTCAGCTTAACAAACCCGGGCGGCCTGCCGGCGCCCTCCGGCTTGGCTCAGGGCCAGATCGCCTGCAGCAGCCGGGCCAGCCGCACCCCCGCCTTGATCAGCTGGCGGCGCTGCAGCGCCTCGCGCTGCCGGGCGCGCGCGGCCTCGTCGCCGCCGAGCACCGGCCAGCGCGGTGGCCAGCCCTGCGCCGCGCCGAAACGCAGCGGCGCGTAGGCGGCGCCGGCCGCCCGCAAGGTGTCGCTCGCCCACAGGGCGGGCCAGTCCGCCACCGCGCCCGGGGTGGGCGGCACCTGGCGCGCCCACGCGACGGCCTCGCGGCCCAGCCCACGCGGGCCCAGCGCCTCGGGCACGTCGTCCCAGCGGCGGTGCAGCGGCAGGCCGTCCTCGATCAAGCGATTGCCGCCGACCGTGTCATTGGCCACACCGTGGCGCTGCCGGTCCGGGTCGATGCGGTCGCCGTACTCGTCCAGGTAGACGGCGCCTACGTGCAGCGGCTGGTGCAGGTCGGCCACCCAGTGCACCAGCAGGCGCAACGCCTCGGTGGTGTCGTCGAAGCGGAACGGCGGGGGCACCGGCCGGTCCTGCAGCCGGGCCAGTGCGGCCGACACCGCGGCCACCAGATCGTCGTCGCGGGTACCGGCCAGGCCGCGCCGGTAGCCGTCGCGCTGCACGGCCACGTCGGTGTAGTGGTAGCGGCGATGGCAGGCTTCGTCGGCCGGTCCAGCGGTGGCGGCGCACGCACGCTCGCTGAGCCGGACGTAGGCGATCGCCGCCGCCGTCTCCTGCGGCGTCTCGAACGGCCGGCATTCGGGATGGCGACCCGGCTCGGCCCAGGACCCGCCCTCGCCCGCCAGGCGCAGGCCCTTGATGCAATCGGCCCACAGCCCGGCCTGCGCCAGATCCATGCCGCCCAGGCGTTGGCGCACCTGCGCCTCGGCCGCGCTGCCGGCAATCAACTGCTGCGCGATCGCACCGACCGTCTCGTGCCCGCGCAGTCCCCAGGCCCGGACCGTCCCCGGCACGCCCAGGCAGGCCGCCAGCAACGTCAACAGCGCCAACCGCACCGGGCGCCGTGCCATGGCCGGAAAGGTCATCGCTCCCTCGCCTCAGACCGGTGGCGGATGCGAGGCCACGGGCGCATCCTCGGGCTCGATGTCGCTGATCTTGCGCATGTCGGCGATCGAATGGTCGCCGCCCTCCCAGGTGATCGCGTCGGCGTAGCGCATGCCGAAGGCGATGTCGTCGCCACGGTAGGCTTCGGCCGCGTGCACCTGCGCGCCCAGCGACGGATCGCGCGCGGTGATGCTGAGCATGAGGCGCACGCCCGCCGCCGCGCTGGGGTCCTGCAACGCGGCGTGCAATGGGCTGGTCTCGTCGAGCTCGTGGATCAGCGTCCAGGTCAGCGGAAAGAACGGCAGCTCGGAGCGCACCAGCTTCAGGTCCACCGCGCGCCGGAAATGCTGCTCGCCCGGCGTCAGCTCGTGGACCAGCGCGGTCAGCCGCGCCACCGCATCGGTCAGCGCATTCACCCGGCCGTTGCCGATGCGCAGCATCAGCAGGCGGCGGCCGCGCTGGCGGGCCACCACCGCCTGGTGCGCGAACAGGATCTTCGCCTTCGGCTTCGAGAAGCGCACGAAGACCAGCCCGGTGGTGGTGGCGGTGAACAGCATGCCGACGAAGATCTCGGCCGTGACCACCCAGTGCCCATAGTGGGTCGCCGGCGACATCGCACCGTAGCCCACCGTGGACAGCGTCTCGACGCTGAAGAAGAACGCGTCCATCGGCGCGTCCGGCGGCAGGTGGGCGATGCTGCCGGGATGCGCCCAGTACAGCGCCGCGAACAGCAGGTTGACCAGCAGGTAGCACAGCACCAGCACGACGAAGAAGCCGGGCCAGCTGAGCGTCAAGGCGAAGTGGTACGGGTCGTTGAAGTCGTAGCGCGAGACCCCGAGCTTGAGCATGTTCATCGAGCTGGCGCGCTTGCTGAAGGGCGTGCGGATTCGGCGGGTCTTGGCGTGGCTCATGTCGGTGGCTGGCAGGTGGAGGATGGCCGCACGGCCCGCGCAACGCCCGACGGCGGGCCCTCCGGTCGGCTGAGCCTGCAGTGTAGGAGCGTGGCGGCGCGTACCCCTCCCGGCACGCGCTCAGGGCCCGCTAAGGCGGCGCCCCTAGGCTCCAGGTTGCGCAAATTCCTGCGCGTTCACGGAGCCGACACCATGTCCCGCCTCAGCAAGCCGGTTGTTCTGACCTTCACCTTCCTCGGTTTCGCCGCGGCCTGCGGCCTGGCCCTGGCCGCCCAGAGCGACCATGACAACGACGCACTGGCCGTCACCCGCGCCCCGGTCACGCTGGCCCAGGCCGTCACCACCGCCGAGCAGCACGTCCACGGCCGGGCATCCCGCGCCGAGTACGAAAACTCGAAGCAGGGCTGGGTCTATGACGTCGAGGTCGTCAGCGGAACCCAGGTCTTCGACGTCAGGGTCGACGCCGCCAAGGGCAGCGTCCTGGCATCGGCCGCCGACGCGGTCGATCGCGACGACGGTCACGACGCCCGCGACTGAGCCCCTTGCCTGCCTGACGCCGGAGCGCCCGCAACGGGACCGCTCCGGCCACCGATCCCATCATGGAAGACCTGAACCGCTCCCTTTTCCTGTGGCTCGACGCGCCGGTCCATCCCGGCACCGCGTCCCTCGCCATCGCCACCTTCCTGGCCGAGCAGGCGCTCTGGCTCGTCCCGATCGTTCTCGCGCTCGGATGGCTGCGCGGCCGCGAGCGCACCCGCCGCATCATGATCGAGGCCACCGCCGCCGGCCTGGCCGGCCTGCTGATCAACCAGCTCATCGGCCTGGTCTGGCAGCACCCTCGCCCGTTCATGATCGGCCTGGGCCACACCCATCTGGCCCACGTGGCCGACTCCTCCTTCCCGAGCGACCACCTGACCTTGCTGTGGTCCGTCGCCTTCAGCCTGCTGCTGCAGCGTCGCACGCGGCGTGCCGGCACAGCCCTGGCGGTGCTGGGCCTGCCGGTGGCGTGGGCGCGCATCTACCTGGGCGTCCATTTTCCGCTCGACGTGGTCGGTGCGGCCGCCGTCGCCGTCACCAGTGCCGGGCTGGCCCGGCGCACCGCCAGGCACGACCTGCGGCCCCTCTGGCAGCTTGCGGCCTGCATCCGTCACCGCGCCTTCGCCCCGCTGATCGAGCGCGGGTGGGTGCGCCGTTGAGCCCCCTATGACTGGCCTAAGCGGCGCTGAACACACTGACGCGCTGAACCTCCTCCCGCTGCAGGACGCCCCCATGACCCCACCACCCGTTGCCCCCTCTTCGCTCCGCTTCAACAAGGTCCCGGAGGTGACCCTGGCGTTCTGGGTCATCAAGATCCTGTCGACGACGGTCGGCGAAACGGCAGCCGACTTTCTGGCGACCGACGCGGGCTGGGGCGCGGCGATGACCGGCGCGCTCATGGCCAGCCTGTTGGCGATCGCGCTGTGGCTGCAGCTGCGCACGCCGCGCCACACGCCATGGATCTACTGGCTCTGCGTCGTGCTGGTCAGCATCGTGGGCACACAGATCACCGACGGTCTCACCGACGGCCTGGGCCTGAGCCTGTCCATCAGCACGCCGGTCTTCGCGCTGGTGCTGGCCGCGATCTTCGCGGTCTGGCACCGGATCGAACACAGCCTGTCGATCCACGAGATCGTCACCCGGCGCCGGGAACGCTTCTACTGGGCTGCCATCCTGTGCACGTTCGCGCTGGGCACGGCGGCCGGCGATCTCGCGACGGAAGCGCTCGGCCTGGGCTTTGCCGGCGGCGCCATGGCGTTCGGTGCGCTGATCGCGATCACCTACACCGCCTGGCGCCTGCGCGGCCATGCCGTCCTGAGCTTCTGGATCGGCTACATCCTGACCCGCCCCTTCGGCGCGGCGCTGGGCGACCTGCTGACCCAGGCCCGGCCCGCCGGCGGCCTGGGCCTCGGCACGGTCTGGACCAGCGCGCTGTTCCTGACGGTGATCACCCTGCTGGTGACCGCGGCGCAGGCCGGTGCGGACCGCCGCCATGCCGCTGCGGCAGAGGAATGAACTGACGGTGCAGGTTCACGCCAGCCGACGCCGGAACGACATCGCGCTCCCCATCGTCCGGTCTGGCGCGCCCCTCAAGGCCTGGCAGCGCTGGCCGCCGGCTCGGCCGGCAGCAGCGTGACGGGGGCCAGGCCTCCGACGCAGTCTCGCTGCTGCGCGGCCTGGCAGGGCTGGGGGGTGAACCAGTCGTAGTGGCCGCCGGGCTGGTCGAGCAGCAGCCACCACAGGGTCACCGCGACGGCCGCGGTGGCGGCGATGATGGTCAGCCGCTGACGGATGGAGATCGGGCGGTAACGGTCGTCGGGGTCGTCGGGGTCGTCGTCGGGGTCGTTCATGCGGCCACAGGGCGGTGCGCGGGATCGCACTATCGCATGTGCCGGGTGCATGCGCCGGGTGCATGCACCTGGCCGTCGCTCGCCTATCGCCCGCTCACACCGGCTTCCACAGCACCGGCAAGTCCGGCAGCGCGCGGAAGATCTGCGACAGCGCGCCGCTGCGCACCAGGGCGCTGGCGCGCTCGATGTCGGGCGCGAGGTAGCGGTCCACGGGCATCGCCGGGCAGGCGGCGCGCAGCAGCGCGTGAGCCTGTTCCAGCGCCGCCGAGCTGGTCAGCGGGCGCAGGAATTCGATCGCCTGCGCGGCGGCCAGCCATTCGATGCCGAGGATGGTCGCGACGTTGGCGATCATCGGCTGCAGGCGGCGGGCGGCGAAGGTGGCCATCGAGACGTGGTCCTCCTGGTTGGCGCTGGTGGGCAGGCTGTCGACGCTGGCCGGGTGGGCGAGCGACTTGTTCTCGCTGGCGACCGACGCAGCGGTGACGTGCGCGATCATGAAGCCGCTGTTCAGCCCCGCGTTGGCGGTCAGGAAGGGCGGCAGCCGCGAGACGCTGGCGTCGATCAGCATCGCGATGCGGCGCTCCGCGATCGCGCCGACCTCGGCGATGGCCACCGCCATCGCGTCGGCCGCCAGCGCCGCCGGCTCGGCGTGGAAATTGCCGCCGGAGATCATCGACCCGTCCTCGAAGAACACCAGCGGGTTGTCGGTGACGGCGTTGGCTTCCCGCACCAGCACCAGCGCGGCGTGGCGCAGCTGGTCCAGGCAGGCGCCGACGACCTGGGGCTGGCAGCGCAGGCAGTACGGGTCCTGCACGCGGTCGTCGCCGTCCAGCATCTGGCTTTGCCAGGGCGGGACATCCCCCTTGGGGGGCGACCGGTGCGCCGCGCCGGTCTGGGGCCGCATGTCCTTGTGTGACTGCCGGATCGCGCTGCCGGCCAGCAGGCCGCGGTAGTACTGGGCCACGTCGATCTGGCCGGGCTGGCCGCGCAAGGCGTGGATGCGGGGATCGAACGGTCCGTCGCTGCCGCGCGCGGCGTCCACCGTCAGCGCGCCGATCACCAGCGCGCTCTCCAGCACCGGCTCGAAGCTCAGCAGGCCGTGCAGCGCCAGCGCGGTCGAGGTCTGGGTGCCGTTGATCAGGGCCAGGCCCTCCTTGGCGGCCAGTTGCAGCGGCGCGATGCCGTGGTGGGCCAGCAGCGGGCCGGCGGGCTGGCGCCGGCCGTCGACCAGGAACTCGCCCTCGCCCAGCAGCGCCAGCGTCATGTGCGACAGCGGCGCCAGATCGCCCGACGCGCCGACCGAGCCCTGCGCCGGCACGTACGGCACCAGGCCGGCGTTGTGCACGGCGATCAGCGTGTCGATCACCTCCTCGCGCACGCCGGAGTGGCCGCGCGCCAGGCTGGCGGCCTTCAAGGCCAGCATCAGCCGCACCACCGCAGGCGCCAGCGGCTCGCCCACGCCCACCGAATGCGAGCGGATCAGGTTCAGCTGCAGCGTGGCCAGGTCGGCCGCGCTGATGCGCTGGTTGGCGAGCTTGCCGAAGCCGGTGTTGACGCCGTAGACCGGCGCGTCGCCGGCGGCCGCGGCCTGCACCACGGCGGCGCTGGCCAGGATGTCGGCGCGGGCGTCCGGGTGGATGGCCAGCGGCGTCGGGCTGGCGTGCAGGGTCTGGAGTTGTTCCAGCGTCAGGGCGCCGGGGATCAGGGTCAGGACAGAAGTCATGGTCAGGTCTCGGTGGGACGTCTTCAGGCGGGTCGGGTGGGCGGCACGGACTTCAGCCGCGCAGCAGCATCGGCAGATTCAGGCCGTGTTCGCGGGCGCACTGGCGCGCGATCTCGTAGCCGGCGTCGGCGTGGCGCATCACGCCGGTGGCCGGGTCGTTCCACAGCACCCGCTCGACGCGCTTCGCGGCAGCGTCGGTGCCGTCGCAGACGATCACCACGCCCGCGTGCTGCGAATAGCCCATGCCCACGCCGCCGCCGTGGTGCAGGCTGACCCAGGTGGCACCGCCCGCGGTGTTGAGCAAGGCGTTGAGCAGCGGCCAGTCGCTCACCGCGTCCGAGCCGTCCATCATGCTTTCGGTCTCGCGGTTCGGGCTGGCCACCGAGCCGCTGTCCAGGTGGTCGCGGCCGATCACGATCGGGGCCTTCAGCTCGCCGTTCTTCACCATCTCGTTGAAAGCCAGGCCGGCGCGGTGGCGCTCGCCCAGGCCGATCCAGCAGATGCGCGCCGGCAGGCCCTGGAAGGCGATGCGCTCGCCCGCCATGTCCAGCCAGCGGTGCAGGTGGGCGTCGTCGGGGAACAGCTCCTTCATCTTCGCGTCGGTCTTGCGGATGTCTTCCGGGTCGCCGGACAGCGCGACCCAGCGAAACGGGCCCTTGCCGCGGCAGAACAGCGGCCGGATGTAGGCAGGCACGAAGCCGGGGAAATCGAACGCATTCTTCACGCCCTCGTCGAACGCCACCTGGCGGATGTTGTTGCCGTAGTCCACCGTCGGGATGCCCATCGCCAGGAAATCCAGCATCGCTTGCACGTGCACCGCGCAGCCCTTGGCGGCGGCGGCGCGCAGCGCGCCGTGCTGCTGGCCGTCGGCCTGGGCCGCGCGCCACTGCGCCACGCTCCAGCCCACCGGCAGGTAGCCATTGACCAGGTCGTGCGCGCTGGTCTGGTCGGTCACCAGGTCGGGCCGGGGGCCGCCCGCCCGGGCGCGCCCGACCAGCTCGGGCAGGATCTCGGCCGCGTTGCCCAGCAGGCCGATCGACACGGCCTTGCCCTCGGCGGTGTAGCGGGCGATGCGCGCGAGCGCGTCGTCCAGGTCGGCGGCCTGTTCGTCCAGGTAGCGGCTGCGCAGGCGGAAGTCGATCCGGCTTTGCTGGCACTCGATGTTGAGCGAGCAGAAGCCCGCGAAGCTCGCGGCCAGCGGCTGCGCGCCGCCCATGCCACCCAGACCGGCGGTGAGGATCCACTTGCCGGCGGCGACGCCATTGAAATGCTGGCGCGCCGCCTCGACGAAGGTCTCGTAGGTGCCCTGCACGATGCCCTGGCTGCCGATGTAGATCCAGCTGCCGGCGGTCATCTGGCCGTACATCATCAAGCCCTTGCGATCCAGTTCGTGAAAGTGCTCCCAGGTGGCCCACTTGGGCACCAGGTTGGAGTTGGCGATCAGCACCCGCGGCGCGTCGGCATGGGTGCGGAACACGCCCACCGGCTTGCCGCTCTGCACCAGCAGGGTCTGGTCGTCTTCCAGCGTGCGCAACTCGGCCAGGATCTGCTCGAAACAGTCCCAGTCGCGTGCCGCCTTGCCGATGCCGCCATAGACCACCAGGGCATCGGGGTTTTCGGCCACCGCCGGATCCAGGTTGTTCTGCAGCATGCGCCAGGCCGCCTCGGTCAGCCAGCTGCGGCAGTGCAGCGTGGTGCCGGTGGGCGATTGCACGGGGCGCGGGCGGGCGGCGAGGCGGGGAGAGGACAGGTCGGTCATGGGAGTCTCCGTGACGGTTGGGATCGAGAAAAACGACGGCTGGGGTTGCACTCTACTTGTCTAGACAGGCTTATGCAAGTAGGATTCGCTCCATGGTCACCTCCACCCCCGCCTCGCTGGCGCCGTACGCCCGCGTCAAGCAGCACCTCAAGGACCGCCTGGCCGCGGGCGACTGGCCGGCCGGCGTGCTGATGCCGTCCGAAGCAGAACTGGTGGCGCAGTTCGGCGTCAGCCGCATGACGGTCAACCGCGCGCTCAAGGAATTGCAGGCCGAGGGTCTGGTCGACCGGGTCCAGGGCGTGGGCAGTTTCGCCGCGCAGCTGCACCGGGTGTCGTCGATGCTGCAACTGCGCGACCTGCACGAAGAGATCGCCGAGCGGGGCCACCAGCACAGCGCCGTCGTGCACCTGCAGGCCGAGGAGCCGGCCGGGGATGCGCTGGCGGCCCAGCTGGGCCTGGCACCCGGTGCGCCGGTGTTCCACACGCTGATCGTTCATTTCGAGAACGGCGTCGCGCTGCAGTGCGAGGACCGCTACGTCAATCCGGCGGCGGCGCCGCACTACCTGGCGCAGGACTTCAGCCGTACCACGCCGACGAATTACCTGTTCGAGGCCACTTCGCTGTGGCGCGCCCAGTACGCGATCCAGGCCGCCCAGCCGACGGCGCAGGAGGCGCGACTGCTGGGCATCGCCCGGACCGACGCCTGCCTGGTGATCGTGCGCCGCACCTTCAGCCGCGAGGCCCCGATCACGCTGGCGCGGCTGGTGCACCCGGGCCAGCGCTACCAGCTGGACGGGCAGTTCACGCCATGAACCGTCCCGCCGAATCCCCCGCTTGCGCGGTCCTGCATGGCGTCCGCCTCGACGACTGCGCCCCGCAGCCCTGGCGCAATGGCGGCGGCTTCACGCAGGAGCTGCTGACCTGGCCCGCCGGCCAGGCCGAATGGGCCCTGCGGGTCAGCGTCGCCGAGATCCACCAGGACGGCCCGTTCTCGCCGTTCGCCGGCGTCGAGCGCGTGTTCGCCGTGCTGCGCGGCGCCGGCGTGCAACTCAGCCGCGCCGGCGCCACCCATCGGCTGACGCCGACCAGCGCGCCCTGGCATTTCGACGGTGGCGAGCCGCCGATGTGCACCCGGCTCGCAGGCGCCAGCCAGGACCTGAACCTGATGGTACGGCGGGGCGCCGGGCGCGCCGGCATGCGGCGGGTGGCGGCCGGCGAGGCGCCCTGGCCCGCCGGGCCCCGCTGGCGCGCCGTCTACCTCGCCGAGGGCGCGGCCCGCTTGCAGCGTGGCGACGCGCCTGCCGACTTGCTACCAGCCGGCACGCTGGCCTGGAGCGAGGCCTGCGCGCAGGCCTGGCACCTGCAACCGCTGCACCCGGCCACCCAGGCGTTGTGGCTGTGGCTGGACGGAGACCCCCGATGACCTCTTCCCCGACACCCGGCGTCACCCTGTGGCGCGGAGCCCACCTGGCCACCCTGCGCGCCGGCCAGCCCTGGGGCTGGATCGCCGATGGCGCGCTGCTGGCCGAGGCCGGCCGCATCCGCTGGGTCGGCCGTGCCGCCGACCTGCCGGCCGGCCTGAGCGTCGACGCCGAGCACGAGTTGGGCGGCGGCGTGCTGACGCCCGGCCTGGTGGACGCCCACACCCATCTGGTCTACGGCGGCCACCGGGCGGCCGAGTTCGAGCTGCGGCTGCAGGGCGCCAGCTACGAAGACATCGCCCGCGCCGGCGGCGGCATCCGCTCGACGGTCGCCGCCACCCGCGCCGCGCCCGACGCGCTGCTGCTTCAACAGGCGCTGGCCCGCGCGCTGGCGCTCCGTGCGGAAGGCGTGACGACGGTCGAGATCAAGTCCGGCTACGGCCTGAGCGAGGAGCACGAGGCCCGCTGCCTGCGGGTGGCGCGCCAGATCGGCGCGCACACCGGCCAGACGGTGCGCACCACCGCGCTGGCCGCCCATGCGCTGCCGCCCGAATTCGAAGGCCGGCCGGACGACTACATCCGCGCAGTCTGCGACTGGCTGCCGCGCTGGCATGCGCAGGGGCTGGTCGACGCGGTCGACGCCTTCTGCGAGCCGATCGCGTTCACGCCGGCCCAGGTCGAGCGGGTGTTCCTGGCCGCCCTGGCCCAGGGCCTGCCTGTGAAACTGCATGCCGAGCAGCTCAGCGATTCGGGTGGCGCGGCGCTGGCCGCGCGCCACGGCGCGCTGAGCTGCGACCACCTCGAATGGCTGTCGCCCGACGGCATCCGTGCGATGGCGGCCGCCGGCACCGTGGCGGTGCTGCTGCCCGGCGCGTTCTACTTCCTGCGCGAAACGCGGCTGCCGCCGGTGCAGGCGCTGCGCGAGGCCGGCGTGCCGATCGCCATCGCCACCGACCACAACCCGGGCTCGTCGCCCACGCTGTCACCGCTGCTGATGCTGAACATGGCCTGCACGCTGTTCCGCCTGACGCCGGAAGAAGCCCTGGCCGGCATGACGCGCCACGCCGCCGCGGCACTGGGCCTGGGCGGGCAGTGCGGCCAGCTCGCCCCCGGCCTGCGGGCCGATCTGGTCCATTGGGCGGTGGACCACCCCCGCCAACTGGCCTACGCCTTCGGCCAGCGGCCGGCCTGCCGCGTCTGGCTGGCCGGCCGCGAAGCCCTCACCCCCCTTGTGGAAGCCTCGCCATGACCCCGGATGCCCCCTACACCCTGCAGCGCGGCCGCACGCCGCTGCTGATCAGCGTGCCCCACGCCGGCACCTTCATTCCGCCCGAGCTGCGCCACCACTACACCGAGCGGGCGCTGCAGGTCGAAGACACCGACTGGCTGCTGGACCAGCTCTACGCCTTCGCGCTGCCGCTGGGGGCCGGGCTGCTGGCACCGCGCTGCTCGCGCTACGTGATCGACCTGAACCGGCCGCCCGGCGATGCGCCGATGTACCCCGGCGTCAACAACACCGAGCTGTGCCCGACCCGGCACTTCAGCGGCGATCCGCTGTACCGCGACGGCCACGCCCCCGATGCCGCGGAGATCGCGCGGCGCCGCACCACGTACTGGCAGCCCTACCACGACGCGCTGTCGGGCGAGCTGGCCCGGCTGCGCGCCGAACACGGCCACGCGCTGCTGTTCGACGGCCACAGCATCTGCGCCGAGCTGCCGTGGCTGTTCGACGGCCGCCTGCCCGACCTGAACCTGGGCACGGCCAGCGGCGCCAGCTGCGACCCCGGCCTGCGCCAGGCGCTGGTCGGGGTGCTCGCGGCGCAGCGCAGCTTCAGCCAGGTGGTGGACGGCCGCTTCAAGGGCGGCTACATCACGCGCCAGCACGGCCGACCGGCCGAGCAGGTGCACGCGGTGCAGCTGGAAATGGGCTGGCAGTGCTATTTGGACGACCGCCAGCCTCCCACCGTCCAGACCCGCCTGGACCCGGACCGCGTGGCCCGCCTGCTGCCGGTGCTCGCGGCCCTGATGGACGCGCTGCTGACCTGGCTGCCGGAGCACGCCCGATGAGCCGCGCCGGTCTGTACTGGGCCGAGCAGGCCTGGATGGACGATGGCTGGCGCCCTGCCGTGCTGCTGCGCAGCGACGCCAGCGGCCGCTGGGCCGAGGTGCTGCCCGACACGCCCTGCCCGACCGCCGCCACCCGCCTAGCGGGCCCGGTGCTGCCTGGCCTGGTCGACGCCCACGGCCATGCCTTTCAGCGCGCCTTTGCCGGCCTGGCCGAGCGCCGCGAACAAGTGCATGACGATTTCTGGAGCTGGCGCGAACGCATGTACCGCGTCGCCGGCGCCGTCACGCCGGACGACCTGCAGGCCATCGCCACCCAGCTCTACCGCGAGCTGCTGTGCGGCGGCTACACCCAGGTCTGCGAGTTCCACTACCTGCAGCACCAGGCCGACGGCACACCGTACGCCGATCCGTGGGCGATGAGCCAGGCGCTGATCGCCGCCGCCGACGCGGCCGGCATCGGCCTGACGCTGCTGCCGGTGCTGTACGAGCGGGCCGGCTTCGCCCAGCCGACGCTGCAGCCCGGCCAGCGCCGCTTCCGCCTCGATGCCGACGGCGTCTGGGCGGCGCAGCGCGCGATCTCGGCGCAGAGCCATGTGACGCTGAACGCCGGCGTGGCGATCCACTCGCTGCGCGCCGCGGCCCCCACCTCGATCGGCCGCCTGCGGCAGCTGGCCGACGCGATGGACGGGCCCGTCCACATCCATGTCGCCGAGCAGACCGCCGAGGTCGACGACTGCCTGGCCGCCACCGGCCAGCGGCCGATCGAATGGCTGGCGAACCAGGGCCTGCTGGATGCGCGCTGGCAACTGGTGCATGCCACCCACGCCACGCCGGCCGAGATCGACGCGGTGGCGCGTGCCGGCAGCGCGGTGGTGATCTGCCCCAGCACCGAGGCCAACCTTGGCGACGGCCTGGCCGACCTGCCGCGCTGGCTGGCGGCCCGCGTCGGCCTGGCGATCGGCTCGGACAGCCACGTCACGCGCGATTGGCGCGAAGAAGTGCGCTGGCTGGACTACGGCCAGCGCCTGGCACTGCGCCAGCGCAACGTCGGCGCGGCCCCCGGCCAGGGGCAACCCAGCACCGCGGCACGCTGGTGGCAGCAGGCGCTGGCGGCCGGTGCCGGCGCCGCCGGCGCATCGGCCTGGGGCCTGCGGCCGGGCGCACGCGCCGACCTGCTGGTGGCCGACGCCGGCGACCCGGCGCTGGCCGGCCTGCCGGCCCAGGCGATGCTGGATGCGCTGGTGTTCTCCAGCCCGACGCGGCCCTGGCGCGATGTGATGGTGGCGGGCCGCTGGTCGGTGCGCGATGGCCGGACGCCGGGCGGCATCGACGGCGTCGCGCGCTTCGCCGCGGTGATGCGGCGGCTGTGGCCGGTCGGCGCGCCCGCCTGAACGACGTCAGGACGCGCGCCGCGCGATCAGAAGCTTTCCCAGTCCTGCCCGGCCGCCGGGCTCGCCACGGTCTCGGCCAGGGCCGGCGACGCCTGCGGTGCGAGCTTGGCGTCGGACGCCGGACGCGCCACGCCCTTCGCACGGGACGCGACGGGCTGCGGCTGCAGGGCCGGGCGCGCAGCCGCCGGGACGGCCGCCACCGGAGCGACCGCGCCGGCCTGGCCGAGCTTGAACAGCGCCACTGCTTGCACCAGCTGCCGCGCCTGCGTCTTCAGGCTTTCGGCCGCGGCCGCGCTTTCCTCGACCAGGGCGGCGTTCTGCTGGGTCACCTTGTCCATCTGGCTCACGGCCTCGCCGACCTGCGACACGCCCTGGCTTTGCTCGGTGCTCGCCGCACTGATCTCGCCCATGATGTCGGTCACCCGCTTGATCGAGCCGACCACCTCGGCCATGGTCACGCCGGCGCGGTCCACCAGCGCCGTGCCCTGATCGACGCGCTCGACGCTGGCGCCGATCAGGCTCTTGATCTCCTTGGCGGCCTCGGCCGAGCGACCCGCGAGGCTGCGCACCTCGGACGCCACCACCGCGAAACCACGGCCCTGCTCGCCCGCCCGCGCGGCCTCCACCGCCGCGTTGAGCGCCAGGATGTTGGTCTGGAAGGCGATGCCGTCGATCACGCTGATGATGTCGGAGATCTTCTTCGAGCTGTCGTTGATGCCCTTCATCGTGTCGACGACCTGGCTCACCACCTCGCCGCCCTTGATCGCCACGGTCGAGGCCCCCAGCGCCAGCTGGTTGGCCTGGCGGGCGTTGTCGGCGTTCTGCTTGACGGTCGAGCTGAGCTGCTCCATCGAGGCCGCGGTCTCTTCGAGGGCGCTGGCCTGCTCCTCGGTGCGCTGGCTCAGGTCATGGTTGCCCTGGGCGATCTGCACGCTGGCGGTGGCCACCGATTCGGAATGGCTGCGCACGCTCGACACGACCTTGATGAGGTTGGCCTGCATCGTGGCCATCGACCGCAGCAGGCGCGCGACCTCGTCGTCCCCGTCGACATGGATGGTCTTGGTCAGGTCGCCGGCGGCGACCGCGTCGGCCACGTCGACCGCGTGGCTCAAGGCCCTGGACATGCTGCGGATCAGCCAGTAGCCGAACACCGCGGCCAGGGCAACGCCGGCCAGGATCGCGACGATGGCGGCGGCGCGGATCGTCTGGTAGCGCGCCACCGCGGCCGCATAGGACGCCTGGGCGCCGTCGAGCTGCATCTTCATCAGCGAATCGATGTTCGCCCGCACCGGCTCGTAGAGCGGCCGGATGTGCTCGATCACCACCTGCCTCGCTCCGGCGATGTCGTCGGCGCGAAGCGCCGCGATCGCCGGCTTCAGGCCTTCGACGACGAACTTCTTGCGATCGTCGGCAAAGAGCTGGGCGAGGCGGGCTTCTTCGGGCGACAGCTGGTTGGCGCTGTAGCCGTCCCATTGCCTGCTGATGGCGGCGATGTTGGCCTCGACCTCGGCCGTGTTCTTCGCGATTTCCTGCGGCGTCGGGGTGATCAGCGAATTGGCGATCGCCAGGCGGTTGCTCAGCAGCAGACGCTGGATCTCGGCCACCTGGCTGATCGGCACCGTGCGTTCCGCATAGACCGAGTGGAGCGCATCGTTGGTGCGCGAGATCCCGAACAGGCCGACGCCGCCGATGGCGACCAGCAGCAACGACAGGATGCCGATCATCAGCATCAGGCGCGTCGAGATATTGAGTTTGTTCATGGCGATGGTTCCTTGTCGGGCTTCAGGTGGCGCGAAGCGTTGCCAGGGTTCGGTCACCCCGTGTTTGATCCACGTCAGACAATGTCGGCCAAGTCAGCCCAGGACTTGAGCCGAATTGAGGGGTAAACCACGGCCAGTTGATGGCGGGCGCGTGCATCGCGCCGTCGCCGCCGGTGTCGCGACCAGGTCCAGGGACCGCTCAGTACCGCCCGCTGAGCCCCGCCATGCGCAGGTACCAGTGCGCCGCCCAGGCGACGAAGCCGCGCCGCAGCACCGCCATCGCCCCCTTGCGGTAGGGCGCCACGGTGACCCGGCGCGAGACCGCGACGGCCTGGTCGAAATGGCGCGCCAGGGCTTCGCTGAACGGCCCGTCGCGCACCACCACGTTGGCCTCGAGGTTCAGCAGCAGCGACAGCGGATCGATGTTGGAGCTGCCCAGCGTGGCCCAGTCGCCGTCCACCACGCCCAGCTTGGCGTGCAGGAAGGCGGGGGTGTATTCGTGGATCTCGACGCCCTCGGCCAGCAGTTCGTCGTACAGCACCTGCGCCGCCAGCGCCGCGAGCCGGTAGTCGACCTTGCCCTGCAGCAGCAGGCGCACCTGCACGCCGCGTCGGGCCGCCTGGACCAGCGCGCGGCGGAATGCCCGGCCCGGGTAGAAGTACGGCGTGACCAGCTCGATGCGCAGCCGCGCCTGGCGGATCGCCTCGATGTAGCTGCGCTCGATCGCGCGGCGCTGGCGCACGTTGTCGCGCACCAGGAACGCCACCTGGACCGGGGTCGCGTCCGGCGCCGGCGTGGTGTCGGGCCCGAGGATGCGCAACTGCCGCAGCAGCTGGCGGGCGCCTTGCAGCGGCACCGGGCTGCGGGCGAGGGCCCGCATTTCGTCGCGCCAGTCGTGGCCGAACATCGCCCGGCTCCACATCGCACGCGCGGTCTGCACCACCGGCCCGACCGCGGGACCGCGCAGCGCGACCGCGAAATCCAGCCGCGGCGTGTCGGTGGCGCCGTGGTTCAGGTCGTTGCGGTCGTCGATGATGTTGATGCCGCCGACAAAACCCAGCTCGGCGTCGATCACGCAGAGCTTCTGGTGCAGGCGCCGCAACTGGCCCGGCTGCAGCCAGTTCCACCAGCGCTCCAGCGGCCGGAACACCGTCAGCGACACGCCATGCGGCACCAGCCACGCCTGCAGGTGACCCAGGCTGTGGTGCGAGCCGAAGCCATCGACCACCACCCTCACCTGCACGCCGCGGCGGGCCGCGGCGGCCAGCGCATCGGCGACGCGGCGCGCGGCCTCGTCGTCATGGAAGATGTAGGTGGCCAGCCAGACCTCGCGCCGGGCACAGGCCACCGCGTCGATCAGCGCCGGAAACAACTCGTCGCCGCCGCGCAGCAGGGTGACGGCGTTGCCGCCGCTGAACTGGGCCCGCGACTGGCCGTACCAGAACGGCAGCGGCTCGATGCCCGCATCGGCATCGGCCACCTCGCTGCGCTCGGCCTCCAACCCAGCCTCCCGCTCGGCTGCAGGCGTGGGCAGGGCGGATGGCCTGGCGCTCACGCCGGCTCCAGCTCGACGATCAGCGGCAGGTGGTCCGACATCCTCGCCCAGGCGGCACCGCGCGGCACCGAGGTGCCCAGGCAGCGGAAGCCGCGCAGATAGACCCGGTCGAGCGCGAACACCGGCACGCGCGACGGGAACGTCAGCCGCTGCGAGATCCGGCCTGCGGGCGCCACCGCGCGGTTCAGGCCGCAGGCGGCCATCGGCGCGTCCAGCCGCTCGCCCCAGTCGTTGAAGTCGCCGGCGACCAGCAGGGGCTCGCCCGCCGGCACCTCGGCCTCGATGAACTCGGCCAGGCGCTGGGCCTGGCGCACCCGGCTGCTGTGGATCAAGCCGAAATGGGCCACCACCGCATGCAGCTTCAGCCCCTGCCAGGTCACCGGCACATGCAGCAGGCCACGCTGCTCGAAGCGGTGGTCCGACACGTCGTGGTGGCCGATGTCGCCGATCGGCCAACGCGACAGCAAGGCGTTGCCGTGCTCGCCGTCGCGGGTGATGGCGTTGCTGCGGTAGGCCGACGCATAGCCTTCCGGCGCCAGGAATTCGGCCTGTCCCGCGTCGGGCCAGCCCAGCCAGGTCTGGTCGAAGCGGCGCGCGTCGCGGGCGTGGAACAGCCGCACCTCCTGCAGGCACACCAGATCGGCGTCCAGCGCCTCGATGCCCAGCCCGAGGTTGTGGATCTCCAGGCGCTTGCGTGCGCCGATGCCGCGCACGCCCTTGTGGATGTTGTAGGTCGCGACCCGCAGCACGTTCGAGGTGTGCAGGGTGGTGGCGAACGAGGAGGAGGGTTTGGTGCTGCGCATCGGCGGCTTTCAGCCCGCGCCCGTGAAGCGGGGCAGTTGCAGGATGGCCTCGGCGTTGGACGGCGAGAAGCAGCGATCCGCCGCCTCGCGCCAGGGCCACCAGGCGTAGGCGGTGTGCTCGCGCGGCGCCAGGCGCACCGCGGTGCCGGCCGGCACGCACAGGCCGAAGACATGCTCGGTGTTGTGGGTCACGCCCGGCGCGTAGCGGTGGCGCCAGCGCGGGTAGATCTCGTAGACGTTGGCCAGCTGCCAGTCGCGCAGCGCGCGATCGGGCACCTCGGCCGAGCCGACGACGATGCCCGTCTCTTCCTCGACCTCGCGCCGGCAGGTCAGCGCCAGCGGCTCGTCGATGGCGTCCTTCGAGCCGGTGACGCTTTGCCAGAAGCCGGGCGCGTCGGCGCGTTCGATCAGCAGCACGTCCAGCGCCGGGGTGTGGATCACCACCAGCACCGATTCAGGGATCTTGCTCGGACGGATCAGGGCGGCTTCGCTCATGGTGCGATGCTAGCGTGCGGCGGCCCCGGCCGCCGCCGCGCCGCATCAACTCAGCGCAGCCGGGCGATCGCGACGAAGGCCGCCGTCAGCAGCGCGCCGTGCAGCACCGCCGCCGCGATCGACAAGGCCATCACCGGCCGCAGCCGCGCCACCTGCCGCGCACGCAGCGCCAGCCCGAGCGCGGCCGCCACCGACAGCGGCAGCGAGCCCAGGGCCCACCACGCCGTCGAAGGCAGCCAGTCGGCCCACCACCACACCGCCAGCCACGCATGGGCGAACAGCACCAGGGCCGCGTAGACGGCGGCCGACACCGTCGGCCCCAGCCGGACCACCAGGGTGCGCTTGCCGGCCGCCGCGTCGGCCCGGGCATCGGGGAATTCGGCCGCCCACAGCACCGCCGCCACCAGCAAGGCGATGCTGACGCCCGAGATCGCCGCGATCGCGCTGAAGGCGTGGCGCTGCACATAGTCGGCACCGACGACGATCAGCCACCACCCCAGCGCCACCGCCCCCTCGCCCAGCCCGCGGCCCATCAGCGCCACGCCCGGGCTGGAATAGGCCCAGCCCAGCGCCAGGCCGGCCAGCCCCACCAGCAACAGCCCCGGGCCCGCCCGCGCGGCCAGCAGCAGTCCACCGCCCACCACCCCCATCGCCAGGACGCGGGCGGCGTCGCGCATCTGCCCGGCGCTGAATTCGCCGTCCTGGATCACGCGCGAGCCGCCGCTGAACGGGAACAGGCGCTCGGTGTTCAGCGCGTCGGAGCCGCCGATCGCGTCGCCGTAATCGTTGTACAGGTTCACCGCCGCATGGGTCAGCAGGGCCAGCACGACGGTGGCCACCGCGCCCGCCGGGTCCCAGCCGCAACCGCAGGCCTGGGACTGTGCGATGCCCGCCAGCGCGGCCACCAGCGTCACCAGCAGGAAGCCGGGCCGGCTGGCGGCGAGCCAGCGGATCACCACCGGACGACGGTGAACCGGCGTCATGGCGTGCGCCCGCCCGGGGTCTGGCCGGCTGCGGCCCCCGGCGCGATGCCGAAAGGCACAAAGGGGCCCCGGAGGACCCCTTGACGCCCCACGCCGGCCACGCTCAGGCAGCCGTCTGGGTGTTGCGCAGGCGGATGTGCAGCTCGCGCAACTGCTTGTCGTCGACGTTGCTCGGGGCCCCGGTCAGCAGACACTGGGCACGCTGGGTCTTGGGGAAGGCGATCACGTCGCGGATCGATTCGGCCTTGGTCATCAGCGTGACCAGGCGGTCCAGGCCGAAGGCAAGACCGCCGTGCGGCGGCGCGCCGTACTGCAGCGCGTCGAGCAGGAAGCCGAACTTGACCTGGGCGTCTTCCTTGCTGATGTTCAGCGCGCTGAACACCTTGCTCTGCACCTCGGCGCGGTGGATACGGATCGAGCCGCCCCCCAGTTCCCAGCCGTTGAGCACCATGTCGTAGGCCTTGGCGATGCAGGCGCCCGGGTCCGTGTCCATCAGGTTCTCGTGGCCGTCCTTGGGCGCGGTGAACGGGTGGTGCACCGCGTTCCAGCGGTTCTCCTCGTCGTCGTGCTCGAACATCGGGAAGTCCACCACCCACAGCGGCGCCCACTTGTCCTCGAACAGGCCCTTGGACTTGCCGAATTCGCTGTGGCCGACCTTGATCCGCAGCGCGCCGATCGCGTCGTTGACGATCTTGGCCTTGTCGGCGCCGAAGAAGATCAGGTCGCCGTTGCAGGCGCCGGTGCGCGCCAGGATCTCGGCGATGGCGGCGTCGTGCAGGTTCTTGACGATGGGCGACTGCAGGCCTTCGCGGCCCTTGGCGACGTCGTTGACCTTCATCCAGGCCAGCCCCTTGGCGCCGTAGATCTTGACGAACTCGGTGTAGCCGTCGATCTCGCCGCGGCTCATGTCGGCGCCACCCGGCACCTTCAGGGCCACCACGCGGCCGCCTTTGGTGGTGGCGGGGGTGGAGAAGACCTTGAAGTCCACATCCTTCATCACGTCGGTCAGCTCGGTGAACTGCAGCCTGACACGCAGGTCGGGCTTGTCCGAGCCGTACTTGTGCATGGCGTCGGCGTAGGTCATCACCGGGTACACCGGCAGGTCGACGCCCATCGCATTGCGGAACACGGTGCGGATCATGCCTTCGAACATCGCGCGGATCTCTTCCTCGCCCAGGAACGAGGTCTCGATATCGATCTGCGTGAACTCGGGCTGGCGGTCGGCGCGCAGGTCTTCGTCGCGAAAGCACTTGGTGATCTGGTAGTAGCGGTCGAAACCGGCCACCATCAGCAACTGCTTGAACAGCTGAGGCGATTGCGGCAACGCGAAGAAATGACCGTCGTGCACGCGGCTGGGCACCAGGTAGTCGCGCGCACCCTCCGGCGTGCTCTTGGTCAGCATCGGGGTCTCGATGTCGACGAAGCCGTTGGCATCGAGGAACTTGCGCACCTCCATCGCCACGCGGTAGCGCAGCATCAGGTTCTTCTGCATCTGCGGGCGGCGCAGGTCCAGCACGCGGTGCGTCAGGCGCACGGTCTCGCTGAGGTTGTCGTCGTCGAGCTGGAACGGCGGCGTGACGCTGGGGTTGAGCACCTCCAGCTCATGGCACAGCACCTCGATCTTGCCGCTGACCAGGTTGGCGTTCTCGGTGCCGGCCGGGCGCGCACGCACCTTGCCGACGACCTTCAGGCAGAACTCGTTGCGCACGCCCTCGGCGGTCTTGAACATGTCGGCGCGATCGGGATCGCAGACGATCTGCACCAGGCCTTCGCGGTCGCGCAGGTCGATGAAGATCACGCCGCCATGGTCGCGGCGGCGATGGGCCCAGCCCATCAGGGTGACGGTTTCGCCCATCAGCTTCTCGCTGACCAGGCCGCAGTAGGTGGTTCTCATCGGTGCACTCCGGTGATTCGTGGATTCGGATGGGGCTGTGCGGCGGGAACGCCGGCAGCCGATGTGGGCGAGCGCCTTCGGGGGGTGGGGTGTGGGCGACCCTCAGGGCTGACGACCGGGCGAGGCCGTCAGCCCGCCCGATTGGGGTCGGCCCCCTCCGGGCTGTCGGGCCCGGACTCGGCAAGGGGCGTCGGCGCGACCACCCCCATGGAAATGATGTACTTCAGCGCTTCGTCGACGCTCATGCCCAGCGGCTTGACGGCCGAGCGCGGCATCAGCAGGAAGAAGCCCGAGGTCGGGTTGGGCGTGGTCGGCACGTACAGGCCGACGTGCTCGCCCGGCAGCTGCCGGGCGACCTCGCCGCCGGGCTGGCCGGTGACGAAGGCGATCGTCCAGGACCCGGCGTGCGGGTACTGCACCAGCACCGCTTCGCGGAAAGCGTTGCCGTTGCTGGAAAACAAGGTGTCCGAGACCTGCTTGACCGAGCTGTAGATCGATTTGACGATGGGGATGCGGCTCATCAGCGCGTCCCATTGCCGCAGCCACCACTGGCCGAAGATGTTGGTGACGAAGATGCCCGTCATCAGCATCAGCGCGAGCATCACCACCACGCCCATGCCGGGCATGTGGCGCAGGCGCTCCAGGTCGTCGTAGGCGCTGTGCGGCAGCAGCGCCTGGGTGACCGACAGCACCGCGGCGAACATGCCGTCCATCAGGCCGAGCACCCACAGCAGCACCCAGATGGTGATCGCCAGCGGGAGCCAGGTCAGCAGACCGGCGATGAGGTATTTCTTCACGGTGCAGGGTTCATGCGGCGAGGCATGCCGTTGGGGGTAAGGCCATCGCCCACGGGCAGCGAGGTGGCGCCCGGCCGGTCAATGGCAGGCGCAGGAGCCGCCGCACGGGGTGGCCGGCGATGCGCTGCTCGGGGCTGCCTCGGCCGCCGGTGCGGCAGTTGCATCGGCAGCGGCGGCCGCCGGGGCCACGGCGGTGGCCGTGCCGCCGCCGTTGCGGAAATCGGTCGCGTACCAGCCCGAGCCCTTGAGCTGGAAGCCGGCCGCGGTCACCTGCTTCTGGAACTGATCGGCACCGCACTGGGGGCAGACCGTCAGCGGGTCGTCGGACATCTTCTGCAGCACATCACGCGAATGGCCGCAGGCCGCGCAGCGATAAGCGTAGATCGGCATGGCAACACCTTGGGGTCAAAACTTTCAATTATAGGTGGGGGTCATGACGGCCGCTTCAAGTTGACCGTCATGAAGGCTACGCTCCGGCATGGGCCGCCAGCTGCATCACCAAACGCGCCGCCACCGCCCCCAACAGGAAGCCGCAAGCCGACCAGATCAGCCCGCTGAGCAGGCGATTGGTGCGGCGCTGCTCGCTGACCAGCGCCGCGAGCATCGGCGCGGTATCGGCGGGTCGGTGCTGCAACTGCTGGTGCAGCAGGCGCGGCAGCTCGGGAATCAGCCGGGCGTACAGCGGCGCCTCGTCCTTCAACCGGCGCAGCAGCGCGCGCCAGCCGACCTGCTCGTTCATCCAGCCTTCAAGAAAGGGCTTGGCGGTCGTCCACAGGTCGAGCTCCGGATCGAGTTCGCGCCCCAGGCCTTCGACGTTGAGCAGCGTCTTCTGCAGCAGCACCAGCTGCGGCTGGATCTCGACGTTGAAGCGGCGCGAGGTCTGGAACAGCCGCAGCAGCACCTGGCCCAGCGAGATGTCTTTCAGCGGCCGGTCGAACTGCGGCTCGCAGGTGGCGCGCACGGCCTGCTCCAGCTGTTCGATGCGGGTGCCCGGCGGCACCCAGCCGGACTCCACGTGCAATTCGGCCACGCGCTTGTAATCGCGCCGGAAGAAGGCGATGAAGTTCTGCGCCAGGTAGTTCTTGTCGACCTCGGTCAGCGTGCCGATGATGCCGAAATCCAGCGCGATGTAACGCCCGACGTGGCCCGGATCGATGCTGACCTGGATGTTGCCGGGATGCATGTCGGCGTGGAAGAACCCGTCCCGAAAGACCTGGGTGAAGAAGATGGTCACGCCGTCGCGGGCCAGCTTCTTGATGTCGACACCGGCGGCCCGCAGCCGCTCGACCTGGCTGATCGGCACGCCTTTCATGCGCTCCATCACGATCACGCTGGAAGTGCACAGGTCCCAGTGCATCTCGGGCACGATGATCAGCGGCAGGTCGGCCATGTTGCGGCGCAGCTGCGCGGCGTTGGCGGCTTCGCGCACCAGGTCCAGCTCGTCGTGCAGGTAGGTGTCGAACTCGGCCACCACCTCGCGCGGGCGCAGCCGCCGGCCATCGGCCGACAGGCGCTCGACCCAGCGCGCCAGCGTGTGCAGCAGCGCCAGGTCGTCGTCGATCACGTCGAGCATGCCGGGACGCAGCACCTTCACCGCCACCTCGCGGCCGTCTTTCAGCGTGGCGAAATGCACTTGCGCGATCGAGGCGCTGGCGACCGGTTCGGCGTCGAAGCTGCCGAACAGCTCGCCGACCGGCTTGCCCAGCGCCTGCTCGATCAGGCGCTGCGACTGCGCCGCCGGGAACGGCGGCACGCGATCCTGGAGCTTGGCCAGCTCGACGGCGATGTCGGACGGGATCAGGTCGCGCCGGGTCGACAGCACCTGGCCGAACTTGATGAAGATCGGCCCCAGGTGCTCCAGCGCGAGACGCAGGCGGACGCCTCGCGGCGTGTCGTCGAAATTCCGGCCCACGGTCATCACGCGCGCCAGCCAGCGCACCCGGCGCTGGCTGAAGCCGGACAGGGCCAGATCGTCGATGCCGAAGCGCAGAAAGGTGAAGACGATGCGGATCAGCCGCAGCACATAGCGCATGGCGGCCGGGCTCGTCAGGCTTTGCGCAGCACGCCGGCCACGCCCTGGGCGAGCGACTTGGCGGTGGCCAGTGCCCGTTCACCGGCGCGGGACACGGCATCGGCCACCACGGGCCCGAAGACGCGCTCCAGATCGGCGGCCAGGTCCCAGCGCACGTTGGCGATGACCCAGTTGACGTCGGCCGCCAGGCCGGCATCCCCCTCGATCTGGACCGCCGGCAGGCCGCCCTCCACCACGCGGCGCGCGCTGTCCAGCGGCTGCGAGGCATCGACCCGCAGCCGCAGATCGGGCACGTCGGTGGAATCGCCGGCGTCTTCCAGCAGGCCCGCTGGCGTGATGCGCAGGGCCAGCGGCGGCGGTGGAGGCAGCGGCACGCGCCAGCCTTCCACCTCGACCTTCAGCACCCGGCCGTGGTGGGTCTTGAGCCGTTCGGTGGCTGGCGGCGCGGCCGCCAGCACATGGTTGGCCAGCAGCACGAAGCGGGCGGTGGCCGCGGGCAGCACGAGATCGATCAGGGGGTTCGCCATGGGCGTCGATTGTAGAAGTCGGAGCTCAGATCAGCACTTGATGCCGACGTGCAGCGCGACCACGCCGGCGCTCAGGTTGTGGACGTCGACATGGCCGAAACCGGCCGCCTTCATCATCGCCTTCAGCGTGGCCTGGTCGGGGTGCATGCGGATCGACTCGGCCAGGTACTTGTAGCTGGCGGCATCGCCCGCCACCCACTGACCCAGCTTGGGCAGGATGTTGAACGAGTACCAGTCGTAGGGCTTTTGCAGCGGCGCGGCGACCTTGGAAAACTCCAGCACCAGCAGCCGCCCGCCGTCGCGCAGCACGCGCGCCATCTCGGCCAGGGCCGCCTCCTTGTGCGTCATGTTGCGCAGGCCGAAGGCCACGCTGACCAGGTCGAAGCTGCCGGTCTTGAACGGCAGCTTCTCGGCGTCGCAAATCGTCGTGGGCAGCGACAGGCCTTCGTCGAGCAGCCGGTCGCGGCCGGTGCGCAGCATCGCCTCGTTGATGTCGGTGTGCACCACCTGGCCACGCTCGCCCACCTTGCGGGCGAAGGCACGCGCGAGGTCGCCGGTGCCGCCGGCGATGTCCAGCACCCGGTCACCCTCCCTCAGGTTGGCCACCGCGACGGTGTAGGCCTTCCAGGCGCGATGCATGCCCATCGACATCAGGTCGTTCATCACGTCGTACTTGGACGCGACCGAGTCGAACACGCTCCTGACCTTGTTGGCCTTGACGCTCTCGTCGACGGTCTCGAATCCGAAATGGGTTTGCGGCATGGGGGGCTCCGTCAAGAATCAATGGTTGCCGCAGGCGGCACCGGCCTTGGGCGGCATCGGGGCGTCGCGGTCCAGGCCAGCCTGCTGAAGACGCTGCTCGTAGCGAGCCCACAGCTGGGCTTGCTCGGCACCGAGGCGGTACAGGTAGTCCCAAGTGAACAGGCCGGTGTCGTGGCCATCGTCGAAACTGGGCTGGATCGCGTAGTGACCGACCGGCTCGATGGCCAGGATGCCGACCTGGCGCTTGCCGGTCTGCAGCGTCTCCTGCCCCGGGCCATGTCCCTGGACCTCGGCCGAGGGCGAGTAGACCCGCATCAGTTCGAACGGGATGCGAAAGGTCTGGCCGTCGGAAAATCCGATCTCCAGCACCCGGCTGGCCTGGTGCAGGGTCAGCGAGGTCGGCGTGTGCGAGGCGGTCATGGGGTCTCTCCGTGGCGGTCGTTCAGGGCCAGGTGCATGCGGCGGTCGAGTTCGTCGAAATCCACCGCCAGGCGCCCGGTGGCGGGCGGCTCGGGCGTGCGCTGCCGCAGGCCCCAGATGGGCTGGGGGAAATGGCTGTCCCAGTCGAACCGGGCGATCACGTGCCAGTGCAGGTGCGGCACCATGTTGCCCAGCGCCGCGAGGTTGATCTTGGTCGGCGCCAGCGCCTGGCGCAGCACCCGTTCCACCGCGACCACCGCGCTCATCAGGTGATCGCGGTCGGCCGGCGCCAGCTCGCTGAATTCGGCCACGTGCCGGGTCCAGATCACGCGGTAGAAGGCGGGAAACTCGGGCGCATCGAGCACCCGCACCACGCGCAGCCGAGCATCGCGGAACACCGTTTTCCAGCCGGCCCTGTCCGTGGGCTCGCACAATTCGCAGGCGACGGCGTGCAGGCTCACACCAGCACCCGTTCGATGCCGCCCGCGTTGGCACGGGCCACGTAGTCCTCGAGCCAGCGCTCGCCGATCAGCAGCCGGGCCATCTCGACCACGATGTAGTCGGCCTGCAGCAGACCGTTCTGGAGGTCGTCGCCATAGCGGGTCAGGCCTTGCAGGCAGCTGGGGCAGCTGGTCAGGATCTTCAGGTCCTGCCCGGCACCAACCCGCCCGCTGGCGCGCAACTCGGCTTCGCCCTTGCGGATTTCCTCTTCCTTGCGAAAGCGCACCTGGGTGGCGATGTCCGGCCGGCTGACGCCCAGCGTGCCGGACTCGCCACAGCAGCGCTCGCTCTTGACCACGCCGTCGCCGACCAGGGCCTTGACGGTCTTCATCGAGTCCTGCAGCTTCATCGGGTTGTGGCAGGGCTCGTGGTAGAGGTAGCCGCCCGTGGAGTCGGGCAATGTGATGCCCTTCTCCAGCAGGTACTCGTGGATGTCGACGATGCGACAGCCGGGGAAGATGTCCTCGAACTTGTAGCCCTGCAGCTGGTCGTAGCAGGTGCCGCAGCTGACCACCACGGTCTTGATGTCCAGGTAGTTCAGCGTGTTGGCCACGCGGTGGAACAGCACCCGGTTGTCGGTGATGATCTTCTCGGCCTTGTCGAACTGGCCCGAGCCGCGCTGCGGATAGCCGCAGCACAGGTAGCCGGGCGGCAGCACGGTCTGCACGCCGGCGCGCCACAGCATCGCCTGGGTGGCCAGACCGACCTGGCTGAACAGCCTCTCCGAGCCGCAGCCCGGGAAATAGAACACCGCCTCGGTCTCGGGCGTGGTCGCCGCCGGGTCGCGGATGATGGGGACGTAGTTCTTGTCCTCGATGTCCAGCAGGGCGCGCGCGGTCTTCTTGGGCAGCCCCCCCGGCAGCTTCTTGTTGATGAAGTGGATGACCTGTTCCTTGACCGGCGCGGCCCCGACCGTCGACGGCGGCGCCTGGGTCTGCTTGCGGGCCGCCAGCTTCAGCACGTCGTGCGCCAGCCGCTGGGCCTTCATCGCCACGCCCACCATCGCGCCTCGGGCGAGCTTGATCGTCTGCGGATGGGTGGCGTTGAGCATGAACATCGCCGCCGCGTTGCCGGGGCGGAAGCTCTTCTGGCCCATCTTGCGCAGCAGGTTGCGCATGTTCATCGACACGTCGCCGAAATCGATCTTCACCGGACAGGGGCTCAGGCACTTGTGGCAAACCGTGCAGTGGTCGGCCACGTCCTCGAACTCCTCCCAGTGCTTGATCGACACGCCGCGCCGGGTCTGTTCCTCGTACAGGAAGGCCTCGACCAGCAGCGAGGTCGCCAGGATCTTGTTGCGCGGGCTGTAGAGCAGATTGGCGCGCGGCACGTGGGTCGCGCAGACCGGCTTGCACTTGCCGCAGCGCAGGCAGTCCTTCACCGAGTTGGCGATCTCGCCGATGTCGCTCTGCTGCATGATCAGCGACTCGTGCCCCATCAGCCCGAAGCTGGGCGTGTAGGCGTGGCTCAGGTCTGCCGGGTGAACGTAGTCATCAAGCCGCGCGGCTTGATCGCCGGGCCGCCCCAAGATCAAGCCACCCCCTTGGGGGGCGACCGTCGCTTGCGAGGGTCTGGGGGCCCTGAGCAGCTTGCCCTTGTTGAAGCGGCCTTCCGGATCGACCCGGGCCTTGTAGGCGCTGAAGTCGGCCAGCTCGTCGTCGGTCAGGAATTCGAGCTTGGTGATGCCGATGCCGTGCTCGCCGGAAATGACGCCGCCCAGCGAGCGCGCCAGCACCATGATGCGGGCCACGGCTTCATGCGCCGTCTGCAGCATCTCGTAGTTGTCGGAGTTGACCGGGATGTTGGTGTGCACGTTGCCGTCGCCGGCATGCATGTGCAGCGCCACCCAGACACGGCCGCGCAGCACCTCTTTGTGGATGCGCTTGGCTTCGTCGATCACCGGCAGGAAGGCCGAGCCGGCAAACAGCACCTGCAGCGGCCGCAGGATCTGGCGCTTCCACGAGGCGCGCAGCGACTGGTCCTGGATCTGGTCGAAGAAGCTGCGGCCCACGTCGGCCTGCACCACGTCCAAGCCCTGTTTCCACCACTGCCACTGGGTGCGCACCTCGCGGATCAGCGCCAGCGCCTGCTGCACCCGGTCTTCCAGCAACTCGGCGCTGGGAATCTCGTTGGCATCGTCGGTCTTGCCCAGCGGCAGCTCGCGGCGCTCGAACAGCAGCTCCAGTTCGTCGGCCAGCGCGATCTTGTTGCGCAGGCTGAGCTCGATGTTGATGCGCTCGATGCCCAGCGTGTACTCGCCCATGCGTTCGAGCGGGATCACCACGTCCTCGTTGACCTTGAAGGCGTTGGTGTGCTTGCTGATCGCGGCGGTGCGCTTGCGGTCGAGCCAGAACTTCTTGCGCGCGTCGGCACTGACCGCGACGAAGCCCTCGCCCGAGCGGCCGTTGGCCAGGCGGATCACTTCGCTGGTGGCGCGTGCCACCGCGTCGGCATCGTCGCCGACGATGTCGCCCACCAGCACCATCTTGGGCAGGCCGCCGCGCTTGCTCTTGGTGGCATAGCCCACGGCCTTCAGATAGCGGTCGTCCAGGTGTTCCAGGCCGGCCAGGATCGCGCCCCCCGGCCGCTTCATCTCGTCGAACATGAAGTTCTTGATCTCGACGATCGACGGCACGCACTGGATCGGGTTGCCGAAGAACTCCAGGCACACCGTGCGCACGTGGGCCGGCATGCGGTGCACCACCCAGCGCGCGCTGGTGATCAAGCCGTCGCAACCCTCTTTCTGCACGCCCGGCAGACCGGCCAGGAACTTGTCGGTGACATCCTTGCCTAGGCCTTCCTTGCGGAAGACGCGGCCGGGGATGTCGAGCCGCTCGGTGCGCTCCAGCTTCTTGCCGCCGGCATCGAAGTAGCGCAGCTCGAAGCTCGCCACCTCCACGTCGTGGATCTTGCCCAGGTTGTGGTTCAGCCGCACCACCTCCAGCCATTTGGCGTCGGGGGTCACCATCTTCCAGCTGGCCAGATTGTCCAGCGCGGTGCCCCACAGCACGGCCTTCTTGCCGCCCGCGTTCATCGCGATGTTGCCGCCGATGCAGCTGGCCTCGGCCGAGGTCGGGTCGACGGCAAACACGAAACCCGCCCGCTCGGCCGCATCGGACACGCGCTGCGTGACCACGCCGGCGCCGGTCCACACCGTGGGCACGGGCGCGGCCAGCCCCGGCAGCGCCACATGCTCGACCTCGGTCATCTGTTCGAGCTTCTCGGTGTTGATCACCGCACTCTTCCAGGTCAGCGGCACCGCGCCGCCGGTGTAGCCGGTGCCGCCGCCGCGCGGCACGATGGTCAGGCCCAGTTCGACGCAGGCCCCCACCAGCCCGGCCATCTCGGCCTCGGTGTCCGGCGTCAGCACCACGAACGGGACCTCGACCCGCCAGTCGGTGGCGTCGGTCACGTGCGAGACGCGCGACAGGCCGTCGAACTTGATGTTGTCCTTGCCGGTGTGCCGGCCCAGCAACTTGCGGCAGCGCTGGCGCAAGGCCGACACGTCGTCGAAGCGCCGCGCAAAGCGGTCCACCGCCGCCCGCGCGGCCTGCAGCAACTCGCCGACCGCGGCGTCGCGCGCCAGGTCGTCGGCCGGCCTGCGGCGCTTCTCGACCTCTTCCAGACGGTGATGCAGCGCGGCCGTCAGCAAGGCCCGGCGCTTGGGGTTGTCGAGCAGGTCGTCCTCGAGGTACGGGTTGCGCTGAACCACCCAGATGTCGCCCAGCACCTCGTAGAGCATGCGGGCCGAGCGGCCGGTGCGGCGTTCCTCGCGCAAGCGGTCCAGCACCGCCCAGGCTTGCGCGCCCAGCAGGCGCAGCACGATCTCGCGATCGGACAGCGACGTGTAGTTGTACGGGATCTCGCGCAGCCGCGGCGCCGCGGTGTCGCGGGCCGGGCTGGCATCGGCAGCAAGGGAAACGGTGGGAAGCGGTGCGTTCATGGCGGGCAGGCCACACCGGCTGGGCCACGCGGCCACCGGCACCTGTCTGGGGCACGTGAGGGCGAATCGTACCGCAGCGCAGCATCCCCGCCGCCCGGTACGGGCTCCCGCCCGCCGGGCCCGGGTCGACGGCGACCTACGGGTCCTCCCGCTTGTCCGCGATGTCGTCGGCGTGCCACAAGACAGTCCTGTCACAAAAGGCTGCCAGACTGGCGCCCTTCCGCTCTGAAGCTGTCTGTACGGAGACCCTGATGCAACTGAAATCCCTCGCACTGGCCGCTGGCCTCCTGGCCGGCATCGCCTCGTCGGCCCACGCCCAGGTCGAAATCCAATGGTGGCATTCGATGACCGGCGCGCTCGGCGACCGGGTCACCGAGATCGCCAATGGCTTCAACGCCAGCCAGCACCAGTACAAGGTGGTGCCGGTGTTCAAGGGCACCTACCCGGAGTCGATGACCGCGGCCATCGCGGCCTACCGCGCCGGCGACCCGCCGGCCATCGTGCAGGTCTTCGAGGTCGGCACCGCGACGATGATGTCGGCCAAAGGGGCGATCAAGCCGGTCTACCAGCTGATGAAGGAATCCGGCCTGCCCTTCAACCCCAAGGCCTACCTGCCCGCGGTGGCCGGCTACTACACCGACCGCCAGGGTCACATGCTGTCGATGCCGTTCAACGCCTCGACCCCGGTGTTCTACATCAACGAAGACGCTTTCCGCAAAGCCGGCCTGGCGCCGGTGGCGCCCAAGACCTGGAAGGAGTTCGCGGTCACCGCCGGCAAGCTCAAGGCCAGCGGCCAGAGCTGCGTCTACACCACGGGCTGGCCGGCCTGGGTGCAGGTGGAGAACTTCAGCGCCTGGCACAACCTGCCGATCGGCACGCTGGAAAACGGCATCGGCGGCGTCAAGACCGAGCTGAAGATCAACGCCCCGGCGCAGGTCGCGCAGATCCAGATGCTGGCCGATTTCGCCAAGAACGGCTGGTTCACCTATGCCGGACGCAAGAGCGAAGGCGAAGCCAAGTTCTACAGCGGCGAGTGCGCGATGATGACCTCCAGCTCGGCGGCGCTGGCCAATATCCGCCAGAACGCGAAGTTCAAGTTCTCGGTCCACTTCCTGCCGTACAACGACGCCATCCCCGGCGCGCCGCAGAACACCATCATCGGCGGCGCCAGCCTGTGGGTGATGGGCAAGAAGTCGCCTGCCGAATACAAGGGTGTCGCGCAGTTCTTCAACTACCTGTCGAACACCGACCTGCAGGTCAACTGGCACGAGAAGACCGGCTATGTGCCGATCACGCTGGCCGCCTACGAGGCCGCGCGCAAGTCCGGCTATTACGACAAGAACCCTGGCGCCGACGTCGCGATCCGCGAGCTGGACAACAAGCCGCCCACCGCCAACTCCAAGGGCCTTCGCTTCGGCAACTACGTGCAGGGGCGCGACATCATCGAAGAAGAAATGGAAGCGGTGTTCGCCGGCAAGAAGACCGCCCAGGCCGGCATGGATGAAGCTGTCCAGCGCGTCGACGAGCAGTTGCGCCGCTTCGAGGCCACGGCCAAGGAATAAGGCCCGGCGCCGCCGCTGCCGCCCCCGGTGGCAGCGGCCTGCCCCCTCCCCATGGAAAAACGTGTCCTCTTCGGCAGCCGCTGGCTGCCCTATGCCTTGGTGTTGCCGCAGATCGCGGTGACGCTGGTGTTCTTTTTCTGGCCCGCGCTGCAAGGCGTCTGGTATGCGTTCCAGCTGCAGGACCCGTTCGGAGAGAGCTCGCGCTTCGCCGGCCTGGCCAACTTCCGGGCGCTGTTCGCCGACACCACCTACCTGGCGTCGTTCGAGACCACCGCGCTGTTCAGCGCGCTGGTCGCCGGGCTGGGGCTGAGCCTGTCGCTGCTGCTGGCCGTGATGGCCAACCGCGTCCTGCGCGGCAGGCGCGTCTACCGCACGCTGCTGATCTGGCCCTACGCCGTGGCGCCGGCCGTGGCGGGCGTGATCTGGGGCTTCCTGTTCGCGCCCAGCCTGGGCGTGGTCAGCCCGCTGCTGCACCGGCTGGGCGTCGACTGGAACTGGGTGCTGCGCGGCGACCAGGCGATGGCTCTGGTGGTGATGGCCGCCACCTGGAAGCAGATCAGCTACAACTTCCTGTTCTTCCTGGCCGGCCTGCAGGCCATTCCCTCGTCGCTGCTGGAAGCGGCGGCCATCGATGGCGCCAGCCCGCTGCGCCGTTTCTGGACCATCGTCTTTCCGCTGCTGTCGCCCACCACCTTCTTCCTGCTGGTGGTCAACATCGTCTACGCCTTCTTCGACACCTTCGGCGTGATCGACGCCACCACCTTCGGCGGGCCGGCCCAGGCCACCGACATCCTGGTCTACAAGGTCTACACCGACGGTGTGCAATCGGCCGACCTGGGCGGCTCGTCGGCGCAGTCGGTGATTCTGATGGCGATCGTCGTGGCGCTGACGGTGGTCCAGTTCCGTTTCGTCGAACGCCGGGTGGCCTACCAATGATAGAGAACCGTCCCTGGCTGGACCGCTTCGCCCACCTCGTGCTGATCGCCGGCGTGCTGGTGGTCGCGTTCCCACTCTACATCGCCTTCGTGGCGTCCACGCACACGCTGGACGAGGTGCTGACCGTGCCGATGCCGCTGCTGCCCGGCAGCCATCTGATCGCCAATTACAGCCAGGTGCTGCATGCCGGATCGACCCAGGGCGCCAGCGCGCCGGTGGCTCGGATGATGCTCAACAGCCTGGCGATGGCGTTGATGATCGCGGTGGGCAAGATCGCGATCTCCATCATCGCGTCGTTCGCGATCGTCTACTTCCGCTTTCCGCTGCGCCGCACCTTCTTCTGGATGATCTTCGTCACCCTGATGCTGCCGGTGGAAGTGCGCATCATCCCGACCTTCAAGGTCATTTCCGACCTGGGCCTGCTCAACTCCTACACCGGGCTGACGCTGCCGCTGATCGCCTCGGCCACCGCCACCTTCCTGTTCCGCCAGTTCTTCCTGACCGTGCCCGACGAACTGACCGAGGCCGCCCGCATCGATGGCGCCGGCCCGATGCGGTTCTTCTTCGACGTGCTGCTGCCGCTGTCGTCCACCACGCTGGCGGCGCTGTTCGTGATCCAGTTCATCTACGGCTGGAACCAGTACCTCTGGCCGCTGCTGGTGACCACCGACGAATCGATGTACACGACGGTGATCGGCATCAAGCGCATGATCGTCGGCGGCGACGCGGCCACCGAATGGCCGCTGGTGATGGCCACCGCGATGCTGGCCATGCTGCCGCCGGCCGCGGTCGTGCTGTTGATGCAGAAATGGTTCGTCAAGGGCCTGGTCGACTCTGAAAAATAACTTACCTCGCATGGCTTCCATCTCCCTTCGCCAGATCACCAAGGCCTATGGCCAAGGCCCCCACGCGCAGACGGTCATCCACGGCGTCAGCGCCGAGATCGCCGACGGCGAGTTCATCGTCATCGTCGGTCCCTCGGGCTGCGGCAAGAGCACGCTGCTGCGCATGGTGGCGGGGCTGGAACCGATCACCGGTGGAGAGATCGCGATCGGCCCGCGGGTCGTCAACCGGCTCGAGCCCGCCGAGCGCGACATCGCGATGGTGTTCCAGAACTACGCGCTCTATCCGCACATGAGCGTCTACGACAACATGGCTTACGGCCTGAAGATCGCCGGCCAACCCAAGGCCGAAATCGAGCAGCGCGTCGCCCGGGCAGCGCAGATCCTCGAGCTCGGCAGCCTGCTCGACCGCAAGCCCCGCCAGCTCTCGGGCGGCCAGCGCCAGCGCGTCGCGATGGGCCGCGCGATCGTGCGCCAGCCGCAAGTCTTCCTGTTCGACGAGCCGCTGTCCAATCTCGACGCCAAGCTGCGCGCCCAGACCCGGCTGGAGATCCAGAAGCTGCACGGCGAGCTGGGCGTCACCTCGCTGTTCGTCACGCACGACCAGGTCGAGGCGATGACGCTGGCGCAACGCATGATCGTGATGAACGCCGGCCGGGTCGAACAGATCGGCACGCCCGAGGAAGTCTATGCCCGTCCGGCCACGACCTTCGTCGCTGCCTTCATCGGCTCACCGCCGATGAACCTGCTCGAAGGCCGGGCCGAAGGCAGTCGCCTGCACCTGGGCGACCTGGTGCTGGCGCTGCCCGAGCCAGCGCCGCGCGACGGCCCGCTGGTGCTGGGGGTGCGCCCGGAGCACGCGACCCGGGCCGATGCCGGTTGGCCGCTGGCGGTCGACCTGGTCGAGATGCTGGGCGCGGAACGGCTGGTCCACGGACAGCTGGCCGGCCACCGCTTCACGCTGCGCATCAGCAGCAGCGAGCCCGCCCCCCATGCCGGCCAGACGCTGTCGCTGGCCGTGCCTGCGGCCGATCTGCACTGGTTCGACCCCTCCAGCCGCCAACGGGTGCAGCGGCGATGAACACGTTCAAGCTGCCCGACGCCGAGTGGCCGCTGCCGCGCTGGATCGCCCACCGCGGCGCCGGGAAACTGGCGCCCGAAAACACGCTGGCGGCGTTCCGCGAAGGGGCGCGCCACGGCTACCGCGCCTTCGAGTGCGACGTCAAACTCTCGCAGGACGGCCGTCCGTTTCTGCTGCACGACACCGCCCTGGAGCGCACGACCAACGGACACGGCGTGGCCTCGACCTGGCCCTGGCGCGCGCTGTCCGGCCTGGATGCCGGCAGCTGGCACAGCCCGGCGTTCGCCGGCGAGGCCCTGCCCGACCTGGCCGCGCTGGCCACCTGGCTGCAGCAGCAGGGCCATGCGCTCGATCTGGAGATCAAGCCGACGCCGGGCGACGAGGAGCGCACCGGCCGCGAGGTGGCCGCCGAGGCGGCGCGGCTGTGGGCGGCCCATCCCGGAACCCTGCTGCTGAGCTCGTTCCGGCCCGAGGCCTTGCAAGGTGCCCGCCAGACCGCGCCGCACCTGCCGCGTGCCCTGCTGCTGGACAGCGACTGGCCCGGCTGGTTCGACGCCGCGCTGGCGCTGGATTGCGTGGCGCTGATCGCCAACCATCGTCTGGTGGACGCCGCGCTGGTGGCCCGCCTTCACCAGGCCGGCCTGCGCGTGCTGGCCTACACCGTCAACGAAGCCGACGAGGCGCAGCGGCTGTGGGCGCTCGGCCTGAGCGGCTTGATCACCGACGCGGTGGACTGCTTTCCGCCCGACGCGCCGGACGGCGTCTAGGCAGCGCGCCGCTCACAGGGCGGCGTCCTCGACGACCTCGATGCCGCTGATGTCGGCGGCCTGCGGCAGGCCGGTCACGCCCCGGATCGCCGGCAGCCGCCAGGCGACCCAGGCCATCGCGCTGCAGGCCAGGCCGGCGAACAGCAACGACGAGCGCAAGCCCTCGTGCTCGCCCAGCCAGCCGCCGATCAGGGCACCCGGCACCGCCGGCAGCAGGATCAGCCAGCGCATCGTGCTGGTCATCCGGCCCAGCAACGGCGCCGGCGTGACGGCCTGGCGCAGCGCGATGAAGTTGATGAAGATCAGCACCGCGCCCAGGCCGAACAGGCTCAGCATCAGCACCAGGTTCACCCGGCCCCAGACGCCGGCCGGCGCCACCGCCAGCAACAACCAGCCCGCCGCCGTCAACGCGAAGCCCAGCACCAGGCAAGGCCCCGGCCCCAACCGCTGGCTGACCCGGTCGCCGAAGGCGCTCGCCATCACCGTCCCCACGCCCAGCGCGACGTAGCTCAGACCCACGCCCTTCTCGCTCAGGCCCAGCGTGCGGGTGGCGAACAGGATCTGCACCACGATCGCCGCCTGCTGGCACATCTGCCAGATCCCGACGCAGGCCGCCAGGCTGAGCAGCAGGCGGTGGTGGCGGACAAAGCGCAGGCCGTCGAGCAGATCGGTCCAGAAGCGCGTCGCGCGCGGTGCCGGGCGCGTCTCCGTCACATTCAAGCCGCCCAGAATGGCCGACGATCCCAGCAGCAGCGCAGCGTCCACCAGCAACGCCACCGGCGCCCCCAGCAACCGGATCAGCACGCCCGCCACCCCCGGCCCGGCCACCTCGGCGCCCGAGCTGGCCAACGCGTTGCGGGCATGGGCCTCGACCAGACGTTCGCGCTGCACCACCTGGGTCAGCACGATTTGCGCGGCGGATCCCGACACGGTGTTGACCGTCCCGACGCAGAAGCTGACCGCGTAGAGCCAGGCCATGTCCAGGCGACCCACGGCCCAGGCCAGCGGTACCGACGCCACCGCCAGCGCCAGCGTCATCTCGCCGCCGACGTAGACCGGCAACTTGCGCACCCGGTCCAGCCAGACCCCGGCGGGCAGCGAGAACAGCGCGAACGGCAGCATCTCCATCGCGGTCAGGCGGCCCATCTGGATCGGGCTGGCGTGCAGCAGCACGGCCGCCGTCAGCGGCACGGCCAGCAAGGTGACCTGACCGCCGAACGAGCTGATCAGGATGGACGTCCACAGACGCCGATAGGTGGCATCGCGCAGCAAGTCATGGGGCGGCAAGCGCAGCCGCGCCCAAAAAGACCGGAGCCAGGACCTCATGCACCCCCCACCAGAGCTGAATACCGAGAAAAACAGGGCGACCTTCTGCGTGTCCCCAGGTTGGCCGCCGCATCGTATCAGCGCGCGGCGGCGCGTCCATAATGCGAGCCCATGCAGTCGCCCGAGGCCATCGATCGCTATTTCACCGAGCAGGTCGTGGGTCGCCGGTTCGTCGTCGACATGGGCTCGTCGGCCGATGTCCGGCACTGGCCCCGCCGCGGCGTCCTGGTGGACTGGTTGAGCGGCGCCGCCGAGCTCACCGCGATCGCGACCCGCAGCGCCTGGGCCGACGAACCTGCCGACGCGATGCTCGGCCAGCCCGTCTCGCTGCCCGGCCTGGTGCGCTGGCGCCGGCGCGTGCTGGCGGCCGCGTTCGGCGGCTGGTCGGCCTTGCTGGCGGCCGGGCTGTGGTGGTGGTGGAAGGCATGAGCGCGCCGGGCCGCTCCCCAGCGCGAATCCCGCAGCGCGTGGCGCGGAGGGCCGACTCGTGAGCACCCCCTCGGCCCTCGCAGGCCAGGCCTTGCTCGGCGCCGGCAGCGACACCCTCGTCATCGATCCGGTCAAGATGAACATCCTGAACCGCATTGCCGAGGGCTCGGTCGTCGACGGGCTGAACCGCTTCCAGGGGGGCTTGCTGCTGCAGGGCTCGCTGCACGGCCGCGGCGAGGTCGCGGGGCGCCTGGTGATCTGGCACACCGGCCAGTTGCGCGGGCGCTTCCGCGTGCTGGGCGACCTGTACCTGCTGGGACACCTGGGCGGCGTCACCGACGACACCGACCCGGACACCGTGATCGAGTGCCAGGGCACGGCCTACGTGGCCAGCACGGGTGTCTCCACCGGCACCCTGCTGGCGGCGCGGCTGCGTATGTATGATGGGGCGGTCCTTCAAGGCCCGTTCAAGACCCTCAAGAGCGAGGACTCCCTCCCGGTGCTGGGCGACGCGCGATGAAGCGCCGCACCCACGCTCACCGCAACCGACACCTTCCCATGGACTCCTTCCAAGACCCCTCGGCGCCGGTCGACGCCCTGCCTCCCGAAGTGCCGATGGGCCAGGCAATGCCCGGACAGCTGGGCCAAGTGCCGGTGCTGCAGCCGGCGCTGCAGGCGGTGGCGCCGCTGCAGGCCATGGCGCACCACACGACGCTGGCCAGCGGCTTGGCGTTCACCGGCTCGGCCCGCATCGAGGGTTCGGTCACGGTGGCCGGCGAAGTGCAAGGCGACCTGCTGCTGCAAGGCGCTGCCGATGGCCACGTGACGGTGACCGAAACCGGCACTGTGGTCGGCGACATCTCCGCCCCCAACATCTCCGTGCTGGGCCAGACGGTGGGCTTGCTCGACGCCTCGGGCGGCCGGGTCACGCTGCATGAGACGGCGAGCGTCTCGGGTCGCATCCGCTACACCCATCTGCAGGTCAACGGTGCCGACCTCAACGCCCAGCTGGAGCGGGTCCGCCCCGATGCCGAAGGCGCCGGCCGCAGCTGATACGCGCGTCGCGACCACCCAGGAACTGCGGCGCGCCGCCCTGCAGCGCAGTGCCCGGCGCAATGCCCGCGTGGCGCGGTGGCGGCTGGGTTGGCGCTGGCTGCTGTGGGCCCTGGGCCGGCTGGGACGCTGGCTGAGCCTGCCGCTGGCGCTGGGCCTGGCTCTGGCCTGGGCCTGGCACGCCTGGCATGCGAGCGCGGCACCGCAGACGCCTGCCGCGCCGCCATCTGCGGCGTTGCGGACGACCGCCCCGACACCCGCCCCGACACCCACCCCGGCCGCCAGCACCGATCCCGGCGTAGGCATGGCGTTGCGCCTGGATGCCGAGCCGGCGAACCGGCGGCGTCCGGCTCGGCTACCATCCGCGCAGCCTGCTCGTGCCAGTGCCGCTCAACCCGAGGAGTCTTTGTGAACGTGAATGACAGCCATCGCGCCCCTGCCCGCCTGGTGCCGGTCGAGCAACTCAATGCCATCTCCAGCCTGATCGCCGAAGGAGCCGCCTTCGAAGGCTCGTTCAGTTCGCGCAACGATCTGGGGCTGAAGATCGATGGCGTGCTCAAGGGCGACATCAGCTTCCAGAACGGCGGCACCGTGCACATCGGTGCCACCGGCGTGGTGGAAGCCACCACGATCGAGGCCGACCACGTGTTGCTCGAAGGCAAGGTGCGCGGCACCATCATCGCCCGCAAGACGCTGGAGATCACCGGTACCGCGACCCTGCTGGGCGACGCGCAATACGATGCGCTGCTCGATGTCCATCCGCGCGCACGGCTGCGCGGCAAGGTCGAGTTCCGCGGCGACCTGGACACGGTCGACGCGGCGCCGTCACCGACCTATTGAGCCTGTCCGAAACGCGGCGACCGGCACGGCGCTGCGCGAGGCCGGCGCCGACCCTTCCATCAGCTGCGGTAGTCGGCGTTGATGCGGACGTAGTCGTGTGACAGGTCGCAGGTCCAGATCGTGGTGCTGGCGTCGCCACGGCGCAGGTCCACCCGCACGCAGATCTCGGACTGTTTCATCACGCGCTGGCCGTCTTCTTCGCGATAGCCGGGATGCCGTCCGCCCTGGGTCACGACGTGCACGTCGTCCAGGTGCATCTCGATCAGGCTCTGGTCCAGATCGTCGATGCCCGCATAGCCCACCGCGGCCAGGATGCGGCCGAGGTTCGGATCGCTGGCGAAAAAGGCGGTCTTGACCAAGGGCGAGTGTGCGATGGCATAGGCCGCCAGGCGGCATTCGTCGACACTGCGGCCACCGTCGATCTGCACCGTGATGAACTTGGTCGCGCCCTCGCCATCGCGCACGATGGCCTGAGCCAGTTCGCGCGACACCGCGACCACGGCGTCGCGCAAGGCCCGTCCCTGCGGACTTTGCAGCGACCGGATCGGCGCGTGGCCGGCCTGGCCGGTGGCGATCAGCACGAAGGAATCGTTGGTCGAGGTGTCGCCGTCGATCGTGATGCGGTTGAAGCTCTCGTCGGCGGCCTCGCGCACCAGGACCTGCAGCAGGTCGGCGTCGAGCGCCGCATCGGTGGCGACGAAACCCAGCATCGTCGCCATGTTCGGGCGGATCATGCCGGCGCCCTTGGAGATGCCGGTCACCGTCACCGTGCGGCCGTCGATCGTCAGCTGGCGCGACGCGGCCTTGGGCAGCGTGTCGGTGGTCATGATGCCTTCGGCGGCCCGCGCCCAGTGAGCCGGGGCCAGGTCGGCCAGCGCCGCCGGCAGGCCCGCCTCGAGGCGATCGACCGGCAGCGTTTCCATGATCACGCCGGTGGAAAACGGCAGCACCTGCTCGGGCGTCAGGCCCAACCGACCGGCCAGCGCCACGCAGCTGCGGCGCGCCCGCGCCAGGCCGTCCGCCCCCGTGCCGGCGTTCGCATTGCCGGTGTTGACGAGGATCGCCCGGATCGCTGCCCCGCTGGCCAGATGCTCGCGGCAGACCTGCACCGGCGCGGCGCAAAAGCGGTTGCGGGTGAACACGCCGGCCACCGTCGCACCTTCGGCAAGTTCGACCACGACCAGATCCTTGCGGGCGGCCTTGCGAATACCGGCCTCGGCCACGCCCAACCTCACGCCGGCGACAGCGTGCAGTGACTCGGGGGCAGCGGCGTGTAGGTTGACGGGCATGGCGGACTCGAGGCGGCGGATGGGAGTCGGCGATTGTACGAACACCGGCCGCCGTGGCACCCGGCGCGGGTCAGGCCAGCACGGTCACCGCCACACCCACCAAGGCCATCGCCAGGGTCAGCACGCACAGGCCGGCCAGCAGCAGCATGCTGCGCCGATCGAGTTCGGCCAAAGCCCGGCCTGCGTCGTCGTACTCGTCGGCCGGGTCCCACACGGCCATTTCGGCGTGACAGACACCGGACACGGCCGGGCCGTCGGACGACGGCGTTGGCAAGGGCTTCATAGGGTGCTCCTGTGGACGACGGGCGGAGGTGGACGGCGGCCGGATCACGCGCGGCGCGTCCAGGTGAAGAACTGCTCTTGCAGGAGGGTCCGCGGCTGGGCCGGCGCGATGGCGGCGGCGTCGCGCGCCAGGCTCGCCGCAGGACGGACGGCCATCCGCGGCGGGGTGTCGGGCATGACCTCGCGGAAAGTACGCAGACGGTCCAGCGCACGCTGGATCACCGCGACATCGCCGTGGCACAGCGCGTGTTCGGCCGCCAGGACGGCCTCGTCCAGCAAGGCGCGCGCAAAGGCGCCGGTGGAACCCAGCGTGGCGTAGTCCCGCGCCAGGGTCTGGCAGCGGTACATCTCGGCGCGAAGCATGTCGGGAAGCGTGGCCATGGATCTCTCCTTCGATCGGGGAACAAAGCGTCGATGCCTGGGACGGCATGGGTGCATTGCATCGCTGCGGCGTTTGCAAAACCACGCAGCAGTGCGCAGAACCGCACGTTCCTGGTAGACGATGAGCAGTCGATCCGGCAGCGCTGCAGCGGCCTGGCCGCAAGCACGGACAAAAAAAACCCGTCCATTCCCCGAAGGGCCTGAACGGGCCAAGGACAACGATGACAGCGTCTTTTTTTCTTGTTCTTGTTATGTTTTGGAGGGCGGCTCGTCCTTGCCCGCTGACCGTTGCCGAACGGCTTGCGCCACCGGACCGGGGACATGGCGACGGCGCGGCCGGCGCGCGCCGGCTGCGGCCACGGCGGCCTGGGCCGCCGGCGAAGGCCGATGGCCCGGCCGGAACACCGGATGGCTTGGCACACGACCGACGTGGAGCGCCTGGAAGGGCGTGTCGCGGTGGTATTCCTTCAGGAACTCCACCCAGTTGGTTTCCTTCAGAAAATCGATCACCGCGGGCTGCGACGGCGGCAGCGTCACGGTGCTGCCGTCGGCCAGGTTCAGCGTGCGCGGGGTCGGGTTGAGGTCGAAGTAGTACGGTGCGCGCCAGTCCCACACACCTTCGCGCAGCGGATCGGGCAGAAAGATGTTCATGGCGAGCGTCGGCTCGGTGAAGTCCCACACCGCGCTGTGCGTGTCGTCCAGGGCCGGCACGCCCTTGTCGCCATAACGCTTGATCCCGGCCAGCAGGCCGGCCAGCGTCTCTGCGGCGCCCCGCACGGCGGGATAGGCCGTTGCGTGGCGCTGCAATGCGGCGGCCAGGCTGCGCAGATCGGTGAGCTGATCGGGCGTCTGCAGGATCGCCGGCTCGGCGACGTCGTAGTTCATCGCGTCGGCCACCGCCGCTTCGATCATGGCCAGCGCCGCGGCCCGGGCGGGGGTGGCCGGCCCCCTGAGCAGGTCCAGCAGCGTATCGGACAGCGCATCGACACCGTTGGCGATGCCCGTCATGCGCGACAAGGCCAGCGCGCCACCCACGGTCGGGTAGCCCCCCCCGGGTGCCAGCGTGTCATGCTGGGCGTCGCACAGCCACTGCGCCAGTTCCAGCGCGCTCGCGCTGCCCCGCTCGGCCAATCGGGCAAAGGCGCCCGCATAGGCCGCCCCCGCGGTGAAGAAATCGATGCCGCAGACGCCGTCGGCCGCGTCGGCATAGGGCGCCACGGTGTGTAGCACCTCGGTCGAGAAGTTGAAGCAGTTGGCGAGGTGGATCACCGCGATGTGTGGCCCGCCCTGATCCCGGGCCGCCTTGAGGGCGCGCCCGAGGCCGGGGGTCGACAAGGGCATGTGCGAGTTCGGCATGCCCGGAAAGCCGAAGGGCATGCCGGGGAATCCGAAGGGCATGCCCGGAAAGCCCAGCGGCAGATCCGGAAAGCCCAACGGCAAGGCCGGATGGCCTTGCGGCTGCTCGGTCGACACGCCCACGAGGGGCGCCGCCTCGCGTCCCGAGATCTGCCACACGTTCGAGTCCGCAGCCGCCGGTGACACCGGGGGAGGGCTACCGGTGATTTCCGGCAGATAGCCGGTGCCGTGCCCTTCCAACCCCAGCACCAGCGCCGCCTTGGGATGGTGCTGATGGGCCTCCAGCAGAAAGCCCCGGAGACTGCGCTCGCACCGCATGTCCGCCTTCCAGCGACTGTGCAGCGTGGTGGATTCGGGATCATCGGCCGGGATGTGGAGCAGCCAGGTGTCGTCCTGCGCCCGATCGAACAAGGCCATCACCGGCACGCCGGTGCGCGCCACCTCGCGCAGGGACTCGACCAGCGGATGCTCCATCACCGAGCGGCTGCGGTCGTCGGGGTAGGTGCTCAGGTTGGCGTCGCTGCCGAAAGGCACATACACCGCCAGCACGACGCCATCGCAGTGCGCCGGAGCATCGGTCAAACGGGGCATGGGGAACTCCTGGTGGATGGCACTTCGAACCCGGCGCGAGCCGTCAACGGGTGGGATGGCGCAAGACTACGCCAGGGCGCCTCGCATCCCAACGCCGGCTGGCGTGCCCTACCATGCGAACGTCAGACGATGGCTTGACGATTCAGGTCATCCCGGATTCGACGTCCCCCCCCCCCCCAATTTGAAGTTCGCGATGCCCGCCCTCCCTGTTGCCGCGCCCTCCCGCCATGCCGTGGCCTGGCTGGTGCATGCCGGTTTGAACGCCCACCGCCAAGGCGGCGTGCCCGAGTTGCCGGTGCGCGCCCGGCGCCTGCGGGCCTGTCTGGAGCAGCCCTGGCTCGCCACGGTGTGGGGCACGCTGGGGGATCGGCTGCAACCCGAGCGCCGCGGGGTCGACAGCCAACACCTGCTGCTGGCCTGGGCCCTGAGCCAGCTGCGGCCTGACCACCAGGCGACGCTGGAAGGCATCGACGACGCCGCGTGGGTGCACAGCACCGCCTGGCGCCCGGTGCTGGCGCTGGCCGCGCAGAACGGCTTCCTGGCCGTGCCTGACTTTCCGACCATCTACCGGCGGCGGGCCGGCGAGCCGGTGGCCGACACCTTGTGCGGCCTGTGGTCGGTCGGTCCGAGCACGCTTTACCGCTATCTGGAAAAGGGCCGGCGGCTGATGGTCGACCTGCTCGGCAGTGGCCCGACCGATGGCGCCCTGCTGCTGAGCTTGCGCCGATATGTCGATCTGACCGGCCCGGACGCGCCGCCGCCGTCGGAGCGTGCGGCGTGGCACCGGCAGCGCGCGCAGGACGCCTTGTTGCGCGATGCGGCCGCCGATGCGTTGTGGCACCACACCCAGGCCCAGGACGTGACGGGCTGTGCCGGCACGCTGAACCGCTTCGCGCTGGAACTGGCCGAAAGCCCGGAGACCCAGTTGCTGCTGGAGGCGCTCAAACGCCAGGACCGCCCGGCACGCGAGCGCTTCGAGCTGGTGCTGGCCGAGGCGCCGCTGTGGCGCTTCCGGCGCGACGATGCGCGTGAGCTGGCCTGCCTGCAACAGGCGCTGCGGCTGGCCCAGGAAAGCGGCGAGGCGCTGCTGCTGGGCCGTGCCACGGCGGCGCTGGCGTTCTTTGACCATGCGCGCGATCCGGACCGGGCGATCAGCCGCTACGAGGCCAGCATCGAGCACTGCCAGGCCGCCGTCACCGCCGCCCGGGGCGACGCGCTGACCGAGGCCCTGGGCGAGGTGGCCACCGGCATGACCCGGCTGGCCTGGCTGCATCTGCGGCGCAGCGACCCCAAGGCCAAGCCGCTGCTCGCGGCGGTCGCCAGGATGCGCGACGAAGGCAGCTTGCCGGCAGCGGCAACCGCCCTGCTCGAACTGGTGCTGAGCGAGCAATGGCGCTGCGAGAACGAGCTGCCCCGCGCGATCGAGCATCAGCAGCGCGCGTTGCTGATCTTCGAACAACTGGGCCAGCGCCGCGACGTGCTCAATGGCTACAACAACCTGTGCCTGCTGTATGCGCAACAGGCCGAGTTCGGCAAAGCCCAGGACCATGCCCAGCGCGTGCTGGACGCGGCCCGCCGCCATGCGGTCGAGCCCAACCTCGAAGCCAGCGCCCATGGCAACCTCGCCGTGGCCTGCATGAACGTGGGCGATTTCGACGCGGCCATCGCCCACCTGCATCAGGCGCTGCCCATCTACCTGCGGCTGGACATGCAGCGCCATGTCGTGACCTGCCACCTGAATCTGGCGGAAAGCCACTACCAGCGCTTCCAGCTCGGCGGCGACCCGGCCGACGAACGCCGGGGCGACGAGCACGCCGCTCAGGGCCAGACCCTGAGCAAGACACTGGAACTGCCCAGCCTGACGCAAGCGGCTGCCGGATTGAAGCGCCAGATCCTGACCGGCCTGCAGGACGGTGAGCGGCTGCTGCCGCCCGAGCAGGCCAGCCATCCGGACGAAATGAACGAGGTACAGCGTCTTCGCAACGAACTCGCCCTGCCGCGGCCGGCGGCGCAGCGCGCCCGCACCCACCTGGCGCTGGCCCGCCAGTACCTGCTGATTGCGAGCAAGGAGCGCGAAGCCGCGCGCAGCCTGATCGCACGCCACGGCGTGAGCGATGACCTGGGCCCCGAATTCGATCAATTGCAGCAGGCCTGGGGGCGCGAGCTGAGCCGCGAGGAGCAGGTGTCCGGCCTGTGGCGCGAGCGCCTGGGCGCCTTGATCGGCGATGCGCCGCGCCGCGCCGTGGTGGCCCGGCTGTTGGCGCAGGGCAGCCTGAACAAGAGTGCCTACGCCGAGGCCGCGCAGGTCAGCCCGGCCACCGCGTCCAAGCACCTGGGGCTGCTCGCCGAGGCGGGGTTGCTGGTGCAGCGCGGCAAGGGGCCGAGCACGCGCTACACGCTGCCGCAGGCGTGAGGGCCCGCCGGTGACCGCGCCGGCTCAGCGCGGAAATTCACCCGCCAGCATCGCGAACATCACCTGGGCCGACAGGCCGCCGCGGGCGTCGCGCTCGTAGTGCCGCAACACGCCCTCCTCGCGCAAGCCGACGGACCGCGCAAAGTGCAGCGCACGCTCATTGGCCAGATCCGACAGCGCCTGGATGCGTGCCAGGCCCAGGTCGAAGCCCAGCGACAACACCGCCAGGACCGCTTCGCGCATCAGGCCCTGACCCGCATGGCGGATGTCGCCCACGTAGCCGACCTCGCCGCGCGGCACCTCGAAGTCGAAGCTGTGCAGGTCGATGCGGCCCACGAATGCGCCGTCGTCAAGGCGGAAGGCGTTGAAGATCAGGCATTCGCCGGCCTCGACCATGGCCTGGCCCGCTTGGCAGAAGCGCTCGGCCTGGGCCAGATCCCAGGGGTGCTGGGCCCAGGCGATGAAGCCCAGGGTCGACAGGCTGGTGTTGACGCTGTCGAGCAGCGCCGCTGCGTGCGCCGGCTGCGGCGCCTCCAACCGCAGGCGCGCGCTGCGGCAGTGCCGCGGCGCCAGACGCAGGGTGTCGGCGTCCAAGGCCGCTCGCTTGCCGGCCTCAGGCCAGGCGACCGTGACAGTTCTTGTATTTCTTGCCGCTACCGCAGGGGCAGGGGTCGTTGCGCCCCACGCGCGCCACCTGGGTCTCGGGGTCGGCCACCTCGCTGACGCTGCCGTCCTCGTTGGGATGGGTGTAGGTGACGTTGTGGATCAGCTCGGCCCGCTCTTCGATGGCCTCGGCGGCCTCGCTGATCTGCTCCTGGGTCTGCACGCGCACGGTCATCAGCACGCGGGTGACTTCCATCTTCACCACGTCGAGCAACTGGGCGAACAGGTCGAAGGCTTCGCGCTTGTATTCCTGCTTCGGGTTCTGCTGGGCATAGCCGCGCAGGTGGATACCCTGGCGCAGGTAATCGAGCGCGGCCAGATGCTCGCGCCAGTGCGAATCGATCGATTGCAGCAGCACCATGCGCATGAACGGCGTGAATTGCTCGACCCCGACCGACGCCAGCTTGGCATCGAAGGCCTCGTCGGCCGCGGCACCCACCTTCTCGACCACGTCCTCGTCGGTGATGGTGTCGCTGGCCTCGACCATCGCGCGCAGCGGCACCGCCAGCTGCCACTCGTCGGACAGCACCTTTTCCAGGCCCGGCAGGTCCCACTGTTCCTCGACGCTTTCGGCGGGGACGAAGGTGCGCACCACGTCGTTCATCGTGGCACGGCGCAGGTTGGCGATCTGCTCGCGCAGCGACTGCGCCTCGAGGATCTCGTTGCGTTGCTGGTAGATGACCTTGCGCTGGTCGTTGGAGACGTCGTCGTATTCCAGCAGCTGCTTGCGAATGTCGAAGTTGCGCGCCTCGACCTTGCGCTGCGCGCTTTCGATGCTGCGGCTGACGATGCCGGCCTCGATCGCCTCGCCCTCGGGCATCTTCAGGCGTTCCATGATGGCCTTGACGCGGTCGCCCGCGAAGATGCGCATCAACGGGTCGTCCAGGCTCAGGTAGAAGCGCGACGCGCCCGGATCGCCCTGGCGGCCGGAGCGGCCGCGCAATTGGTTGTCGATGCGGCGGCTTTCATGCCGTTCGGTGGCGATGATGCGCAGGCCACCCTCGGCCTTCACCTTGTCGTGCAGGCCCTGCCACTCGTCCTTGAGTTGCTGGATGCGCCGTGCCTTGTCGTCCGCCGGGATGGCCTCGTCGGCCTCGATGAACTGGATCTGCTTCTCGACGTTGCCGCCGAGCACGATGTCGGTGCCACGGCCGGCCATGTTGGTGGCGATGGTGATCACGCCGGGCCGGCCGGCCTGGGCCACGATCTCGGCTTCCTTGGCATGCTGCTTGGCATTGAGGACCTGGTGCGGCAGCTTGGCCGCGGTGAGCAGGCCGGAGATCAGCTCGGAGTTCTCGATCGAGGTCGTGCCCACCAGCACCGGCTGGCCTCGCGTGTGGCAATCGCGGATGTCGTCGATGACGGCGTTGAACTTCTCGCCCGAGGTCTTGTAGACCAGGTCGAGTTCGTCCTTGCGGATCGTCGGCTTGTTGGGCGGAATGACCACCGTTTCCAGGCCGTAGATCTCCTGGAACTCGTAGGCCTCGGTGTCGGCGGTGCCGGTCATGCCGCCGAGCTTGGCGTACATGCGGAAGTAGTTCTGGAAGGTGATCGAGGCCAGCGTCTGGTTCTCGCTCTGAATCTTCACGCCTTCCTTGGCCTCGACGGCCTGGTGCAGGCCGTCGGACCAGCGCCGACCGGTCATCAGGCGGCCGGTGAATTCGTCGACGATCACCACCTCGCCGTTCTGCACCACGTAATGCTGATCGCGGTGGTAGAGATGCTGGGCCCGCAGCGCGGCGTACACATGATGCATCAACGTGATGTTGGCCGGGTCGTACAGGCTCGCGCCTTCGGCCAGCAGGCCGGCCTCGCCGAGGATGATCTCGGCCCGCTCGTGGCCGGCTTCGGTGAGGAAGACCTGGTGCGTTTTCTCGTCGACCGTGAAGTCACCCGGCTCGATCACGCCTTCGCCGGTGCGGATGTCCTCCTCGCCGATCTGCTTCTTCAGCTTGGGCACCACGGCGTTGATGCGCACGTAGAGCTCGGTGTGGTCTTCGGCCTGGCCGGAAATGATCAGCGGCGTGCGTGCCTCGTCGATCAGGATCGAGTCCACCTCGTCGACGATGGCGTAGTTCAGGCCGCGGGCGACGCGGTCCTCGACCTCGTAGACCATGTTGTCGCGCAGGTAGTCGAAGCCGAACTCGTTGTTGGTGCCGTAGGTGATGTCGGCAGCGAACGCCGCCTGCTTCTCGGCCCGTTCGAGACCGGGCACGTTGACGCCGACGGTCATGCCCAGAAAGCCGTAAAGCCGCCCCATCCATTCGGCGTCGCGGCTGGCCAGGTAATCGTTCACCGTGACCACATGCACGCCTTTGCCGGACAGCGCATTGAGATACACCGGCAGCGTCGCCATCAGCGTCTTGCCTTCGCCGGTTCGCATCTCGGCGATCTTGCCGGCGTGCAGCACCATGCCGCCAATCAGCTGCACGTCGAAATGGCGCATCTTCAGCACCCGCTTGCCGGCCTCGCGCACTGCGGCAAAGGCTTCGGGCAGCAAGTCGTCGAGTGTCGCTCCCTGGGCCAGACGGGCGCGGAACTCGTCGGTCTTGGCCTTCAGCGCGGCATCGTCGAGCTTTTCGAACTGGGGTTCCAGGGCATTGATCGTGTCGACCGTGCGGCGGAAACCTTTGAGCAGCCGGTCATTGCGACTGCCGAAAATCTGGGTGAGGAGCTTGGGCAACATGCGGCGTGGGCAAGATAAGGGCTGAGGGCAACGCACCCGAGGGAGCCAGGCGAGCCGCCATCAGGCGGCGACAAGGTCGGGGAAGGCCCGGCACGGCGTGGCCGGCACTTGGGGGCTCCGGGGCGCGTTTGCAAGGACACCGGGACGCGCTCGTGAAGGCACCGGCGGAGTGTGAAGGGCTGGCGTCTTGGCGGGCGGTAGGGAGGTGCGTCGCAAACGATCGAGTTTAGCACCGGGGTGTTTCATGTCCGTGGCATCGGCGGCCCGCCGCATCAGCGGATCGCCTTGCCGTCGGCCGCGGCCACGGTCGGGGTGTCCGGCCCCAGCGCCAGGAAGCGCGCCGGATTCTGCGGCACGCCATCGAGCACGACCTCGAAATGCAGGTGCGGGCCGGTGGATCGACCGGTCGTGCCGACCAACGCGACCTCCTGGCCGCGCCGCACCAGGTCGCCGACCTTGACCAGGATCTTCGACGTGTGGGCATAACGGGTCACGACGCCGTTGCCGTGGTCGATCTGCAGCAGATTGCCGTAGTCGCTGTGCCAGTCGGTCGACAGCACCACGCCGCCGGCAGCCGCCTTGATCGGCGTGCCGATCGGCGCCGGGAAGTCCAGGCCGGTGTGCAGCGCGGCATGCCCGGTGAACGGATCGCTGCGAAAGCCGAAGCCCGAGCCCACCGGACCCTCGACCGGCCGGCTGCTGGGGATCATCAACGAGCTCATGCGACTCTCGAACAGCCGGGACTCGGTGAGCGTGAACAGATCGGACTGCAGGTCCGCCCGCTCGTCCAGGATGGCCATGGCGTCGTTCAACTGCTTCAGGCTCGGGTGTTCCAGCGGCAGGTACGGCCCCCCGGCAGCGGCGGAGGCAGCCTGCGGACGATGCAAGTCCTTGAGTTCACTGCCCTTGATGCCCGCCAGGCCCGACAGGCGATCGCTCAGCGCCTCCAGGCCGATCAGGCGCGCCTGCATGGTGCCCACCTTCTGCGCCATGGCGTCGAGGTTTTCTCTCATGAAGCGGTCACGCTGCGCGAACTCGTCCCGGACCACCAGCCGGACCACCCGGCTGACCACCGGCCAGCCCTGGCGCGCCGCGGTGACCAGGACCAGGTTGTAGATCACGCCGGACAGCAGCAACCAGACGATGGCCAAGCCTGCCAGGGCCATGATCAACTGGCCTCGCCCGATCGAGATCGACCTGGTCCGTGACGAACCCATGCCGGTGATAAGGATCTGCATCGCTACACTCCTGCAACCATGAACCGGCCGCCGCAACAAGCCCCGACACGCCCCATCTCGGAGGCGCTGGACGCCAACCACATGCTCGGCCACCTGATGGAGCGGCTGCGCGAATCCCAGGCCCGCTTCGCCACCATCCTGCCCGCCTTGCCAGCGTCGCTGCATGCCTGGGTGCGTCCCGGCGTGCTGGACGACGACGGCTGGAACCTGCTGGTGCCCAACACGGCCGTCGCCGCCAAGCTCCGCCAGAGCGTGCCCACCCTGGAAAGACTGCTCGCCGAGGCCGGCTGGCCCGCGCTTGCGGTGCGAGTCAAGGTTCAGCCGCGTCGACCCTGACCCCTTGGCAGCGCGGAGCGCTGGTGCCGGCTATCCGAATCGAACGGATGACCTACCGCTTACAAGGCGGTTGCTCTACCAGCTGAGCTAAGCCGGCACGGGAAATCGGCATTCTATGCATCTCACCGCCACCGCCTCGCGAGGGGCCGCGATGCCGGCGCCAGACTACTTGATGCGCTTGAGCGTCGGGCGCGGCGGCGTCGCCGGCGGGGGTTGATCGTCTCCCCCCGCATCCGGCTCCGCCGCCGGCTCGACGCTGGCCAGACGCAGGCCTGGAGCGGCCCTTTGCGGCCCCCCCTCCACGGCGAGCATGCCGGTGCTGTCGGCCGCCGTGTCGGCCGAAGGCATCGGGAACGCCATGCCTTGTCCGTTCTCGCGGGCGTAGATGGCAACGACGTGATCCACCGGCACGACGATCTCGCGCGCCACGCCGCCGAACCGGGCCTTGAACTCGATGAATTCGTTGCCCAGCTTCAAGCCGCTGGTGGCCTCGAACCCGACGTTGAGCACGATCTCGTTGTTCTTGACGTACTCCATCGGCACCTGGACGCCGGAGTCGACAAACACCGCCACATAGGGCGTGAAGCCGTTGTCGGTGCACCAGTCGTGCAGGGCACGGATCAGGTAGGGACGGGTCGAACTACCCTGGCTGTCGGAGGCGGTCGGCGGGGTGGTCATGGTGGATGTGACGTCGTGTCGTCGAAGCTTACTTGCGCATCACCTTTTCGGACGGCGTCAATGCCTCGATGTAGGCCGGGCGCGAGAAGATCCGCTCGGCGTACTTCAGCAGCGGCGCCGCGTTCTTCGACAGGTCGATGCCGTAGTAATCCAGGCGCCACAGAAGCGGTGCGATGGCCACGTCGAGCATCGAGAAGTCGTCGCCCAGCATGTACTTGTTCTTCAGGAAGATCGGGGCGAGCTGGGTCAGGCGGTCGCGAATCTGGCCGCGGGCCTTCTCCAACTGCTTGTCGTTGCCCTTGATCCCCCGGCCTTCGAGGATGTTCACGTTGGCGAACAACTCTTTCTCGAAGTTGAACAGGAACAGGCGCACGCGGGCGCGAGCCACCGGATCGCCGGGCATCAGCTGCGGGTGCGGAAAGCGCTCGTCGATGTACTCGTTGATGATGTGCGATTCGTACAGGATCAGGTCGCGCTCCACCAGGATGGGCACTTCGTTGTACGGGTTCATCAACGCGATGTCTTCGGGCTTGGCGAAGAGGTCAACGTCGCGAATTTCGAAATCCATGCCCTTCTCGAACAGCACGAAGCGGCAGCGGTGCGAGTAGGGGCAGGTGGTTCCGGAGTAAAGCACCATCATGGTGTCGAGCTCCCTTCAGAAGCGGTTCAGGCAGGCGCCGAAAAACAGAAAACGCAGTGGGCGCCTGAGCCGCACTGCGCGAGAGGCCCGACCGCGGGTCGGCCGGGCGTGGATCACACTTACTTGACGTCTTTCCAGTATGCCGCGTTCAAGCGCCAGGCGAAGACGGTCATCATGGCCAGGAACAGCAGCACCCACACGCCCAGACGCACGCGCTGGGCCTGGGCGGGCTCGCCCATCCACTGCAGGTAGGCGACCAGGTCGGCCACGTTGCTGTTGTACTCGGCCGGCGTCATCGTACCGGGCACGGCGAGTTCGAACCCCTTGAACACCTCGTCGGTCTTGGTCGGATCCTCAGGGTTCTTGACCTGTTCGAAGATGGCCTTTTGCTGCCCCTGCAGTTGCCACAGCGCGTGCGGCATGCCCACGTTCGGGAAGGCGATGTTGTTCCAGCCGGTCGGACGCGAATCGTCGCGGTAGAAGCTGCGCAGATAGGTGTAGAGGTAGTCCGCGCCGCTGCCCCGCTCGCTGGCGCGCGAGCGCGCGATCACGCTCAGGTCGGGCGGGACCGCGCCGAAGTACAGCTTGGCCTGCTTGGGGTCGAGCGCGACATGCATGGTGTCGCCCACCTTGCTGCTGGCGAACAGCAGGTTTTCCTTGATCTGCTGGTCGGTCAGGCCGATGTCGTGCATGCGGTTGTAGCGCATGTAGGACGCCGAATGGCAGTTCAGGCAGTAGTTGACGAACAGCTTGGCCCCGTTCTGCAGCGACGACATGTCGTTCATGCGCTCGGTCGGGAACTTGTCGAGCGGAACGCCGCCTTCGGCGAACGCGCCCGACACCAGGCACAGGGCGGCGACGCAGCCGGCAATGAATTTCTTGATCATGGTGTGTGCTCCTGCCCTGTGCATCAGTGCGCGTGAAAGGTCACGCGATCGGGAACCGGCTTGAAGGTGCCGAGCTGGCTCCACCAAGGCATCAGCAGGAAGAAGCCGAAATAGAACAGCGTGCCGGTCTGCGCGATCAGCGTCCCCAGCGGGGTCGGCGGCTGGATGCCCAGATAGCCCAGCACCAGGAAGAACACCACGAAAACCATGTACAGCTGGAAATGCCAGCCCGGACGATAGCGGATCGACTTGACCGGGCTGTGGTCCAGCCAGGGCAGGAAGAACAGGATGATCACGGCGCCGCCCATCACTACCACGCCCCAGAACTTGGCGTCGAAAGTCAGCAGCAGGCCAATCACGACCACCCCGGCCACCAGCACCGCACCGCGCACCATCATGCTGGCCCGCAGCTTGAAGAACGAGGCCAGCGCGGCCAGTCCGACGATCACGCACAGCACCTTGACCAGGTCGTCGGTGGTGGCGCGCAGCATCGAATAGAACGGCGTGAAGTACCAGACCGGTGCGATGTGGAGCGGCGTCTTCAGCGGATCGGCCGGGATGAAGTTGTTGGCTTCGAGGAAGTAGCCGCCCATCGTCGGCGCGAAGAAGATGATCGCCGAGAACACGATCAGGAACAGGCACACCCCGAGGATGTCGTGCACCGAGTAGTACGGATGGAAGGGAATGCCGTCCAGCGGCCGCCCCTGCGCGTCCTTCTTGGCCTTGATCTCGATGCCGTCCGGATTGTTCGAACCCACTTCGTGCAGCGCGATGATGTGGGCCACCACCAGGCCCAGCAGCACCAGGGGCACGGCGATCACGTGGAAGCTGAAGAAGCGGTTCAGCGTCGCGTCGCCGACCACGTAGTCGCCGCGGATCATCAGCGACAGGTCCGGCCCGATGAAGGGCACGGCCGAGAACAGGTTCACGATCACCTGCGCGCCCCAGTACGACATCTGGCCCCAGGGCAGCAGATAGCCCATGAAGGCTTCGGCCATCAGCGCCAGGAAGATCGCGCAGCCGAAGATCCACACCAGCTCGCGCGGCTGGCGGTACGAACCGTACAGCAGGCCGCGGAACATGTGGAGGTAGACGACGATGAAGAACGCCGACGCGCCGGTGGAGTGCATGTAGCGGATCAACCAGCCCCACGGCACGTCGCGCATGATGTACTCGACCGACGCGAACGCCACCGCCGCGTCCGGCTTGTAGTGCATCACCAGGAAGATCCCGGTGACGATCTGGATCACCAGCACCAGCATCGCCAGCACGCCGAAGACGTACCACCAGTTGAAGTTCTTCGGAGCGTAGTACTCCGACATGTGCTCCTTGAACATCTTGGTGGCCGGGAAGCGGTTGTCCACCCAGGTCATCAGCTTCTCCGCCATCGGCGCATCGGCGGGTGCAATCTTGAATTCAGCCATGGTTGCCTTTCCTGTGTTCTGTGGGCGACGCCGGTTCAGGCCTTCTTGTCCTCGCCGATCAACAGCTTGGTGTCGGCGAGGTACATGTGGGGAGGCACTTCAAGATTGTCCGGCGCCGGTTTGTTCTTGAACACGCGGCCGGCCAGATCAAAGGTGGAACCGTGGCAGGGGCACAGGAAACCGCCGGGCCAGTTGTCCGGCAGGCCCGGCTGGGGGCCCGGCGTGAACTTGTCGCCCGGCGAGCAGCCCAGGTGGGTGCAGATGCCGATCACCACCAGGTATTCGGGCTTGATCGAACGCCACTCGTTGCGTGCATATTCGGGCAGCGGATAGGCCTTGCGCTCGTTCTCGGGATCCGCCAGCAACGGATCGTTCTTCTTCAGCTCAGCCACTTCCTCGGGAGTGCGGCGCAGGATCCAGACCGGCTTGCCCCGCCACTCGACGGTCATCTTCTCGCCCGGCTTGAGCCCGCTGATGTCGGCTTCCACCGCAGCTCCAGCGGCCTTGGCACGCTCGGACGGGCTGAACGAGCTGACAAACGGCACCGCCGTCGCCACACCACCCACGGCACCAGCGCACCCGGTGGCGATCAGCCACGTGCGCTTGCCTTGGTCCACCGCGTTATCGGTCATGGGGATCCTCTTTGGAGCTGGGGAAGGGGGAAAGACAGAAATCTGTTTTCGGTCAATCCGGCATTTTAGCGGACCCACAACGCTGCACCGTCGCCTGCGCGCATCAGTGCACGCCACACGGCGAAAGTCGTTGACATCGCTCAGGGCCGGGCAATACTGGCCGCCGGATGCGAGCGGCTACGCCGCTCGCTCACACCCACACCGTTGACAGGAGAGAACAGCATGAGTTTTTCGTCGGAGTTCAAAGAGTTTGCCATGAAGGGCAACGTCGTCGATCTGGCGGTCGGCGTCATCATCGGCGGCGCCTTTGGCAAGATCGTGGATTCGATCGTCGGCGACCTGATCATGCCGATCGTCGGCAAAATCTTCGGCGGCCTGGACTTCTCCAACTATTTCATCCCGCTCGCCGGTCAGACGGCCACCAATCTGGCCGACGCGAAAAAGGCCGGCGCGGTCTTCGCCTACGGCAATTTCATCACCGTGGCGTTGAACTTCGTGATCCTGGCCTTCATCATCTTCGTGATGGTCAAGCAACTCAACAAGATGAAGAAGGACGCACCGGCCGCGCCGCCGGCACCGCCCGCACCGACCCCGGAAGACGTGCTGCTGCTGCGCGAAATCCGCGACGCACTCGCCAAGCGCTGAGACCGACCGCCGCGGCGCCGCGACCTGCTCAGCGCGGTACGGCGTCGCCGGACCTGCTCAGTCGGCGCGCCATCCGGGTGGCGGCCACCAAGCTGGCCGGGTCCGCCACGCCCTGACCTGCCAGATCGAAGGCCGTCCCATGGTCGGGGCTGGTCCGCACCAGTCCCAGGCCCAGGGTCACGTTGACGCCGTGCTCGACGCCGAGGTATTTCACCGGGATCAGGCCGTGGTCGTGGGTCATCGCGATCACCGCGTCGAATTCGCCGGGATGCCCCGGCGCGTTGCGCGCCCGCATGAACACCGTGTCGGGCGCGAACGGGCCCCGCGCGTCGATGCCCTCGGCGCGCGCCGCGGCCAGGGCCGGCATGATCAACCGGATCTCCTCGTCGCCGAACAGCCCGCCCTCGCCGGCGTGCGGATTCAAACCGGCGACGGCCAGCCGTGGTTGACGCAGGCCGAAGTGCTGCATCGCCTGGTGCGTGATGCGCAAGGTGTCGAGGATCAGCGGCGTGTCGAGCAACTCGATCGCCCGGCGCAGCGCGACGTGGATCGTCACCAGCACCACCCGCAATTCCTCGTTGGCCAGCATCATGCGCACCGGCAACGGCCGCCCCGCCGCCCGCGAGGCCAGCGCCTGCAGCATCTCGGTGTGGCCGGGGAACGTCACGCCGGCCTGGGCCAGGGCTTCCTTGTGCACCGGCGCGGTGACCAGCGCCGACGCCGTGCCCGCCAGGACGGCACCGGCCGCCGCGGCGATGCAGGCCGCCGCCGCCGCGCCGGCGCGCGCATCGACCTGCCCCCACGCCAGCTCGGACAGGCCTGCGCCCAGCCCGGCAGGTTGCCAGACCGGCAGGCAGCCGGGCGGCACCTGTGACAACGCTGCGGGCGCCTCCACCACCGCCACCGGCGCCCGCACCCGGACCGCGGCCATCGCGCGGCGCAGCACCGCCGCATCGCCCACCACCACCGCATCGGCCAGCTCACCCTGGCTCCAGGCTTTGGCGATGATCTCGGGACCGATGCCGCAGGGGTCGCCCATGCTGACGACCAAGGGACGCGCAAAAGGAGTGCTGGGAGCGTTCATGCGGGATTGTCGATGTCGATGAATTCATGCGCCAGACCGAAGGCGGCGGCCACATGCGCCCCGACCGCGGCCGCGCCATAGCGTTCGCTGGCGTGGTGGCCGCAGGCCAGGAAGGCGACGCCGGTCTCGCGCGCCAGATGCGCTTGCGGCTCGGACATCTCGCCGGTCAGGAACGCGTCCGCACCGGCGGCGATCGCCGCCTCGAAGTGGCTTTGCGCGCCGCCCGAACACCAGGCCACCCGGCGAAGCGGGCGACCGTCGCCATCGACCCACACCGGAGAGCGGCCCAGGACAGCCCCGACCCGCCCGGCCAGCTCGGTAGCCTGCGGCTGCCCCTCGATCGGCCCGATGAAGCCGAGTTGCTGCTCGCCGAAGCGCGCGTCGGCCTGCAGACCCAGACGCCGGCCCCACTGGGCGTTGTTGCCCAGTTCGTCGTGGGCGTCCAGCGGCAGGTGGTAGGCAAAGAGGTTGACGCCCGAGGTCATCAGGCGCTCGACGCGGGCCTTCAACCAGCCGGTCAGGCGACCGTCCTGGCCACGCCAGAACAAACCGTGATGCACCAGGATCGCGTCGGCTCCGGCGGCCAGCGCCGCATCGATCAAGGCCAGGCTGGCCGTGACCCCGCTGACGAGCTTGCCGATCTGCGCCCGCCCCTCCACCTGAAGACCGTTCGGCCCATAATCCTTGAACGCCTGCGGTGACAGCAAGCGGTCGAGGAAGGCTTCGATCTCGTCACGCGGCGCCGTCGGCTTCATCGAATCGTCTTTCATGCGCAAAACCTGGCTCATTTTCTCCCAGGCGGTGACCATCGCGGTGGCGGTGCTGTTCGTCGTGGGCACCTTCAAGCCGCAGTGGCTGCGCCCCACGCCCGGCGGTTGGCCGCCATCGGGCGCCCTGCCCTCGGCGCCCCTGCCAGCGCCCAGCGTCGCCCGCCGGGTGACCGAACCGATGCAGCCCTTGACCGCCGCTGCGCGCCGCGCCTCGCCCGCCGTGGTCAGCGTGACGGCCAGCCGGGCGCCCGCCAAGGCCGGGCCGCACAACCAGGACCCGTGGTTCCGCTTCTTCTTCGGCCAACGTGACGCGCAGAGCGAACCCCAGGTCGGCCTGGGCTCGGGCGTCATCGTCACCAGCGACGGCTACCTGCTCACCAACAACCACGTGATCGATGGCGCCGACGAGATCCAGGTCCGCCTGTCCGACGGCCGTCAGGCCGAAGCCCGGCTGGTCGGCACCGACCCCGACAGCGACGTGGCGGTGCTGAAGATCGATCTCGACCGCCTGCCCACGGTCACGCTGGGCGACATCGGTCAGCTGCAGGTCGGCGACGCGGTGCTGGCGATCGGCAACCCCTTCAACGTCGGCCAGACCGTGACCTCGGGCATCGTCAGCGCGCTGGGTCGCAGCGGCCTGGGCCTGTCGACGTTCGAGAATTTCATCCAGACCGATGCGGCGATCAACCCGGGCAATTCGGGCGGGGCGCTGATCGATGTCCACGGCAACCTGATCGGCATCAACACGGCGATCTATTCGCAGTCCGGCGGCAACATGGGCATCGGTTTTGCGATCCCGATCGATCTGGCCAGACAGGTGATGGACGCCCTGGTCAAGGACGGCCACGTCACCCGGGGCTGGATCGGCGTGCAGCCGCGCGACCTGGATGTGGACTTCGCCCAGAGCTTCAACCTGCCGGTGCATGACGGCGTGCTGATCACCGGCGTGCTGCAGAACGGCCCGGCCAGTGCCGCCGGCATGAAGCCCGGCGACGTGGTGGTGCGGATCGCCGGCCAGCCGGTGCACAACACCTCGCAGTTGCTGATGGCGGTGGCCGCCCTGAAGCCGCAGACCGACGCGGTGATCGGCGTTCAGCGCGGCCAGCAGGCGCTGGACCTGAAGGTGACGGTGGCCAGCCGTCCACCGACCCCGCGCCAGCCCGAGTAAGGCCAGCCGCCCGGCTGCCCGGCTCAGGGCTTGGCGTCGGCGTCGGGCGGCGCCTGAGTGTGCTTGATGAACAACCGGGCCGCGATGATGCCCAGCTCATACAGCAAGCACATCGGCAAGGCCAGCGACACCTGCGAGACGACGTCCGGCGGCGTGATGACCGCCGCGACGATGAAGGCCACGACGATGAAATAGCCGCGCAGGCTCTTGAGCTTGTCGATGCTGACCACGCCCAGGCGCGCCAGCACCACCACCACCACCGGTACCTCGAACGCGGCGCCGAACGCGAGGAACATCGACATCACGAAGCTCAGGTAGGCCTCGATGTCGGGTGCCGCGGTGATGCTGTGCGGCGCGAACCGCTGGATGAACGCGAAGACGCGGCCGAACACGAAGAAGTAGCAGAACGCCACGCCGACCAGGAACAGCACGGTGCTCGAAATCACCAGCGGCAGCACCAGCTTGCGCTCGTGGCTGTAGAGGCCCGGCGCCACGAAGGCCCAGAGCTGGTACAGCACCACCGGCAGCGCCAGCATGAAGGCCGCCATCATCGTGATCTTCAGCGGCACCAGGAACGGCGAGATGACGTTGGTGGCGATCATCGTCGCGCCGTGCGGCAAGGCCGCCACCAGCGGGGCGGCCAGCAGGTCGTACAGACCCGATGGACCGGGCCAGATCGCCAGCGCGCCGAAGGCCACGCCGATCGCGATCATGGCCCGCACGAGGCGATCGCGCAGTTCGATCAGGTGGGTGACGAAGGGGGCCTCGGTGCCGTCGAGTTCGTCGCGTGATTCAGTGCTCATGGGCGGCTCGTGTCCGAATGTCTTGCCAATGCAGGCATCGCGCCCCGCCAGTCAGGACGGGGGCCGAAGAGGAACCGCGGCGGGCCCGCGCGTCAGTGGCGCCCACGCTCAGGCAGACGAGCCGCCGCGCGGAGGCCGGAAGCGAGCCACCCGGGCCGCGCCGGACTGCACGTGCATGCGCACGCCCTGGCGCTGCTTGTACCAGTGCGGCGTCGCGGTGCGCTTGATGCGCCAGTTCTTGCGAGGAGGGCGGTAGGCCGTGGCGGGCGGCACCCAGGTCGACGGGTCGTCCGTGCTGGTGTGGCCCAGGCTGCCCGACAGGCCGGCCGTGGCCTCGCTCCAAGTCTTGTCGAACGCGCTGGAGGCAGCGTCGAATTCCCGCTGCACCGTCTGCCCGACATCGCGCGCGGCATCCTCGAACTGGCTCTTCATCTTCTGAAGCTCCTCCAGTTCGATCGAGCGGTTGACCTCCGCCTTCACGTCGGCCATGTAGCGCTGCGCCTTGCCCACCATGTGGCCCACCGTGCGCGCCACGCGCGGCAACTTCTCGGGTCCGATGACGATCAACGCCACCACCCCGATCAGCGCCATCTTGTCGAATCCGAAGTCAATCATGACGAATCAACCGAGTGCAGGCCAAGCAGCCGGGCGGCAGGCCCGCGCTGCTCACCTGCACGGCGGCCTCAGGACTTGGTCCGGGCCTCGACGTCAACGGTGTTGCCCGGGTCGGCCGCCTTGTTGGCGGTGACCTGCTGCGCCGGTGGCACCGGCTGGCTCTCGGCCGGTGCGTCGCTGGCACCCTTGACGCCATCCTTGAAACCCTTGACCGCTGCGCCCAGGTCTTCGCCGACGTTCTTCAGCTTCTTGGTGCCGAAGATCAGCACGACCACCAGCAGCACGATCAGCCAATGCCAGATGCTGAACGATCCCATGAGACTTCTCCAAAAGACGAATCACCCGATTCTACGGGCCAGATGTTTCCGCGCCGACACATTGTGAGGACGTCCGTCCGGCGCAGGCCTAGCCCTTGAGCCAGGGCCGCGGTCCGCCCATCACGTGCATATGCAGATGGTGGACCTCCTGCCCGCCGTCGCGGCCGGTGTTGATGACCTGGCGGAAGCCGCCGGACACCCCCAGCGCGGCCATCAACTGCGGTGCCAGCACCATCATCTTGCCCATCAGCGCCTGATCCTGCGGCGTCACCTCCTGCATCGACGGGATGTGCCGCCTCGGCACCAGCAGGATATGCACCGGCGCCCAGGGGTGGATGTCATGGAAGGCGATCAGATCGTCGTCCTCGTGCACCTTGCTGGCAGGAATCTGGCCCGCAAGAATCTTGCAGAAAATGCAGTTCGGGTCGGTGCTCATCGTGATGTTCAGGTCAGATCGAGGGGGGTCACGCCGGCATGGCCCGCCGTTCGTTGAGGGCCATCCAGCCGCGCACGATGCGGTAAAGAAACCAGATCGAGATGATGACCCATGCGACGTAGCCCGGCAACAGCAGCAGGAACCATAGCGGCACGGTGATCAGGTACAAACCGCCGGCCCACAGCACGCTGCGAATGCGCCAAGCGAAATGGCTCTCCTGCCAGGTGCCCGCGGCGTCGCTGCGCTTGACCATGTCCAGCAGAAAAGCCACCAGCAGCAGCACGATGCTGGCGTGCAGTCCGGGCACCACCGCGCCCACGGCCACGATGGCGTGCAAGGTATAACTGACTTGGCCCAGCGTGCGCAGCGAGACTTCACGGTCCGGGTCGACGGCCTGCGGAACGGGATCGTTCACTCGCCGGTCCTTTCGCGCTGTTGCGCCTTGCGGGCGGCGAACTCCTCCAGCCCGGACAACCCCTCGCGGCGTTCCAGTTCGGCCAGCACGTCGGCCGGCGTCAGGCCGAACTGGGCCAGCGCAATCATCGAGTGGAACCACAGGTCGGCCACCTCGTAGACGATCTTCTGCCGGTCCCCGTCCTTGGCCGCCATCACCGTCTCGGTGGCCTCCTCGCCGACCTTCTTCAGGATTGCATCGGTGCCCTTGTGGAACAGGCGCGCGACATAGCTTTTTTCGGGGTCGCCCTGGCGACGGGTCTCGATGACCTCGGCCAGGCGCTGAAGGGTGTCGTTCGAACTCATGACGTCCTTATTTGTAGATGCCCTGGGGGTCTTTCAAGACCGGATCGACGGCGACCCAGCGGCCCCCGGCCAGCTTTTCGAAGAAGCAGCTGTGACGTCCGGTGTGACAGGCGATCCCGGGCTCATGGCCGAGCTGGGTGACCTTGAGCAGCACCACGTCCTGATCGCAATCGAGCCGGATCTCGTGCACCTGTTGAAAATGGCCCGATTCCTCGCCCTTGTGCCACAGCCGCTGGCGCGAGCGGCTGAAGTAAACCGCCTGCCCCGACGCAGCCGTGCGCGCCAGCGCCTCGCGGTTCATCCACGCGAACATCAGCACATCACCCGACGACGCTTCTTGCGCGATCACCGGCACCAGGCCGTGATCATCCCAGCGAACATGTTCCAGCCAATCCATCCGGTCAGTGTAGCCAAGGGCGCTCGGGCGGGCCGCCGGACACCTCACACGGCAACGCCGGAGGGCCGGGCCCCGTGCGACGCGGCGTCGTCGTGGGTCGGTCCGCCGTGGCCCCATTCCTGGGCAAACCAGCGCAGCACCGGGATCGTGCCCGGCAGCACCGGGCTCCGCTCGACGGGCAGCGACTGCCAGGCCATCGCCTGCTGCTCGCGCATCTGGAACTCCCCCTGCCACTCGAACACCTTGCGAAAGTGCAGACGCACCTTGGCGTGCGGATACTCCATCACCAGTTCATGCCAGGGTTGGCTGGCGCCGATCGTGATGCCCAGCTCCTCGTGCAATTCGCGCCGCAAGGCCTGGTCCACCGTCTCGCCCCCCTCCAGCTTGCCACCCGGGAATTCCCAGTAGCCCGCATAGACCTTGCCGGCGGGTCGGGACGTCAGCAGGAACTCGCGTTCGCGGCCGGCCCCGTCGCGCCGAACCAGCACGCCGACGGCCACGTCCACCGGTTCCCGGTCGGTCGCGGCATGAGGATCGGCGTTCACAGCGCCGCCTCGGCGCCCAAGGCCGAGCGGCCGGCCCAGTCGCGCGCGAACTGGTAGGCCACGCGGCCCGAGCGCGAACCCCGCTCCAGCGCGAACACCAGGGCCTCGGGCCGCGCGGCGGCGACGCCGCCGGCGGTCACGCCGAAATGCTGCAGCCACTGGGCCACGATGGCCAGGTACTCGTCCTGGCTGAACGGATAGAAGCTGATCCACAGGCCGAAGCGCTCGGACAGCGAGATCTTCTCCTCCACCGCCTCACCGGGGTGCAGTTCGCCGTCGTCGGTGTAGGTGGCCGCCAGGTTGTCCTTCATGCGCTCGGGCAGCAGGTGACGGCGGTTGCTGGTGGCGTAGATCAACAGGTTGTCGGACGCTGCGGCCACCGTGCCGTCGAGGATGGACTTGAGCGCCTTGTAGCCAGGCTCGCCATCCTCGAAGCTGAGATCGTCGCAGAACACGATGAAGCGTTCGGCACGGGCGGCGACCCGCTCGACGATGTCGGGCAGATCGACCAGATCGGCCTTGTCGACCTCGATCAGCCGCAGCCCCCGCGGCGCGAACTCGTTCAGGCAGGCCTTGATCAGCGAGCTCTTGCCGGTGCCGCGCGCACCGGTCAGCAGCACGTTGTTCGCTGGTGCGCCGGTGACGAACTGGGCCGTGTTGCGCAGCAATCGGTCGCGCTGCGCATCGACTTCCTTCAGGTCCGACAGGCGGATGCCGCCAACGTGCCGTACCGGCTCCAACAGGCCGGTGCCGCCGCGCTTGCGGTAGCGAAAGGCGATCGACGCACTCCAGTCCGGTTCGGTGAACGGACGTGGCAAGACCGCTTCAAGCCGTGACAGCACGGCTTCGGCACGGACCAGCAGGGATTCAACGGCAAGCAGGCTCATGGGCCGCAAGTGTAGTGACCTGTCGCCGTCCAGCCCCCGCTCCCGGCGGCGCCAAAGGCGCCGGCACCCGATACGCTGCGCGCTCAGGTCAGCAAGCCGAGCGCCACATCCAGCTGCTCGGTCGGCTGACGCTTGAAGCCCGAGCGGGTGTAGCGTTGCAGGCGGCCGAGGATGAAAGCGGTCAGCACCGAGGCCTGACCGTGCGCATCGACCGTGGGCGTGGCCGAACCGGCCTGGTCGGCGGCGCTGCGCAGGCATTGGCGCAATTGCGATTCGACCCGATCGAAGAACTGGTTCATCCGGGCGATCAGGCGTTCGTTCTCGAACACCAGCGCGTCCCCCACCATCACCCGGGTCATGCCCGGGTTCTTCTCGCCGAACTGCAGCAGCACCTGGGTGATGCGCTGGGCCTGGACGGCACCCGACTCCTCGCGCTCGACGATCTGGTTGATCAGGCTGAAGACGCTGGATTCGATGAAGTCGATCAGGCCTTCGAACATCTGCGCCTTGCTGGCGAAGTGGCGGTAGAGCGCTGCCTCGCTGACGGACAGCCTGGCCGCCAGCGCGGCCGTGGTCACGCGGTCGGCGCCCGGCTGTTCAAGCATCGCTGCCAGGGTCTGCAGGATCTGCACCCGGCGCTCGCCGGGCCGGGGCCGCTTGCGGACGACCGTCGCCGCGGCGGCCACGACGGCCTGCTCCACGTCGGAGGCGACGGCCGGTTCGATCACCGCATCAGGCGCGTCAGGCAGGTCAGACATCACGGCAGGCGGTGCAGCTGTTGGAGCGAACTGATTCTTGCACAGACATAGGCCGGCCTCCGGTGCAGGTAAACACCAGCTTCCGGGCCGTGCGCGTGGTGTTTGAGCCACCGCTGCATCCAGACGGTGCGCAGGCCGACGCGGTAGGCTGCCTTCTGATGCACCAGCGTGTCTTCCACCAGCGTGCAGTCGCGCGGTGCGACGCCGAGCCGCGCCACCAGCGCGCGCAACATGCGGGCATCGGGCTTGGGGCGCAGCTCGCCGAACCCACGCATCTGCTCGATGCCGATCACGTCGTCGAAGGCGCGTTCCAGGCCCAGGACCCGCAGCACCCGCAGCGCGTAGTCGCGGCCGGCGTTGGTCAGCACGATCTTGCGCCCGGACAGCCGTCGGACCGCCGCCACGTCGTGCGCATGCGCGCGCACCTCGCGCTCCAGATCCGGGAAGGCATGCGTGTGGCGGACGAAATGCTCGACCCGGACGCCATGGTGCCGGACCAGCCCGAGCAGGGTCGATCCGTAGCGGGCCCAGTAGTGCGAGCGCAGGTGATTGGCCTCGTCGGCACCGACCGCCAGCTCGCGCTCGATGTAGGCGTTCATCGCGCCATCGAAATGGCGGAAGGCCGACGCGCCCGCGTTGTGCAAGGTGTTGTCCAGGTCGAACAGCCAGACCTTGTTGGCGCGCGGCCGCTGCGACATCGCGGCGCCGGTCAGTGCGACCGGATCATCGTGCCGAAGGCCTGGTCGGTCAGGATCTCCAGCAGCAGCGCATGGGGCACCCGTCCGTCGATGATGTGTACCGCGTTGACGCCGCCCTTGGCCGCGTCGAGCGCGCCCGAGATCTTGGGCAGCATGCCGCCACTGATCGTGCCGTCGGCGAACAGCTCGTCGATGCGCTTGGCGCTCAGGTCGGTCAGCAACTGGCCGGCCTTGTCGAGCACGCCCGGCGTGTTGGTCAGCAGCACCAGCTTCTCGGCCTTGAGGATCTCGGCCAGCTTCGACGCCACCAGGTCGGCGTTGATGTTGTAGCTCTCGTTGTCGGCGCCGAATCCGATCGGGCTGATGACCGGGATGAAGGCGTCGTCCTGAAGCGCCTTCACCACGCTCGGGTCGATCGACTCGATCTCGCCGACCTGGCCGATGTCGTGCTCCTTGCTCGGATCGTCCTTGTCCATCATCTTGAGCTTGCGGGCGCGGATCATCGCGCCATCGCGGCCGGTCAGGCCCACGGCCTTGCCGCCGGCCACGTTGATCAGGCCGACGATGTCCTGCTGCACTTCGCCGCCCAGCACCCATTCGACGACCTCCATGGTCTCCGAATCGGTCACCCGCATGCCCTGGATGAACGTGCCCTTCTTGCCCAGGCGATTCAGCGCCTCGTCGATCTGCGGGCCGCCACCATGGACCACCACGGGGTTCATGCCGACCAGCTTGAGCAGCACCACGTCCTCGGCGAAGTCCTGCTGCAGCGCCGGGTCGGTCATGGCATTGCCGCCGTACTTGATCACCAGCGTCTTGCCGTGGTACTTGCGGATGTAGGGCAGCGCCTGCGCCAGGATCTCGGCCTTGTCCCGGGGCAGGATATGGGCGAGCGAGGTGGATGGATCGGCGTGGGTCATGGCAGGCGGGCTCGTGGCAGCACGGGCAGAATCAGGCTTGGCTCCCATTCTAGGCACCGACGCGCACCCGCCCTGTCATCGCGATGGCTACCGTACCCGTTGAACGGACGACCCCGAGAGGAAACATCATGCAGATCATCCCCCACCGACCGTTGCATTCGCTGCTGGCCCTGGCCCTGGTGGCATCGGCCGTCGTGGCGCACGCGACCGAAGGCGAGGTGAAGAAGATTGACCGCGCGCAAGCCAAGGTCACGCTGCAGGCCGGCGAGATCAAGAAGCTGGACATGCCCGCGATGACCATGGTGTACCGCGTGCGCCCGCCCAGCCTGCTCGATGGCTTGGCCGTGGGCGACCGGGTCGTCTTTGAGGCCGACAAGGTCGACGGCCAGTACGTCGTCACCTCGATCAGCAAGCGCTGAGGGCGGACTGGCGGCCGGCGCGGGCCGGGCACGAGGTGCCCGGTTCGGGGACGCTCAGAAGTGAATCCCGCGCATCATCTGCGCCATCGCGATCGCCTCGGGCGACAGTGACGCCTTGGCGCTCTTGTCGCCCTTGGCCGCCGCGCTGTCGGGGAACATGCGGAAGCTGGTGTTCATCACGATCTGCGTCACGCGCGGCGCCGCGGTGTGCAGCAGCGCACCGAAGATGCCCAGGCGCGTGGCCACCCGCACCGGCTTGTCGACGCAGGCCTGCACGATCAGGTCGGCCGCTTCCTCGGGTTTGAGCAGCGGCATGCTGTCGTAGATCTTGGTCGGCGCCGTCATCGGCGTGCGCACCAGCGGCATGTTGACGGTGGTGAAGGTCACCCCCTGGTCGGCGAACTCGCTGGCGGCGCAGCGCGTCCAGGCGTCCAGCGCGGCCTTGCTGGCGACGTAGGCCGAGAAGCGCGGCGCGTTGACCAGCACGCTGATCGAGCTGATGTTGACCACGTGACCCTTCTTCTTCGCCACCATGCCCGGCAGCAGACCCATGGTGATGCGCAGCGCGCCGAAGTAGTTCAGCTGCATCGTGCGCTCGACATCATGGAAGCGGTCGTAGCTCGACTCGATCGCACGGCGGATCGAACGCCCGGCGTTGTTGATCAGGTAATCGACCCCGCCATGGCGCTCCTGCATCAACTGCACGAACGCCGCGCAGCTGGCGGCATCGGCGATGTCGACCGGGTAGGCGAACACCTGGGCGTCCCTGCCGGCATAGGCCTGGATCTCGTCCACCGCGGCGGCCAGCTTGGCCTCGTCGCGACCGCAGATCACGGTGATCGCACCGGCCTCGGCGAAGCGGCAGGCCGCCGACAGACCGATGCCCGACGAGCCGCCCGTGACCAGCACCACCTTGGCGCCCACCGCACCCTTGAGGCTGCGATCGACGAACAGGGCCGGGTCCAGGTGGCGCTCCCAGTAGTCCCACAGCCGCCAGGCGTAGTCGTTCAGGTTCGGGCACGCGATGCCCGAACCCTTCAGCGCGGCCAGCGTGTCGCGGCAATCGAAGCGCGTCGGGTAGTTCACGAAAGTCAGGATGTCCTCGGGCAGGCCCAGGTCCTTCATCACCGCATTGCGCACCCGACGCACCGGCGCCAGCGCCAGCAGGCCCTTCTTGACGCTCTTGGGGATGAAGCCCAGCAGCGCGGCGTTGATGAACAGGTTCATCTTCGGCGCGTGCGCGGCCTTGGCGAACACGTCCAGCACGTCGCCGACGCGGTAGCCCTGCGGATCCACCAGGTGGAAGCAGGCACCCTTGACGGCGTGCCTGGAATGACTGATGTGGTCCAGCGCGGCGACCACGAAGTCCACCGGCACGAGGTTGATCCGCCCGCCTTCCAGGCCGACGGCCGGCATCCACGGCGGCAGGAACTGGCGCATGCGCTGGATCAGCTTGAAGAAGTAGTACGGCCCGTCGATCTTGTCCATCTCGCCGGTCGTCGAATCGCCCACCACCATCGCCGGGCGATACACCGTCCAGGGCACCTTGCATTCGGTGCGCACGATCTTCTCCGACTCGTGCTTGGTCATGAAGTACGGGTGGTCCAGACCCTCGGCCTCGTCGAACATGTCCTCGCGGAACACACCCTCGTAGAGGCCGGCCGCGGCGATCGAGCTGACGTGGTGCAGGTGGCCGGCGTCCACCGCCTTGGCGAACTCGACCAGGTGGCGCGTGCCCTCGACGTTGACCTGGATCTGGCTCTCTTCGTCGGCCCCCAGGTCGTACACCGCCGCCAGGTGGTAGATCGCGTCGATCTGGCCCTTGAGCGACTTGATCAGCTCCGGCGCCACGCCCAGCTTCCTGGCGGTCAGGTCGCCGCTGACGGCCACGGCGCGCTTGCCTGACCCCCCCCACTCCGCCAGCAGCGCGTCCGCCTTGCCTTCGCTCCCCGGCCGGACCAGGAAATACACCGTGCTGCCGCGACGCGCCAGCAGCTTGGCGACCAGACGTTTGCCGATGAAACCGGTTGCTCCGGTCACGAAGTAGCGCATGCGGGCCTCCTGGGCAAGCTGATGACAAGCGGGGATTCTGTACCGCCGGCGTCGCAGCCCCGCCGCGCGCTTACCCGGGATAGATGGACTGCCCTAGGACTTTAGGATGCGGCCTCCAGGCACGGCTTCTACACTGCTCGCGTCGGTCTCGGCAGTTCCGTGGCGCTGCGGGCCGTGCCTCACTGTTCGCCACGCATCGAGAGGAACACCATGGTCAAGAAACTCAAGAAGATGGCCGAGAGTCAGGCCGCTTCGTCGGCCGGTGTGCTGGACAGCCAGCTCGCCAGTGCCGTGAAGGCGTCGGCCCAGCAGATCTGGCTGGCCGGCATGGGTGCGTTCGCCAAGGCCCAGGACGAAGGCGGCAAGGTGTTCGAGGCGTTGATCAAGGAAGGCATGAACCTGCAGCGCAAGACCCAGACCGCGGCCGAGGAACGCCTGGGCGAGGTCACCGGCAAGATGAGCGCGATGGCCGGCGAGGTGACGAACAAGGCCGGCGCCTCATGGGACAAGCTGGAGTCGATCTTCGAAGCCCGCACCGCCAAGGCGATGGGCAAGCTGGGCGTGCCGACCGCCAAGGAGGTCGCCGAGTTGAGTGCCCGTGTCGATGCGCTGGCCACGGCGGTGGCCCGGCTCGGCGGCAAGGGAGCGGCCAAGCCGGTGGCTGCGCCCCAGCGCGCCGCCAAGCCCGTGCGCAAGGCGGTGGCGAGCCCGGCGGCGGCCCGCAAGCCCGCCGCACCCGCTGCGGCAGCCCCCAAGCCGGCCACCCGGCGCGCGGCCGCGCGCAAGCCGGCCGCGGCCAAGACCTGATGCGGCCAGCCCGGCTGCCTGATCGGCAACGCCGCCGCAGCTCATGGTGACCCGCCGCCCACGCCGTGCCGCGGCGCCGCCCCGCATCGGGCTGGCGCTGGCGGGCGGCGGTCCGATGGGGGCGATCCACGAGATCGGTGCGCTGTGCGCGCTGGAAGACTCGGTCGACGGGCTCGACTTCACCGCGCTCGGGGCCTACGTCGGCGTGTCGGCCGGCGCCGTGGTGGCTGCTGCGCTCGCCAACGGCCTGTCGCCGCGGGCCATCTGCGCCGCCTTCATCGAGAACGTCGGCGGCGCCGACGACGTGATCGAGCCCGGCCTGTTCACCCAGCCCGCTTGGCACGAGTTCGCGCGGAGCTTGGCCGAATGGCCGCGCTTGGCCGCGGGTGCCGGCTGGCAGATCCTGCGCGGCCGGGCGTCGATGCGCCGGCTGCTGGCCGATGCCGGCCGCCTGCTGCCCAACGGCTTGTTCGACAACCGGCCCTTGCAGCGACATCTCGAACGCCTGTTCTCGATGCCTGGCCGCAGCGATGATTTCCGCGCGCTGTCGCGCCGCCTGGTGGTCGTGGCCTGCGACCTGGACACCGGCGAAGCGGCACCCTTCGGGCTGCCGGGCTGGGACGACACGCCGATCTCGCTGGCCGTGGCCGCCAGTGCCGCCCTGCCCGGGCTGTACCCGCCGGTGACCATCGGTGGCCGCAGCTACGTCGACGGCGCGCTGAAGAAGACCATGCATGGATCCGTGCTGCTGGACCAGGGCCTGGATCTGCTGATCTGCCTGAACCCGCTGGTGCCGTTCGACGCCTCGCAGACTTCGACGGCTCGGTGGCGCAACGCCGGCGCCGACGCGATCCCGCCTCTCGCCCAAGCCGGCCTGCCGGTGGTGCTGAGCCAGACCTTTCGCTCGCTGATCCACTCGCGGCTCGAACTGGGCATGAAGAGCTACGAGCGCAGCCACCCCGGGTGCGACATCCTGTTGTTCGAACCCGACCATGGCGACGCCGAGATGTTCCACGCCGGCACCTTCAGCTACGCGGCGCGGCGCCGGATGGCCCAGCACGCCTTCCAGCAGACCCGGCGCCTGCTGCGCGAGCGTCAGCACGAGATCGCCGCCACCTTCGCCCGCCACGGCCTGACGCTGAACGTGGAACGGCTGCACCAGCCGCGGCAGCTGTTCGCGACGGCCGCTGCGCAACCCGAGGCAACCCCGGCCTCGGAGTTGCTCCAACGTGCCCACGCGACGCTGGATGCGCTGGAGCGGTGGCTTGCGCTGCAGCCGGCCGCGACGGCGCCGGCCCGACGTCAGGCGGCGCCGAGGTAGCGACGCGCGAGGTGCGCGCGCAGGTGCGCGGGATTCAGCGTCTCGCCGCTGGCGCGCAGCGCCAGTTCGTCGGTGGTCCAGCGACTCGCCTGGTGCCAGATGTTGTCGCGCAGCCAGCCGAAGACGATCGCCAGGTCGCCTGCGCCGATGCGCGCGTCCAGGTCCGGCTGCTGGCGCCGCAGCGCGGCGAACCACTGGGCGGCGTACATCGCGCCCAGCGTGTAGCAAGGGAAGTAGCCGAACATGCCGCTGGGCCAGTGCACGTCCTGCATGGCGCCGTCGCGGAAGTTGCCTCGGGTGTCCAGGCCCAGCAGATCCCGCATGCCCTCGTCCCACAGCGCCGGGATGTCGTCGACCTCGGCCTCGCCCTCGACCAACGCGCGCTCGATCTCGAATCGCAGCATCACGTGGGCCGGATAGGTGACCTCGTCGGCTTCGACGCGGATCAGGCCCGGCGCGACCCGCGTCATCAGCCGGTGCAGGTTGCCGGGCTCGAACGCCGGTTGATCGCCGAAGGCCTCGGCGAGCAGCGGCGCCAGCCGCGACGCGAAGCCGGGGTGTCCGCCCAGCTGCATCTCGAACGACAAGCTCTGGCTCTCGTGGATCGCCATCGAACGGGCCTCGGCCAGCGGCTGGCCCAGCCACTCGCGCGGCAGGTTCTGCTCGTAGCAGCCATGGCCGGTTTCATGGACGGTGCCCATCAGGCCGGCCAGAAAATCGTCGTCGCGCAGCCGGGTGGTCAGGCGCACATCCTCGGGCGAGCCGCCGGAAAACGGATGGGTGCTCAGGTCGAGTCGCCCCGCGCGGACATCGAAGCCGAGCAGCCGGATCATCCGTTCGCTGAGCCGGCGCTGGGCATCGATCGGAAACGGGCCGACCGGCCGGATCACGGCCTCGGTCGCCTGGCGCGCGACGACGTCACGAATCATCTGCGGCAGCCATTGGCGCAGCTCGGCGAAGACCTTCGCGACCACCGCAGCGCGCATGCCCGGTTCGTAGGGATCCATCAGCGCGTCGTAGCGCGACAGCCCCTGCTGTTGCGACAGCCACTGCGCCTCCTCGCGCACCACGGCGAGCACCTCGCGCAGGTGGACCGCGAATCCCGCCCAATCATTGGCCGGGCGCTGCTCGCGCCACGCATGCTCGCAGCGCGCGGTGGCCAGCACCCGGCGCTGCACCAGATCGTCGGGCAAGGCGGTGGCGTGCGACCACTGGCGGCGCATCTCGCGCAGGTTGGCACGCTGCTCGGGCTGTAGCGCCTCGTGCTCGGCACCGGCCAGGTCCCGCCCCAGCTGCGCGTCGCTGCGCAGGCCGTGCAACAGCGACGCCAGCTCCGCCTGCGCCGCGGCTCGGGCCTCGTTGCCCCGCGGCGGCATGTAGGTGGCCTGGTCCCAACCCGCCAATGACTGCAGATGGCTGAAACGGTGGATGCGGGCGAACGCCCGGGTCAGGCGCTCGTAGGCAGGGGGCGTGGGCAAGGTCATGGCAGCGTCCAGGTGCGGGGCTGGGCGGCTTGTGGCCGCAGCCCGTCAGTGCGGTGGCCCATTCTCGGCGATCTCGCCGGGACGGCCCGCCCCCTCGCGCGCGCCGCGCGGCAAGCGCCTGCGTCAGCCGGCGTGCGGGCCGACCCAGTACAGCGCCGCGCCGGTCATCACCAGATAGCGTCCGAACTTGCCCACCGCCATCCAGCCCACGCAGGGCCAGAACGGCAACCGGAGCCAGCCGGCGAGCGCGCACAAGGGATCGCCCACCAGCGGCAGCCAGGCCAGCAGGCAGGCGCGGGGACCGAAGCGCCGCAGCCAGGCCAGCGCCCTCGCCTCGTGGCGTGGGCGTGCACGGGTGTGCTCCCAGGCGCGCTCGGCGCCGTAGCCCATCCACCAGCTGATCGCGCCGCCGATCGTGTTGCCCAGCGTCGCCACCGCGACCGCCGGCCAGAACAGCGCCGGGTTCAGCAGCACCAAGGCCATCACCGCCGGCTCCGACCCCAGCGGCAGCAGCGTGGCCGAGATCAGCGCCATCACGAAGACGGTCGACAGCCCCGCCTGGGGCAGCGACCACCACGCCATCACGGCGTTCATCCAGGCATCCATGGCGTCGATTGTCGCCAGTCGGCGCCCAACCTTCCGCCGGGTGGGGCGGCTATACTCTGCCTCCTTTTTCAGCAGTTCACATTCACGCTTGCACCATGCGCATCGGCCCCTACGAACTGCCCAACGCACTGTTCGTCGCGCCGATGGCCGGCGTGACGGACCGGCCGTTCCGGCAGCTGTGCCGGCGCTTGGGCGCCGGCTACGCGGTCAGCGAGATGGTGACCTCGCGGCGCGACCTGTGGGATTCGCTGAAAACCTCGCGCCGCGCCAACCACGAGGGCGAGCCCGGCCCGATCGCCGTCCAGATCGCCGGAACGGAGCCGGCGATGATGGCCGACGCCGCGGCCTACAACATCGACCGCGGCGCGCAGATCATCGACATCAACATGGGCTGCCCGGCCAAGAAAGTGTGCAACGTCTGGGCCGGCTCGGCGCTGATGCGCAACGAGCGCGCGGCGCTGGCCATCGTCGAGGCCGTGGTCGCCGCCTGTGCGCCGCGCGGCGTGCCGGTGACCTTGAAGATGCGCACCGGCTGGTGCGACACCGAACGCAACGCGCTGGCGCTGGCCCGCGCCGCCGAGAGCGCGGGCGTGGCGATGGTGACCGTGCATGGGCGCACCCGCGAGCAGGGCTACAAGGGACAGGCCGAATACCGCACAGTCGCGGCCGTCAAGGCCGCGCTGCGCATTCCGGTGGTGGCCAATGGCGACATCGATTCGCCGCACAAGGCGGCTGCGGTGCTGCGCGAGACCGGTGCCGACGCGCTGATGATCGGCCGCGCCGCGCAAGGCCGGCCGTGGATCTTCGCCGAAGTGGCCCACTACCTGCAGCACGGCACGCTGCTGTCGCCGCCGGCCACGCGCGACGCGGGCCGCTGGCTGGCCGAACACCTGCACGACCACTACACGCTGTACGGCGAGCAGGCCGGCGTGCGCAGCGCGCGCAAGCACATCGGCTGGGCGGTCCGTCACCTGCCGGGCGGCGAAGCCTTCCGGGCCGAGATGAACCGGCTCGACGATGCCGCGGCGCAATGGCGCGCGGTCACCGCCTTTTTCGACCGCTTGGCCGCCACCCACGCAAGGCTGCCGGCGCCCGACCCGGCCGCCAACCAGGACCACCTTCGATTGCAAGCCTGAACCGCCAGCGCGGCACCGATGCCCGGGCGCGCCCCGGATCTCCGCCCAGCGGCCGCCACGACCGACCCTAAGAAAAAACATGAGCAAGAAAAACATCGAGGAGTGCGTCCGCGAGACGCTGGACCAGTATTTCAAGGACCTGCACGGTGCCGAGCCGCATTCGATGCACGACATGGTGATACGCACCGTCGAAAAGCCGCTGCTCGACGTGGTGATGCGCCAGGCCGAGGGCAACCAGAGCAAGGCCGCCGAATGGCTGGGCATCAACCGCAATACCCTGCGCCGAAAGCTGCTCGAACACAAATTGCTGAAGTGAGCCGCGCGGCCGCTTCCCGTCCCCTTCCCGCCTTTTCAGGATTCACCATGTCCGACCTCACCGCCCTGCTCTCGGTCTCCGACAAGACCGGCATCGTCAATTTCGCCCGCAGCCTGCACGCCCTGGGCGTGAAACTGCTGTCCACCGGCGGCACCGCCAAGCTGCTCGCCGACAACGGCCTGCCGGTGACCGAGGTGTCGGAGATCACCGGCTTCCCGGAGATGCTCGATGGCCGCGTCAAGACCCTGCACCCGCGCGTGCACGGCGGCCTGCTGGCGCGGCGCGACGTGCCGGCCCACATGGCCGCGCTGAAGGAGCACGGCATCGGCACGATCGATCTGCTGATCATCAACCTCTACCCCTTCGCGCAGGCCACGGCCAAGGCCGACTGCACGCTCGAAGACGCAATCGAGAACATCGACATCGGCGGCCCGGCCATGCTGCGCGCCGCGGCCAAGAACTGGCAGGACGTGGGGGTGGTGATCGAGCCCGCGGACTACCCGCAGGTGCTGGCCGAACTGAAGTCCGGCGGCCTGGCGCGAGCCACCAAGTTCATGCTGGCCAAGAAGGTGTTCGCGCACACCGCAGCCTACGACGGCATGATCACCAACTACCTGACCGCGCTGGCGCCCGGCGCCGAGGACCACGGCCACGCCGTGCCGGCACGCGCCGACTACCCCGAGGTGTTCAACCTGCAACTGCACAAGGTGCAAGGCATGCGCTACGGCGAGAACCCGCACCAGAGCGCTGCGTTCTACCGCGAAGCCCAGCCCGTGGCCGGCACGCTGAGCCAATGGACGCAGATCCAGGGCAAGGAGCTGAGCTTCAACAACATCGCCGACGCGGATGCCGCGTGGGAATGCGTCAAGGCCTTCGACCTGCCAGCCTGCGTGATCGTCAAGCACGCCAACCCCTGCGGCGTCGCCGTCGGCGCGACGCTGCTGGAGGCCTACCAGAAGGCCTTGCAGACCGACCCGACCAGTGCCTTCGGCGGCATCATGGCCTTCAACCGTCCGCTGGATGCCAGCGTGGTCGACGCCATCAACGCCAACAAGCAGTTCGTCGAGGTGGCGATCGCGCCGGCCATCCTGCCGGAGGCGCGCGCCGCCTACGCGGCCAAGCAGAACGTGCGCCTGCTGGAGGTGCCGCTGTCCAAGCAGTCGAACGCACTGGACTTCAAGCGCGTGGGCGGCGGCATGCTGCTGCAGTCGGCCGACGCCGTCGACGTGGTCGGTGAACTCAAGGTCGTCACCCGGCTGCAGCCCACCGAGCAGCAGATGAAGGACCTGCGGTTCGCCTGGACGGTCGCGCGCTTCGTCAAGAGCAACGCCATCGTGTTCTGCAAGGACGGCATGACGATGGGCGTGGGCGCCGGCCAGATGAGCCGGCTCGACTCGGCCCGCATCGCCAGCATCAAGGCCGAGCACGCCGGCCTGTCGCTCCAGGGCACGGCGGTGGCCAGCGACGCCTTCTTCCCGTTCCGCGATACCCTGGACGTGCTGATCGACGCCGGCGCCACCAGCGTCATCCACCCGGGTGGCTCGATGCGTGACGACGAGGTCATCGCCGCCGCCGACGAACGCGGCATCGCCATGGTCCTCACCGGCACCCGCCACTTCCGTCACTGAGCCCAGGCGCGGGCCGGACCGCAGAGGCGTGCCCGGTCCGACCTCAGGCTTTGCCGGCCAGTTCGGGGAAGTCTTCCTCGCGGAATTCCAGCTCGCCACGCAGGTCGGCGGCGACCCGCTGCGCCTCGTGGCGGCGGAGCTGGGCGCGCTGGATCTTGCCCGAGATGGTCTTGGGCAGCGGTGCGAACTCGACCCGGCGGATGCGCTTGTAGCCGGCCAGGTGCTCGCGCGCGAAGCGCAGGATGTCCAGCGCCGTCTCGCGGTTCGCGTCGGTCCCCGGCTTGAGCGTGATGAAGGCCTTGGGCACGCTGAGCCGGATCGCGTCGGGGCTGGGCACCACGGCGGCCTCGACGACGGCGGGATGCTCGATCAGCACCGATTCGAGCTCGAACGGGCTGATGCGGTAGTCCGCCGACTTGAACACGTCGTCGGCGCGGCCGACGTAGGTGATGTAGCCCTGCTCGTCGCGCTGCGCGACGTCGCCGGTGTGGTACAGGCCGTCGCGCATCACCTCGGCCGTCTTGGCGGCGTCGTCGGCGTAGCCCAGCATCAACCCGGCGGGCGCCGGGTTCAACGGCAGGCAGATCTCGCCTTCGTCCGCGTCCTGGCCGTCGGCGTCGATCAGCCGCACCTGGTAGCCCGGCATCGGCCGGCCCATGCTGCCCGCCTTGACCTCCTGGCCCGGACTGTTGCCGATGAGGCAGGTGGTCTCGGTCTGGCCGAAACCGTCGCGCAGCGTCAGGCCCCAGCCCTGGCGCACCTTGTCGATCACCTCGGGGTTGAGCGGCTCGCCCGCCCCGATCACCTCGCGCAGTTGAACCGGCGAGGCCGCCAGGTCGGCCTGGATCAGCATGCGCCAGACGGTGGGCGGCGCGCACAGCGAGGTGACGCCGCGACTCGCCAGCACCGCCAGCAGATCGGGAATCTGCAGCCGCTGGTAGTTGTAGATGAAGACGCAGGCCCCGGCGTTCCACGGCGCGAAAAAGCTGCTCCAGGCATGCTTTCCCCAACCGGGCGACGAGATGTTCAGATGGATGTCGCCCGGCCGCAGGCCCAGCCAGTACATGGTGGAGAGATGGCCGACCGGATAGCTCTGCTGGCTGTGCAGCACCAGCTTGGGCTTGGAGGTCGTGCCCGAGGTGAAGTAGAGCAGCAAGGGGTCGCTCGCCCGGGTGACGCCATCGGGCGTGAACGCGGCGCCGGCCTCGCCGATCTGAGCGAAGTCGTGCCAGCCGGCGACCGGCGCGCCCACCGCGATGCGCGTGAATCCCTGGCCCAGCGACGCGAACTTGCCGGCCTGCGCGCTGGCGCAGATCACATGGCGCACCTGGCCGCGGTCCAGCCGGTCTTGCAGATCGCCTTCGCTGAGCAAGGTGGTGGCCGGAATCAGCACGGCGCCCAGTTTCATCAGGCCCAGCATCGCCTCCCACAGCGGGCGCTCGTTGCCCAGCATCAGCAACACCCGGTCGCCCCGCCGCACCCCCAGGCCGCGCAGCCAGTTGGCGGCCTGGTTGGAGCGCACGGACAACTCGGCGAAGGACAGCTTTTCCTCGCTGCCGTCCTCGGCCACGATCCACAGCGCGGGCTGGTGGTTGTCGCGCGCCAGGTCGTCGAAATGGTCCAGCGCCCAGTTGAAATGCGTCAGCGTCGGCCAGGCAAAGCCGGCGTGGGCACCGGCGTAGTCGCTGCGGCGGTCCAGCAGCCACTGGCGCGCTGCGCGAAAGGCCTGCAGATCGGGGCTCATCGTGTCTCCTGTGGTGGTCATTGCGGGCGATTGTGAAATCAATCCGGCCACAAAAGCCCTAGGCATTGCCCCCACCCTGAGGCTGTCGCCCAGCGGACATCGCCACGACCATGGAAAATCGCCCGCTCCATTGCGTCTCCCGGAACCGGCTCGCCGACCTCTCATGCCCCACTCCATCGAACTCTCCACCCTGCTGCTGATCGCCTTGGCCGGCCTGTATGCAGGCACCCAAAACGCGCTGGCCGGTGGAGGCTCCTTCATCACCTTCCCGACGCTGCTGCTGGCCGGACTGAACCCGCTCGCAGCCAACATCACCTCGACGATCGCACTGTTCCCCAGCCAGATCACGTCGTCGATGTCCGGCCGCACGCTGGCCGGCGGCGTGGGGGAACTCAGCCTGCGCAAGCTCTTCCTGCTCAGCGTGGCGGGCGGCATCGTCGGCGCCGTGCTGCTGCTCAACACCCCGGCCAGCTTCTTCGCCCGCCTGGTGCCGTGGTTGGTGCTGTTCGCGACCTCGGTGTTCGCCTGGGGCAGCTTTCGGCGCAAGCCCTTGCACGCCGCGTCGGCGATTCCGCTGCCGGTGCTCGCCGGCGTCCAATTCATGATCTCGGTCTACGGAGGCTACTTCGGCGGCGGCATCGGCTTCCTGATGCTGGCGGCGCTCACCGTGGCCGGCCAGCAGGTGCGCATGGCGCAGGCGACCAAGAACATGCTGGCAGCGGCGATGAACGCCTCGGCCGTCGCGCTGTTCGCGTTCTCGTCCAACGTAAACTGGCTGGCGGCCGCGGCGCTGGCGGTGGGCGGGATCGGCGGGGGCTTCGCCGGCGGCTGGCTGGTCCATCGGGTGCCGGAGCGGCTGCTGCGCGGCTTCGTCGTCGTGGTCGGTGCGGTGCTGACCGTCTGGCTCTTCTTGCGCTAGGAGGCTCGTCCATGTCTCGCTCCCTCAAGACCTTCTGGTTCGGCCTGGCCTTGCTGGCCTTGGCGCTGCAAGGGGTGCTGATCCAGAAGGTCGTGGACCTGGGACAGCAGGTACAGGACTTGCGCGGCCAGGTCGACGACTTGTCGAGTCAGGCGGATGGCGACGGCGACACGCTGGACCAGACCCAGGCCGCCATCGACACCGTGCGTTCGGAATTCGAAGCGCTCAAAGCCAGCGTCGGTGCGCTCGACCGCCGCCACGACGAGGGCGCGGTGCGCGATCTGAAGCAGGCCACGGTGCGGGTCGATGCGGCGCTGCAGGAGGCCGAGGACGCGCTGGATCCGTCACCCGACGACGGCGGCGACGCGGCGCCGCTGGCCACCCGCCTTCCGGCGCGGCGCCGGGCCGGCGCACCGCCGCCGCGATCGGCCCCGCCTGCCTGAGCGCCGCCCCGTCAGGCGGCCGGCCCCGGCGCCTTGAAGGCGAAGGCGAAGAACGCCGCGACGCCCATGAACCCGAAGGCCACCAGGTAGTTCCAGGCCAGCCGCTCCTTCAGGAACAGCACCGCGAAGACGATGAACACCGTCAGCGTCACCGCCTCCTGGATGATCTTCAGCTGGAAGCCGCTGAACTCCCCGAAACCCAGGCGGTTCGCCGGCACCGCCAGGCAGTATTCGAGCAGCGCGATGCCCCACGACACCAACACCGCCTTCCACAGCGGCCAGTCATGGCCGTATTTCAGATGGCCATACCAGGCGAAGGTCATGAAGACGTTGGAGGCGACCAGCAGCAGGACGGTGGGCATAGGGCTTCGATGAAGTCGCGGCAGGCGCACCGGCCGGGCGCACAAGACGCGCCGCAGCGCACCGCGCAGGCGACCGGGTGCTCGCCGCATGAGGATCTTGGTAGGCCGCCCGTGAGTCGAACACGGCACCAACAGATTATGAGTCTGCTGCTCTAACCAACATGAGCTAGCGGCCCGGAGGGGTTGGATTGTAGGCGGCGCGATCCGCCAGGCCCTCAGCGCTGCGACAGTGCGTGGCCCACCAGCTTGGCGGTGATGTCGACGATCTGGATCATGCGGTCGTAGGCCATGCGGGTCGGGCCGATCACCCCCAGCGTACCCACGACGCGGCCGTCGACCTCGTAGGCCGAGGAGACGACCGAGAGTTCCTCGAACGGCACGACCCGGCTCTCGCCGCCGATGAAGATGCGCACCCCTTCGGCCCGGCTGGAGGTGTCGAGCAGGCGCATCAGCTGGGTCTTCTGCTCGAACAAGTCGAACATCTTGCGCAGCGAGCCCATGTCGTGGCCGAAATCCTGCACGCCCAGCAGGTTGCGCTCGCCGCTGACGATGACCTGGTCCTCGTTCTCGGCCATGGCCTCGGTGCCGACCTGGACGGCCGCCTGCATCAGCGTCGCGATCTCGCCGCGCAAGGCGTCGACCTCCCGCCGCACGCGTTCGCGCACCTCTTCGATCGCCAGGCCGGCGTAGTGGGCGTTCAAGTGGTTGGTGGCCTCGACGAGTTCGCTCTGGGTGTGGTCGCGGGCGGTGAAGATGACGCGGTTCTGCACGTCGCCATCGGGCGCGACCAGGATCACCAGCACCCGCTTCTCGCCCAGGCGCATGAACTCGATGTGGTGGAACACGCTGGGCTTCTTGGGGGCGGTCACGACCCCGACGAAGCTCGACAGGTTGGACAGCAGCTGCGCCGCCTGCGCGATCACGCGCTGAGGCTGGTCCGGCTGCAGCGGCTCGTTGGCCGCGGCCATGTCGGCCGGCATGCCGCCCAATTGCATCGGCTGCACCGTCAGCATGGTGTCGACAAACAGCCGGTAGCCGCGCGCCGTGGGCACCCGGCCGGCCGAGGTGTGCGGGCTGACGATCAGGCCCATGTCTTCCAGGTCGGCCATCACATTGCGGATGGTGGCCGGCGACAGCTCCAGCGACGACGCCTTGGCCAGGGTGCGCGAACCCACCGGCTGTCCATCGGCGATGTAGCGTTCGACCAGGGTCTTCAGCAGGGATTTGGCGCGCTCGTCGAGCATGGCCCGCATTGTACGGACAGCCCTGCGGGCCCCTCGCCCGGCACAGGGGCTGTGGTGTAATTCCTCACACCATGCCAACCCGCTTCCGACACGCCGCACTGGTGGGAAAGTACCAATCCCACGGCATCCGGCCGATGCTGGAAGCCATCGCGCAATTCCTGGCCCGCCAGGGGCTGGAAGTCTCGGTCGATCGCGATACCGCCCTCAACACCGACTGGAACGATTTCGGCTCGTTGACGCCGGCCGAGATCGGCCGCCAATGCGACTTGGCGGTGGTGGTCGGCGGCGACGGCACCATGCTGGGCATCGCCCGCGAACTGGCGCGCTACAACATCCCGCTGGTGGGCATCAACCAGGGGCGCCTGGGGTTCATCACCGACGTGCGCGCCGCCGACTGGCAGGAGGCGCTGGGTCCGATCGTGCGCGGCGACTACGAGGAAGAGCGGCGCTCGATGATCGAGGGCGGCATCTGGCGCGACGACGAGCTGATCTTCGAAGGCCTGGCACTCAACGACGTGGTGGTGGGCCGCGGCGCGACCGCCAGCATGATCGAGCTGCGGATCGACGTGGGCGGCGAGTTCGTCGCCAACATGCGCGCCGACGGCCTGATCGTCGCCTCGCCCACCGGCTCCACCGCGTATGCCCTGTCGGCCGGCGGCCCGATCCTGCACCCGGCGATCGGCGGCTGGGTGCTGTTGCCGATCGCCTCGCACACCTTGTCCAACCGGCCCATCGTGCTGCCCGACTCGCAGGAAGTGCAGATCACCATCGTCAACGGTCGCGACAACAGCGCCAATTTCGACATGCACGGCCTGGCGAGCCTGTTGCATGGCGACCAGGTCCGGCTGCGCCGCTCCGCTCAGACAGTGCGCTTCCTGCACCCGCGCGGTTGGAGCTACTACGCCACGCTGCGGCGCAAGCTGCGCTGGTACGAAGGCGTTGTGTGAGGCGCCCACGCGCCCGCTGCCGACGGCTCGACATGGCGATATCGGTTCGCTGACATGCTCAAACATCTGACGCTCAAGGACTTCGTCATTGTCACGTCGCTGGACGTGAGCTTCGAAGGCGGCTTTTCGGTCCTGACCGGCGAGACCGGTGCCGGCAAGTCGATCCTGATCGACGCCCTGCAGTTGGCGCTCGGCGCCCGGGCCGAGAGCCTGGTGGTTCGCGAGGGCGCGGCGCGCGCCGAGATCACGGCCTGCTTCGACTGCCCGGCCTCACTGGAGCCCTGGCTGGAGGAGGCCGGTTTCGAGACCGGCGACGAGTTGCTGCTGCGCCGCATCGTCGACGCCCAGGGCAAGAGCCGCGGCTTCGTCAACGGCAGCGCCGCCACCGCCAACCAGTTGCGCGACATCGCCGGCCACCTGGTCGACATCCATGGCCAGCATGCCTGGCAGGGCCTGACCCGGCCGGCCGCCGTGCGTTCCCTGCTCGACGAACAGGCCGGCGTCGATCCCCGGCCGATGGCCGAGGCCTTCGCAATCTGGAAGCAGGCCTCGGAGAGGCTGGCCCAGGCACGCGCCCGCCAGGGCGAGCTCGACACCGAGCGCCAGCGCCTGCAATGGCAGATCGGCGAACTCGAACGCCTGGCCCCCGGCGCCGACGAATGGCCCGAGCTGACCGCAGAGCACCAACGCCTCGCCCATGGCCAGGCCCTGGTCGACGGCGCGGCGCGCAGCCTCCAGTGGCTGGATGCCGACGACCGCGGCGCCACCGCCGCGGTCAGCAAGACCCTGGCCACCCTGGACGAGCTGGTCTCGTTCGACCCGCGACTGGCCGACGTGGTGACGGCGCTGCAAGGCGCGCAGGCCCAGCTCGACGACGCCACCCGCACGCTCAACGCCTACCTGTCGCGCGCCGAGCCCGAGCCCGGCCGGCTGGCCGGACTGGAGGCCCGCCTGAGCGACTGGATGGGCATGGCTCGCCGCTTTCGGCAGCCACCCGAAGCCTTGCCAGCGCTGCTTCGGCAGTGGCGCGACGAGATGAGGTCGCTCGATGCCGCGGCGGATCTGGCGGGGCTGGAGAGCCACCTGGCGGCCGCCGAGCAGGCCTGGCGCGACGAGGCCTCGCGGGTCAGCGCCGTGCGCCGAAAGGCCGCGCTGCCGCTGGCGCTGCGCGTGACCGAGGCGATGCAACAGCTGGGCATGGCGGGCGGCCGCTTCGAGGTCGCGCTGCTGGCACAGGACGCGCCGCAGGCCCACGGGTTGGAAACGGTGGAGTTTCGCGTCGCCGGGCATGCGGGCAGCGAACCGCGCCCGCTGGCCAAGGTCGCATCGGGCGGCGAGCTGTCGCGGCTGGCGCTGGCGATCGCCGTCACGGCAGCGCAGGCGCGTCGCGCCGGCCCGGCGACCCTGATCTTCGACGAGATCGATTCCGGCGTCGGCGGCACCGTGGCCGACGCGGTGGGCCGGATGATGAAGCAGCTCGGCCGCAGCGCGCAGGTGCTGGCCGTGACCCATCTAGCCCAGGTGGCCGCGTGCGCGAACCGGCATTTCGTGGTCGCCAAACACACGCAGGCCGGCACCACCCACAGCCGGATCACCGCGATCGCCGGCGAGGCCCGGGTGGCCGAAGTCGCCCGGATGCTGGGCGGTGAACGTGCCAGCGGCACCAGCCAGGCCCATGCACAGGAATTGATCCAGCAGGCGAGCCGAGCCCAGGTCGCGGACGCGTCGCCCGCCGGGCCGCAGCCATGAATGCCGCCCGGCCGCCCGAAGGGGTGAATCTCCGCCCGGAGGGACAGGGCCTCAGGCCCCAGGGTGCGCCGACGATCAAGGGCTCGCCCGAAGGGGCCGACACCTCGCCGCGCGAGGTCGTGCTGGTCACCGGCATCTCGGGCTCGGGCAAGTCGGTGGCGCTGCACGCGCTGGAGGACGCGGGCTATTTCTGCGTCGACAACCTGCCGCCCGAGCTGCTGCACGAGTTCATCCGCGTCGAGAGCGAACACGGCGTGCAGCGCATGGCGATCGCGGTGGACGTCCGCACCGCCGGCTCGCTGCCCTACCTGCTACCGGTGCTGGACCAGTTGCGCGCCGAAGGTGTGCAGGTGCGCAGCGTGTTCCTCAACGCCACCACCGAAGCCCTGGTGCGGCGCTTCTCGGAGACCCGGCGCCCGCATCCGCTGAGCAATCCGGTCGATGCCAACGATTTGCACCGGGCGCTGTTCGACGCGATCGAACTCGAACGCGACCTGCTGGCCGATCTGCACGACCGCTCCACCGTGCTCGACACCAGCCAGTTGCGCCCGACCCAGCTGCGCCTGTGGATCCGTGACCTGGTCGGCGCCACCCGCAGCGGCCTGACCCTGGTGTTCGAGTCCTTCGCGTTCAAGCGCGGCGTGCCGCTGGACGCCGATCTGGTGTTCGACGTGCGCGTGCTGCCCAACCCGTTCTACATCCGCGAGTTGCGGCCGCTGGACGGCCGCGATGCGCCGGTGGCCGACTATCTTCGCGCCCAGCCCGAGGTCGGCGAGATGTTGGCCCAGATCGAAGCCTTCGTGCGCCGCTGGCTGCCGGCCTTCGAGGACGACCAGCGCAGCTACCTCACGGTGGCCATCGGCTGCACCGGCGGCCAGCACCGCTCGGTGTATTTCGTCGAGACGCTGTCGCGGCATCTCGCCGGGGCGACGACGACCTTGATCCGCCACCGCGAGCTCGACCACGCCGGCTGAGCCGACCCGCGCTCAGCGGCTCGGTGGCAGCAGCCGGGCAACGGGCGCGGGCAGGCCGTACCCGGCCAGGTCGGTCTGCCGCACCCAGCGCCCGGTCGGCCAGGTGGCCGTCAGCACCTCGTCGCGCCGGGCTTGCGCAGGCAAGCGGTGGCAGACGGGGCTGAGATCCCAGTCGAAATGGGTCAGGGTGTGCGAGAAGGCCGGCAGCAGTTCGGTCGCGCCCGGCCAGCCTCCCAGCCACGCCTGCAGCTCGTCGAGCGAGTCAAATTCGGGCAAGGACCACAGACCGGCCCAGACTCCGGTCGCCGGTCGCTGCACCAGCCAGTGGGCGTCGCCCTGGCGCAGCCACAGCAAGGCATGGCTGCGTCGCGAGCGCTTCAGCTTGCGCGTGCGCACCGGATAGGCTTCGGGCCGGCCCTGCGCCCTGGCCACGCACAAGGCCTGCCACGGACAGACGTCGCACTGCGGCGCGCGAACCGAGCAGACGGTCGCGCCCAGGTCCATCAAGCCCTGGGTGTAGACGCGCATCGGCTCGCCCGCCTCGGGCAGCAAGGCCTGGGCCAAGGCCCACAGCGCCCGCTCGTGGCCGGCCAGCGCCAGATCGGCATCGAAGCCCAGTGCCCGGGACAGCACGCGCCGGACGTTGCCATCGAGGATGGCGCTGCGCTCGCCCTGGCAGAAGGCGGCGATCGCGGCGGCGGTCGAGCGGCCGATGCCGGGCAAGGTCATCAATTGCTCCGCACCGGCCGGGAAACGTCCGCCGAAGTCGCTCATCACCGCTTGCGCGCAGCGGTGCAGGTTGCGCGCTCGGCTGTAGTAACCCAGCCCGGCCCACAGCGCCAGCACCTCGTCCAACGGCGCCGCGGCCAACGCCTCGACATCGGGAAAGCGCGCCAGAAAACGCTCGTAGTAAGCCAGCACCGTGGCGACCTGGGTCTGCTGAAGCATCACCTCCGACAGCCAGACTCGGTAGGGATCGCGGCTGCGCTGCCAGGGCAGCGCATGGCGGCCGTGCTGGCGTTGCCAGGCGATCAGGGCCGGTGCGAGGGACGGCAGCGGGGCCGTCACGCCGAGCGACTGTCCGGCTGCCAGACCTCGCCCTGCGCCGGCGCGGGGCCGGCCGCCTCGGTCGCCGGCCCCTGCTCAGCGCGCAGGCGCACGGCCGAGCCCAGGCGGTACGCGTTGTCGATCTGCCCCAGCAGCCGGGCGTCCAGGGATTCGACCTCGATCAGGCGGTGCTCCAGTTCGCCCGTCGCGCCCAGGATGCGCTCCAGCGACTCGGCACGGCGCTTGAAGCTGCGGCGCCGCTCGCGGTTCTGGCTGTCGATCATGGTCGACGCCGTCTGGTTCCAGGCCTCGATCTCGTTGCTCGCCGACTCGAACACGGTGCGCAGCTTGGAGACCAGCATGCCTCGAAGCTGTTCGTTGAAACCCGCCGAGCTCAGGCGAACCACGCCGGCCACGCCGAAATAACGGCTGTAGCCGCGTTCGATCCGGTGCAGCTCTTCGCGGAACGACACCAGATCGGGCACCGGCGCCAGCGCGAGCGAGAAGCCGTAGTCGCTGTTGAGCTGTTCGAACGATGCCTGCAGCATCTGGCCGATCTCGGCGCACTGGTGGGCCGCCTGCTCCACGTGTTCGACCATCTGTTCGCACAGCCTGGCGAACGACGAACGCGCACGCAGGTTGAACCAGCTGGCGCCCAGGCTGGTCTGCAACTCGGCCACGCCGGTGCGGATGCGCTCGGCCGACAAGGTGTTCAACGCCTTGCGCAGCATCCGGGCGTGCACCGAGCGCAAGGCAGCCAGCCGCGCCGAGCTGCGCTCGAACTCGGCGCTGTCGGCATGGATGCGCTCCAGCATTTGCTCGACACGGGCCTGGCTTTTGCCGCGCAGCCCGCGCAATTCCAGCATTTGCTCGGCGTTGTGGCGACGCAGGTCGCGCAGGCGGCGGGTGGCGTGCTCCAGCAAGGACTGCACGCCGCCGATCACCGCCTTGGCCAGCACCTGCTGGCGCTGCGGCAGCAGTTCGGCGTTCAGGGCCGCCTCCAGCGCCGGCAGCCGGCTGGCGGCGAGTTGGCCGGCGTCGTCTTCCATGCGCGCGCTCAAGGCCATGCGCGCCGAGACCGGAAACACCCGGTCGCGGCCGATGTGCAAGGTTTCGGCGGTGCTGCGGCACTGGCGCTCGATCGAGGCCTCGCGCTGCGCCTCGGTGGCCAGCGGATCGGCCAGCATGTCGACCTTGTTCAGCACCACGAAACAGGCCAGCCCTTGGCCGCCCAGGTGACGGCTCCAGATGTCCATGTCGGACCGGGTCACGCCGGTGTCGGCGCCCAGCACGAACAGCGCCGCGTGGGCGCTGGGCAGCAGGCTCAGCGTCAACTCGGGTTCGGCGCCGATCGCGTTGAGTCCGGGCGTGTCGATCACCACCAGCCCGCGCCGCAGCAGCGGGTGCGGGTAGTTGATGATCGCGTGGCGCCAGGCCGGCACCTCGACGCAGCCATCGTCGCCCAGCAGCGGGTTGTCGGCACCGACATCGTCGGACCACAGCGACAAGGCCCTCGCTTCGTCGACCGTGACCCGCCGGGTGCGCGTGACTTCCGTCAGCGCATGGGCCAGCGCCTCGGTGTCATTCGGATCGAGTTGGCGCCGCTTCCACTGGTCGCGCTGCTGGCGCCACTCCGCCAGCGAGGCGCCGGTATAGCGGCTGTCGATCGGCAGCAGGTCCAGCGTCGGCAGCTCGTTGTCGTCCCAGGACAGTTCGACCGGACACATCGTGGTGCGCCCGGGAGTGGCCGGGAGGATGCGGCGGCCGGCATCCGAGAAGAAGATCGCATTGATCAGCTCGCTCTTGCCGCGCGAGAACTCGGCGATGAACGCCACCACGAGCTTGTCGCTGGCCAGGCGTTGGCGCAGCGACTGCGCGCTGGCCAGCCCGGCCGGCGCCAGCAGGTCGGCGTCCGTCAGGTAGGCGACCAGCGCCGCGAAGTCGTTTTCGAGCGCCAGCCGCCAGTCGGCCAGGGCATCCAGGCCAGGCACCAGCGGCGGCAGCAAGGGCATCGGGTGGGTCGACGTGGCTTGGTCAGCGTGCTTCACAATGGCGCCGATCGTAGCCTGAAAGGCCTTGCGGCCGGCCGGTTCGGCGCGTCATGGCGCCGCCAAGCGTGGCTTCTTTCCCACCCTTCGCAGCGGCGTCGAGTCGCGCCCCGCGTCATCGGTGCTGGCAGGTCGGGCAGAAATAGGTGGCGCGCTGACCCTGGACGATGCGCCGAATGCGGCTGCCGCAGCGCCGGCAGGCCTCGCCTTCGCGCCCATAGACCCGGGCCTGGCCCTGGTACTGCCCGACGCTGCCGTGGGCGTCGCGGAAATCGCGCAACGTCGAGCCCCCGGCGGCAATGGCCTCGCCCAGCACCTGGCGGACCGCCGCCAGCAAGCGTGCGGCGCGCACCACCCCGATGCGCTGGCAGGACGTGCGGGGATCGATGCCGGCCTCGAACAAGGCGTCGCTCGCGTAGATGTTGCCGGCGCCCACGATGATGTCTCCGGCCAGCAAGGCCTGCTTGATCGCCACCCTGCGTCCGCGCAGCGCGGCGTGGAAATCCGCCGCGGTGAAGCTCAGGTCGAACGGCTCGCGGCCCAGCCGCGCCAGCAGCGTCACGGCCGGCGCATGCTGCAGCGAACGCGACCACAGCAGCGCACCGAAGCGCCGCGGGTCGGTCAGGCGCAGCGTGCCGCGATGCGTCACCAGATCGGCATGGTCGTGCGGGCCCGGTGCCCCGGCATCTTCGACGAAAGCCAACGAGCCCGACATGCCCAGGTGCCACAGCAGCCCGCCGGCGGCCGTCCCGTCGGTCGCTCGCAGCGGCAGCCACAGGTACTTGCCGCGGCGCTCCAGGTCGCCGACCGTCAGTCCCGCCAGATCCGCGCCGTCGCAGCCCGGCGCATGCCGCAAAGGCTTGCCCAGGCGCAAGCCCAGCACTTTCGCGCCGGCCAGGTGAGCCAGGCTGCGACGCGTGACCTCGACCTCGGGCAACTCGGGCATGCGCCCATTATCCGTGGCCGAGAAGGACCACAGGGGGCCCCACTAGAATGAGTCGATCCAGGAGTGACGATGACGCGATTGCCTGCCCGCACGGCCTCTCTTCTTTCTCGGGCCGCCCGCCATCGCTGGCGGCTCTCGGGCCTGGCATGGGCGCTGACTGCCGCACTGGGAGCGCACGGCCAAGGCCGTCCTGACCTGGCGGCACCGCCCGCGATCGCCGCCAGCCAGGCGGCGGTCCGGAACTCGGAACTCGACGCGCCGATGTTCTACCAGCTGCTGGTGGGCGAGATGGAAGCGCAGGAGGGGCGCCTGGCCAATGCCTACGAGGTGATGCTGGACGCGGCGCGGCGCAGTCACGACAGCGGGCTGTACCAGCGCGCGGTCGAACTGGGCATCCAGATGCGTTCCGGCGACCAGGCGCTGGCCGCCGCCAAGGCCTGGCGGGCCGCACACCCCGAGTCGATCGAAGCCACCCGCACGATGCTGCAACTGGCGGTGGCGCTCGACCGGCCGGGCGATCTGGCCGAGCCGCTGCGCGGCTTGCTGCAGCAGTTGAAGGGGGACGACCGCACGGCCGCCATCGCGGGCATGCCCCGCTTCCTGGAAAACATGTCGGACAAGTCCCGGGTCTTCGCGACGGTGGAGCAGGCCCTGGCTCCCTACGCGACCGCCCAAGCCACCCGCACTGCCGTGCGCGTCACGCTGGGTCGGATGGCGCTGGCCGCCGACAAGCCGGAACAGGCGCTGAGCCTGGACCAGCGCGCGCTGGCCGACGATCCGGGCGCGCCGGGGCCGGTCCTGCTCGCGCTGGACCTGATGCCCCGTGAGCCGGCGGCCGAGGCCCTGGTGCAGACCGCGCTGGCACGGCCCGACGCATCGGCGATGATCCGCATGGCCTACGCGCGCACGCTGGAGCAGCGTCAGCGCATCGTCGACGCGATCGCGCAGATGCGGCTGGCGCTGCAGCAGCAGCCTGATCTACCGCAGGGCTGGTTGAGCCTGGGAGCGGCCTTGCTCGACCTGCACGAGACCGACGCCGCCGTCGACGCGCTGCACCGCGCGCAGGCCCAGTTGCCGGCTCCGGCGGCCGCAGGCGCCGCGAGCGGCCCCCTCCCCTCGGACGCCAACGACCACCGACTGAGCGACGTGATCTGGCAGTTGCTGGCCCAGGCCGCGGAACTGCGCGGCGACGACGCGGCCGTCACCTCGGCGCTGTCCCACATCGACCCGGCCCGGGCGGATTTGTCGGTGCGGGTCAGCCAGGCCGGGGTGTTGGCCCGCGCCGGTCACGTGGATGAAGCCCTCGCGCTGGTACGCGAGGCGCCGGCCGCGGACCACCCGAACGACCGTGCCCGCCTGCTGGCCCAGACGCAGGTGCTGCGTTCGGCCAAGCGCTGGCAGCAGGCCTACGACCTGCTGCTGGAGGCCTTGCGCAAGACGCCGGACGACACCGACCTGATGTACGAAATGGCGATGCTGGCCGACCAGCTCGACCGCCCTGCCGACATGGAAGCACTGCTGCGCCGGAACATCGCGCTCAAGCCCGACGACGCGCAGGCGCTCAACGCACTGGGCTATTCGCTGGCCGATCGCAATCAGCGGCTGGACGAGGCGCTGGCCCTGATCCGGCGCGCCGTGGCGAAGGCGCCCGACGACCCGTTCGTCGCCGACAGTCTGGGCTGGGTCGAGTACCGGCTCGGGCACCGCGACGAGGCACTGCGCATCCTGCGCAAGGCCTATGCCCAACGCCCCCACGTGGAAGTGGCCGCGCATCTGGGCGAGGTGCTGTGGACCAGCGGGCAGAAGGACGAGGCGCGGAAGGTCTGGCGTGAGGGCGCTGCCCGCGACCCCGACAACGAGGTGCTGCGCAAGATGCTGGCTCGCCTGCAGGTTCATTTGTGAGGCGGATCCGACAGGCGTTTCGGCCGGGTCGGCGCCGGGTCGCCGCCTGGCTGGCCGGCGTGACGCTGCTGGCCGGCTGCGCGACGCCGCATCTGCCGACCGACCGCCTGGCGCCGCCGGTGAGCGGTCGCATGCTGATCAAGGTCGACGCCACCGCCCAGCGGCCACCCCAGTCGCTCAGTGCGGCCTTCGAGCTGTCGGGCACCGACACCCAAGGCCGCCTGATCCTCCTGAGCCCACTGGGAACGCTGCTGGCCGACGCGCGATGGACACCGGTCGGGGTGCAGCTGAGCACCGCCGACGGCGTTCGCCGCTTCGACGACTTGCCGGCGCTGTCGCGCGAGGCGCTGGGAGAAGACATCCCGCTGCAGGCGCTGACGTCCTGGCTGGCCGGCAAGCCCTGGCCCGGCGCAGCGTACGACGCCACCGCCGCGGGATTCGCCCAACTGGGCTGGGGGGTCGACTTGTCCCGCTGGTCGGCCGACGCGCAGATCGAAGCGCGCCGCGCGAGCCCGCCGGCGGTCCTGGTGCGCGCCCGCATCGATCGATGACACCGCCCCGATCGCCCGCGACGCCCCCGCCACCGCCCGAGACCCTGCTCGCATGACCTCCTCCCGCCCATGAGCCTGACCGCGCTGTTCGACCTGCCTGCCCCGGCCAAGCTGAATCTCTTCCTGCACGTGATCGGCCGCCGCGCCGATGGCTACCACCTGCTGCAGTCGGCCTTCGTGCTGATCGACTGGGCGGACACCTTGCACCTCGAACGGCGTGATGACGGCCGCCTGGCACGCCACGACCTGGGCCCCGCCCTGCCCGCCGACGACTTGTGCCTGAAGGCGGCGCGCGCGCTGCAGCAGGCCAGCGGCACCCGCCTGGGCGCCGACATCTCGATCGACAAGCAGCTGCCCTGGGGAGCCGGGCTGGGCGGCGGCAGCTCCGACGCGGCGACCGTCCTGCTGGGCCTGAACCGCTTGTGGCGCCTGAACTGGTCGCGCGAGCGCCTGCTCGAACTGGCCCGGCCCCTGGGCGCCGATGTGCCCTTCTTTGTCGGCGGGCACAACGCGTTCGTCGAAGGCATCGGCGAGCAACTCACGCCGATCGAGATTCCTGTGCAGTGGTTTGCGGTGCTGAAGCCCGCGGCCGGGCTGTCGACCCAGGAAATTTTTTCCAGCCCGCTGCTGACACGAAATACAAAGCCTGCTACAGTAGCGGGCTTACTTGCTGACATGCAGCAGCGCGCAGGAAGAGGTGCTTTTGCTTCGGAGTCTTCTGGAGACCGGGTGAAAGACGCATTTTTCGGCCGCAACGACTTGCAGGACGCGGCCGAAGCCTTGTGCCCGGACGTGGCGCTGGCGGGCCGATGGCTGGCAGCTCGGTTCGGCAACAGCCGGATGACGGGCTCGGGCAGTGCGGTGTTTGCAAGTGTGAACGGTGATGCAGGCGCAGGCGATCAAGCCATGGCGACCTTGGCTGAGGGTGAATGGCCCGCAGCGTGGGTTGGTCGGATGTGCCGGAGTCTGGCCCGTCATCCGCTGGTCGGATGGGCCGACTGAAAGGTTGAAGGGCGTGGCCTCGTGCCATGTCCTGTGTAGGGGAGTCGCCAAGTTGGTCAAGGCATCGGATTTTGATTCCGACATGCGAGGGTTCGAGTCCTTCCTCCCCTGCCAAATGACTGAAGATCTGACCGCGCCACTTGGCGCGGTTGCTGTTTGACGGCGCCGCGCGGCGCCTGCGCTGTACCAAGGCACCCTTGAAGCCCGCCCCCACCGGAGAAGCTGACGTGCTGTTCAACACCGTCCTGTTCACGGGCAACGCCAATCCGGTGCTGGCCCAGGAAATCGTCTCGCACCTGGGCGCCGAACTCGGCAAGGCCAAGGTCGGCCGCTTCTCCGACGGCGAAGTCGACATCGAGATCCAGCAGAACGTCCGCGCCCGCGACGTCTTCGTCGTGCAGTCCACCTGCGCGCCGACGAACGAAAACCTGATGGAACTGATGATCATGGTCGATGCGCTCAAGCGTGCCAGCGCACGCCGCATCACGGCCGTGATCCCCTATTTCGGCTACGCCCGCCAGGATCGCCGTCCGCGCTCCACGCGAGTGCCGATCAGCGCCAAGGTCGTCGCCAACCTGCTGGAGACCGTCGGCGTCGAGCGCGTGCTGACGATGGACCTGCACGCCGACCAGATCCAGGGCTTCTTCGACATCCCGGTCGACAACATCTACGCTTCGCCGGTGCTGCTGACCGACCTGAAGGCCAAGAACTACTCTGACCTGGTGGTGGTGTCGCCCGACGTCGGCGGCGTGGTCCGCGCCCGTGCGCTGGCCAAACAACTGGGCTGCGACCTGGCGATCATCGACAAGCGCCGCCCCAAGGCCAACGTGTCGGAAGTGATGCACGTGATCGGCGAGATCGACGGCCGCAACTGCGTGATCATGGACGACATGATCGACACCGCCGGGACGCTGGTCAAAGCGGCCGAGGTGCTGAAGGACCGCGGCGCCAAGCACGTCTACGCCTACTGCACCCACGCCGTGTTCTCGGGCCCGGCGATCGACCGCATCAACCAGTCGCACCTCGACGAAGTGGTGATCACCAACACGATCCCGCTGAGCGACGCCGGCAAGGCCTGCGCCAAGATCCGCCAGCTGTCGGTGGCCTTCCTGTTCGCCGAGACGATCCGCCGCATCTCGGACGGCGAATCGGTGACCTCTTTGTTCTCGGAGCAGAACAACAACTTCTGATCCGTTTCGCGGGCGGGCGATCCGAACGGTGAGCCCGCCTTTTTCACAGGGGCGATTCTGGTCGCGGACGCCCCGACTCACAGGAGAGTGTTATGCAATTCGTCGCTTTTGAGCGCGCCAAGCAGGGGACCGGAGCGAGCCGCCGCCTGCGCATCTCGGGCAAGGTCCCTGGCATCGTGTTCGGTGCCGGCGAGCCCGCCATGATCGAGCTCGATCACAACGCGCTGTACTTCGCGTTGAAGAAGGAAGCCTTCCACTCGTCGATCCTCGACATGGAACTGGCCGGCAAGACCCAGAAGGTCCTGCTGCGCGACTTCCAGATGCACCCGTGGAAGCAGCAGGTGCTGCACGTGGACTTCCAGCGCGTCGATGAAACGACCCGCCTGCGCAAGAAGGTCCCGCTGCACTTCTCGAACGAGGAGAACTCGGTCGCGGTCAAGACCGACAAGTGCGTGGTGTCGCACGTCGCCACCGAGATCGAGATCGAGTGCCTGGCCACCCAGCTGCCCGAGTTCGTCGCGGTCGACCTGTCGGGTCTGGTGCGCGGCAAGAGCCTGCACGTGTCCGACCTGACGCTGCCCGAGGGCATCAAGGCCGTCAAGCACGGCACGCAGAACCCGGTCGTCGTGTCGGTGGCCGAACCCAAGGTCGAGGAAGAAGTCGTGGCCGCCCCGGTGGCCGTGGACGACAAGGCCAAGGGCAAGGGCAAAGGCAAGAAGTAAGTTCAAGCCCGTTGGGGCGCTGGACAACCTCGAAGGCCCCGCTTGCGGGGCCTTTTGCATGGGCGCGCCGATCGCTGCCTGGGTGTCACTGCGCGCGGTGCGAAGCGGCCTCTTCGAGGGTCCGCGCATCGACGTAGGCCTTGATCGCCCACGTGGCCTCCTGGGTGAACACGCTCGCGTAGGCCGGCATGGTGTAGCGGCCTTCCAGGTTCTTCTTGCCGTTCAGCACCACGTCCTTGAAGTAGTCGTCGCTGTCCTTGAGGCAGGCCTGCTGCTTGGCCGGGGTGGCCAGATGCAGACAGTCGCCGTCGAGCTTCAGCAGATCGGGCGCCACGCCGCCGGACACCGCATTCAGGCCATGGCAGCCGGCGCAGTTGTGCTCGTAGCCATCGGCCCCGATCGCCGCCGCCTTCGGGTTGCCGCGGTACGGATTGGGTTCGATCCAGTCGCTGCCCAGCGTCGGCAGGCCGGCCGTATCGACCGGGTGCGGCGTGACGTCGCCATGCGCCTGGGCCAACCCTGCGCTGAACCACGCCAGCGCCCCGGCCCCGATCGTTGCGACCCATCTGCGCGGGCGTTTCGTTCGATCGCGGCAGGCCGCCTGGGCAGCGGGCGGTGAGGCAGGAACATTCATGGCAGGTCTCCGGTCGTTTTGAGGCACACAAGTCCCTGCCTTTTCGCAAGCGGCATGCCACGCCCGATGCGCTCCAGACCGCCACAATCCTGGCTCGGCAGACCGCATCCCGCGACATCGGCGAGCCAGCCTGACACACCGGCGTTGCAGCGACCGGTCGCCCTGCCCGGCCAAGCCGCTGGTTTACACCCAGGCGACCGATACCGAAGGACCGCGGCCAGGGTGGCACCGGTCGCGGTCCGGTGCGGGGCTCAGAGCAGCGAGTCCGGCGCGACGTAGTCGTAGCCCAGATCCCGCGCCACGGCCTGGTAGGTGACCTTGCCACGGGCGACATTCAAACCGGCCTTCAGATGAGGATCGTCGCGCAGCGCCTGCTTCCAGCCCTTGTCCGCCAGCGCCAGGCCGTGCCCGATCGTGGCGTTGTTGAGCGCAAAGGTCGAAGTACGCGCCACCGCGCCAGGCATGTTCGCGACGCAGTAGTGGACGACGTCGTCGACGACGTAGGTCGGCTCGGCATGCGTGGTGGCACGCGAGGTCTCGAAGCAGCCGCCCTGGTCGATGGCCACGTCGACCACCACCGCCCCCTTCTTCATGCACCGGATCATGCTGCGGGTGACCAGCTTGGGCGCGGCCGCCCCCGGGATCAGCACCCCGCCGATGACCAGGTCCGACTCCAGCACCTTCTCCTCCAGCGCCTGGGCGCTGGAGAACAGCGTCTTGATCCGGTTGCCGAAGACCAGATCGAGCTGCCGGAGCCGGTCCACGTTCTTGTCCAGCACCGTCACCCTCGCGCCCATGCCCACCGCCATCTGCAGGGCATGGGTGCCGACCACCCCGGCGCCGATGATCAGCACATGCGCCGGTTCCACGCCCGGCACGCCGCCCAGCAGCACCCCCATGCCGCCCTTGCTGCGCTCCAGGTGCGCTGCGCCGGCCTGGATGCTCATCCGACCGGCCACCTCGCTCATCGGAGCCAGCAGCGGCAAGCCGCCGCCGGGGCCGGTGATGGTTTCGTAGGCGATGCAGATGGCGCCCGAGCGCAGCAGAGCCGCGGTCTGTTCCGGATCCGGCGCCAGGTGCAGATAGGTGTAGAGGATCTGGCCTTCGCGCAGCATCGCGCATTCCTGCGGCTGCGGCTCCTTCACCTTGACGATCATGTCGGCGCGCGCAAAGACCTCGGCCGCCTCGCGCACCAGCACCGCGCCTGCGGTGGCGTAATGCGGGTCGTCCAGACCCACCGCCGCGCCCGCCCCGCACTGCACGATCACCTCATGGCCGCGCGAGGTGAATTCGCGCACGCTGGCCGGCGTCAGGCCGACGCGGTATTCGTGGTTCTTGATTTCCTTGGGGCAACCGATGCGCATGATGAGTCTCCTGTGTGGCCGGGCTCGGGGCCCGTGGGCCGATTCTGGGAACAGTGCGGGCTATCGCATAGATGCATCGGCAAGTCTCCGATTACATTAGAAATACTGATATGACCAGAGGCTCGTCATGAACGTCCTGGACACCGCCGGCCTGGATTGCCTGGCTGCGCTGGCCGAAGCCGGCAGCTTCGAGCGGGCCGCGCAGTTGTTGAGCATCACGCAGTCCGCGGTGTCGCAGCGCCTGCGGTCGCTGGAGACCCATGTCGGCCACCTGCTGGTGGTGCGGGCCCGGCCGCTGCGGCTGACCGAGCCGGGCAAGGTACTGCTGCGCTATGCCCGCCAGATCCAGGCGTTGCGCGCGGACGCGGCGCGGGAACTCGGCGCCGCCCTGGCGCGCGACGAGCGCCTGCCGATCGCCGTCAACGCCGACAGCCTGGCGACCTGGGTGCTGCCGGCGCTCGATCCGCTGGTGCGCGCCGGCCAGCGCAGCCAGGGCGGCTATGGGCTGGAGCTGATCGTCGACGACCAGGACTTCACCCACGACTGGCTGCGCCAGGGCGACGTGCTGGGCTGCGTCAGCACCGTCTCGCAGGCCTTGCGCGGCTGCACCTGCCAGGCGTTGGGGTTGATGCGCTACGTCGCGCTGGCCTCGCCCGCCTTCGTCGCCGAGGCCATGCCGCGCGGGCTGAATCAGGCCAATTTCTCGCAGCTGCCGTTCATCGTCTTCAACCGCAAGGACGACATGCAGGCCCAGTGGGTGTCGCGCGCTTTCGGTGTGCGCGACCCGCGGCTGAAGGAGCGCTTCGTCCCCAGCAGCGAGGCCGGCGCGCGCGCTGCGGCGATGGGCTGGGGCGTGGCGGTGCTGCCCGAACTGCTGGCCAGGCCGCTGGTCGACGCCCGAGCGCTGGCCGTGCTGCATCCGGACATCACGATCGACGTGGCGCTCTACTGGCACCAATGGAAGCTGGGCGGCGACGACTCGGCACCGCCGTCCGCACGCACCAGCCTGATGGACCGGATCGGCCAGGCCGTGATCGCCGGCGCCGCCGCGGCGCTCGGGCCGCCGCCGGCGTGAACCGGAGGCTGCCCGCCGATAATGCGGCCCATGATTCGCTTGATCGTCGGCCTGGGCAACCCCGGCCCGGAATACGAAGGAACGCGCCACAACGCCGGCGTCTGGTGGCTGCAGGCCGCGGCCCAGCGCCTGGGCGCACGGCTCGACGCCGATCGTGCCTACCATGGCCTGGTGGCCCGGGTGAATCGCCCCGGCGGGCCGGTCTGGCTGCTGCAGCCCATGACCTACATGAACCTGTCGGGAAAATCGGTGGCGCCGCTGGCGCGCTTCTTCAAGATCGAACCGGCCGAGATCCTGGTCGTCCACGACGAACTCGATCTGCTGCCCGGCCAGATGAAGCTCAAGCAAGGTGGCGGTAACGGCGGCCACAACGGGCTCAAGGACATCCAGGCGCAACTCGGATCGGCCGATTTCTGGCGCTTGCGCCTGGGCATCGGCCACCCGGGGGTGAAGGCCGAGGTCGCCGGCTATGTGCTGCGGCGCCCGCCCGCGGCAGAACGCGAGGCCGTGGAACGAAACATCGACGATTCGATCGCGACACTGGATCTGCTGCTGGACGGCGCGATGGACAAGGCCATGATGAAGATCCACGCCAAGCCGCCGCGCCCCAAGCCGGCACCCGCGCCGGAACGCGCCGCGACGAGCGCGCCGGACCCTGTCCAAGGAGGAGAAAGCCAATGACCCGACACCGCCTGATCGCACTGGCCGCCAGTCTGGCTGGCGCCCTGATGCCGCTGACCAGCAGCGCGGGGACCGCGGTCTATCGCTGCGGCCAGACCTACCAGCAGGCCCCGTGCGCCGCCAGCCCGGGCCAGATCGTCGAGGTCGGTGACCCACGGGCCACCGATCAGCAACGAGACCGCGACAACGCGACGGCTGCGGACCAGAAACTGGCCCGCGAGTTGGCCGCACAGCGGCGCGAACGCGAGAAAGGGCTGCATCCGCAGACCCGGGCGGCCGGCATCCCGGTGGCCGCCGCGGCGCCGCCGGCGTCGTCGCCCGACCCGAGCGCGAGGTGCAAATCCGGCGCCAAGTCAAAGACCCAACGCGGCCGCCGCATCCGCTGCGTCGGCAACACCCCGTTGTACGTCGCGCCGGCGCCGCCCGCCGGCCACTGACCGCCGGGCGGGGGGCCGCAACCGCCTCAGAGCGCCGGGACCTTGCCCGCCGCCGTCATCAGCCGGCGGTACTTCTGTTCCAACTGCTCGCGGCTCTCGATCCGGTCCGGGTTCACCGGGATGCATTCCACCGGACAGACCTGCACGCATTGCGGGGTGTCGAAGTGGCCCACGCATTCGGTGCACTTGTTGGGATCGATCACGTAGATCTCGGTGCCGAGCGAGATCGCCTCATTCGGGCATTCGGGCTCGCACACATCGCAATTGATGCATTCGCTGGTGATCATCAAGGCCATCAGACATCCTTCGGCTGGGAAACGCGCTGCTGCAGGCGCTGAAGCACCGAGGGTGCCACGAACTTGGAAACATCACCGCCGAGGCTGGCAATCTCGCGCACGAAAGTGCCGCTGACGAACTGGAACTGGTCGCTGGGCGTCAGGAACAAGGTCTCGACCTCGGGCATCAGCTGGCGATTCATGCCCGCCATCTGGAATTCGTACTCGAAATCGCTGACCGCGCGCAGCCCCCGCACCACCACCTGGGCGTTGTGCTCGATCACGAAATCGCGCAGCAGGCCGCGGAAGGCGATCACCTCGACGTTGCCGCAGGGCTTGGCCAGTTCGGTGGCGATCGCCAGCCGCTCGTCGAGCGTGAACATGGTGCGCTTGTGATGCCCCGCGGCGACCGCCACCACCAGCCGATCGAACAGGCGGCTGGCACGGCGCATCAGGTCTTCGTGGCCCAGGGTCATCGGGTCGAAAGTGCCGGGGTAGACGGCGCTCAGGGGGCGGGCAGCGGTCATGAGGTCGACAGAGTGGGCGCGATGACGCAAGAGGGGAAGTTTAATCCGGTGTCCGCTGCCACAGGCTGGCATGGACGGCCCCGGCGCGGGTCTGGCGATGCAGCGCCAGACCATCGAGGGCTTCCGGCGGCGGCTCGCCCGATTCGAGGTAGATCCAGCCGAGGGGTACCACCAGGCGCGCGGCGGCCTGCATTGCCGGCAGGGCCCAACCCGCATCGAAAGGCGGATCGAGCAACACCAGCTCGAAATGCGCCGGCGGCGCACCGCGCATCCAGCCCAGCGCATCGGCCCGCATCACGCGCAGCGTGTCGGCCTTCAAGCGCTCGCGAGAAGCATTGAGCGAACGCACCAGCTCGGCGTCGTGTTCGATCAGCAAGACCTCGGCCGCGCCGCGCGAAGCCGCCTCGAAGCCCAGCGCGCCGGAGCCGGCGAACGCATCCAGCACGCGCCAGCCGCCGAGATCCTGGCCGAGCCAGTTGAACAGCGTTTCGCGCACGCGGTCGGGCGTCGGGCGCAGGCCGGGCTTGTCCGCCACCGGCAGCCGGCTGCGCCGCCACTGGCCTCCGATGATGCGCACCTCGTGCGGGGCGCCGCGCGGCGCGGCCGGGGTGCGGGCACGTGCCGTTGAAGGGCCGCCCGCCTCGGCGGCTGTGCGGGCGGCGCGCCTGGTCAAAGCCGCACCGGCACGCCAGCTCGGGCCATCAAGGCCTTGGCCTGCCCGACGGTGAACTCGCCGTAATGAAAGATGCTGGCCGCCAGCACCGCGTCGGCCCCGCCGACCTGGATGCCTTCCACCAGATGCTCCAGCGCGCCGACGCCCCCCGACGCGATCACGGGCACCGGCACGGCATCGGAGACCGCCCGGGTCAGCGGCAGATCGAAGCCGATCTTGGTGCCGTCGCGGTCCATGCTGGTCAGCAGGATCTCGCCGGCACCGAACTCCGCCATCTGGCGCGCCCACGCAACCGCGTCGAGGTGCATGTTCTTGCGGCCGCCGTGGGTGTAGACGTCCCAGCCCGGGCCCTTGGCCGCCAGATCCTCGCCCACCCGCCGCTTCGCGTCGATCGCCACCACGATCGCCTGCGAACCGTACTTGTCCGACGCCTCGCGGATGACCTGCGGGCGGGCCACCGCGGCCGAGTTGAAGCTGACCTTGTCCGCGCCGGCATTGAGCAGGCGGCGCACGTCCTCGACGCTGCGCACGCCGCCGCCGACGGTCAGCGGAATGAAGACCTGGGAGGCCACCGCCTCGATGATGTGCAGGATCAGGTCGCGGCCGTCGCTGGTGGCGGTGATGTCGAGGAAGGTGAGTTCGTCGGCGCCCTGGTCGTTGTAGCGCGCCGCGATCTCCACCGGGTCGCCGGCGTCGCGCAGTTCGACGAAGTTGACGCCCTTGACGACGCGGCCGCCGGTCACGTCCAGGCAAGGAATGATGCGTTTGGCGAGCATGGGTTCCACGAGCAGACAGCCGGCGACGACGTGCCGCCGGAATCTGCGATTGTCGCAGCAGCGCTGCCATCGCGACACAACCGGCTGTTACCCCCTGCGGCCCGCGACTCTCAAGAATGGGGGTCCCGGTTCAGCCGGAACCGGAACTTCAGGAGACTGCGATGGCCAAGAAGATTCTGATGCTGTGCGGCGATTACGCCGAGGACTACGAGACGATGGTGCCGTTCCAGGCCTTGATGGCCGTGGGGCACACGGTGCATGCGGTGGCGCCCGACAAGGTCGCTGGCGACTGGGTGCACACGGCCATCCACGACTTCGAGGGCGCCCAGACCTACAGCGAGAAGCCGGGCCACCGCTTCACGCTGAATGCCAACTTCAAGGACGTGAAGCCGGAGACCTACGACGCGCTGGTGATCCCGGGCGGACGCGCCCCCGAATACCTGCGATTGAACGCCCGCGTGGTGGAGATCGCTCGCCATTTCCTGGCGGCGGACAAGCCGATCGCCTCGGTCTGCCACGGCGCGCAGATTCTGGCCGCGACCGGCCTGATCAAGGGGCGCAGGGTCTCGGCCTATCCGGCCTGCCAGGTCGAGATGGAACTGGCAGGCGCCGAGTACTGCGGCATCGCCGTGGACTCGGCCATCACCGACCGCAACCTGGTCACCGCCCCGGCTTGGCCGGCGCACCCGGCCTGGCTGGCGCAGTTCCTGGCGGTGCTCGGCACGCGCATCGACGCCTGAGCAGCCCGCCCGCCTTGCCGCGGGCCGGTGCGCGGCGTAGAGTCGGGCGCGCCGCGCCTGCGGCCGTCTTCAGGAGACACGCCATGTGCGAAATCTTCATCAGCGCCGACCCGCACAGCTACGACAGCCGGACCCGGTCGGTCCGCCTGCACGGCGTGGTCACCAGCATCCGGCTGGAGCAGTTGTTCTGGGACGTGCTGACCGAGATCGCCCAGCGCGACGGCATGAGCGTGGTGCAATTGATCGAGAAGCTCTACGACGAATTGATCGAGGCGCGCGGCGAGGCCGGCAACTTCGCGTCGTTCCTGAGGGTCAGCGCGCTGCGCTACGAAGCACTGCTGGCCCATCGCGGCATCCCGACAGACACCCGGGTCGCGATCCGTTCGATCGACGCCCAGCGAGCCTTGCAAACCCTGCCGGCCGGCTGGCGCCACAGCGCAGCGGGCGAGTCTCAGTCGCCGTTCAACTCGTCCGCCCTGGCCTGACCGGCGGCGAAGTCCAGGCTGCCGGTGTAGATCGAGCGGCCGCAGATCACGCCGTCGATGCCTTCGTGCTCGACCGCGCACAAGGCCTCGATGTCGGCCAGGTTCGACAGGCCGCCGGACGCGATGACCGGGATCGTCAGCGCCTGGGCGAGCTTCACCGTGGCCTCGATGTTGATGCCGGTGAGCATGCCATCGCGGCCGATGTCGGTGTAGATCACGCCTTCGACGCCGTAATCCTCGAACTTCTTCGCCAGGTCCACCACCTCGTGGCCGGTCAGCTTGCTCCAGCCATCGGTGGCCACCTTGCCGTCCTTCGCGTCCAGCCCGACGATGATGTGGCCGCCGAAGGCCGTGCAGGCGTCGCGCAGGAAGCCGGGGTTCTTCACCGCCGCGGTGCCGATGATGACGTAGGAGATGCCGTCGTCGAGATAGCGCTCGATCGTGTCCAGGTCGCGGATGCCGCCGCCCAGCTGCACCGGGATCTCGTCGCCGACTTCCTTCAGGATGGCCTTGATCGCGCCCTCGTTGACCGGCTTGCCGGCGAACGCCCCGTTCAGGTCAACCAGGTGCAGCCGGCGCGCGCCGGCGTCCAGCCAGCGCCGGGCCATCGCCGCGGGGTTGGCCCCGAAGGTGGTGGAGACGTTCATGTCGCCTTGTTCAAGACGAACGCATTGACCGTCTTTCAGGTCGATCGCGGGGATCAGCAGCATGGCCTGTGGAGGGCGAGTGAGGAAATGGGCATCGCAGCGGCGAGCTGCGATCAGCGGGGAAGGGAGGGGATGCTCGGCGCCTGAGCCGAATCAGGGACGCCAGTGCAGGAAATTGCGGTACAGGGCCAAGCCATGCGCGGCGCTTTTCTCGGGGTGGAATTGGGTGGCAAAAATATTATCCCGCGCGAGCGCGCAGGTAAAGCGCTCACCGTACTCGGTCTCGCCCGCCGTGTGGCGCGGGTCCGACGGCGCGGCATAAAAGCTGTGCACGAAGTAGAAGTAGGCGTCGTCGGGCACGCCGGCCCAGATCGGATGCAGACGCCCCTCGTGGCGACGCTGGCCGACCTGGTTCCAGCCCATCTGCGGGACCTTGTAGCGGCTCCCGTCGGGCTGCAGCCGGCCTTCGAGCCGGAAGCGCAGCACCCGTCCGGGGATCAGGCCCAGGCCCGGCGTGTCCTGTTCTTCCGAGTGGTCCAGCAGCATCTGCATGCCCACGCACACGCCCATCAAGGGTTTGGTCGCGGCGGCTTCGAGCACGGCGTCCCGCAGACCCGAATCGGCCAGTTCGCGCATGCAGTCGCGCATCGCCCCTTGCCCGGGCAGCACGACACGCTCGGCCGCGCGCACCTCGTCAGGCCGGGAGGTGACGATCACGTCGACGCCCTCGCCCGCCGCCACGTGCATCACCGCCTGCGACACCGAGCGCAAATTGCCCATGCCGTAGTCCACCACTGCAACGGTTCGGGTCATGACCGAGCTCCCGCCAGGCCGCCCCAAGGGAGGTCGGCCCCCTCGGGGGGCAGCGAAGGCGCGGAGCGACCCGCTTGGAGGCTCGCGTTCATCAGAGCATGCCCTTGGTCGAAGGAATGACGCCGGCCGAACGCGGGTCCAGCGTCAGCGCCATGCGGATCGCCCGGCCGAAGGCCTTGAAGATCGTTTCGCATTGGTGATGGGCGTTGCGGCCCTTGAGGTTGTCGATGTGCAGGCTGACCAGCGCGTGGTTGACGAAACCCTGGAAGAACTCGAAGGCCAGCTGGGTGTCGAAGGCGCCGATCATGCCGGCCTTGAAATCCACGTCCATCGCCAGCCCCGGGCGGCCGGAGAAATCGACCACCACGCGCGACAAGGCCTCGTCCAGCGGCACATAGGCGTGGCCGTAACGCGTGATGCCGACCTTGCTGCCGATGGCCTGTGCCACCGCCTGGCCCAACGCGATGCCCACGTCCTCCACGGTGTGGTGGCCGTCGATGTGCAGGTCGCCGTGCGCCTCGATCTCCAGGTCGATCAAGCCGTGGCGGGCGATCTGGTCCAGCATGTGGTCGAAAAAGCCGATGCCGGTGGCCAGCTTGGCCTGGCCGGTGCCATCGAGGTTGACGCGAACGCGGATCTGCGTTTCCTTGGTGTCACGCTGAACTTCAGCGATACGGGGCGCGTTCATGCGGAGACCTTCCGGTTCAGATCGTTCAGCGCGGCGGCAAAGGCGGCCAGCATGTGTCGATTTTCGTCGGGCGTGCCGACGGTGATGCGCAGGCAGTTGGCCAGCAAGGGATGCAGGCCGGAGACATTCTTGACCAGCACCTTGCGCGCCTTCATGCTTTCGAAGATCCGCCGGGCGTCGGGCACGCGCACCAGGATCATATTGGCCTCGCTGGGAAACGGCTGCACGCCCTTGTCGGGTGGGAACGCACCCAGGGCGGTCAGGATACGGGACCGCTCGGCCCGGATCACCGCGGCCTGCCGGGCGTATTCGTCGACGTGCTCCAGCGCGAACAGGGCCGCCTCGCAATTGAGCACGCTGATGTTGAACGGCGGGCGCAGCTTGTCGATCTCGCGGATCAGCGATGCGCGGCCCATCAGATAGCCGATGCGCACGCCGGCCAGCCCGAACTTGCTCATCGTGCGCATGATCAGCACATGATCGAAGCGCCTCAAGCGAGCCAGCGAATCGCGCGCGGCGAACGGCTGGTAGGCCTCGTCCATCACCACCAGCCCGGGCGCGGCCTCGATGAGGGCATCGATGACGGCGTCGTCCCACAGGTTGGCCGTCGGGTTGTTCGGGTAGGCCAGCCAGACGATGGCCGGCTGGTGCTCGCGGATGGCCGCCAGCATGGCCGGGCCATCGAGCTGGAAGTCGGCCGTGGTCGGCACGCCGACGAACTTCAGGCCCTGCAGCCGGGCCGACATCTCGTACATCACGAAGCCGGGCAGCGGCGCCAGCACCACGTTGCCCGGCACGTCGGCCGCCAGCGTCAGCAGGCTGATCAGCTCGTCGGAGCCGTTGCCCAGCATGAGGTCGCAGCCCTCGGGCATCCGGGCGTGTCGGGCCAGCGCGGCGCGCAACACCTCGCCGCGCTCGGCCGGGTAGCGGTTCAGCGCGACCTCGGCCAGCCGCTCGCCCAGCTGGCGGCGCAGCGCCGCCGGCAACGGGAACGGGTTTTCCATCGTGTCCACCTTGACCATGCCGGCGCTGGGCTGCACGGCGTAGCCATGCATGCCTTGCACGTCGGCGCGAAGGTAGCGGGTCATGCGGGTCGCAAGCGTGGTCATGGCAAATGTTCCGAATTCGGGTTCAGACGAAAATTAAGGTTTGAGGCGCATCTCGGCGGCCATCGCGTGGCCTTGCAGGCCCTCGCCGTAGGCCAGTTCGGCGGCGATCACGCCCAGGGTCTGGGCGCCGGCCTCGCTGACCTCAATCAGGCTGCTGCGCTTCTGGAAGTCGTAGGTGCCCAGCGGCGACGAGAAGCGCGCGGTGCCCGAGGTCGGCAGCACGTGGTTGGGGCCGGCGCAGTAGTCGCCCAGGCTTTCGCTGGTGTAGGCACCGAGGAAGATCGCGCCCGCATGCACCAGGCGCGGCTCCCAGCGGTGCGGGTCAGCGCTGGAGACTTCCAGGTGCTCGGGCGCGATGCGGTTGCTGATCTCGCAGGCCTCGTCCATCGAGCGGGTGACGATCAACGCGCCGCGGCCTTCCAGCGAGGCGCGGATGACCTGCTCGCGCGGCATCGCCGGCAACAGGCGTTCGATCGCCTCGCGGACCTGGGCGACGTAGCCGACGTCGGGGCACAGCAGGATGCTTTGCGCCAGCTCGTCGTGCTCGGCCTGGCTGAACAAGTCCATCGCGACCCAATCGGGCGGCGTCGTGCCGTCGGCCAGCACCAGGATCTCGCTGGGCCCGGCGATCATGTCGATGCCCACCTGCCCGAACACCCGCCGCTTGGCGCTGGCGACATAGGCGTTGCCGGGGCCGGTGATCTTGTCGACTCCGGGGATCGTCGCGGTACCGTAGGCCAGCGCCGCCACCGCCTGCGCACCGCCGATGGTGAACGCACGAGTCACGCCGGCCACGTAGGCCGCGGCGAGCACAAGCTCATTCTTCACGCCCTGCGGCGTCGGCACGACCATGATGATCTCGCCGACTCCCGCCACGTGCGCGGGAATCGCGTTCATCAGCACCGACGACGGATACGCCGCCTTGCCGCCCGGCACGTAGATGCCCACGCGGTCCAGCGGCGTGACCTTCTGGCCCAGCAGCGTGCCGTCCTCGTCGCGGTAGGTCCAGCTCTGGCCGCTGGCCTGCAACTGGCGCTCGTGGTAGCTGCGAACGCGGCGCGCCGCCGCCTGCAGCGCAGCCCGCTGGGCCGGCGTGATGGCGTCGAACGCCGTCTTCAACTCCTCGCGGCTGAGCTCCAACTGCGCCGCGGAGGCGGCCGACACGCTGTCGAAACGGGCGGTGTAGTCCAGCACCGCCGCGTCGCCGCGCTGCCGGACATCGGCCACGATCGCCGCCACCCGCTCTTCGATCGCCTGATCGGTCTCGGCCGACCAGTGGCGCAGGCGCTCGAACTGTTCGGCGAAGTCGGCGGAGGTGGTGTCGAGCTGGCGCAGGTTCAGGGCGGACATGGTGGCGGGCGGGTCGAGGACGGGTCAGGGCTGGATGGCGCTGGCGAAGGCGTCGATCAAAGGGCGCAGGCGATCGCGCTTGAGCTTCAGCGCGGCCTGGTTCACGACCAGGCGCGACGAGATCTCCATGATGCGTTCGACCTCGACCAGGTGGTTGGCCACCAGCGTCTTGCCGGTGGAGACCAGGTCGACGATGGCGTCTGCCAGCCCGGTCAGCGGCGCCAGCTCCATCGAGCCGTAGAGCTTGATCAGGTCGACGTGCACGCCCTTGTCGGCAAAGTGCTGGCGCGCGACCGCGGTGTACTTGGTGGCGACCCGGATCCGCGAGCCCTGCTTGACCATCGCGGCGTAGTCGTAGTCGTCGCGCACCGCGACGCTCATCCGGCATTTGGCGATGTTCAGGTCCAGCGGCTGGTACAGGCCCTCGCCGCCGTGCTCCAGCAGCACGTCCTTGCCCGCCACGCCGAGGTCGGCACCGCCGTACTGAACGTAGGTCGGCACGTCGGTCGCGCGCACCAGCACCACCCGCACGTCGGCCCGGTTCGTGGGCAGGATCAGCTTGCGGCTCTTCTCGGGGTCCTCGGTCACCTCGATGCCGGCGGCCGCCAGCAGCGGCAGCGTCTCTTCGAAGATCCGTCCCTTGGACAGCGCCAGCGTGATCATGGCCGTACCCGCCCAGCCGTCCGGAGGGCACGGCAGTCCCGCGGGGGGTGCGAATGAAGTGAGCTGGAGGTCGTCATTGGGAGACTCTTTCGATGTGGGCGCCGATGCCGCGCAGCTTGGCTTCCATGCGGTCGTAGCCGCGGTCCAGGTGATAGACCCGGTCGACCGTGGTCTCGCCGTCGGCCACCAGGCCGGCGATCACGAGACTGGCCGACGCGCGCAGGTCGGTGGCCATCACCGCGGCGCCCGACAGACGCGCCACGCCGGTCACCATCGCGGTATGGCCGTCGACGTCGATCTTCGCGCCCAGCCGGATCAGCTCGTTGACGTGCATGAAACGGTTCTCGAAGATGGTCTCGCTGATCTTCGCGCTGCCTTCGCTGACGGCATTGACCGCCATGAACTGGGCCTGCATGTCGGTCGGGAACGCCGGATATTCGCTGGTGCGGAAACTCACCGCCTTGGGCCGGCCGCTGGCCTGCACGCGGATCCAGTCCGGGCCCGAGGTGATCGTCGCGCCCGCCTCGCGCAGCTTGTCGATCACCGCGTCCAGGTGGTCGGCGCGGGCGCTCCTGAGCGTCACGTCGCCACCGGTCGCGGCCACCGCGCACAGGAAGGTGCCGGTCTCGATGCGGTCGGGAATGATGCGGTGCCCGCCCTGAGGCGCATGCAGCGAGGCCACGCCCTGCACGCGGATGCAGCGCGTGCCCTGGCCTTCGATCCTGGCGCCCATCGCGATCAGCATGTCGGCCAGGTCGGGGATCTCGGGCTCCTGCGCCGCGTTTTCCAGCACCGTCTCGCCCTCGGCCAGCACCGCCGCCATCAGCAGGTTCTCGGTGCCGGTGACGGTGACCATGTCGGTGGTGATGCGCGCGCCGCGCAGGCGGCGCTGGCCGTCGGCATTCATCGGCGCGACGGCTTGGATGTAGCCGTGCTCGACCGTGATCTCGGCGCCCATCGCCTGCAGGCCCTTGATGTGCTGGTCCACCGGCCGCGAACCGATCGCGCAGCCGCCCGGCAGCGACACCCGGGCGTGGCCGAAGCGCGCCAGCAGCGGGCCGAGCACCAGGATCGACGCGCGCATCGTCTTGACCAGGTCGTAGGTCGCCTCGGTGGTGTTGACGGTGCCCGCGTCGATGCGGACTTCGTCGTCCCGGGCGGCGGAACGCTCGGCCGCGGCCCCCATGTGCCGCAGCAGCTTGATCGTGGTGGCCACGTCCTGCAGCCTGGGCACGTTGGTCAGCGTCACCGGTTCGGCGCAGAGCAAGGCAGCGCAGAGCTCGGGCAGGGCCGCGTTCTTGGCGCCCGAAATCAGCACCTCGCCATTGAGGCGCTGGCCGCCGCGAATAAGGAGTTGGTCCATGGGCTAGGCTCGGTTGCGGGCCGGCAGCGTCGTCAGACGGGGGCGGCGGGTCAGCGTACGCCCCCAACAGGCCGCTGGCGCGTCACCCGAGGCAGCCGGCCTCGGGGGGTCAGTGGGTGTGGGGCGTGCTCGCCGACGGGGTGCTGCTGGCCCACTCCGCCGGCGTGAGGGTCTTCATCGACAGCGCGTGGATTTCCTCGCGCATGCGCTCGCCCAGCGCGGCATAGACGCGCTGGTGACGCCGGATGCGGGTCAGGCCCTCGAACTCGGCCGACACGATGGTGGCGTAGAAATGCTGGCCGTCGCCATCGACCTCCAGATGCGCGCAGGGCAGGCCCTGGGCGATGTAGTGGCGAAGCTGGTCGGGGGTCGGTTGGGCCATGATGGCTCGAATTATCGCCCAAGCCGCGCCGCCGGCGGGCTGCCGGGGCCTCAGCTGCGCAGCTTGTAGCCGGACTTCAGCAGGCCCAGCGTCAGGGCCGCGGTGGCCAGGAAACTGCCGCCCACGATGCCCAGGCTGAGCCAGGGCGAGACATCGCTGACGCCGAAGAAGCCGTGGCGGAAGCCGTCGATCATGTAGAAGAACGGGTTCAGGTGGCTGGCGGCCTGCCAGAAGCCGGGCAGCGAATGCACCGAGTAGAACACCCCGGCCAGCATGGTCATGGGCATCACCAGAAAATTCTGGAAGGCCGCCATCTGGTCGAACTTCTCGGCCCACAGACCGGCGATCAGCCCCAGCGAGCCCATCAGCGCCGAGCCCAGCACCGCGAACACCAGGGCCCAGGCCGGTTGCACGAGGCCGGGCGGGCCGAACCAGACCGTCACCAGCAGCACGCCCACGCCGACCGCCAGGCCGCGCACCACGGCGGCCCCGACGTAGGCCACGTACCAGGCCCAGTGCGACAGCGGCGTCACCAGCAGGAACACCAGGTTGCCGGTGATCTTGCTCTGGATCAGGCTCGACGAGGTGTTGGCAAAGCTGTTCTGCAGCACGCTCATCATCACCAGCCCCGGGATCAGGAAGCTGGTGTAGCCGATCTGGTTGTACACCTTGACGTGGTCCTGCAGCACGTGGCCGAAGATCAGCAGGTAGAGCACCGCCGTCAGCACCGGCGCGCCCACGGTCTGAAAGCTGACCTTCCAGAAGCGCAGCACTTCCTTGTAGAACAGGGTGCGGGCACCGGCCAGACGCCGGTGCGCCCGGGCGACCGGCACGTTGCTGGCGGCCGCCCGCCCCGGTTCGATCCGGCTTGCGTTGGCCGTCGTCGTCTCGCTCATGCCGCCACCTCTTGTTGACCCGACGCACCGTGCATGATGGCCAGGAACACGTCTTCCAGATCCGCCCGGCCGATCTCCAGATCCTCGGCCTTCACCCCGGCCTCGCGCAGCCGCGCCAGCACCGTCTCGACCCCCGCCGCGTCGCGTGCCGGCACCTGGGCGATGCGGCCCGTCACCCGCGAGCGCGTGGCCAGGTCGGCCGGCAGCGCGTCGTCGGTCTTGAAGCGCAGCATGCAGCCCTTGGTGGCCGACAGCAGGTTGGCGGTGCGATCCAGCGCCACCACGCGGCCGCTCTTGAGCATCGCGATGCGACCGCACAGCGCCTCGGCCTCTTCCAGGTAATGGGTAGTCAACAGCACCGTGTGCCCCTGCTTGTTGAGCCGGGCGATGAACTGCCACAGGGTCTGCCGCAGCTCGACATCGACCCCCGCCGTGGGTTCGTCCAGCACGATCACCGGCGGCTTGTGCACCAGAGCCTGGGCCACCAGGACCCGGCGCTTCATGCCGCCGGAGAGCTGGCGCATGTTGGCGCCGGCCTTGTCGCCCAGCCCCAGCCCGTCCAGCAATTCATCGATCCAGTCGTCGTTGTGGCGCACGCCGAAGTAGCCGCTCTGGATGCGCAGGGTCTCGCGCACCGAGAAGAACGGGTCGAACACCAGTTCCTGCGGCACGATGCCCAGCGCGCGCCGCGCCGCCGCGTAGTCGGTCACCACGTCGTGGCCCATCACGCTGACCCGCCCCGAGGTGGCACGCGCCAGGCCCGCCAGAATGCTGATCAGTGTGGTCTTGCCGGCCCCGTTCGGGCCCAGCAGGCCGAAGAATTCGCCCTCTTCGATGTCGAAGCTGACGCCGTCCAGCGCGCGAACGGCACCGCGGGCGCCCGAGAAGGTCTTGACGACGCCTTGGAATGAAATGGCTGGCATGGGCGGGCATTGTAGGGAGAGCCCCCTTTGGACGTGTCGCGTAGGGGTGCTAGATTGGACCACCCGCCCCAGCCCCAGGCCTTGCATGCGCAAGCCTGCTCCCCTCTCCATGCAAGCCAAGAAGCCGCGCCGCACCGCCGAGCGCATTCTCGAAGTCACGCTCGACCTGTTCAATCGCTTCGGCGAGCCCAACGTGTCGACCACGCTGATCTCGGCAGAGCTGGGGATCAGCCCGGGCAACCTCTATTACCACTACCCGGCCAAGGACGAGTTGATCAACTCGCTGTTCGACCGCTACGAGAAATCGCTCAACGAGTTGCTCAACGCGGCCGACGACGTCCGCAACGTCGAGGATGCCTGGTTGTTCTTCCACATGCTGTTCGAGCTGATCTGGGACTACCGCTTCCTGTACCGCGATCTCAACGATCTGCTGAGCAAGAACCGCCGGCTGGAGACGCATTTCCAGTTCGTGCTCAAGAACACCTCGCGCGCCGTGGAGGCCGTGCTGTCAGGCCTGGCGCGCGCCAGCGCCATGCGCATCGACCGCGCGGACGCCAGCGCGGTCGCCACCTCGATGGTGGTCGTGCTGACCTACTGGCTCAGCTACGAATACGTGAGGGAACCGCGCAAGGCGCTGGAGGCCGAGCACGCCGCCAGCACGCTCGCGCGCGGCGCCTGGCACGTGCTGAGCCTGCTCGGTCCCTACCTGAGCGCCGACGCGCGCGCCCACCTGAACACCCTGGCCGGCAGCTACCGGGACGCCTGACGTTCCTGCGCCGCGCCGGCCCCACCCCTGCCTGGAGACCCCCGATGGCCCGCTGGTCCGCCTTTCCCTACGATGCTGGCCCCTATACCTACGGCGCGGCCGCACTGAAGAAGCGCTGGACCCGCCTGCATGCCGGAGATGCCGAGCCCTGGCCGGCAGACCCGGCGGTGCAGGCCGCCTGGGCGCTCTACCACGCCGGCCAGTTCCAGGCCGCGGCGCAAGCCGGCATGCAGGCCGGTGGCGCCGGCATCACGGTGGCCAACAAAGCCCAGTGCATCTATGCCAACTACCTCGAGAAGAGCGAGAAGACCAAGCTTGCGCTGTTCACCGAAGCCGCCGAGCGGGCTGCCGCCCAGGCGGCGGCCGACCCGCGCAACCCCAACGCCCATTACCTGCAGGCCTATGCGCTGGGGCGCTACAGCCAGGGCATCAGCGTGGCCAAAGCCCTGACCCAGGGCCTGGGCGGCAAGGTCAAGCAGGCGCTGGAAACCGCCATCCGGCTGCAGCCCCGGCATGCCGACGCCCACATCGCGCTGGGCACCTTCCACGCCGAGGTGATCGACAAGGTCGGCAAGTTGCTGGGCAAGACCCAGGGTGCCGATGCGGCCACCGGATTGAAGCTGTTTCGCGAGGCGCTACGCCTGAACCCCGACAGTGCGATCGCCCGCGTCGAATACGCGAATGGCCTGGTGATGCTGGAGGGCGACAAGAAGATGGCGGAGGCCGAGCAGCTGTACCAGGAGGCTGCCGCCGCCGAGGCGATGGACGCGATGGAGCGGCTGGACATCGAGATGGCCAAGGCCGAACTGGAAGACTGAAGCCGGCAGCCCGGCTCAGGCGCCGTCGCCCCAGGGCAGCATCAACGCGAGGTACAACAGCTTGTCGAATTCGGGCTGGAACCGGGCGACGATGGCCTCCGGGTCCGGGCACAGGACGTCGTCGCTGATCAAGCCGAACTGCACGCCGCCGGCGTAGCTGAGGATGCTCACGCCCAGCCCGATGTCGCCGCTTTGCGGCACCCAGAACATCACCTGGCGAACCGTTCGCCCGCACAGCGTCAGCGCCTGCGTGGGTCCGGGCACGTTGGTCATCACCGCCGTCGTCTTGCGCGAGAAGAGGTTCAGCAGCGCGTCTTGCAGGGGCTTGACCAGCCAGCCCGCCGCCGCCAGCAGCGCGAAGGTCATGACCGGCTGGTAGCCGCCCTTGAGGTCGGCCATGCGCGCACGCACCACGGCCAGGCGCTCGACCGGGTTGGCCAGGCCGACCGGCAGGACCAGCGGCACCAGGCCGAACCGGTTGCCCAGCTTCCAGGCCTGGTCGAGCGGGCGCAGGTTGACCGGCACCATGGCCCGCAACTCCTTGCCGTCGGGTTCGTCGCCGCGGCTGCGCAGGTACTCGCCGATCGCACCGGCCACGCAACTCAGCAGCACGTCGTTGATCGACGCCCTGAGCGCCTGCCCGACCGCCTTCACGTCGGCCAGCGGCAGCGGTTCGCCCCAGGCCACGCGTTTGCCCGGCGTGGCCTTGCCCTTGAGCACGCTGTGGGAGTCGTCGGGCATCAAAGCCAGCGACGCCGCGTCGCTCAGCAGTTGATAGCCGGCCCGGGCCATCTCGCCGCCGTCGGACAGGCGGTCGATCGACTTGGCCACGCCGCCGCCGGTCAGGCCCGCGGCCCGGGCCGCCAGATCGGTCAGCGGCTGGATCAGCGCGTCGCTCAGCCAGTCGCCCTCGCGGGCCCCGGCCGCGGCGCGCTGGCCGGTCGGCGGGGGCTGGCCGCCGTCGGTCATCGACAGCGCGACGGACACCAGCGCGATGCCGTCGCCGATGCAGTGATGGATGCGCAGGATGAAGGCGCTGCGGCCGGCGCCCGAACCCTCGTCCAGATGCTCGACCAGATGAAACTTCCACAGCGGCCGCTGGGGATCGAGCGGCACCGAGGTCAGCTCGGCCACCCGCTGCTTCAGGGCCTCCAGCGGCGGGCGGCTGCGGGACCTCGCCAGGGTCTCGCGCACCACATGGGCGTCGAGGTCGAAGTCCGGATCGTCGACCCACAGCGCGCCCAGCGCGTCATGCACCACCTTCTGGCGGAAGCGGTCGTATTTCAGCAGCGTGTCGCGCACCCGATCGCGCATCGCCCGCAGGTCGATCCCCGGCTCGATCAGCCAGACGCCGACGATCATCATCAGGTTGGCGTCGTTGTCCATGCGCAGCCAGGCGGTGTCGACGCGCGACATGCGTTCGCCAGCGGGAGATGACATGAAGCCTTACCTCGTTCTGTTGGACGCCGCAACCGGCAGCGTGCTGGTTAACATCCCTCGCGTCAAGCTGGCTTAACCCAGCGCTTCACCCGAGGAGATCCGCGATGGCTGACCTGAAATCGACGTTCGAGCAGGCCGTGATCGACAGCAAGCAACTGCCCGAAAAACCGGACAACATGACCTTGCTGAAGATCTATGCACTGTACAAGCAGGCCACGACCGGCGACGCGCAAGGCAAGCGCCCGGGCTTCGGCGATCTGGTCGGCCGCGCGAAATTCGATGCCTGGGCCGGCCTGACCGGCACGTCGGCCGACGACGCGATGCAGCAGTACATCGACCTGATCGCGTCGCTCAAGGATTGACGCCGCGCGGCGCACGGCCGCGCGTCCGCACCGCATCACTTCTTCTTGGCCTGCTCGCGGGCCAGCGCGTCGTCGAGTTGCTTCTGCACCTCGGACTCGATCTTCGTCGCGAAGGCCCCCAGCAGGAAGCCGAGCTTGGCCTGAAGCTCGAAATGCTGACCCGACACGATCATGCTGCCGGTCACGCCGGCGCGGCTGAACTGCACCGTGTCGCTGGTCTCGCCTTCGAGGATGCTGCATTCCATGTCGAAGCTCTTTTCGACGTGCTCGGCCCATTTCAGCGCCACCTTGCGGGCGCGGGCCAGGCCCAGACGGTGGTCGCGATGGATGTGGATCTCTGCCATGGAATCGGTGCAAGTCGTTGGGGAGGGAAGGCGCCGGGGAAAAACAGCGGTCAATCGGCGGCTGCCGGGGCCGACAGCAGCTTGCGCAGTGTCGCGTCGCGCTCGTCCCGTGGCAAGGCCGCCAGGTGCCGCACAGCGGCGTAGAAGCGTGCGAAGTCGCCGCCTTGCTGCCTGAACAAGGCCTCGAAGGCGGGCACCCAATGGGTGTACGCGGCCAGCATGCCCAGCGACGCGTTGTTGGCGTGCTGGAAAAAGGCGTCGTAGCCGTCGTAGCCGGCCCAACGCTGGCGCTTGAGCTGGGCATAGTCGCTGCGCAGCGCGGCCATCAGGCGGACCTTGCCCTCCCGCTTGTCCGCGTCGGACCGTTCGCTGCGGTACAGCGCGTCGAGCGCCGCACGGTAGCGCTGCGTCAGCGCCTGGACGTCGCGCCGGCGCGCGTCGATCTCGCGGTATTGCGCCAGCGCCGCGGGCGAGCCCTGCTCTCGCAGCCAGCGCTCGGCGCCCAGGCGCTCGACGGTGGTGGCGAAGCTTTCGTTGAACTCGGTGTCGCCGGCCGCGTAGACCTCCTGGTGAGCCAGTTCGTGGAAGATCAGACGCGCCAGCTCGCCCTCCGGCCACTGGATGAAGCTCGACAGCAGCGGGTCGCCGCCCAGCCAGTTGGAGTAGCCCAGCGTCGAGTAGGCCGGAACCGGATAGACGCGCACCTCCAACCCCTGGTCGCGCAGGCGCTGCGCGGCGGCCTCGGCACGGGCCAGCACGTCGTAGCCACGGTACGCGACGCAGCCCACGATCGGGAAGCACCAGGTCTTGAGCTGCAAGGACAACTCGGGCGCCGCCACCACGTTCCACACCGCCGCCGGGCGCTTCAGATCGGCATAGGACCGATAGCTGCGGTTGTCGGGCAGCTTCAACTCGTCGACCGCGAAGTCGCGCATGCGCTGGCTCAGCAGCAGGCGCTGCCGCAGCGCCGCCGGCAGTTGCTCGTCATGGAGCCAGTCGCTGACCGGCCGCGCGCTGGCGAGCAGGCCCAGGTGTCCCTGCGCCGACTGCGCCAGATAGCCCACGCTGCTGCAGCCGCTGCTGAGACAGAGTGCGGCGATGCTCGACGCCGCCAGCACCCCGCTCGCCAGCGCGGCCCGGCGCCAGCGCCGACCTGTCGATGGCCGGCCGGTCACCGCAGGCCGTCGGACCGCTTCACAGCGCCGCCACCTCGACCAGGCAGTCGTAGAACGCCGGCGCACGGCCCAGGTCGGTGAGCTGCTGGTGGGTCAGTTCGTTGACGTTGGTGCCGTTGCGGCCCAGCTTGCGCCACCATACCCCCAGGCCATGGACCACGCCCCGCCGGGCCCGAGCGCTGACGCGCGCGGTGCAGTGGTACTCGCCGCGGTCGTTGAAGACGCGCACGCCCTGCCCGTCCGTCACGCCGCGCGAAGCCGCGTCGTCCGGGTGGATCTCCAGCAGCGGCTCGCCCTCGATGTCGCGCAGGCTCTTGACGTTGACGAAGGTGGAGTTGAGAAAGTGGCGCGCCGGCGGTGAAATCATCGCCAGCGAAAAGCGCTGCGCCAGCTCGGGCGTGCTGGCGGCGCTCTCGTGGTTGGGCAGGTGGTCGGGCAGCGGCACGCCGGGCGCGCAGGCGCGGGCTTTGCCACTGGGGGTGGCGAAGCCGCCGTCGGCAAACGGGGCGTCGGGCAGCGGCAGCTTGATCCAGCCGTCCCGGCGCAGACGATCGAAATCGACCGCATCGTCGAGCGCCTGGCGCGCCAGCGCGAGGTCGTCGTCCCCGAAGCAAGGGTCGTCGAAGCCCATGCGTGCCGCCAGTTGACGAAAGATCTCCGCGTTCGAACGGGCCTGGCCGCGCGGCCCGATGGCGGGCTCGTTGATCAACAGGTAGGTGTGGCCGTAGCTGGTATGCACGTCCCAGTGCTCCAGCTGCGTGGTGGCCGGCAGCACGATGTCGGCGTGATCGGCGGTGTCGGTCAGGAAATGCTCCAGGACCACCGTGAACAAGTCGTCGCGCGCGAAGCCCCGGACCACCTTGCGCGACTCCGGCGCCACGGCCACCGGGTTGCTGTTGTAGACCACCACCGCCTCGATCCTCGGGCCGAACGCGGTGGACGACTCGCGCAGCAAGTCATCCCCGATGGTGCTCATGTTGATCGTGCGCGGCCGGCGGCCGGCCAGCAACTCGGGCCGGTACAACCCGGCCTCGTTGCGCACCGACTTGAACCAGCCCGACGACGACAGCAGCAGCCCTCCCGCCGGATGGCGCCAGGCGCCCACCAGGCACGGCAGCAGCGCCACCAGACGCACGGCGTTGCCGCCGCCATGCACGCGCTGCATGCCGTAGTTCAGGCGGATGGCCGCCGGCGCCGTGGCGCCGTAGTCGCGCGCCAGTCCGCGCACCTCGTCGGCCGTGAGGCCGCAGGTCTGCGCCACCCGTTCGGGCGGCCACGACAGCGCGCGCTCGCGCAGCTCCGGCCAGCCTTCGACGTGGCGGGCCAGGTAGTCGTGGTCCAGCCAGTCATGGACGATCAGCTCGTGCATCAGCCCCAGCGCCAGCGCGCCATCGGTGCCCGGCAGCAGGGCGATGTGCTGATGGCACTTTTCGGCGGTCTCGGTGCGCCGCGGATCGATCGCGATCAGCTTGGCACCGGCGCGCTTGGCGGCCTGGGCGAAGGTCCAGAAGTGCAGGTTGGACGCGATCGAGTGGCTGCCCCAGATCAGGATCAGCCGGCTGTGGGCGAACTGCTCCAGGTGCATGCCCAGCTTGCCGCCGTAGGTCATCTCCATCGCCGCGCCGCCGGCCGAGGCGCAGATGGTCCGGTCCAGCAGCGACGCGCCCAGGCGGTGGAAGAAGCGCGCGGCCATCGCCTCGCCCTGCACCAGGCCCATCGTGCCGGCATAGCTGTAGGGCAGGATCGCCTGCGGATCGCGCGCGGCGATCTCGCCCAGGCGGGCGACGACCGTGTCCAGCGCCTCGTCCCAGCCGATCGGCTCGAAGCGTCCGGACCCTTTCGGGCCGACCCGGCGCAGCGGCGTCAGCACCCGCTCGGGGTGGTCGGTGCGCTCGGCGTAGCGCGAGACCTTGGTGCACAGCGCACCGTGGGTCGGCGGGTGGTCCGGATCGCCCTGGATCTTCACGATGCGCGTGCCGTCGGTGGTGACCCGCATCGCACAGGTGTCGGGACAGTCGTGCGGGCAGGCGCCGTGGACCGTCCGCGTCGTCGGCAAGGTGTTCATGGCGGGAATGATGTCACATGCCAGTTGTCCTCTCAGGGATATCACAGCGGGCGAAGCGCCGAAGATTTGCAAGAATCGCCCACGGCGTCTCGTCTTCATCGCAGTACCCATGCATCCCAATGTCTCCCGCCGGGCTGCCTTGCGCACCCTGGCCGCCGCCGGCAGTTCGCTGAGCCTCTCCGCTACCCGTGCCGCCAGCCATGGCGACCGCCTGGTCCTGGGCCAGTCCGCCGCCTTCAGTGGCCCGGCGGCCCAATTGGGGCTTCAGCTCAATCGCGGCGCGCGCCTGTGTTTCGATGCCTTCAACGCCGCCGGCGGCCTGAACGGACAGCAGATCGAGTTGCGCACGCTCGATGACGGTTACGAGCCCGCGCGCTGCCTGGCCAACACCGAGAAGTTCCTGGCCGACGACGTCTTCGCGCTGTTCGGCTATGTCGGCACGCCGACGTCGCTGGCGGCGCTGCCGCTGATCAAGACCGGCGACACGCCGTTCTTCGCGCCGTTCACCGGGGCGATGGCGCTGCGCGAGCCGATGCTGCGCCAGGTCTTTCACGTGCGCGCCTCGTACGACGACGAGACCGCCCTGATCGTCCGCCAGCTGACGTCGCTGGAACTGAACCGCATTGCCGTGTTCCGTCAGGACGACAGCTACGGCCAGGCCGGGCTGGACGGCGTCACCAAGGCGCTCAAGGCGAAGAACCTGGCCCCGGTGGCGGTCGGGACCGTGGCGCGCAACAGCGTGGATGTCGACGCCGCGGTCAAGACCATCCTCGCCGCCAAACCCAATGCCGTGGTGCAGATCAGTGCCTACAAGAGCTGCGCGGCCTTCATCCGGGCGGCCCGCGCGGCAGGCTATGGCGGGACGTTCTACAACGTGTCCTTCGTGGGCACGCAGGCGCTCGCCGACGAACTCGGGCCGGCGGCGCTGGGCGTGGTCGTCAGTCAGGTCATGCCGTATCCCTACAGCGGCACGCTGGCACTGGTGCGCGAATACCTCGCCGCCATCCAGCAGGCCGGCGGCGATGCGCATCCGAACTATTCCAGCATCGAGGGCTATGTCGCCGCGCGCGTGTTCATCGAGGGCTTGCGCCGGGCGCGCAGCGTCACGCGAGACGGCCTGGTGAACGGGCTGGAATCGCTGCAGGGCCTGAACCTGGGCGGATTCCCGCTGTCGCTGAGTCCGCGCTCGCACGTGGCGTCGCACTTCGTCGACCTGTCGATGCTGACCGGCGACGGCCAGGTCCGCCGCTGAACACGGGCACCTGCGGGTGCCCGCACCCGCAGCGGGGCCGGAACGGCGCGGGTAATATCGTTCCAACCCTGGGAGACACCATGCCCCTCATCGCCGACATCGTGGCCGAACAGGCCCCCATCGCGCGCCTGCGCCGCGACCTGCATGCCCACCCGGAGCTGTGCTTTGAAGAGGTCCGCACCGCCGACCTGGTGGCCTCGAAACTGACCGAGTGGGGCATTGCCATCCACCGCGGCATGGGCGGCACCGGTGTCGTCGGCATCGTGAAGAACGGCAGCAGTCCGCGCGCCATCGGCCTGCGGGCCGACATGGACGCACTGCCCATGACCGAGCACAACCGGTTCGCCCACGCCAGCCGGCATCCGGGCAAGATGCACGCCTGCGGTCACGACGGCCACACCGCGATGCTGCTGGCCGCGGCGCAATACCTGGCGAAGCACCGTGCGTTCGACGGCACGGTCTACCTGATTTTCCAGCCGGCCGAAGAAGGCGGCGGCGGCGCGCGAGAGATGATCAAGGACGGCCTGTTCCAGAAGTTTCCGATGGAGGCGGTGTTCGGCATGCACAACTGGCCCGGCATGCGTCTGGGCCAGTTCGCGGTCTGCGACGGGCCGGCGATGGCCAGCAGCAACGAGTTCAAGATCACCATCACCGGCAAGGGTTCGCACGCGGCGCTGCCGCACAACGGCATCGACCCGGTGCCGGTGGCCTGCCAGATGGTGCAGGCCTTCCAGACCATCGTGACGCGCAACAAGAAGCCCACCGATGCGGCCGTGATCTCGGTGACGATGATCCACACCGGCGAGGCCACCAACGTCGTGCCGGACCACTGCGTCATCGAGGGCACGGTGCGCACCTTCGCGCTCGATGTGCTGGACCTGATCGAGCGCCGCATGCGCGAGGTGGCCCAACACACCGCGGCGGCGTTCGGTGCCAGCGTGCAGTTCGAGTTCCTGCGCAACTATCCGCCGACCATCAACCATGCCGCCGAGGCGCAGTTCGTGCGCGGCGTGATGGCCGAGTTGGTCGGGGCCGACGACACCCTCGCCTTCGAACCGACGATGGGGGCCGAGGACTTCAGCTACTTCCTGCTGGAAAGGCCGGGGGCCTACTTCGTGATCGGCAACGGCGAAGGGGTCGGCGACACCGACCACCGCGCCGCGGGCCACGGCCTGGGGCCGTGCACCCTGCACAACCCCAACTACGACTTCAACGACGAGGCGATCCCGCTCGGAGCATCGCTGTGGGTGAAACTGGCCGAGACGTGGCTCGCCCCTCGGTGAGGTCCCTTTTTGACCGGCGATGGTCCTTCGGTGGTCTGGCGAACGACGGGCGGCATGGGTCATGATCCGGCCATCCCCACTGCTGAGACACCGCCATGCCTGCTGCCCCGTCCTGCGCCACCGCGCTCCTGCTGATCGACGTCCAGGCCTCGTTCACCGCCCGGCCCTTCTGGCGTGACGCCGAGCTGCCGGCCTTCCTGGCCCAGTGCAACCGCCTGATCGAGGGTTGCCGGTCGCGGCAGGTGCCCATCGTGCGAATCTTTCACACCGACGGGCCGGACAGCGCCGACAACCCGTTTTCTCCCGCCAGCGGGCTGGTGCGGCCGCTGGCCGGATTGCAGTCCTTCGACGCGGCGCTGACAATCGACAAGCACCGCCACAGTGCGCTGGTGGGCACGGGCTTGCCGATCTGGCTGCACCGTAACGGCATCCGCCGGCTGATCGTCGCTGGCATCCGCACCGAGCAATGCTGCGAGACCACGGCCCGCCACGCCAGCGACGAGGGCTGGGACGTCGACTACGTGCTCGACGCCACGCTGACCTTCGACATGATCACGCCCGAGGGCCGCACGCTCGACGCCGCCGCGATCCGCGAGCGCACCGCCACCGTGCTGGCCGGGCGCTTCGCCACCATCACGTCGGTCGAGCAGGCACTGGAGCGCGCCGCGTGACGGGAGGTCGGGCCATCGCCGCAGCGCCGCGCGTGGAGGTGCTGTTCGTCGTGCTGCCCGACACCTTGCTGCTGGACCTGGCCGGCCCGGCCGAGGCGTTCCGGCTGGCCAATCAGCAGTTGCAGCGCCAGGGCAGGCCACCTCTGTGGCGGCTGCGCTTCGCCGGTCCGCGCGCCGACGTCACTTCATCGGTCGGCCTGCAGCTGAGCCAGCTGGAGCCGCTGCCGGCCGCGTTGTCGCATCCGACCTGGGTGGTGCTGATGGGCCGCCCCGGCGACGCGATGCAGGTGGTCCGGCACCAACGACCCTGGCTGGAGGCGCGGCACTGGCTGGCCAGCGTGCTGGCGCCGGCGCTGGCCGCACCGGCCACCTCGCACCGGCTGCTGACGGTCTGCGTCGGCTCGCTGCTGGCCGCCGATGCCGGCCTGCTGGGTGGGCGCAACGTCACCACGCACCATGAGCTGCTGGACGACCTGGCGCATCTGGCGCCCGCCGCGCAGGTGGTGGGCAACCGGGTGTTCGTCGAGGACGGCCCGCTGCTGTCGAGCGCCGGCATCACCGCCGGCATCGATCTGGCGCTGCACTGCATCGCGCAACACGCGGGCGAGGCCCTGGCGGCGGCCGTGGCCCAGGTGATGGTGGTGTTTCATCGCCGCGCCGCGGGCGACCCGGAACGCTCACCCCTGCTGGCCTGCCGCAGCCATCTTCACCCCGCCGTGCACAAGCTGCAGAACGCGGTCTGCGCGGCGCCCGCCGGGCCCTGGCCTCTGGCGCGGCTGGCCGAGGTGGCCCACGTCACGCCGCGCCACCTCACCCGCTTGTTCCTGCAGCATGCCGGCGTCTCGCCGCGTACCTACGTGGAGGCGGTTCGCCTGAGCCTGGCCACCGAAGCGCTGGGGGCCGGCGCGCCCCTGACCCGGGCGTTGGCGGTGTCCGGCTTCAGCTCCGAGCGCCAGTGGCGCCGCGCCCGCGCGCGCCACCCGTCAGCAGGCGCGGTCACGGCATGACACCCTAGTCGAGGTCCGCGCTCAGCAGTTGCCGCGCGACCAGGTCCCGCTCCAGGCCCTGCGGGTCGGCGAACAACACGCCGGCCATCCCCAGCGCGCGGGCCGCATCCACATTGTGCTGGACATCGTCGATGAAGACCGTCTCGCCGGCGGTGATGTCGAAACGCTGCAGCGCCAGCCGAAAGATCGCCGGATCGGGCTTGCCGACCCCCACCGAGGAGGAGAACACGCCATCGTCGAACCAGCGCATGAACGGATGGGTCGCGAGCAGGTGCGCCGCAAAGGGCGCAGGCATGTTGGACAGGTAGTAGAGACGGCGGCCGGCGTCGCGCAGTCGGCGCATCAGCGCGACGGTGTCGGCCTGCGGGGCCAATTCGTCGGGCACCGCATCGACCACCGCCTGGACTTCGGACCGTCGCAGGCCGGTGCGATCGGCAACGCGGCGGCACAGTTCGTCGGCGTCGATCAGGCCGAGATCGAAGGCGCCCCAGTCCCCAGTGTAGCCCTGGAAGAACTGGCCCTTCCAGTGCGCCGCGTCTTCCGGCGTGCGGGCGCGCTCCGGCAGCACCCGGGCCAGCAGGCGCAGTGGGTTCCAGTGGAACACCACACCGCCGAGATCGAAAATGACATGCTCCGGTTTCATCGCCACGCCTTCTCCTGCCGAACGGGATTCGCCTCAGCGCAACCGGGCCAACAAGCCCGCGGTGGAGGCATCCAGCCCTGCCGCGTCGCCGGTGGCGAAACGCGGCAGCAGTTGGTTGCACAACGCCTTGCCCAACTCCACGCCCCATTGATCGAAGGAGTTGATGCCCCACAGCGCGCCGCTGACGAACACGCGATGCTCGTACAGCGCGATCAGCGCGCCCAGCGAGCGAGGCGTCAACGCGTCCAGCACCAGCGTCGTGCTGGGGCGGTTGCCCGGAAAGCTGCGATGCCGCGCCAGCACCTGCCGGTCCAGCGTCGCCGAGGCCGTCGGCGCGGCCTCGCCAGCGGCCTCGGCCGTGCCCTTGCCGACCATCAGCGCCTGGCTCTGGGCCAGGCAATTGGCCAGCAGCTTGGTGTGCTGGTCGGCCAGCCCCTGGCGCATCGCCGCGGGCAGCCCCGTATCGCCAGGATGCGCGGACTTGACGGCGATGAACTCGACCGGGATCACGTCGGTGCCCTGGTGCAGCATCTGGAAATAGGCATGCTGCCCGTTGGTGCCCGGCTCACCCCACACCACCGGGCTGGTGCCGAAGGGCAGTGCACGGCCAGCGAGGTCCACGCACTTGCCATTGGACTCCATCTCCAGTTGCTGGAGATAGGCCGGCAGCCGCTTGAGGCCCTGGTGATAGGGCGCGACCGAGCGGCTGCCGAAGCCGTGGAAGTTGCGGTACCAGAGGTCCAGCAGCCCCAGTTGCATGGGCAAGTTGGACGCCAGCGGGGCGTGCACGAAGTGCTCGTCCATCGCCCGGGCACCCGCCAGGAAGTCCCGGAAGCGCGCGGCGCCGATGGCGATGGCCACCGGCAGCCCGATCGCGCTCCACAACGAATAGCGCCCGCCGACCCAGTCCCAGAATCCGAAGGTGTCGGTGATGCCGAACTGGCTCGCGGCGGCGAGGTTGGTGGTGACGCCGACGAAGTGGCGGGCCGTGTCGGTCCCGCCCTGGGCGAGGAACCAGGCCCGCGCCACGTGGGCATTGGCCATCGTCTCCTGGGTCGTGAAGGTCTTGGAGGCGACGATGAACAAGGTGCGCGCGGGATCCAGCCGCGCCAGCACCGGAGCGATGTCGTTCCCATCGACGTTGGAGACGAAATGCATCCGCAGCCCCGGCTGGCTGAAGGCCTCCAGCGCGGGCACGGCCATCTGCGGCCCGAGATCGGAGCCCCCGATGCCGATGTTGACCACGTCGGTGATGCCGCTGGCCGCGGTGTCGCGAACCCGGTCGGCGAAGGCCAGCACGCGGTCGAGCACGGCGTGCACCTCGTCGCTGAACGGCCCGGCGCCGCGGGGCGCACGCAAGGCGGTGTGCAGCACGGCACGGTCTTCGGTCAGGTTGATCGGCTCGCCGGCGAACATCGCATCGCGCCGCTCGGTCACCTGGCAAGCCTGGGCCAATTCGACCAGCAGGCGGCGGGTGGTCTCGTCCCACAGATTCTTGGACAGGTCGGCAAACACCTCGGGCGCCTGCAGGCTGAAGCGGGTGAAGCGGCCGGCGTCCCGCACGAAGGCCTCGCGCAGATCCAGCGTGCGGCCGTGGGCTTCGTGGTGGCCTTTCAACGCCGCCCAGGCGAGCGTCTCGTCACAGCGCGGAGCGGTCATGCGTTCGCTCCCAGGATCAGGGCGTCCAGCTTGGCGGCATCGGCCACGAACTGGCGAATGCCCTCGGCCAGCTTTTCCGTGGCCATCGCGTCCTCGTTCAGCGCCATCCGGAACGAGGCCTCGTCGTGGTGGACTTCGGGCAGGTCCATGTCCCGCGCACTCTGCTCGTCCAGCGCCGGCGCCAGCGGCGCCTCGCAGGCCTGCAACTCGCCCAGCAACTCGGGGCTGATCGTCAGCAGATCGCAACCCGCCAGCGCCACGATCTGGCCCAGGTTGCGAAAGCTCGCCCCCATGACCTCGGTGGCGATGCCGAACTTCTTGTAGTGGTTGTAGATGCGGGTCACCGACCGCACGCCCGGGTCGTTCGACCCGGCCATGGCCGATTCGCTCCAGGCCGAGCCGGCCTGCTTCCTGGCCCAGTCGTAGATGCGGCCGACGAACGGGCTGATCAGGCGAACCCCGGCGTCGCCACAGGCCACCGCCTGGCAAAAACTGAACAGCAGCGTCAGGTTGCAGTGGATGCCCTCGCGCTCGAGCACGCGGGCGGCCTGGATGCCTTCCCAGGTCGACGCGATCTTGATCAGCACGCGCTGCCGGTCCACGCCGGCCGCCTCGTACAGGCCGATCAGGCGGCGCGCCCGGGCCAACGTGGCCGGGGTATCGAACGACAGGCGGGCATCGACCTCGGTCGATACCCGGCCGGGCACGACCTTCAGGATCTCCAGCCCGAAGCGCACCAGCACCTGATCGACCACCTCGGCCAGCGGTGCACCCCGACAGGCCGCGACGGTGTCGTACAGCAGGGGCTGATAGTCGGGCTGCTGGACCGCCTTCAGGATCAGCGACGGATTGGTCGTGGCGTCACGCGGCGTGTAGCGCGCCATCTGCCGGAAATTGCCGGTATCGGCCACCACGACGGTGTATGCCTTGAGTTGTTCGAGCTGGTTCATGTCAGGGCCGACGGCGCCCAAAAACGCGCCGCCTGGCCGGACCTCATTAGAACCCGACCCGAACGACGCCGGGGTTCGAGCCGGTTACATCCGGGGCGGCCGGCCGGCACGCGCCGCAGACATTGACCGCCTCAAGAAACTCATGCATCATCCAGCATGTAACTTAATTACACTTCCGAATCATGTCTTTCGATCTCGTGTTCTTTGGTGGCACCGGCGATCTGACTTGGCGCAAGCTGATGCCGGCGCTGTTCCAGGCCTTCCGCCACGGCAAGCTTCCGGCGGGTGGGCGCATTCTGGCAGTGGCCCGCGACGAGCGAAGCGACGACGAGTACCGGGCGTTCATCCGCGAGCGTTTTTCCGAAGTCGAGAGCTCCAAGCGTCCCAGCGACGAGGAATTCGCCCGGTTTGCGGCCCTGCTGCACTACCGCCGCATGGATTTGTCGCAACCGTCGGACTACGCCGGCTTGAAGGCGTGGCTGGACGAGCGTTCGGCCGACACCACGGTGCTTTACCTGGCCACCAGCCCACACCTGTTTCCGGCCATTTGCGAGCAACTGGGCGTGGCCGGCCTGAACGGGCCCAGGGTGCGCGTGGTGCTGGAGAAGCCGCTGGGACACGATCTGGCCAGCGCGCAGGAAATCAACCGCGTCGTACGCTCGGTGTTCTCCGAGCAACAGGCCTTCCGCATCGACCATTACCTGGGCAAGCCCTCGGTGCAGAACCTGATGGCGCTGCGCTTCGGCAATGCGTTGTTCGAGCCGTTGTGGCGGCGCGAGAGCATCGCCAACATCCAGATCACGCTGGCCGAAAGCCTGGGCGTGGGCACGCGCGGCGACTTCTATGACCGCACCGGAGCGCTGCGCGACATGGTGCAGAACCATGCGCTGCAACTGCTGACGATGATCGCGATGGAGCCGCCGCCCACCAACGACGCGGATGCGATCCGCGACGAGAAGCTGAAGGTGCTGAAGTCGCTGCGCCCGTTCACGCCGGACAGCGTGGCGCGCGACGTGCTGCGGGGCCAGTACAAGGCCGGCACGGTCGACGGCAAGGCGGTGCCCGGCTATCTGGACGAAGTCAAGGTGCCTGCCGGCAGCCAGTGCGAGACTTTCGTGGCGCTGCGCACGGAAGTGCAGAACTGGCGCTGGGCCGGCGTGCCGTTCTATTTGCGCACCGGCAAGCGACTGGCGGCACGCGATGCCCAGATCGTGGTCAATTTCCGGCCGGTACCGCACACCATCTTTCCGGGTGCGGCCCAGGCCAACCGGTTGGTGATCAAGCTGCAACCCGAGGACGGCCTGGAGTTGCATCTACTGGCCGCCAAGGGGTCGGGCCACAGCGAGGTGCTGGCACCGGTATCGCTCGACCTCGACTTCGACAAGGCCTTCCCCAGCGAGCGGGTGGGCGCCTACGAGCGGTTGCTGCGCGATGCGATCGCCGGCCGCCTGAACTTGTTCGTGCGCAGCGACGAGCAGGAGCAGGCCTGGCGCTGGGTGGAGCCTGTGCTGGAAGCCTGGCAGCGCGACCCCAGCAGCCTGAAGACCTATGCCGCCGGCAGTTGGGGACCGCCCGCGGCCAGCGCCCTGGTGGCGCGCGACGGTTTTGCCTGGGCGGAAGAGCAGTGAGCGCTGCGCAGCGGCGCCGCCCCCCGTCAGCAGGGCAGGAACGCCCCGGGCCGTACACTGGCGGCCATGCTTGATCGTATCCGCGCGTCCATCCCTGCCCTACCGCCTGCCGAGCAGCGCGTGGCCAAGCTGGTCCTGTCGGATCCGCGCAGCTTCGCTTCGATGCCGGTCGGCGAACTGGCGGAGCGATCGCATGTCAGCAAGCCCACGGTCGTTCGGTTTTGCCGCAGCGTCGGCTACGACGGCCTGGCCGATTTCAAGCTCAAGCTGGCCGGCACGGTCAACGAGGGCGTGCCCTTCGTGCACCGTTCGGTGGACGAGGACGACAAGCCCGGCGACATCATCGTCAAGGTGATCGACAACGCGGTCAGCGCGTTGTTGAAGTACCGCAACGACGCGGCCAGCCACGCTTTCGAACGTGCGCTGTCGGCGCTGACCGAAGCGGCCCGGCGCGGCGGTCGCATCGAGTTCTACGGCGCAGGCAATTCCGGCATCGTCGCGCAGGACGCGCAGCACAAGTTCTTCCGCCTCGGGGTGAATGCCGCGGCGCTGAGCGATGGCCATGTCCAGGTGATGAGCGCCACGATGCTCAAGCCGACCGACTGCGCGGTGATCTTCAGCAACTCGGGCCGGAGCAAGGACTCGATCGACGTGGCCGAGTTGGCGATGCGCAAAGGCGCCACGCTGATCGTGATCACGGCCAGCGCCTCGCCCTTGGCGCAGATGACCCAGAGTGCCGGCCAGATCCTGTTGGCGGCCGATCATCCGGAAGACTTCGAGCGCTACAGCCCGATGGTGTCGCGCATGCTGCACTTGATGATCGTCGACATCCTGACCACCGGTGTCGCACTGAGGCTGGGCCCCGCCCAGCGCCCGATGCTGCAGGAGATCAAGCGCAACCTGCGCATGCGGCGCTACGTGCAACCGACCGACTGACCGCCGTTCAGTCGACGGCGGGCAGCGCCAGCAGGTCCTGCACGCCGTACAGATGCGCCAGCTCGCGCAAACGCACGGGGGCATGGTCCACCTGCAGCTCGCACTGCCTCTGGATGGCCAGCCGCCGGCACTCCAGCAACACGGCCAATGCCGACGAATCGATCTGGGTCAGCGCAGAGGCATCCAGCCGCAGTGGCCCGGGCGGCGCCGAACTGATGGCCTGCGCCAGGACCGCCAGCGTGGCTCGCGCGTCGCGCAAGGTCAGTTGGGCAGGGAGCGCCAGCATGCCTGCCATCAACCCTTGCGCGGAGCAGCCGCGGCCTTGTTCTTTTCAGCCAGCTTGGTGATCAGACCGTCCAGGCCGACGGAGGCGATCTCTTGCGAGAAGCTGCTGCGGTACTGGTCGACCAGCCAGACGCCCAGTACGTTGACGTCGTAGATCTTCCAGCCATCGGCCAGTTTTTCCAGCCGGTAGTCCAGTTGGATCGGATCGCCACGACCCTTGATCTCGGTGCGCACGACCACTTCGGTGTCGGAGGACGAACCGCGGAACGGCCGCAACTGAACCGTCTGGTCCTTCACCTGCGTCAGCGCGCCGGCATAGGTGCGCACCAACAGCGTCTTGAATTCCTCCTGGAGCCGCTTTTGCTGCTCGGGGGTCGCGGTACGCCAGGGGCGGCCGACCGCCGACGCCGTCATGCGCTGGAAGTCCAGATTGGGCATCACCTTCGCGTCGACCAGGGTGATGATGCGCGAAACGTCGCCGGCTTGAATGGCCTTGTCGGCCTTCACCGAATCGATCACCTCTCCCGACAACTGCTTAATCAGACCGTCAGGCGTGGTTTGCGCCTGGGCCTGCGCTGCCGGCGCCGCGACCATGGCGGCCATGACGGCCACCGGAGCCAACCAGCGCTGCATCGAATTCATCCACATGTCTCAACCTTTCAGCGGAACTGCCGCCTTGATTCAACGCCAGCGAACCAGAACGGTTCACCGGCAAGCGTGTCAAATTGCGTGAAGACGCGCGTCAGCGTCCGCCGTCCGAGGGACGATCCTCAGGCAGATCGGGCGGATTGCCGTCATACAGCTGGCTGCGGCGATGAGCCAGATACGCATCCCGCAAAAAGCTGTACTTGTCGAGCGCGATGTCGTCGAACAACTGGGTGGCCCCCAGCAGGCCTGCACGGGCGCTGACCAACTGCAACGAAGTCACACCCAGGGTCGCCGACGTGCCGTCGCCAACGAACCGGGACGGGCTCGCCAGACCCCGATCGAGTGGCAGCGCCAAGGTGTCGCGCATCGTCGAGGGGCCCAGCACCGGCAGCACCACGTACGGACCCGACGGAAAGCCCCAGTTCCCCAGCGTCAGACCGAAATCCTCCGACTGCCGTTCCAGACCGAATTCGGTGGCAGGATCGAGCACGCCGCCCAGTCCGAAGACGCTGTTGGTCGCAACCCTCAGCGTCATCTGCGCCGCTTGCATGACCTTGCCTTGCAGCAACTTGTTCAGCGCCGACCAGGCGTCGCCGAAATTGCCGAAGAAGTTCTCGACGCCCTGGCGCGCCAGCGACGGCACGACGCGCCGATAGCCCTTCGCGACCGGTTGCAACAGCGCGGTGTCGAGCTTTTCGTTGAAGGCGAACATCTTCCGGTTGAAAGACTCGAAGGGATCTCGCCGGGAGGTCGCCCCCCCCTCGTCCGGCGCCGCCGCCATCGGCTCGGACGCCGCCACGCCGGGCAGCACGACCTCGGGGGCACTCGCAGATGCAGCTGCCGGCATCACGGATGCGGCCGGCGATGGAGCGCTGACGGCCTCCTGTGCATGGATCCCTTGGACCATCGCCAGCGCGCAGACCAGCGCACACGGCAGGTCACCCCATCGACGGTCCCACCGGTTCACTTCTTCGCCCCCGCATCGCCGCCCGCATCGGCCGCCTTGCTGAACAGGAGCTGGCCGATCAGGTTTTCAAGCACGATGGCCGACTGGGTTTGCTTGATGGTGTCGCCCGCGACGAAGTTCTTTTCGTCGGCGCCGGGCTCGATGCCGATGTACTGGTCGCCCAGCAGGCCGGCGGTGAGGATCTTGGCCGAGGAATCCTTGGGGAAATCAACGCCCTTGTTGATCTCCAGGGTCACCACGCCTTGATAAGTCTTGGGGTCCAGGGCGATGGACTTGACCCGTCCCACCGTCACGCCGGCAGAGCGCACGGGGGCGCGGGCCTTCAGGCCGCCGATGTTGTCGAAGCGAGCCTGCAGCACATAGCTGTCGCCGCCTCCCGCCAGACTGCCGAGGTTGGCGGCCTTGAGTGCCAGAAACACCAGCGCCAGCGCGCCCAGCAGCACAAACAGGCCGACGAGGATTTCGATGCTTTTCTTGTTCATGGTGTGAGAGATTCCTGCCCAGCAGCTTGGCGGCCCCTTCAGGGGGTCGAGAACATCAGGGCGGTGAGGATGAAGTCCATCGCCAGAACACCCAATGAGGCGATGACGACCGTGCGCGTGGTGGCGTAGGCGACGCCTTCAGGGGTGGCTTCGGTCTCGTGCCCCTGGTAGAGCGCGACAAAGGTGCAGATCACGCCGAAGACGGCCGACTTGACGATGCCGTTGCCGACATCGCGCCACACGTCCACCCGCGCCTGCATGATGGACCAGAAGTTTCCGGAGTCGACGCCGATCAGCAGCACGGCCACCACATAGGCCCCCAGGATGCCGACGGCAGAGAACAACGCGGCCAGCAGGGGCATCGAGACGATGCCGCCGATGAAGCGTGGCGCCAGCACGCGGCTGCGCGGATCAATCGCCATCAGCTCCATCGCGGCGAGTTGCTCGCCCGCTTTCATCAGACCGATCTCCGCGGTCAGCGAGGTGCCCGCCCGGCCGGCAAACAGCAAGGCGGTGACCACCGGCCCCAGCTCGCGCACCAGCGACAGGTTGACGATCAGGCCCAGCGACTCGGTGGCCCCATAGGTCACCAGCGCGTAATACATCTGCAGCGCCAGCACGAAGCCTACCGCCAGGCCGGAGGCCAGGATGATCACGAGCGAGCGGTTGCCGATCGCCTGCACCTGCGCCACCACCAGCGAGAAACGGCGCAGCGCTGCAGGAGAAAAGCGCAGCAGATCGGCGAAGAAGAACGCCGAATGCCCCAGCGCCCTCAGCCAGCGCAGTGTCGCCGCACCCAGCCAACCCAGCAGGGCGGTCATGCCGGCAGCCCCAGTTCTTCGGCCAGCGGCTTCGCCGGGTAATGGAAGCGCACCGGACCATCGGGTTCGCCGCGGATGAATTGGCGCACTTCCGGCAGTTCGGAGGCGCGCAGTTCGTCCGGCGTGCCGTGCGCGACGACCTTGCCCTGGGTCGACATCAGGTAGGCGTAGTCGGCGATCTCGAAACACTCCTGAACGTCGTGCGACACCATCAGCGTGGTCGCACCGGTGGTGTCGTTGAGCTTGCGGATCAGATTGGCCGTCACGCCCATCGAGATCGGGTCCAGGCCGGCAAAAGGTTCGTCGTACATGATCAGTTCGGGATCCAGCGCGATCGCGCGAGCCAGGGCGATGCGCCGCGCCATGCCCCCCGAGACCTCGCTGATGCGAAGGTGCGACGCACCGCGCAGACCGACCGCGTTGAGCTTCATCAGGACGATGTCGCGGATCATGCTGTCGCTCAGGTTGGTGTGCTCGCGCAGCGGAAACGCCACGTTCTCGTAGACAGTCAGGTCGGTGAACAGCGCGCCGAACTGGAACAGCATTCCCAGGCGACGGCGCAGCCGGTACAACTGCACTTTGTCGCGCGGGTCGACCGGCTCGCCGTCGAAGATCACCGTTCCCGACGTGACGGCATGCACGCCGCCGATCAGGCGCAGCAAGGTGGTCTTGCCGCAGCCCGAGCCGCCGAGAATGGCCGTGACCTTGCCGCGCGCGAAGCGCAGCGACACGTCGTTGAGGATCGTGCGGCTCGCGTCGTAGCCGAACGTGACGTGGTCGATGGAAATGAAGGTGTCTTGACTCATCGAAGGCAGGGAATTCCCGAAGATTGTCGCATGAGCCCTACCGGCTTGCAGTCGCTTTGCCTGCCTTCACAGCGGGGTGAAGTTCGTAGGGCGCGCGCGAATGCGACAACGGCCGGGCAAAAGCCCGGCCGTTGTCTCCGATTCACCGACGATCGCGGCCGTTGATTCAACGCGGCAGCGACGAAGACCCCATCAGGTACTGGTCGACGGCATGGGCGGCCTGCCGCCCCTCGCGAATCGCCCAGACCACCAAGGACTGACCGCGCCGCATGTCGCCTGCGGCGAACACCTTGTCCACGTTGGTGGCATACCCGGTGGCCGCGTCCACACCGGCCTTGGCATTGCCACGCGCGTCCTTGTCGACGCCGAAGGCGTCCAGCACCGTGGACACCGGGTTCACGAATCCCATCGCCAGCAGCGCCAGATCGGCCTTGAGGACTTGCTCCGATCCAGGCACCTCGACCATCTTGCCGCCTTGCCATTCGACGCGCACCGTCTTGACGCCGACCAGCTTGCCCTTCTCACCCAGGAATTCCTTGGTCGAGATGGCAAACTCGCGCTGGCAGCCCTCGTCGTGGCTTGACGAGGTGCGCAGCTTCAGCGGCCAATAAGGCCAGGTCAGCGGCCGATCCTCGACCTCGGGCGGCTTGGGCATCACCTCGAACTGCGTGACGCTGACCGCGCCGTGGCGGTTGCTGGTGCCGACGCAGTCGCTGCCAGTGTCGCCGCCGCCGATGACGATGACGTGCTTGCCATCGGCCCGGATCTGGCCCTTGAGCTTGTCACCGGCATTGATCTTGTTCTGCTGGGGCAAGAATTCCATCGCGAAGTGGACCCCGTCCAGATCCCGGCCAGGCACCGGGAGGTCGCGGCTCTGTTCGGCGCCGCCGCTGAGCAGCACCGCGTCGAACTCGGCCTTCAGCTGATCGGCGCCGATCGACGTTTTGGCCCAGTTGGTGACCTTGGAGTCCTTGGGCATCGCAGCCACCAGCACACCGGTGCGGAACACCACGCCCTCGGCCTCCATCTGCCGGACGCGGCGGTCGATGTGCGACTTCTCCATCTTGAAGTCAGGGATGCCGTAGCGCAGCAGACCGCCGACGCGATCGTTCTTCTCGAACACCGTCACGTCGTGGCCGGCCCGCGCCAGCTGCTGCGCGGCCGCCAGGCCCGCCGGCCCGGAGCCCACCACGGCCACCTTCTTGCCGGTCTTGACCGCTGACGGCAGCGGTGCGACCCAGCCCTCGTCCCAGGCACGGTCGATGATGGCGTGCTCGATGGACTTGATGCCCACGGCGTCATCGTTGACGTTCAGCGTGCAGGCGGCCTCGCACGGTGCGGGGCAGATGCGTCCGGTGAACTCCGGGAAATTGTTGGTGCTGTGCAGCACGGCCGCCGCGCTCTTCCAGTCGTCCCGGTAGACCAGGTCGTTGAAGTCGGGAATCACGTTGTTGACCGGGCAGCCGTTGTTGCAGAACGGCGTACCGCAATCCATGCAGCGCGCCGCCTGCACCTTGGCCTCATCGGTCTTCAGGCCGATGACGAATTCCTTGTAGTCCTTCAAGCGCTTGTCGACCGGCGCGTAGCCTTCTTCGAGCCGCTCGTATTCCATGAAGCCTGTGACTTTTCCCATGATGCTTGATTCCTGATGTCGTCGTGGCCGGGCTTATTTCGCAGGCACCATCTTGCCGGCCTTCTTCTCACCCTTGGCCTTGGCCACGGCGCTGCCCGCCTCCTTGGCCGCGCCCAGTTCGCCCAGCGCACGCTTGTATTCGTTCGGAAACACCTTGACGAACCTGGCGCGGGCCTCCGACCAGTTGTCGAGGATCTCGCGGGCCCGCAGCGAACCGGTCCACTTGTGGTGGTCTTCGATCAGCTTCTTGAGCAGCGCCTCGTCGGTCTGGTCCTTGTGCCAGACGGCACGGGCCACGCTGGCTTCCTGCTCGGCCGCCGGCAGCACCTTGTCCAGCGACACCATCGCGGTGTTGCAGCGCTTGGCGAACAGACCGTCCTCGTCGTACACGTAGGCGATGCCGCCCGACATGCCTGCGGCGAAGTTGCGTCCGGTCCTGCCCAGCACGGCCACCGTTCCACCGGTCATGTATTCGCAGCCATGGTCGCCGGTGCCTTCCACCACCGCCGTGGCGCCCGACATGCGCACACCGAAGCGCTCGCCCGCCACGCCGCGGAAGAAAGCCTCGCCGCTGGTGGCGCCGATCAACGCCGTATTGCCGACGATGATGTTCTTGGTCGCATCGCCACGGAACTCAATGCTGGGCCGGATGGCCACCCGGCCACCCGACAAGCCCTTGCCGGTGTAGTCGTTGGCTTCACCGATCAGGTAGAGCGTGATGCCCTGGGCCAGGAAGGCCGCGAAGCTCTGGCCGCCAGTGCCTTCCATCTGGATGAACAGCGTCTGGTCCGGTAGCCCCTCGGGACGGTGGCGGATCAACTCGCCCGACAGCATCGCACCGACCGAGCGGTTGACGTTGCGCGCGTCTTCCATGAACTGCACCTTCTCGCCCTTGTCGATGGCGGCGCGGCTCTTGGCGATCAGCTTCATGTCCAGCGCCTTGTCCAGGCCGTGGTCCTGGTTCTCGACGTGGTAGCGCGGCACCTCGGCCGGCACCTGCGGCAGATAGAAGACCTTGCTGAAGTCCAGGCCCTTGGCCTTCCAGTGGCTGATGGCCCTCTTGGTGTCGAGCAGATCGGCACGGCCGATCAGGTCATCGAACTTGCGGATGCCCAGCTGCGCCATGATCTGGCGCGCCTCTTCGGCAACGAAGAAGAAGTAGTTCACCACGTGCTCGGGCTTGCCCGAGAACTTCTGGCGCAGCACCGGGTCCTGCGTGGCCACACCCACCGGGCAGGTGTTCAGGTGGCACTTGCGCATCATGATGCAGCCTTCGACCACCAGCGGCGCCGTGGCGAAGCCGAATTCGTCGGCACCCAGCAGCGCGCCGATGACGACGTCGCGGCCGGTCTTCATCTGGCCGTCGGCCTGCACCCGCACGCGGCTGCGCAGGCGGTTCAGCACCAGGGTCTGCTGGGTCTCGGCCAGGCCCAGCTCCCAGGGCGTGCCGGCGTGCTTGATCGAACTCCACGGCGACGCACCGGTGCCGCCGTCGTGGCCGGCGATCACGATGTGGTCAGCCTTGCACTTGGTGACGCCGGCGGCAATGGTGCCCACGCCCACTTCCGACACCAGCTTGACGCTGATGCTGGAACGGGGGTTCACGTTCTTCAGGTCGTGGATCAGCTGGGCCAGGTCCTCGATCGAGTAGATGTCGTGGTGCGGCGGCGGGCTGATCAAGCCCACGCCGGGCACCGAATGGCGCAACCGACCGATGTACTGCGACACCTTGCCGCCCGGCAGCTGGCCGCCCTCACCCGGCTTGGCGCCCTGGGCCATCTTGATCTGGATCTGATCGGCCGAGACCAGGTACTCGGTGGTGACGCCGAAGCGGCCCGAGGCGACCTGCTTGATCTTCGAGCGCAGGCTGTCGCCTGCCTGCATCGCGTAGTCGGCTTCGATGACCTCCGAGCCCACCACGTCCGACACCTTGGTGCCCTGCGCGATCGGGATGCCCTTCAACTCGTTGCGATAGCGCGCCGGGTCTTCGCCGCCCTCGCCGGTGTTGCTCTTGCCGCCGATGCGGTTCATCGCCAGCGCCAGCGTGCTGTGCGCCTCCGTGCTGATCGAGCCCAGCGACATCGCGCCGGTCGCGAAGCGCTTGACGATCTCGGCCGCCGGCTCGACCTCGTCGAGCGGGATGGCCTTGCTCGGATCGAGCTTGAATTCGAACAGACCGCGCAGGGTCAGGTGGCGCCTGCTCTGGTCGTTGATGATCTGGGCGTATTCCTTGTAGGTATCAAACTTTCCCGAGCGGGTGCTGTGCTGCAGCTTGGCGATGGCGTCGGGCGTCCACATGTGCTCCTCGCCGCGGGTGCGCCAGGCGTACTCACCGCCGGTCTCCAGCATGGCGGCAAGCAACGGGTCGTTGCCGAACGCGGCGCGATGGTTGCGCAGGGATTCCTCGGCCACCTCGAACACGCCGATGCCTTCGACCTGGGTCGCCGTACCGCGGAAATACTTGGACACCATGTCCTTGTTCAGGCCGATGGCCTCGAACAACTGGGCGCCACAGTAAGACATGTAGGTCGACACGCCCATCTTGGACATGATCTTCGACAGGCCCTTGCCGATCGCCTTGACGTAGTTGTAGACCGCCTTGTCGGCGGACAGATCGGCCGGCAATTCGGCGTGCAGGTTGGCCAGGGTTTCCAGCGCCAGGTACGGGTGCACGGCCTCTGCGCCATAGCCCGCCAGCACAGCGAAGTGATGCACTTCGCGCGCCGAACCCGTCTCCACCACCAGTCCGGCGGTCGTGCGCAGCCCCTCACGCACCAGATGATGATGGATCGCCGACAGCGCCAACAGCGCCGGAATGGCCACGTTGAGGCGGTCCATCTGGCGGTCGGTGATGATGAGAATGTTGTGGCCGCTCTTCAAGGCATCCACCGCTTCGGCGCACAGCGAAGCCAGTTTGGCTTCCACGCCCTCGCGGCCCCAGGCCAACGGGTAGGTGATGTTCAGTTCGTAGGACTTGAACTTGCCGTGGGTGTGGGCCTCGATGCCGCGCAAACGCGCCATGCCCTTGAAGTCGAGGATGGGCTGCGACACCTCGAGGCGCATCGGCGGATTGACCGCGTTGATGTCCAGCAGGTTCGGCTTCGGACCGATGAAGCTGTTCAGCGACATCACGATCGCCTCGCGGATCGGGTCGATCGGCGGGTTGGTGACCTGGGCGAACAGCTGCTTGAAGTAGTTGTAGAGCGGCTTGTTCTTGTCCGACAGGACCGCCAAAGGCGAGTCGTTGCCCATCGAACCGATGCCTTCTTCGCCGTTGATGGCCATCGGCGCCATCAGGAACTTGATGTCCTCCTGCGTGTAGCCGAAGGCCTGCTGGCGATCGAGCAGCGCCTCCTTGAAGACGGCCCCGGCCGCATGGGCAACGTCGATCTCGTCCAGGCGAACCCGCACGTTGTCGATCCACTGTCGATACGGGCGGGCGAACGCGTACTGGTTCTTCAGCTCTTCGTCGTCGACGATGCGGCCCTGCTCGAAGTCGATCAGGAACATCTTGCCTGGTTGCAGGCGCCACTTCTTGACGATCTTGTTTTCGGAAATGGGCAGCACCCCCGATTCCGAAGCCATCACCACCAAGTCATCGTCGGTGACGATGTAGCGTGCCGGGCGAAGACCGTTGCGATCCAGCGTGGCGCCGATCTGCTTGCCGTCGGTGAAGACCATCGCCGCCGGGCCGTCCCAGGGCTCCATCATCGAGGCGTGGTACTCGTAGAACGCGCGGCGCCGCGCATCCATCATCTCGTGCTGCTCCCAGGCCTCGGGAATCATCATCATCGCCGCGTGCGCGAGGGGGTAGCCGCTCATCGTCAGCAACTCCAGCGCATTGTCGAAGGTCGCGGTATCGCTCTGGCCCTCGAAGCTGATCGGGTAGAGCTTCTTCAGATCGTCGCCCAGCACCGGCGACTTCATCACGCCTTCGCGGGCCCGCATCCAGTTGAAGTTGCCCTTGACCGTATTGATCTCGCCGTTGTGCGCCACCATCCGGTACGGGTGCGCCAGCGGCCACTCGGGGAAGGTGTTGGTGGAGAAGCGCTGGTGAACCAGGGCCAGGGCCGAGACCGTGCGCGGATCCTGCAGATCCTTGTAGTACTTGCCCACCTGGTCGGCCAACAGCAGACCCTTGTAGATGATGGTGCGGCAGCTCATGCTGGGCACGTAGTACTCGCGCGAATGCGTGAGCTTGAGCTTCTGGATGGCCGCCGACGCGGTCTTGCGGATCACGTACAGCTTGCGCTCCAGCGCGTCCGGCACGATCACATCGGCACCCCGACCGACAAAGACCTGGCGGATCACCGGCTCGGTCGTGCGCACCGTGGGCGACATGGGCATGTCGCGGTCGACCGGCACGTCGCGCCAGCCCAGCAGCACCTGACCTTCGGCCTTGATGGCGCGCTCCATCTCCTGCTCGCAAGCCAGGCGCGATGCATGTTCCTTAGGCAGAAAAATCATGCCGACGCCGTACTCGCCCGGCGGCGGCAACTCGACGCCCTGGGCCGCCATCTCGGCACGGAAGTAGTCGTCCGGGATCTGGATCAGGATGCCTGCACCGTCGCCCATCAGGGCGTCGGCGCCGACGGCGCCCCGGTGGTCGAGGTTCTCCAGGATCTTCAGGCCTTGCTCGACGATGGAGTGCGCCTTCTGGCCCTTGATGTGGGCCACGAAGCCGACACCGCAGGCGTCGTGCTCGTTCGCCGGGTCATAGAGCCCACCGGTAGCGAGCGATTGGATTTCTTGGGGCGACGCGGCCCCAGAGGCTGCCTGAGTCATGGCGCACTCCTCGACGTTGCTAGGGAAAACGCGAGCGTAGAGCAATTTGCGCCGACACTCAAGCGAAATTAAATGGGGTCAGATTACTATTAAATACCTCGCCAGGGATTTCTTGAAATTAAATGGGGTCATACTTTAGATCGCTCTGCGCGAGAGCCTGCGGGTCGTCCTCGGCGTCTTGGCGACAGATCGCGCTGGATCGCTCGTGACATGCGGTCGACGAAGTCCTTGTCCCCGAGAATCCCGCCCTGCAGCAGGACCGTCGTGATCCGTTGCCGTTCGGCCTGGGGCACGCCCTCTGCCAGCCAGCGCCGGTAGGCAGCCTCCCGCTCGAAAGGCGTGTTGCCCAAACGCCAGAATGCAGGGTGATCCGTGACGAGCGGATCGGCGACCTGCCCAAGATGGTGCGCCAGACTGGACCAGGGCCAGTCAAGCAAACCCGAGGCCAGGCCTGCACGATGCGGATTGAGCTCGATGTACCGCTGGCAGCTCAGAAGGTAGGCATCGCCATCCACCACGCTGACCTTGAAGCGCCCCTCCCACAAGGTGCCGGAGCGCTGATGGCGTCGATTGAAGCCCGCGACATAGCGGCGCCCCAGCGCCTGCATCAGGCGGCTGAGGCCCGAAGCTTCCTTCGGGGTGGCCAGCAGATGCACATGGTTGGGCATCAGCACGTAGGCGTGCACGGCGACCTCATGGATCGTTGCGCTGTTGCGCAAGGCCTCCAGATACTGCCGCCGGTCGTCGTCGTCCAGAAAGACCGACTGGCGATTGTTGCCTCGCTGGATCAGGTGATGCGGTTGATCGGGAACCACGAGACGGAGGGGTCGGGCCATGATGCGTCAAATTGTTGATCCGACCCCATTTATATCGCACCCCATGGTGGGCCGCGATGGACTGACTATTCGCGGAAGATCCGCCGTCCCGTCAGCCGCTGATGCTCCCGCCCGGCAAAGCGATCGGTCATCCCTGCGATGTAATCCGCCACCGCACGCGCCTGATCCCCGGCACACCGATAGTCGGCAGGCATCTCGGAAGGACTGTCCATGTAGACACCGAACAAGTCCCGAACAATGCAGCGAGCGCGTTGGGTGGTGTCGACGACCTGGGGATGGCGGTACAACTCACTGAAGAGAAATCGCTTGAGCGCCGCACTTTCGTGCCGCATCTCCGGACTGAATGACACCAGCCCGGCCTGACGCCTGGCGTCGTCCGCACTCTCAGGCTGGCTTCGCGCCAGCGCCAGCGAGGTGGTGTCGATCACATCGTAGACCTGGGCCGACAACATCTGCCGGATCGTCTCGGCCAGCAGGCGCCGGGGCGCTTTCGCGGCCAGTTGCGGGTGTGCCGCCAGCGCCTGGGCGAGAAATCCCTCCACGAGCGGCACCTGTCGAAGTTGCTCCAACGTGATCAGGCCGGACCGCACGCCGTCGTCGACGTCGTGCGCGTTGTAGGCAATCTCATCGGCCAGGTTCGTCAACTGCGCTTCCAGGCTGGGTTGGTGGCCGTCCAGAAACCGCCGCCCTATTCCCTGGGGCTGATCCCGTTCCAAGGCCTCGGCCACGGCTTTGGGGCAGCGCTTCAAAATGCCTTCACGGGTTTCGAAGCACAGGTTCAGACCGTCCCATTCGGGGTAAGGCTGCTCCAGGGAATCCACCACCCGCAGGCTTTGAAGGTTGTGCTCGAAGCCGCCGAACGGCGTCATGCACTCGTTCAAGGTGTCCTGTCCTGCGTGACCGAAGGGTGTATGGCCAAGATCGTGGGCCAATGCGACGGCCTCCACCAGATCCTCGTTCAGTCGCAGGCTGCGTGCGATCGACCGCCCCAGTTGCGCCACCTCCAAGGAGTGCGTCAAGCGGGTCCGGAACAGGTCTCCTTCATGGTTGACGAACACCTGGGTCTTGTAGACCAGGCGGCGAAAGGCGGTGCAGTGGACGATCCGGTCACGATCGCGCTGGAAGTCATTTCGCGTCGGCGCCGGTGGTTCGATGTGGAGGCGACCCCGGCTCAGGGCCGGATCGCATGCCCAAGGTGCCAGCGCGACGGCCGCCGGACGGATCTCCACGTCAAAGCCTCCTCATTCGCTGAGCGCCTCGATGACGCTGGCCACCAGGTCGTCGGGTGCCGTCCGAACCACCGCCAGACCGGGCCGCTCGATCAGCACGAAACGGATTTCGCCGGCCTCGGCCTTTTTATCGACCCGCATGTGCGACAGGTATTCGTCAGCCCCCAGTCGCGGGCCGCGCACCGGCAAGCCGGCTCGGCCAATCAGCGTCTCCAGCCGCACGCGAAAGCCGGGGGCGACAAGGCCCATCCGTTCCGACAGTTCGCTGGCCATGACCATCCCTGCCGCCACTGCCTCGCCGTGCAGCCAGGCACCAAACCCCAGGCCGGCCTCGATCGCGTGGCCAAAGGTGTGACCGAAATTCAACAGGGCACGACGACCGTTCTCCCGCTCGTCCGCGCCCACCACCTCGGCCTTGATTTCGCAGCAGCGGGTGATCGCGTGGATCAATGCGTCGGCATCCCGGGCCCGCAGCGCCGGCAGATGTTCCTCGAGCCAGTCGAGGAATCGAGCGTCGTGGATCGGGCCGTACTTGATGACCTCGGCCAGCCCCGCGGAGATTTCGCGGTCCGGCAGGGTCTCCAACGTATCCAGGTCGCACAGCACGCGCACCGGTTGGTAGAAGGCGCCGATCATGTTCTTGCCCAGCGGGTGGTTGATCGCCGTTTTCCCCCCCACCGATGAATCGACTTGCGCCAGCAAGGTCGTCGGTACCTGCACGAACGGGACCCCCCGCATGTAGCAGGCCGCCGCGAAACCCGTCATGTCGCCGATCACGCCACCGCCCAGCGCAAACATCACCGTCTTGCGGTCACAACCCCGTGCAAGGAGTTCGTCGAACACCAGATTCAGAGTGGCCCAGTCCTTGTAGCTCTCGCCATCGGGCAGGATGACCTGTTCAACCCGGGCATATCGGCCCGCCAAGACCGTCTTCAAGGGCGACAGGTACAACGGTGCCACCGTGGCGTTGGTCACCACCATCGCGACACTGGCAGATGGCAGATCGGCCCACAGTGCCGGCTGCTTCAAAAGGCCCTGGCCCACCAGCACGTCGTAGCTGCGTTGGCCGAGTTGGATCCCCACACGATTCACGTCGTTCACCCCATGCGTTGCACGGAAGGAGTGTACGTGCCACCCGGTTGCCTTCTGGCTCCCACCCGAGGCACCATGGCGACCCTCACCGCCGCGGTCCCGGAGCCGCCGAGCTTCTTCTCTTGAGAGCAGGCGTGTCAGGCCTCGTCGCCCGGCGGCATCGGCGGCACCGCACCTGCGAGTTCCAGTTGCATCGCCAACAAGTGCACCAGCGCGGGCACGGTACTGCGCCCGGTATCGATCGTGAAGTTCGCCACCTCGCGGTAGAACGGATCACGGGCGACGAAAAGCTCACGAAGCTTGGTCAGCGGGTCGCCGCCCTGAAGCAGCGGACGCTGCCGGTCATGACGCAGACGGCGGGCCAGATCTTCAGGCGTCGCCCGCAGATACACCACCTGGCCGTGCTCCCGCAACACCTTGCGATTGGCTTCGCGCAGCACGGCGCCGCCGCCAGTGGCCAAGATCAGTGCATCCTGCTGAGCCAAGCTGGCGATGACCGCAGACTCGATCTCGCGAAAGCTGTCCTCGCCGTAGCGCTCGAAGTGGGTGCGAATCGACTCACCCAGTTCGCGCTCGATCTCGGTGTCGCTGTCTGCGAATCGCCAACCTAGCAGGCGGGAAAGATGCCGCCCGACAGTGGATTTGCCACTGCCGGGCATGCCGACCAGCGCGATCACTGGGTGCAGGCGGCGCCGCTCGGCGGCGTGGCGGAGGTCGTGACATTCACCGGGAAGGTGGTCACGGTGCCCTTGGGCGAGGTGGTCGAGATGAAGATCGTCCCCGAACTCGTGCCGCTGAACTGGTAACCGACAGCCGCTGCGGTCGCAGACGAGGTGCTCGGGACGGGCGAGCCGCCTCCGACCGACACGGTGATCCCCGTCGTCGCCGATACCGTGATCGTTGTGCCCGCCGCCATCGGATTCAACCGATTGTCGTTGGCGTCCGAAACGAGGAACGTCAGGCTGCCAGTTCCCGGCATGTTGTACAAACTGCCCGAGGCCATGCGGAAATAGGTTCCGCTGCTCGTCGAAAAGCCATCATCGCTGGTGACGATGCTCTGAGCAACGCAACCGCTGTCGAGGCTCGCGCCGCTGACATTGCTCACCACCCCTGCACCGGCGCGGAACCACATCAGGCGCGATGCCGACGTCGACAGCACCGTTTCCGTGGCCCGACGCACATAGGCCTTGCCCCAGGTTCCATCGCAGGTCGTGGCGCCCACGGACGGAATCGATGCATTGAGATTCAACAATGCATTGGTGATGGGCGCGCAAGCCACCCCCCCGTTCGTTCCGAGGGAAATGTACTGATCAGCCCCGGCCGCGTTGTACGTCGCGCTGAATTTACGGCTGAGGAACACGTCGCCGAGATCTTGGAAAGACTCGCCGGCATCCCACACGTTATTGCCGTTGGCATCCAGGAAGGACTCCTCGCCGAGCGCATAGGCCAGCACGGTGATGCGGCCATCGGCCGGTCTCGGGGAGGCGGACTGGAAATTGGCCGTGGCGCTGGCCAGTCCATTGGCCAGGGTCGTGAACTGTTGGGCCTGGATCTGCCCGCCTTCCGTCACGAAATTGATCGTGGTGCCGGCAGGCACAGGATTACCCATGCGGTCCGAAGCAATGATCGTGTAGGTGTTGGACACCCCGTCGATGTTCATGCCTTCGATATTGATCGTGTTCTGAGAGAGAGAGAAATTCAGCTCAGAGGGCAAACCCACGGCGACGCTGAGACTGCTCGACACGGTCGTGATGTTGGCCCCTGCCAAGGTCGCGGTCACCCGCACGGGCGTAGGCACCGTGCCCGAGTTGATGCGGACGGTCACCTGCCCGTTCGAATCACTCAGCTTGGTCTCGGAACCCGATCCGCCATCCATGGTCAGTCCACCTGCCAACGTGGTGGGTGTCAATGTCACACTTTGGTTGGGCAAGGGATTACCAGCTTGGTCCTTCACCACGAAGGTGACCGTCGAGGTTTCGGTCAGGCCCGAGCCTTTCAGGTAGATCGTCGACGGATTCGCCGACACGAACCCCAGGCTGCTGGCCGTGGGAGAGGCCAGCGGAATGGCCAAGTTCGCCGTCGTTGCGGTTCCGGTCACGGTCATCGTCACCGTGTCCGACGAACTGGTGGCGCCGCAACCCGCATCCTTGTAGGTGAATGTCGCCGTCCCATTGGTGGTCGTGGTAGTGGCCGGCGTGATGCTGGCCTTGCCGCTGTTGGAACACAAGGACACCACCGACAAGGCCACCGGCGTACCCGGCGCCGTGCCCGACAAATTGACCGTCAAGTTCGCTTGGCCGTAGGCACCCAGCGTTCCGCCCCCCAAATCCGAGGTGAAGGAACTGACGCCGACGTTGGTCGCCGTGACCTGGAAACCGGCTGTCTGCCTGAGTTGGGTGCCGTTGACCGTGGCGGTCGCCTGCACATAGTCTGCGCCGGACTTGGTGCCATTGACCGGATACAGCGACACCGAGGCCTGACCATTGGAATCGGTCAGCGCTGAACTGGAGCTGAAAGTTCCCAGTCCTGCGACGGTGGAAAAACCAACGACCGCATTGGGTACCAGTTTTCCACCGGCATCTTGCAGCGTCACGGTCACCGTCGCAGGCGAGTTGGCGGTCACCGTTTGCGACGACAAGTTGACGGACATGGTGGCGCTGCCGCCGCTTGCACTGTTGACCACCGCGAAACTGGTGGTACCCGTGACTGAACCACTGGTCGCCGTCACGTTGATCGTCCGGGGAGTGGGGTCGTTCCCCATGCCGATCGTGGCGGTCAGGGTTCCCGTGGAATCGGTTGAGGACGCCGTTGCGGTGACGACACCGCCATTGTCGGCGGTCACCACCACCGGCGCGCCGCTGACCGTCTGATTGGCGCTGTTGACCGCCGTCACGGTCACAGTGATGGGCTGGGGCAGCTGATTGGGCAGCGTCTGTGCGCTGAGTTCGAGGCGAAGTTGGGCCGCAGCATTCGCGCCGGTACCCGCTCCCGAACCGGTCCCCGAGCCGCCGCAAATATTGCACGTCCCCGGATTCCCTCCCCCACCGCCGCAAGCGGCAAGCAACGTCACCATTGCCGCCAGCGCCCACCCCAGGATGCGTCGCATCATCGAATCTCTCCAGATATCAAATCGTCGCCGTGAATCGGTTCAGCGTGCCGCCGACCGGTCCGTCACGACCTTCGGTGTGATGAACACCAGTAGCTCATCGCGGGTGCTGTACCGCACCTTGTTCTTGAACAGGTTGCCGAGAATCGGAACATCGCCCAGCAGAGGCACCTTGTCGACTTTGTCCTGGTCTTCTTGGGTGTAGATGCCGCCGAGCACGACGGTGCCGCCGTTCTCCACCATCACCTGGGTCTGCACATGCTTGGTGTTGATGGAAGGACCGGCCGGCGTGTCCGAGCCACGGCTGTCATTGGTGACATCCACCGACAGGATCACGTTCCCCTCGGGCGTGATCTGCGGCGTGACCTGCAATCTCAGGCTGGCCTTGCGGAACTGGATCGATGTGGCGCCGCTGGACGTCGCCACCTGATAGGGCAGTTCGGTACCCTGCTCGATGACCGCCATGGTCTGGTCGGCGGTCACAACCCGAGGGCTGGACACAATCTTTCCTTTGCCGTCCGACTCGAGCGCAGAGAGTTCAAGATTCAGGAACCGGTTGGCCCCCGCACTGAACAGAGAGAACGCCACCGACGCCGCCGACGCGCCATTGAAGGCCGACGACGAGGTTAGCGCAGGCAGATTCACGAACTGCGAGTTGGCGTAGGACGTGTCGGTGCTTTGTTGCAGGGTCTGATACCCCACCGCGTTGTAATTGCCACCGACCGTGAGGAAGTTGTTGCCCCCCACGGAATAACCGGGCGTGCCTCCGTTGATGCCGCGCAAGTCGGTGGCACCCAGCTTGACGCCCAGAGTGCGCCCGAAAGAATCGTTGGCCTCGACAATCCGCGCCTCGATCAGCACCTGCCTCGCTGGCACGTCGATCTTGTTGATCATTTGCTGGACCTGCTCCAGCTTGGACGGGATATCGGTCACGAACAGCTGATTGGTTCGCGCTTCGAACAACACCGATCCACGCGGCGACAGCGTCCGCACATTGTTGTTACTGGAACTGCTGCTACTGCTGCTGGTTTGGCCGCCGGTGGTCGACTGCTGGCCGAGCAAAGCATTGGCGACGTCGGCAGCCTTGGTGTAGTTCAGCTGGAAGGATTGAGTCCGGACCGGCTCCAGGTCCTCGATCTTCTTTTGGGATTCCAGCGCGACCTGCTCCTTCGCTGCCAACTCTTCCTTCGGAGCGATCCAGAGCACGTTGCCGGACTTCTTCATCCCCAGACCCTTGGCCTGGAGAATGATGTCCAGTGCCTGATCCCATGGCACGTCCTTCAGGCGCAGCGTGACATTGCCGGTCACCGAGTCGCTGGTCACCACATTGAAATTGGTGAAGTCCGCAATGACTTGAAGCAGCGAGCGCACCTCGATGTTCTGGAAATTGAGCGACAGCTTTTCACCTTGATAGCCCGGGCCTTGCGTCAGCTTGTTCGGATCCATCTGCACCGGGCGCACTTCCAGCACGAACTGGTTGTCGGTCTGATAGGCGCTGTGCTCCCAGGCGCCGCGGGGATCGATGACCATGCGCACCCGGTCACCGACTTGGGTCGTGGTGATGGTTTGCACCGGTGACCCGAAGTCCGACACATCCAACCGGCGCCGCAGGTTCTCAGGCACGCTTGAGCGCAGGAATTCAACCACCAGCTTCTGGCCTTGCTGCCGCAAATCCACACCGACTTGGGTGTTGGCCAAACCAACGATGATCCGGCCCGCGCCGTCGGGGCCCCGCCGGAAATCGATGTCGCGCAACGGCAGTTGATCGGTGTTCTGGCTGCTGGCGAAGTGCACCGGCTGGGTCGCCGCATCCCCGGATGCGGGTATCGCTTGTGCGGCAGCGTCCAGCAGGATCAGCAGGGTGGAACCCTGAAGTTCGGTGCGGTACGTGGCCGACTGCTTCAGATTCAAAACAAGCCGGGTACGGTCGCCCGATTGGGCCACATTGACCGCCCGGACATTGCCTTGGTCAAGTTCGATCGACGACTTGCCCAAGGCGTTTCCGATGCCCGGCAAATCGATCGCGACGCGCGGTGGAACCTGCACCGCGAAGCCTGCCGGTGCCGCCTTGAGGGGTTCGGAGAGCTCGACACGAACCACCTCGCCGCTTCCCTGCTGGGCCGCCGTGATGGATCGAATGACATTGCCTGCCCAACTCATGCCGGGCAGCGACAGCCCCAACATCAGCACCAGCGCGCCGACAAACCGAATCCGCTGCATCTTGCCTGACTCCAACCTGTTGTTCATTGCGCCTTCTCCTGAAGCTGGAGGGTGCTGGTGCGCTCTATCCACTCGCCGGAAGCATCCTGCACGATTTCCCGCAAGGTCAATTCCTTCTCGGTGATCTGGGTGATCTTCCCGTAGTTCTGTCCCATGTATTCACCGACTTTCACGTAATGCAGCAGGTTGTCCACACGGATCAACGCATGCTGTTTCCCGTCACGAACCACGCTACCGACCATGACCATGCTGTCCAGCGGATACGCCTCAAGTGGCTCCTTGGGACGGCGCATCTCCGACGCCAGAACGGCATTGGGTTGGCGCGTGATCAACGCGTTGGTGTCCATCTTCTTCGGACTGAACGGCTCCACCCCTTTCAGTTCAAGATAAGGCTGAGGCACGAACTTGCTAGGCGGTGAAATAGGCTCAACGTGCGGCTTGATTTCCTTCTGCTGCTGCTGCATCCACTGCTGCAACTCATCCCGATCTCCGCCACACCCCGCCAGCAAGGCCAGGCTCATCAACAGCATCCAAGCCAAGTACTTCATGGCTGTTTGCCCTTCTTCTTGGCCTCAGCGGCCGCCCGCTTGACTTCAGCAACCTCGTCGGCATCGAGGTACCGATAGGTTCGCGCCGTGGCTTCCATCGACAGCAAGCCGGAAGTGTCCTTGGGCTGAGGCGCCAGGCTCAAATTGTGCAAGGTCACGATCCGAGACAGGTTGGCAATGTCCGCAGCGAACGACCCGATGTCGTGATAGTGCCCCACCACGCGAATCGAAATCGGCAACTCGGCGTAGTAGTCCTTGACGACCACTTGACCCGGACGGAACAGTTCGAACTGCAGGCCGCGGCCAATGCCCGCCTGATTGATGTCCGACAACAGCGCATCCATCTCGGCCTTGCCCGGGAGCTGCTTCTCCAACTGGGTCACATACTCTTGAACCTGCTCCTTTTGCTTGCGCAACTCGACAAGATTCACCGCCTGACCCAGCTTGGTTCGATATTCCGCCTTCAGTTGCGGTTCGCGGTCACGCGCGGCTTGAAGGTCGTCGCTGGCTCCGCTCAACAGCAGCGGCCAACCGAGAGCAACCACCACCGCCGATGCCACGGTCCAGGCTGCCGCCTTGGGCAGCAAAGGCCACTGCCCTGGTTCTTTGGGGTTGAGATCTCGAAACTGAGCGGCCATCCGCTGCAGACTGGCCGTCACGTCGAAATTCTTGAGGGTGCTTTGCTTCGTCGCCATATCGACCTCAGGACGTCGCCGACGGCTTCGCCGCCTTGGCTTTGGCACCGCTGGCCGCCCCGGCCGGTGCTTGCGGGCGCTTGATCGCCACCCGCATAGAGAAGTCGAACAGCTTGCGCTGGTCTCGACCGATCAACACGTTCGCCGCCTTGATCTCCACGAGTTCCGGCCGTTCCAGCCAAGTCGAGTTGTAGGCCGTATTGCGCAAGAACTCCGACACACGCTCATTGGTGAGCGACATGCCGGTGATCGCCACTTCATCGACGTTCTGCTTGATCGACGTGAGGTAGACGCCCTCAGGCGTCTGCTTGACCAACTCGTCCAGCAGATACACCGGCACGTTGCGATCCGTCTGCAGATCCTCCACGGCCTGTTGACGCGCCTTCAACGCATCGATCTCGCTGCGTAGCGTGGCGATGTCCTTGATCTGCTCGTCGAGCTTCTTGATCTCGCCGGTCAAGAACGCGTTGCGCGACTGCTGCGACGAGGTCATTTGCTGTAACACGCCGTACCAGATCGCAACGAGACCGATCCCCACCACGGCAGACAAGCCCAAGGCCGAGAAGAACGCCCGCTTGCGCTCCTGGCGGCGAGCCTCCCGGTGAGGCAGAAGGTTGATCAGAATCACTGCACAAACCTCCGCATGGCCAACCCGCACGCCGTCAGGTAGGCCGGAGCCTCGCGCCGCACGCGCGATTCGCGCACCGCCGAGCCAAGCTTCATGTTCTCAAAGGGATTCACCACTTTCGAGGCGAATCCCGTCACGTCCTTGACCCGCTCGCGCAAGCCCGGCATCGCCGCCGTTCCGCCGGCCAGCATGATGTAGTTCACCTTGTGGTGCGGCGTGCTCGTGAAGAAATACTGCAGCGCACGACCCACCTCGTGCGCCAGACTGTCGACAAAAGGCGTCAACAAAGTCGGTTCGTAGTCTTCTGGCAGATCACCCGAGATCTTCTTCTGCTCAGCCTCTTCGTAGGAGAAGCCGTACTGCCGGGAAATCAACTGGGTCAGCTGCGACCCCCCGAACGCCTGATCGCGGTCGTAGAGCATCTCCTCGTCGCGCAGCACCTTCAGGCTGGTCGTGTCCGCGCCGATCTCGAACAGCGCCACCAGGGAATCCTTTCCTCCCTCGGGCAACGAGGCCATCAGGCGCCCCATCGCCAGTCTCGACGCGTGAGATTCGATATCCAGCACCACCGGCGTCAGGCCGGCCGCCTCGGCCAACCCCTGCCGATCCTGCACCCTGTCCTTGCGTGAGGCGGCGATCAATACGTCGACGTCGCCGGCGGAGGCCGCATTCGGCCCGATGACACAAAAATCGAGGCTGACTTCGTCCAGCGAGAACGGAATGTACTGATGCGCCTCGGATTCGACCTGGATCTCCATTTCGTCTTCCCGCAAACCGGCGGGGAGCACGATCTTCTTGGTGATCACCGCGGATTGCGGCATGGCCATCACGACCTGGCGGGTCTTGGTGCCGCTGCGGCTGACCACCCGCCGCACCGCGTCCGCGACCTCGTCGAATTTCTCGACCTGGCCATCGACGATCCACCCCTTTTCAAAGGGCTCGCTGGCCAAGCGCTCCAGGATCAATTCACCGGAGGCGGATTGACCCAATTCGACCAGTTTGACGCTGGAGGAACTCACGTCAAGGCCGACCATCTGAGGATGGGTGCGGCCAAGCAGGCGATCAAGTAGACCCACGGGGCATGGCTCCAGCGACACTGTAAACGGGCCGCAAAGTTAACAAAGCACTTCAATCCTATCAGCAAGATCGTTGAGAAACCAAGGATTTGTCCGGCCTGCGGAGGGGGGGGCGTTGTGATTCATTCACAGAAAAGCACAAGAATGGCACGCTCTTGGGCATCATGGGCCCGACGGGACGAACAAGGCTTCGATCGGGCGATCCCGTCGACCGAAGCCCTATTTCTATAATCCCGCGGCCCCTCGGGAACCTCATGAGTGAATCAGACCGCATTGCCTCGCCGCCACCCGCTGCTCGTTCATCATCTCGTCGGCCGGTCGGCCGGCGCGTGCTCCATGCGCTGCTTTGGCTGACGGGGGTCGGCTTGGCGGCCGTCCTGGCCGGCGCGATCGCGGTCGGCATCGCGTTGTCGCTGGCCTACCGGAACCTCCCCGACATCAGTTCGTTGACAGACTACCGCCCCAAGCTTCCGATGCGGGTGTTTTCCGCCGATGGGACGTTGCTCGGCGAGTTCGGCGACGAACGCCGGGAGTTCGTCCCGTTTGCCCAGATCCCGGAGGTGATGAAGGACGCCGTGCTCGCGATCGAGGACAGCCACTTCTATCAGCACGGAGGGGTCGACTTCAAGGGCATCGTGCGCGCGGCGGTTGAGAACCTGCACGACGCGAAAAGCCAAGGCGCATCCACCATCACGATGCAATTGGCGCGCAACTTCTACCTGTCGACCGAAAAGACTTTGACGCGCAAGCTCTACGAAGTGCTGCTGGCGTACAGCATCGAGCGCCATCTCAGCAAGGAGCAGATTCTCGAGGTCTACATGAATCAGATCTACCTCGGACAGCGGGCGCATGGCTTTGCTGCCGCGAGCGAGATCTATTTCGGCAAGCCGTTGAAGGACATCACGATCGCCGAGGCCGCGATGCTCGCCGGCTTGCCCAAGGCCCCTTCCGCGTACAACCCGATCGCCAATCCGAAGCGGGCCGCGATCCGCCAACAGTACATCATCGACCGCATGCTGGAAAACGGCTTCATCACCGCGGCCCAGCGTGACGCCGCCAAGGCCCAGGTGCTGAAGCTGAGAACGCCGTCCGATGTGCCGGTGCACGCCGAATATGTGGCCGAGGCGGCGCGGCAACTGATCTACAGCCAATACGGCGAGGACGCCTACAGCCGGGGACTGGACGTCTACCTGACCATTCGCTCCGACGACCAGGTGGTGGCGTATCGCGCGCTGCGCAAGGGTTTGCTGGACTACGAGCGGCGACAGGTCTATCGGGGCCCCGAGGCCTATGTCGACCTTCCCGCCGACCCTCAAGCCCTGGACAGCCGGGTTGCCGAGGCCTTGAGCGAGCACCCCGACAACGACGAGCTGAAAGCTGCCGTGGTGCTGGAAGCCAGCCCGAAGAAAGTGGTGGCCGAGTTTCAGTCGGGAGACAACATCACCATCGTCGGCGACGGCTTGCGACCGGTCGCCTCGGGGCTCTCCGTCAAGGCGGATCCCAAGATCCAGATTCGACCCGGCGCGGTCATTCGCGTGGTGGCCAACACCAAGGGCGGCTGGATCATCACCCAGCTGCCCGAGGTGGAGGGCGCCTTCGTGTCGATGGACCCCCAAACCGGTGCGATTCGGGCGCTGGTCGGCGGGTTTGACTTCCGCAAGAACAAGTTCAACCATGTCACCCAGGCGTGGCGCCAACCCGGGTCCAGCTTCAAGCCCTTCATTTATTCCGCCGCGCTGGAGAAAGGCTTCACGCCGTCGACGATCGTCAACGACGCACCGCTGTTCTTTGATGCGGGCACCACCGGCAGCCAGCCCTGGGAACCGAAAAACTACGACGGCACGTTCGACGGGCCGATCACGCTCCGGCGGGCCCTGGCCAAGTCGAAGAACATGGTGTCGATCCGGGTGCTGCAGGCGATCGGCGTGGACTACGCGCGCGACTGGATCACGCGGTTTGGCTTTGATCGCGAACGTCATGACCCTTACCTGACGATGGCGCTGGGCGCAGGATCGGTCACACCCATGCAAATGGCCACGGCGTACAGCGTGTTTGCCAATGGCGGCTATCGTGTCACCCCCCGCTTGATCGATCGCATGACAGACGGACGGGGCCATGTGCTGTTCGAAGCGCCGAAAAGGACGCTGGAGCAGCAACCGCGAGCCATCGATGCGCGCAATGCCTTTCTGATGGACAGCCTGCTGCAGGAAGTCACCCGCTCGGGCACCGCCGCCAGGGCCCAGGCCACGCTGAAACGCAGTGACCTGTTCGGCAAGACCGGCACCACCAACGAATCGATGGATGCCTGGTTCGCCGGCTTTCAGCCATCGCTCACCGCCATCGTCTGGATCGGCTACGACACCCCGCACAAGCTGGGCGACCGCGAAACCGGCGGCGGTCTGGCATTGCCCGTCTGGATTGATTACATGGGGCACGAACTGAGGGGCGTGCCCGTGACCGAACTGACTCCGCCCGACGGCGTGGTCAACATCGGCGGCGAATGGTATTACGACGAATTCGGACCTGGCCAGGGCGTGCAAAGCGTCGGCACAGGCGACAACGGTCAGGGCAAGCTGCCGCAGCCGCCGACTCAGGAAGAGAAGAAGAGCATCCTCGACCTGTTCAACCGCTGATGCGCGTCGTCGCCGACCCCGCGGCAACACCCTCAGGTCGGTCGCGCCCGCGACTCAGCGGGGACTGCCGTCAACCGCCGAGAAACTCAGGGGGCGACCGGCCTGACGGCTTGCGTGTTCAGAGAGCCGGGCAAAAAATTCGACCTCGTCGCGGGTGTCCTGCCAGCGTCCACCGCGACAGTGGAAGTGAAACCCCCCTCCGCGAGCAGCGAGCCAGAGTTCCTGCAAAGGCGGTTGAAGGTTCACGATGATCTTGCTGCCATCGGGAAACGACAACTCCAGCAGGCCGCCGGTGCGGTGCGTGTCGATGTCGATCACGTCGTTCTCCAGCCAACGGTCGACCTGGGCCTCGATCGAACTCAACACCTCGTGCGCAACGCGGTGGTACTCGGTGTCGGAGAGGGCATTTCCCGTCATGATCGTTAAGATGCAAAGCATGCCAAGTCGAATCAGCACGAGTGTAGTCCGGCCCGGCGGGCCCACCAGGCCGAGGGGCTTGGGCCCGATGCGACTGCTGTGCCTGGGCGCACTGGTCACCTTGGCGGCTTGTGGCCAGCGCGGTCCGCTGGAGCTTCCGTCCGACCGGCCCACTGCCGCCGCGCGTCCGGCGGCGCCGGTGCCCCAGGCCTCGTCTCCATCCTCGTCAGGGCGCCAGGCGCCCTGACGCGTTTCAGGCTCTGGCTTCCTGCACCGCGTGGCAAGCGACCCGGCCGGGTCCTGCCGAAACCATTGCCGGCTGCTCGGTCCGGCACCGCTGGTTGGCCAGCGGGCAGCGCGGATGGAAGGCACACCCCGCCGGCACCTGCCAGGGCGCAGGCGGCTCGCCCATCGAGGCACCGTGCCGCGTCGGTGACGGGTGCAGGCGAGGCACCGCCGCCAGCAGCAGGCGGGTGTAGGGGTGCCGCGGCGACGAGAACAGCGCGGCCCTGGGCGCCCACTCCACCAGCCGTCCAAGGTACATCACCGCCACTTCGTCCGCCATGTAGCGCACCACAGCCAAGTTGTGCGAGATGAACAGGTAGGTCAGGCCTCGCGCCCGTTGCAGGTCCTTCATCAGGTTCAGGACCTGAGCCTGAACCGACACGTCCAAGGCCGAGGTGGGTTCGTCACACACCAGAAAATCGGGTTCCGAGGCCAGCGCGCGGGCGATGGAGATGCGCTGACGCTGGCCTCCGGAAAACTGGTGCGGGTGCCGTTGACCATCGTCGACAGTCAACCCCACGGCTTCCAGCAAGTGGGCCACCCTGGCCTGCCGTTCGGCGGGATCCACCATCCGTTCCCCCTCGCGCAAGGGTTCGGCCACGATGTCGTGCACCCGCCAGCGAGGATTCAGACTGGCGTACGGATCCTGGAAGATCATCTGCATGCGTCGCCGCAAGGCCCGGGCGGCGCCGGATGTCGGCGCATGGGTGACGGACTGTCCGTCGAAAATCACCTCGCCACCGGTCGGTGCCTGCAGTCCGACCAGCATCCGAGCCACCGTGCTTTTGCCGCATCCCGATTCGCCGACGAGGGCCAGCGTGCGCCCTCGCTCCAGCGAGACGCTGAAATCATCCACCGCCATCAGCAGACGCCGCGGCAGCCGGCGCGTCCAGCGCTCCAGCCAGGTCGGCGAGATGTCGAAGACCTTGGACAGATGGCGTACGTCGACCAGCGGACTCATGCCGCCCCCTCGACCTGCGCCGCGGCCGCGCTCCACAACCAGCACGCGACCTGCGCGGCTCCCACGGCCTGAAGCGCCGGCCGTTCGCGAGTGCAGGCCGGCATGGCCTGTGGACAGCGCGGGTGAAAAGCGCAGCCGGCGGGCGTGCCGCCGGGTCGGGGCATCGCGCCGTCGATTTGCAGCAAGCGATCCCGATCCTGGTCGAGTGGCGGAATCGCGCCGATCAAGCCGCGGGTGTAGGGATGCGACGGCGTGTCGATGATCGAACGCACCGAGCCGATCTCGACCACCCGGCCGGCATACATCACCGCGACGCGATCGCAGGCTTGTGCAATGACTCCCATGTCGTGGGTGATCAGCATCACGGCCGTGTGCCGCTCGCGAGCCAGGCTCCTCAACAAATCGATGATCTGCGCTTGGATCGAGACGTCCAGCGCCGTCGTCGGCTCGTCGGCAATGATCAGCGCCGGCTCGGCCGCCAACGCAAGCGCGATCACCACCCGCTGGCGCAGACCGCCCGAGAGTTGATGCGGGTATTGATCGAGCCGCTGCTCCGCGGCGGCCATGCCGGTCTGGCGCAGCAGATCGATCGCCTTGGCCCTTGCCTCGGTCGCGCTCATCGGAAAATGCGTGCGCAAGGTTTCGACCAATTGGCGCCCTATCGTCTGGATCGGATCGAGCGAGGTCGACGGATCCTGGAAGATGGCTCCGATCCTGCGGCCCCGCAAGCGACGCAAGGCTCGCTCCGGCAAGCCATCGATGCGCCGCCCCTCCCACCGGATCTCGCCCTGCGACATCCGACCGGGGGACTCGATCAGGCCGATGATGGCGGCCCCCGTCAGCGACTTGCCGGCCCCGGACTCGCCAACCAGCCCCAGGATCTCTCCGGGCATGACGGTGAACGACACGCCGTCCAAGGCCCTCGGCGCTCCCGGTCCGATCGAGAACTCGACGCACAGATCGCGTACGTCCAGCAACGGGGATAGGGTAGACATATTCATGCGGCGTGCAAGCGCGGATTCAAAGCGTCGCGAAGCCAGTCGCCCAACAGGTTGACGCTCAGGCCGATGGCCGCCAACACCAGGCCCGGAAACAGCGCCATCCACCATTGCCCCGAAAACAGGAACTCTTGCCCGGTACGAATCAGCGTGCCCAGCGAGGGGCTGGTGACCGGCATGCCCACGCCCAAGTACGACAGGGAAGCCTCGATCTGGATCGCTGCTGCCACCTGGAGCGTGGCCAGCACCAGCGCCGGCCCGAGCACATTGGGCAGCACATGGCGAAACAGAATGCGCCAGCGCGGCACGCCGATCAGCCGTGCCGCCTGCACATAGTCCTTGTGACGCTCGATCATCGTCTGGCCGCGCACGGTGCGCGCGTACGGCACCCACCCGGTGACCGCGATGGCGAGGATCAGCACGGCATAGGCACGCTCGTCATGTCCTTGCGGCAGCAGAACCCGCCCGATGCCGTCGAAAAGCAGGGCCACCAGAACCGCCGGCAAGGACAGCATCACGTCGCACAGACGCATGATGAAGGCATCCGTCCGTCCACCGACATAGCCCGAAAGAAGCCCCAACGCGACCCCGACCAGCCATGCCAAGCCCACGGCAGCACCCGCCACGCCGAGCGAGATGCGTGATCCGAACATCAGCAAAGACAGCAGATCGCGACCTTGATCGTCGGTACCCAGCAGGTAGGCGCGCTGCCCACCTCGGAACCAGGCGGGCGGCACGCCTGAATTCATCAGATCGGCCTGGCCCAGATCGAAGGGCCGGGTGGGCGCCAGCCACGGCGCCAGCACCGCCGAAAGCACCAGCAGCAGAAGCACGGCCGCGGCACCCAGGGCCATGGGCGAGGAACGAAAGCGTCGCCACAGCGCGTGATCGCCCCACCCACGCACCCGGCGGCTTCGCGGATCGACAGTTTGCAACACGGGCTGGGTCATGTCTCAGCGCCGGTTCAACGTCGCAGAACCAGCGCGCAACCGAGGATCGACCGCCAGATAAAGCAGATCCGCCATCAGGTTCAGCGCCACGAAGACCAGCGCCACCAGGCACAGGTAAGCGGCCATCACCGGAATGTCGGCAAACTGCACCGCCTGCACGAACAGCAAGCCCATGCCCGGCCACTCGAAGACCGTCTCGGTGATGATCGAAAAGGCGATCAGCCCACCCAGCTGCAGCGCCACCACGGTGATCACCGGCACCAGCGTGTTCGTCAGTGCATGGCCCAGAATCACCGTTGAGCGGCTGAGGCCGCGCGCGCGGGCGAACTTGATGAAGTCCGCTCGCAATACCTCCAGCATCTCGGAGCGCACCAAGCGCAGAATCAGCGTGACTTGGTAGAGCGCCAGGGTCACCGCCGGCATCAGCAAATGACGCCAGCCATCCGAGGTCAGCAAACCGGTGGTCCAGCCACCGATCGCAACGGTATCGCCCCGGCCAAAGCTCGGCAGCCACGGCAGGGTCACCGAGAACAGCCAGATGAACACGATGCCCAGCAGGAAGGTCGGCGCCGAAACCCCGACCAGCGACAACGCCATCAGCGCTTCCGCCAGCGGCCGTCCTCTGGCCAGCGCCGCATAGATGCCCATCGGCACGCCCAGCACCAGCGACAGCAGCGCGGCCACGCCCGCCAGTTCCATCGTTGCAGGGAAGCGCTCGGCCAGCAGAGCCGACACTTTGCGGCCCTGCCTCAGGCTGAGCCCGAAATCCCCCTTCGCGGCATGCGCGACGAAATGGGCGAACTGAACCGGCACCGACCGGTCCAGCCCCAATTCCGCCCGAAGTTGCGTCCGAACCTCCGGGGAGGCGTCCTGGCCCACCATGTTGCTGACGGGATCGCCAACGAACTGGAACAGCGAAAACGCCATGAAAGACACCGTCAGCAACACCGCCACGGCCTGCAACAGGCGACGAAGAAGAAAGCTCACCATCAGTTTCGACGGATTCCCACGCCCAGGAGCGCTTCAAGCGACTCGCCGCTGCCCCGCTGGATCTTGTGGTCCAGGTGGATGCCAACGCGCCGACGCAAGGCGAGTGTAGCGATCCATGATCGGCCCCTTCGCGCCGTGCCGTTCAAGCTCGTTCGGCGCCTGCAGCGCCAAGGCCATCGTGACGAGAGACGAAAAAAGGCCACCCGAAGGTGGCCTGACTGGTGCTGCCTTGAATGCCGCCGGCAGGCGACACCCGGGCATCCAAACATCAGAACGTGTGCTTGATACCGAAGTCGTAGGCGTTTTGCGGGCCAACGTGCTCGCTGTCGTGTGCATAGTCGGTGTAGACCGAGGTGCGCTTGGACAGCAGGTACTCGTAGCCGATGCCAGCCTTCTTGGCGCCCAGGCCGTTAGCGCCCGACGACTTGGCGTAACCGACCTTCAGGTTGCCACCACCCAGGGGGACGATCGCACCGATCAGGCCAGCCTTCTGCTTGGCACCGCTGGCCAGCGTGGCATCGCTGTAGCCGGCCGTCAGGGTGGCGAAGCCGAAGTTGTAACGGCCACCGACATCCACGTCCTTGGCGCCATTGGCGTCACGCTGATAGCCCAGGCCGACGAACAGCGGGCCGGCGCCATAGTTGGCGGCCAGCGAGTACGGACGCTGTGTGCCACCGTTTTCGTTGCTGCCAGCGGCCTGAGCACCCAGGTTGAAGCCGTTGGTGCTGAAGTGGTACTCGACTTGGGAGGCGAGGCGCACGGTGCCGCCAGCGTTGGCACGCATGCCGACGTCACGCAGGATCGCCACGGTGTCGCCACCGAACGGGTCGATCTGGTTTTGCACCATCAGGAAGTTGACGGTGTAGTCACGACCCAGTTCGACGGCGCCGAAATCGCCCTGCAGACCAGCCTTGCTGTAACCTTGCCAGAACACGCTGGGGTTGGTGTTGGCGCCGGTACCCGGGTTGAAGCGGGTTTCCATGCCGAAGGTCGCGGCCAGGCCGCCACCCAGGTCTTCGATACCCTTGAAGCCCAGACGGCTGCCCAGGACCGAGTCGCCAACGGTCTTGTCGGTGGTGCCGAGGTTCTTCTGAGCCGACACGTCCAGCATGCCGTAGACGGTGACCGACGATTGAGCAGCAGCGGCGCCGGCAAACGCACCCAGCACGGCCAGAGCGAGCAGTGATTTTTTCATTTCAAGGATCTCCTAGGTTGAACAAGAGGTCCCGATCGAGGGAGAACCCGTATCACCAAGGCAGGTGGGGTTGATCAGGCCAACCTCCTTATCGGAAGTTGGCGCTATTGCACCAGAGCCCCGGGACTCTGCAAAGCCTTGCCTCGTAAAACCCGGGCATCTGTTGCAGAGCAACAACGTGTCACGCGTCTGTCACGGACGTGCCGACATGGCAGGCGCACCGTCAGCCGGGCAACGATCCGGCGGGTATCCTTGCGCCATGCCCCACGCCCTGTCCGACCGTTGGCTGACTGCCGCCGACCATGTATTGCGCACCCTGACCGGGGTCGCGCGCAGCCGCCGGACCAACCCGGCGGCGAACCTTGAGGCGCCGAGCCTGTCGCCTCAGGACAAGCGCCTGGCGGGCGCGCTGATGCGGGTCAACCATGTCGGCGAGGTCTGCGCGCAGGCGCTGTACGAGGCACAGGCGCTGACGGCACGCGATCCGGCCCTGCGCGAGCAGATGGACGAGGCCGCCCGCGAGGAAACCGACCACCTGGCCTGGACCGCCCAGCGCCTCCAGGAACTCGGCGACCGCCCCAGCCTGCTCAACCCGCTCTGGTACGCGGGCGCCTTCACGATCGGCCTGGCGGCGGGCCGAGCCGGCGACCGGTGGAGCCTGGGTTTCGTGGTCGAGACCGAGCGTCAGGTGGAACAGCACCTGGCCAGCCACCTGCAGGCCCTGCCTGCCGCAGATACCGCCTCCCGTGCCATCGTGGCCAGGATGATGGCCGACGAAGCCCGTCACGCCGATCAGGCCCAGGCGTCCGGTGCCGCCATGCTGCCCCGACCGCTGCCATGGCTGATGCGCCTGGCCGCCCGGGTGATGACCCGCACCGCCCATCACCTCTGATCCGCCGGGCCAGTCGTAAGGCGGAACCGCGGCGAGGCGGGCCCTGCCCTCAGATACCGGTTTCGCGAACCTCGAAACTGGTGCTGATGTCGGCCGTCCGGCCCAGCATGGCAGTCGCCGAGCAGTATTTTTCATGGGACAGCGCCACCGCCCTCGCCACGGCGGCCTCCGGCACACCCGTGCCGGTCACGATGAAATGCAGGTTCAACTGCGTGAACACCTTCGGGTCGGTGGCCGCGCGCTCGGCCTTCAACTGCACCGAGCAGCCGCTGACCTGATGCCGCCCTCGCTGGAGGATCAGCACCACGTCATACGCCGTGCACCCGCCAGCGCCGGCGAGCAGCGTTTCCATCGGCCGAGGCGCCAGGTTACGCCCCCCGCCGTCAGGAGCCCCATCCATGGTCAGCGTGTGCCCGCTGCCGGTTTCGGCCAGCATCACCATGCCTGCGTTGGCCACCCAATGCACCGTGCACTCCATCTCGGCTCCTGTGTTGACGCGCCGCCACGGACGTCGTAGCGGTGCAATTGCACATTATCCAGGGCTGGAGAGGGCTCTCTAGCACCGGGTTATTGCAGTGCAACACAAGTGGGGTTAGACTGCATTCATCGCATCGCTTGATCAATCGATGCACCGCTTGTCTCCTCCACCTCCTCCATTGGTGGATTGGCCCGGGTCCTCACGGTCCCGGGCTTTTTTCTGGCCGCTCCGCCGCGCCGGACCTCGAAAGGGCCTGCCGTATCATGCGGCAACGCAGCAACGGCGGATCTGCCCTTGCCGCTCCCTCCGATCCCTTGCCTTCGAGGAGAGACGCCCATGGCTGGCGCCCCCCCCAGGGCGCGCCCGGCGGCGCGCTCGCAGACCCGCACGTCCCGTCTCGCCACCACGCCATCGGATGGCCCGGACAAGAGCGACTACCTGCGTCGCATCCTGAACGCCAAGGTCTACGACGTGGCCATCGAGTCGCCGTTGGACACCGCGCGCACCCTCAGCCGCCGCCTGGGCAATCAGGTGCTGCTCAAGCGCGAAGATCTGCAACCGGTCTTCAGCTTCAAGCTGCGCGGCGCCTACAACAAGATGGCGCACCTGTCGCCGGAGGCGCTGAAACGGGGCGTCATCTGCGCGTCGGCAGGCAACCATGCCCAAGGCGTGGCCTTGAGCGCCAAGCGCCTGGGCTGCCGGGCGGTGATCGTGATGCCGGTGACCACCCCCAAGGTGAAGGTGGATGCAGTCGCCGCGCTGGGTGGCGAGGTGGTGCTGCACGGCGAAAGCTACAGCGATGCCCACGGTCACGCGGTCGAACTGGAAAAGGCGCAGGCGCTGACCTTCGTCCACCCGTTCGACGACCCGGACGTGATCGCCGGCCAGGGCACGATCGCGATGGAGATCCTGCGCCAGCACCAGGGCCCGATCGATGCCGTGTTCGTCGCCATCGGCGGCGGCGGCCTGATTTCGGGCGTGGCCGCCTACATCAAGGCCGTGCGGCCGGAGATCAAGGTGATCGGCGTGCAGACCGTCGACTCCGATGCCATGACCCGCTCCGTCAAGGCGGGCAAGCGAGTCGCGCTCAGCGACGTCGGGCTGTTTGCCGACGGCACGGCGGTCAAGCTGGTCGGCGAGGAGACCTTCCGTCTGGCGCGCGAACTGGTCGACGAGTTCGTCCTGGTCGACACCGACGCCTTGTGCGCCGCGATGAAGGACATCTTCCAGGACACGCGCAGCGTGGTCGAGCCGTCCGGCGCGCTCGGCGTCGCCGGCTTGAAGCAGTACGTCGAGACGCACAAGCTCAAGGGCCGGACCCTGGTGGCCGTGAATTGCGGCGCGAACATGAACTTCGACCGCCTGCGCTTCGTTGCCGAGCGGGCCGAATTCGGTGAGCAGCGTGAAGCCTTGTTCGCGGTCACGATCCCCGAAGAGCGCGGCAGCTTCCGGCGCTTCTGCGAACTGATCGGGCCGCGCAGCGTGACCGAGTTCAACTACCGCATTTCCGATGCCCGCGTCGCCCATGTCTTCGTCGGCGTGGCGATCAGCCGCCGCGACGAGGCCGACAAGATCGAGCGCAACTTCATCCGCCACGGCTTTGCCACCGTCAACCTGACCGACGACGAACTGGCCAAGGAGCATGTGCGCCACATGGTCGGTGGCCGCAGCGAACTGGCTCACGAGGAACGCCTGTACCGCTTCGAATTCCCGGAACGGCCCGGTGCGCTGATGCGCTTTCTGTCGGCCATGCACCCGGACTGGAACATCAGCCTGTTCCACTATCGCAACCAGGGCGCGGACTACGGCCGCATCCTGGTCGGCATCCAGGTCCCCAAGGCCGACAAGAAAGCCTTCAGGGACTTCCTGTCCGGCCTGGCCTACCCCTGCACCGACGAAACCGAGAACCCGGTCTACCGATTGTTCCTGCGCTGAAACGGTGCCGGCGACGAGCCCCGGCCGCGCGGCCTACTGGCCCGCCACCACCCGCATCGTGGCGGCCTCGGGCACCGGCTCGGAATCGAAACGCTCGAAACCGCAATAGCAGAGGAAGTGCTTGTTGGCCGCGCGGCCGAACAAGGTCATGCCCAGGCGGCTGGCCAGCTCGTGTCCCATCTGGGTCACCCCGTTGCGCGACACCACGATCGGGACGCCCATCTGCGCCGCCTTCATCACCATCTCGCTGGTCAAGCGGCCGGTGGTGTAGAAGGTCTTGTCGGCACCGCGGATGCCGTTCAACGCCATCCACCCGGCGATCGTGTCGATCGCGTTGTGACGGCCCACGTCTTCGACGAACGCCAGCAACCGGGCGCCATCGAACAGTGCGCAGCCATGGACCGATCCGGCCTTGCGGTGGATGCTGTCCTGCTGGCGCATCACTTCCAGCAACCCCTGCAAGGTCGACTGGCGGATGCGCGCTTGCGCAGGCGGCGGCAACCGGATGCCGTCGAGCTGATCCATCAGGTCGCCGAACACGGTGCCCTGCCCGCAGCCCGTGGTGACGACCCGGCGCCCGGTGCGCGCCTCCAGATCGGCGATGCCGTGGTGGGTGCGCACCGCGGCGGCACCGACCTCCCAGTCGACCGTGATCGACTCGAGCTCGGCCGGTCCGCCGATCAGCCGCTGGTTGCACAGATAACCCAGCACCAGCAACTCGGGCGCGGCGCCCAACGTCATCAGCGTCACGAGTTCGCGCTTGTCGACGAACACCGTCATCGGTCGTTCGGCCGGGATCGGAATACTGCGGCGCGCGCCGTGCTCATCGACGATCTCGATCTCCCGCAGCATCGGCTCGCGCGCCGCCGTCATCCGCGGCATCGACGCGCCGACGGGCGTGGCGGTTCGCGCATCAGCGTCTGATTCGCTGCCTGGAAGCAGAGCCGGCAAGCGCATCGTCATCGGACGTCCCTCTGGAGTTGCGGTCGGTAGATCGGGCGCGGCCTCAGCCCCGCAGGCACGCCATGCTAGTCCGCCGTCGGCTCGGCCTGGCGCTCGAAACGAGGGCAACGGCGACCACCGATGTCGACCTCGCCGAAAAACATCGCGAACGGCCTCGCCCACAGCCCGCTGTCGTTGTACAACGGCCGATAAATCACCATCGGCTCCAGGGACTCGCTGTGACGCGCGACGCCGACCAACTCGTACAGACCGCCCTTGTAGTGGCGGTAGGTGCCGGCGCGGACCACCGGCAGGGGAGACAGGTCGGGCATGATCGATCGCGCGATGGCGGGCCGTGGCGTGGGCACCCATTGTCATCTCTTGCCGCCATCGCCGTCCCTACCGCCCCCGGTATCCGATAGGATGACCGCGGGCGTCCGGCCGCCGCCCGCGCTTGCGTCTCGCGGCCCCGAACTCATCGACCCCAGACTTTCGATTCCATGTCGCAACTGCCCGATTACCCCCAGCTCACCACCGCCATCTCCACCCACCTGGCCCCGCTGCGCAAGGACCTGGCGCCAGTGATGAAGGCCTTCACCGACCTGGGTCGCGCCGCCACGGCGCCGGGGGTGCTGGACGAAAAGACCAAGGAACTGATCGCGCTTGCGATCGGCGTCGCACAGCGCTGCGACGGCTGCATCGGCTTCCATGTGCGCACCCTCGTGCGCCTCGGCGCGACGCGCGCCGAACTCGAGGAGACGCTGGGTGTGGCCATCTACATGGGCGGCGGTCCCTCGCTGATGTACGCCGCCAACGTCATGGTGGCCTGGGACCAGTTCACGACCGCCTGAGGCCGGCCTCAGCGCAGCTCGTCGGCCAGCTCGACGCTGGCTGCCGGAAGTTCGAACGCCAGCGGCTCGCCCAGGCGCCGCGCCAGCACGAGGCGCTGCGCCAGCGTGTCGAAGCGCCGCCCGGGGATGCGGGTCATCCATTCGCGCAACCGTGCCGGCTCGGCGTCGCCAGACCGCAGCGCCAGCCGAGCCAGCAACGCCGCGGCGCGGTCGTCGGTGGAGGAGCCCAGCGCCGCCTGGGCCAGCGCCCGCGCGCCGTCGGCGTCGCCGGCTGCGACGGCCAACTCGGCGCTGAGCAGCATCAGCTCCTGCATCCCGGCGGCCGTGCCGTGGGCCTGTTCGGCCAGGCGATCGAGTTGTCCCGCCACCCGGGCCAAGTCGCCCGCGCGCAGGTCCAGCCGCAGCAACTCGCATTCGATGGGCAGGGCCGTGCCGGGCGCCGCGGCCTGCAGCGCCTGTTGCAGCCCATCGCGGGCCTGCGTCAGGTCGCCGCGCGACGCGGCGGTCCATCCCAGCCACCGCAAAGCCTCGCTCCGCGTCGCATCCGGGTCGGGCCGGACCGCAGGGTGGGCAGGCCCTGGTCCGGTGGCCAGGTACTGATTCAGTTGCGCCACTGCCGCATCGAACTGCGCGGCGCGAGCCAGCACCCGGCCGGCCGTGAAATGGCTGCTGCCGCCCAGCACCGGAGCCAGCGCCCAGGCCGCCTCGGCCGCCTCGCAGAGCCGCCCCTGCGCGATCCAGGCGTCCACCGCGGCCGCCAGCAACGAGGTGAGAAAGGGCAGCGCGCGCACGGCCTGGGGCGACAGGCGACGCGCCTGCGCCACCCCGTCGGCGAGCAAGGCCAGCCGCTCGGCGGCCCGCGTCTCGGGCAGCGTGATCGCCAATTTGTAGCGGACGAACAGGTCGCCCGGCTGTTCGACATGCGCCTGTTCCAACAGCAGCACGTTGCGATCCCGCTTGCGCTGGCGCTCCGCCGCGCTGCCGTAGCCCTCATCGCGCAAGCGAACGCCGGAGTCGGGCCACTCGCTGCAGCCCAGGTCCAGCAGCGATGCCGCGACATCCTCGTGGACCCGGCCGCGGTAGCGGATGCGCGGATCGCGCCGAAACAGGCGCAGCGCCTCGTAGTGGCCCTGTGGCTGCGCTGCGGCGGGATCCTCGCCCATCAGGTCGATGTGCACGGTTTGCGCTAGAACGGGCCGCCGCATCGCCTGCGCCAGCGCCTCGGCCGACCTCGGATCGAGCCGCTGGTCGGCATCCAGCGACAGGATCCACGGGCCCTGCGCGGCGTCCAGCGCGACATTGCGGGCCGCGGAGAAGTCGTCGCACCAGGCGAAGGAGAGCACCCTCGCACCCAGCGAACGGGCAATGTCCATGCTGCGATCGCGGCTGCCGGTGTCGACCACCACCACCTCGGCAGCCAGCGACCGGAGCGATTCGATCGCCGCCGGCAACAGCCGCTCTTCGTCGCGAACGATCATGCACACCGACAACGGAAGACGAGACTTCATCCCACGGACTCCTGCACCGGGCAGCGGTTCGATGGCTCGCAAGAGGCGAACCGCGACGTCGATGCCGTGCCCGTAAATACCCGGAGTATCAACCCCAGGCCGGGAGGGTCCGGTACGAGCCGGTAGACTGCGCCCGGTCTCCCTCCTCTTGCACGGAACCTTCCATGGCCCCGATCGAACAAGCTGTCCAGAACGCCTTGCAGAGCGTGATCGACCCCAACACGGGTCGCGATTTCGTCACCACCCGGCAATTGAAGAATCTGCGGGTCGAAGGCGCGGACGTGTCCTTCGACGTCGAACTGGGCTACCCGGCGCTGAGCCAGATCCCGACGCTGCGCCGCGCGCTGATCGCGGCTGCACGCACTGTGCCGGGCGTGGCCAACGTCAGCGCCAATCTCGCCACCAAGATCGTCGCCCACCAGGCGCAGCGTGGCGTGCAGTTGCTGCCGGGCGTCAAGAACATCATCGCGGTCGCCTCGGGCAAGGGCGGGGTGGGCAAGAGCACCACCGCCGTCAACCTGGCGCTGGCGCTGGCGGCCGAGGGGGCGCGCGTGGGCATCCTCGACGCCGACATCTACGGCCCCAGCCAACCGATGATGCTGGGCATCACCGGCCGCCCCGACAGCGCAGACGGCAAGACGATGGAGCCGATGGAAAACCACGGCGTGCAGGTGATGTCGATCGGCTTTCTGATCGAGGCCGACGACGCGATGATCTGGCGCGGCCCGATGGCCACCCAGGCGCTCGAACAACTGCTGCGCCAGACCCGCTGGAAGGATCTGGACTACCTGATCGTCGACATGCCCCCGGGCACCGGCGACATCCAGCTGACGCTCTCGCAACGCGTGCCGATCACGGGCGCGGTGATCGTCACCACGCCGCAGGACATCGCGCTGCTCGACGCTCGCAAGGGCCTGAAGATGTTCGAGAAGGTGGGCGTGCCCATCCTCGGCGTGGTCGAGAACATGGCGGTCTACTGCTGCCCGAATTGCGGCCATGTCGAACACATCTTCGGCGCCGACGGCGGACGCAAGATGGCCGAGCAGTACGGCGTGGCCTACCTCGGCGCGCTGCCGCTGAATCTCAGCATCCGCGAGCAGACCGACGCCGGCCGGCCCACCGTGGTCAGCGATCCGGACGGCGAGATCGCCGGCCTGTACAAGACCGTCGCGCGTCAGGTGGCGGTGAAGGTCGGTGCGCAAGCCAAGGACTTCTCGGCCAAGTTCCCGACCATCACCGTCTCGAAGAACACCTGATGTCGGGGCCGTCGCTGCCTACCGACGCAACGTGCCGATGAGACCGTCTCGCGACGACATCACCGGCCTCGTGCTGGCCGGCGGCCGGGGCAGCCGCATGGGCGGCGTCGACAAGGGCCTGCAGCGACACCTGGGTCTGCCGCTGGTGCGCCACGCCCTGCAGCGCCTGGCACCGCAGGTGGGCGCGGTGATGATCAACGCCAACCGCAATCTGGCCGACTATGGCGCGATGGGCGTCCCCGTCTGGCCCGACGCGCTGGCCGACTATCCCGGCCCGCTGGCGGGCTTTCTGGCCGGCCTGGACCACTGCACGACGCCGTGGATGGTGACCGTGCCCTGCGACACGCCCGGTTTCCCGCGCGACCTGGTCGAGCGCCTGGCCGAGGCCGTGCAGCTCCAGGACGCCGAGATCGCCATCGCGGCCACCGTCGACAGCGAGGGCGCGCTGCAGCCGCAGCCCGTGTTCTGTCTGCTGCGCTGCGCGCTGCGGCCCGATCTCGAGGCCTTCGTCGCCAGCGGTCAGCGCAAGATCGACCGCTGGACCGGCCGGCACCGCTGCGCGCTCGTGCCGTTCGCCGATGTCGACGCCTTCTTCAACGCCAACACGCCGGACGAGTTGCAGCGCCTGCAATCCGGTGGCGCAAACGCCGGCTAGGCGGGCGCCGTCCATTCGATGGCCCGCCGCGCCGCGCCGACCCGCACCGTCCTCAAGGGCGGCCTGTTGCTGGAGACGCCACTCGGCGCGCTGCTGTCCGACAGCCGGGTGCGGCTGCTCGAAGCGATCGACCGCCAGGGCTCGCTGAACCGGGCTGCGGGCGAGGTGCCGCTGTCCTACAAGGCGGCCTGGGACACGCTGCAGGCGATGAACGCCCTCGCCGCCGAGCCGCTGGTGACGCGCAGCACCGGCGGGCGCGGCGGCGGCGGGACGCGCCTGACCGACCATGCGCGCCAGCTGATTGCGCTGTACCGGGCGATGGAAAGCTCGCAACAGGACGTGCTCGATCGCCTGCCCGCGCTGCCCAGCGGCAGCGACGAGCCCGCGATGCGCACCCTGATCCGGCGGCTGACGATGCACTCGAGCGCGCGCAACCAGTTTGCCGCCGAGGTCGTCGGCTGGATCGACCGCGGCGGTGCGGTGGACGTCGCGCTCGACCTTGTCGACGACGGCCTCGCCAACGACCGCATCACCGCGACGATCACACCCGAGTCGCTGCACGGCATGGATTTGCGGGTGGGCAGCCCCTTGTATGCGCTGATCAAGGCGCCGTGGATCGGGGTTCAGGCCCGGCCCGTGCGTGCCGGCCCTGGACGCAACGTGCTCGCCACGACGATCACCGCCAGGCGCCCCGGCACGGCGCACACCGGGATCTCGCTGGCGCTGCGCAGCGGCCGGGTGATGCAGGCCAGTGTGCCGCCCGGCGCCTGCGAGGGCCTGGCCGTCGGCGGCGCGGCCTGGGCCGTGTTCGACACCGAGAGCGTGGTGCTGGTCAGCTTCGCCTGACACGGACCGCGGGCCGCGCCGGCCCGGCGGTTCAGATCTGCACCCGGGTGCCGAGCTCCACCACCGCGTTGTCCGGCAGGCGGAAGTACGCGGCGACGTTGCCGGCATTGCGGGTCATGGTCGCGAACAGGCGTTCGCGCCACATCGCCATGCCGCTGCCGGTGGTGGGCACGACGGTCTCGCGGCTGAGGAAGTAGCTGGTCTCGAACAAGGGGATGGTCAGGCCCTTGGCCTCGCACAGCTTCAGTGCCTGTGGGACATCGGGCGCATCCATGAAGCCGTAGAAGACCGTGACGCGCCAGAACTCGTGGCCCAGCGCCTGCACCTCGACGCGCTCGGCATCGGGCATGAAGGGCACGTCCTTGAAACGAACGGTCAGCACGACGTTGCAGCTGTGCAGCACCTGGTTGTGCTTGATGTTGTGCAGCAAGGCCTGCGGCACCGTGGTCGGGTCGGCCACCATGTAGACGGCCACGCGCGAGGCCCGCGACATGTCGGCCGGGTCCAGCGCCTCGACGAAGGGCAGCAACTCCAGGCCATCGCGGCGAATGCTTTCCAGCACCAGGGCGCGGCCCCGGTTCCAGGTGCTCATGACCGCGAACAGCAGCAGGCCCATGGTCAACGGGAACCAGCCTCCGTCGAAGAACTTGATCGCGCAACCGGCCACCAGCACGGCATCCAGACAAAGAAAAAACGCCGTCGCCGCGATCGACAGCGGCGCCGACAGCTTCCATCCCTCGCGCACCACGAAGTAGGTCAGCACTGTCGTGATCATCATGGTCAGCGTCACCGCGATGCCATAGGCCCCCGCCAGTGCCGACGAGCTGCCGAAGCCCAGCACCGCCGCCACCACACCCGCCAGCAGCAGCCAGTTCACCGCAGGCACGTAGATCTGGCCCTTTTCACGCGCCGAGGTGTGGCGCACCGACATGCGCGGCAGAAAGCCCAGCTGAATCGCCTGCTGGGTCATCGAATAGGCGCCCGAGATCACCGCCTGCGAGGCGATCACGGTGGCCATCGCGGCCAGGACGATCGTGGGGACCAGCAGCGACGCCGGGAACAGCTTGTAGAAGGGGTTGCTGATCGCACTGGGGTCGCCGATCAGCAGCGCGCCCTGGCCCATGTAGTTGAGCGCCAGCGAGGGCAGCACGAGCAGATTCCAGGCCAGCTGGATCGGGCGCCTGCCGAAATGGCCCATGTCGGCGTACAAGGCCTCGGCGCCGGTCAATGCCAGCACGATCGCGCCGAGCGCGGCGAACACATGCCAGCCGCGGCCCGCCAGGAAGTGGGCCGCCTGCAGCGGATTCAGGGCCGCGAGGATCGCCGGCTGGCGGGCGATGTGCGCCACCCCGGTGACCGCCAGCGCCAGAAACCACAGCAGCAGGACCGGGCCGAAGATCCTGCCGACCGCGGCCGTGCCCAGGCGCTGCACCATGAACAGGCCCAGCAGCACCACCAGCGTGATCGGCACCACCCACGGCTTGAGCGCCGGCGTGACGACCTCCAGCCCCTCCATCGCGCCCAGCACCGAGATGGCCGGCGTGATGATGCTGTCGCCATAGAACAGCGTGGCGCCGAACACCCCGAGCAGGATCAGCGCGCTGCGCAGCGCCGGCCGGCCGGACACCGCGTGCGCGGCCAGCGCCGTCAAGGCCAGGCCGCCCCCCTCGCCGCGGTTGTCGGCCCGCAGGATCAGGATCACGTACTTCAGCGTCACGACCAGCATCAGGGCCCAGAACACGCACGACACGGCGCCGATCAGGTGCTCCGTCGTCAGCGGGACGCCGGCCGGGCCGAAGATCTCCGGCACCGTGTAGAGCGGGCTGGTGCCGATGTCGCCGTAGACCACGCCGATCGCCGCCAGCGCCAGCGCCATCAGGCCTTGCTTGCCATGCGGCGAAGTCGACGCCGCCGACGACGACGACGGATCGGCCGGCGAACCGGTGGAAGAATGCGATGTCATGTGGGGGTCCGATTTTGTAATGCGCCATCGTGCCAAGCGCCGCATCAGGAAGGCATAAGGGCCACCCCCCCGGCGCACCGGCCGCTAGGCTTCGGCTTCCACCAGGCGATAGCCCACCCCGGGCTCGGTCAACAGCAGCCGAGGTTCCGAAGGTTCCGCCTCCAGCTTGGCCCGCAACTGTGCCATGTACAGGCGCAGATAATGGGTGTGCGCGGCAAATTCAGCGCCCCAGACGTCGACCAGCAGGTGACGGTGGGTCACGACCCGCCCGGCGCTGCGCACCAGCCGGGCCAGCAACGCAAACTCGGTCGGCGTCAGATGGACCGGGCGGCCATCCCGCTGCACGCGCTGCGCCACCAGGTCCACCGCCACTCCGCCGTGCTCGTAGAACGTCTGCGCCGCCTGCACCGTGGTGCCTCGGTGGCGCAGCGCGACCCGCATGCGGGCCAGCAACTCGCCCACGCTGAAGGGTTTGACGAGGTAGTCGTCGGCGCCGGCATCCAGCAGTCGGATCTTCTGTCCGTCGGCCTGGCGTGCCGAGATCACCATCACCGGCACGGCATGGCGGCGCCGCAACGCGCTCAGCAAGGCCTCGCCATCGCCGTCCGGCAGGCCCAGATCCAGCACCACCAGATCGGCCGGTGCGCCGTCGGCGCGGTGCGGATCCAGCACCGGCGCATGCGTCAGCAGGGCCAACCCTTCGGACAAGCTGGCCGCCGTCAGCACGTCGTAGCCTTCGACGACCAGCGCGTCGCGCAAGGTCTTGCACAACTCGCGATCGTCCTCGACCAGCAAGACCCGCAGCGTCATGGCGCAGCCTCGCCAGGCAGCAAGCCCAGCTCAGCCGACTCGTCGTCCTCGGGCGGCGGTGGCGCCGGGCGCACCGGCAGCAGGCACTCGAAGCTGCTGCCCCCATGGCCCCGGGCGCGCAGCCGCAGCTCGCCCCCGTGGGCATGGGCGATCGCCCGGCAGACCGCCAGTCCGACGCCGGCCCCCCGGCGGGCCAGCGCCTCGCGCGGCGCGGCCACGGCGCCCCCCACCGCTCCGGCGCCGCGGTGAAAGACCTCGAAGATGCGCTCGCGCCACGCCGGGGCGATGCCGGGGCCGCGGTCGCGCACGGCCAACACCACCTGATCGGCCAGGCGACGCACCAGCACCTCCACCGGCGCCCCGGCCGGGCTGTACTTCAGGGCGTTGTCGATCAGGTTGTCCAGCATCTGTCCGAGCAACAGGCCGTCGCACCACAGCAGCGGCAAGTCGGGCTCCAGCCGGGCGTGCACGCGGCGCTCCGGATCGTGACGGCGCACGCGACCCAGCACGGCGCCGACGATGTCCTCGGCCGATTCCCAATCGCAGCGCAGACTGACGCCAGGCGCGTCCAGCCGCGCCAGCTGCAAGGTGTTGTCGGTCAGGCGGCTGAGTTGCTCGGTCTCGTCGACGATCGAGCGCGCGAGGCGATGACGCTGCGCGACGCTCAGCCGTTCGGCCTGGGACTCCAGCGACGAGGCTGCGCCCATGATGGTGGCCAGCGGCGTGCGGTAGTCGTGCGAGATCGCGGCCAGCAAGGCATTGCGCACCGCCTGGGTCTGCGCCTGTTCGCGTGCCGCCGCCTCGTCGCGTTCATGGGCCATGCGCTGCAAGGCCAGGCCCAGCTGGTCGCACAGCGCCTGGGCGTGGTTGCGAAGCGCCTCGTCGGCGTGCCGCACCGATCGCCCCCGCACCAGCGCCGCGCCCAGACACAGGCCGCGGCCGCGCAAGGGCAGATACCACTCGGGCAGTTCGGAATGGCGTCCGGTGCCCGGGCCCATCGCCGCGCCTTGGCGCTGGCAGTGCCGCAAGCCGGCGCGCTGGTCCGCGTCGACGACGCCTACCAGCACCTCGTCGTCGCCCGTCTCGGAGCCTGGCTCGGCACCGGAGCGCCGTCGCGCCCGACCGCCCAGCACCATCACCACCGCTGGCTCGCCGCCCAGGCCGCTCAACAACTCCTGCAGCGTGCCGGCATGCACCGTCGGATCGTCCGCATCGCGCAGCCGGTCGCCCCAGGTCCGCAGCTGTTCGGCCTGCACCGCCAGACGCCGGGCGCGCTCCGCCTGGCGCTGGCGGGCCGCCATCAGGGCCGCCACGATCCCGTTGAGAATCAGCATCGCGCACAGCAGGACCGCATGCTGGGTCAGGTCGACCGAGAACCCGTGGCGCGGCGGCACGAAGGCCCAGTTGAACCCCATCACCGACAGCGCACCGAGCAGCAGGGACGCGGAAACCGTCAGCCAGAGCGTCGCCAGCGCCGACGTGGCGACCAGCACCATGGCCAGATTGGACAGGTCGAAGCGCCCGTCCAGCCACAGCATCAGACCCCAACCGGCGGCCCAGATCGCCAGGCCGGGCACGCTTCGGCCGAGGCGGGCCGCGAAGGCGGGAGACGAGACAGGTTCAATCGGCATGGCCCGGAGCTTAGCCGCGGCGGCGTCAGGATTGCATCAGGATCCGAAAGCGCCGCAGCGCCGGCGCGGACGCGGTGGTAAGGTCGGGACACACTTCAGGACGTCGCGCCATGACCACCCCCACGCCCACGCTGCCCGCCGCGTTGCGCCGCGAAGCCCTGCGTCAGGCCTTGCCCGACACCGTCAGCCTGCTCAAGCGCTGCCGCGCCGCCGAAGTGTCCGAGGGTGACATCGACGACTACGTGGCGCTGAACTGGCTGGAATGGAACGGCGGCAGCCTGCGCCTGACGACCACCGGCGAGAACCTCTGCCGCCAGCAGATTCAACGCGACACCTGAGCGGGCCGCGCCGTCGAACGGGACGCACCCGCACCGGCGCCAGCCGTCAAAGAAAGCGTTCCAGCAAGCGCCGCGACGGCCGGTCCAGCGCCAGCAGGTCGCGCACCCGGAAGACGATGCCGTGGCCGCTGGTGATCAGCAGGCTGGCACGGTGGCCCGGCAGGCGACGGATGTCCTCCTCGGCCTTGAGCACCAATTGGGTCGATCCCCGATCGGTGTCGACCTCCCAGGTGCTGGGCGTCGAAAAGGTCGAGACCGAGCGCAACCGGCGGATCTCGGGCACGAATTCGCGCTGCGCCAGGTCCTCCTCGATCAGGCCGCGTTCGGCTGCCGGCACGTCGTCCAGCCGGTCGATCCAGGCCAGCTCGCGCCCGTCGCCGCTGACCAGCGACACGCCCTCCTGCGGCGCCGCGATCGGGAACGCGCGCACCGGCGTCACACCGACGTGCTCGACGCCCTCCGGACCGAGAAAGATCAGCTGCCCCAGCGGGTCGCGGCGGAGGCGGAAAACGGGTGCGCTGGCAGAGGTCATGGGGGTGTCGGCGCGTCAGGCGCCCGCAGCAGTATGGGCCGAAGGTTGCGGCAACTGGTGGGCCAGCAGCACCGCGTCGTGGTCGTCGCGGCCGCTGTCGTCGGTTTCAGCCTTGCGAACCTGCGCCATGTAGAGCCGCCAGTACGCACCCTGCCTGGACATCAGCTCGTCGTGCGGGCCCACTTCCACGACCTCGCCGCGGTCCATCACGACCAGTCGATCGGCCTTGCGCAAAGTCGACAGGCGGTGCGCGATGGCGATCGTCGTGCGGCCCTGCACCAGGTTGTCCAGCGCCTTCTGGATTTCCTTCTCGGTCTCGGTATCGACCGCCGAGGTCGCCTCGTCCATGATCAGGATCTTGGGGTCGATCAGCAGCGCACGCGCGATGCTGATGCGCTGGCGCTCGCCGCCCGACAGCCCCTGGCCGCGCTCGCCCACCAGCGAGTCGTAGCCCTGCGGCAGGCGCAGGATGAATTCGTGCGCATGGGCGGCACGGGCCGCCGCCACGATCTGCGCGCGGGTCGCGTCCGGTCTTCCGTAGGCGATGTTCTCGGCGATGGTGCCGAAGAACAGGAACGGCTCCTGAAGCACCAGCCCGATGTGGCGGCGGAAATCGGCCACGCCGATGCGGCGCAAGTCGATGCCATCGGCCTTGATCGAGCCGTCGCTCACGTCGTAGAAGCGACAGATCAGGTTGACCAGGGTGCTCTTGCCCGAGCCGCTGTGGCCGACCAGTCCGATCATCTCGCCGGGCCGGATCTGCAGGCTCAGGCCCTGGATCACCGAGCGGTTGCCGTAGCGAAAGCCGATGTTCTCCAGCACCAGCCCGCCCGACAGGCCTTGCGGCGGCAGCGCCACCGGATCGGCCGGTTCGGGCACGTTCGACACCTGATCGAGGATGTCGAAGATGCGCTTGGCGCCGGCCGCCGCCTTCTGCGTGACCGAGACGATCCGGCTCATCGAATCGAGGCGGCCATAGAAGCGCCCCATGTAGGCCAGGAAGGCCGACAGCACACCCACCGTGATGTGGTGGTGGCTGACCTGCCAGATCCCGAAGGCCCAGACCACCAGCAGGCCGACGTCGGTCAGCAGCGAGACCGTGGGGGTGAACAGGCTCCAGGTCTTGTTGAGCCGGTCGTTCACCAGCAGGTTGGCCTGGTTGGCTTCGCGAAAACGCGTCGCCTCGCGCCGCTCCTGGGCGAAGGCCTTGACCACGCGGATGCCGGGAATGGTGTCCGACAGCACGTTGGTGACCTCGCCCCAGACGCGGTCGATCTTCTCGAAGCCGGTGCGCAAGCGGTCGCGCACCAGGTGGATCATCCAGGCGATGAAGGGCAGCGGCAGCAGCGTCACCAGCGCCAGCCAGGGATTGGCCGTGAACAAGATGGCGGTGATCATGCCCAGCATCAGCACGTCGGTGGCGAAATCCAGCGCGTGCAGCGACAGGAAGACCGAGATGCGATCGGTCTCGCTGCCGATGCGGGCCATCAGGTCGCCGGTTCGCTTGGCGCCGAAGTAGTCGAGCGACAGGCCCAGCAGGTGTTCGAAGGCCGTGGTGCGCAGGTCAGCGGCGATGCGCTCGGACACCAGCGCCAGCAGCCAGGTGCGGATCCAGCCCAGCCCCCAGGCCAGCAGGGCCGAGCCCAGCAGTCCCGCGAGCAGCCACAGCACCAGGCCGGTGTCGATGCGCTGCCCGCTCTCGAACGGGATCAGCACGTCGTCCATCAGCGGGATCGTCAGGTACGGCGGCACCAGGGTGGCGGCGGTGGACGCCAGCATCATCAGAAAACCCAGCAGCAGACGCCCCTGGTAAGGCCTGGCGAAACGCCACAGCCTCAACAGCACCCAGGTCGACGGCGGGCTGTTCAGCTCGCGGTAGCAGACGGGGCACTCGTCGCTGTCGTCGGGCAGCGGGGCGTGACACGAGGGGCAGCGGGTCGGGTCCTCGCCCTGGGCCGGCAGGCCGCTGGCGCGCGCCTGTTGCAACTGCTCGAAGCGCCGGGCCAGGCGCAGGGCCTGCACGTTGACCGCCAGCGTGAAGCGCCAGACGGCCAGCCGCTGCCGGCCGTCGCTCAGCTCCAGGGTGCCGACGCCGGCATGGTCGCCGTGGCGCAGCACCCGCGCCGGGCTCAGCTCGAAACCCTGCCACGCGCCACCGCCCACGCGGGCCCACAGCCGGCGATCGGTCAGCAGCAACTGGCCGGGCGAGAAATGAAGGCGATCGTCGAGGTCAACCGACAGGCTGGCCAAAACGTTTTCCCCGTCTTCCAGCGGTGCCGAGGCCCCTGCGTCCACGCGGCTCGGAGGAGACTCGGAAAGGTGTTGAGGCATCGTGGAAGGTCGGAACGCAAGCGTGGCAAAGAGCATGATTTTCCGTCAAACGCGGTTCGGCGCAGAACCCGGTCGCCACTGAACCGCCGGTACGGCTCGAATCCAAGCGCAAAATCCGCCCCGCACGGCCGCGTGCACCCTCCCCTTCACCAGGCCCCCGCCCGCGACGGCCTGCCCCCAGCCCGCCACACTGCCCGTCCATGACCGACCGGAAAAAAGACATCGAGCTCCAGCGCGTCACCTACCTGCGCGGCCCCAACATCTGGACCTACCGGCCGGTGATCGAAGTCTGGATGGACCTGGGCGAGCTCGAAGACTTTCCGTCGAACCAGTTGCCGGGCTTCACCCAGCGCCTGCTGGCCTGGCTGCCGGCGCTGGAAGAACACCACTGCGGCGTCGGCGAACGCGGCGGCTTCCTGCAGCGCCTGCAGGAGGGCACGTGGTCGGGCCACATCCTCGAACACTGCGTGATCGAGCTGCTGAACCTCTCGGGCATGCCCACCGGCTTCGGCCAGACCCGCAGCACCTCGCAGCGCGGCGTCTATCGCATGGTCTTCCGGGCACGCAACGAACAGGTCGGCCGCACCGCGCTGGCCCAGGGCCATGCGCTGCTGATGGCCGCAATCAACGGCGATGCCTTCGACGTGGACGCCGCGGTGGCCGCCGTGCGCGAGGCGATCGACGACTGCTACCTGGGGCCGTCCACCGCCTGCATCGTCTCGGCGGCCACCGACCGGCGCATCCCGCACATCCGCCTGAACGACGGCAACCTGGTGCAACTGGGCTATGGCGCGCGCCAGCGCCGCATCTGGACCGCCGAAACCGATTTGACCTGCGCGATCGCCGAGGGCATCGCCGGCGACAAGGACCTGACCAAGACCCTGCTCAAGGCCTGCGGCGTGCCGGTCCCCGAGGGCGTCGTGGTGAACAGTCCCGACGAGGCCTGGGAGGCGGCGCAGGACATGGACGCCCCGGTCGTCGTCAAACCCAGTGACGGCAACCACGGCCGCGGCGTGACGCTGGAGCTGACCGAGCGCGCCGACATCGAGGCCGCCTACGCCTTTGCGCTGCGCCATGGCAGCGAGGTGCTGGTCGAGCGCCACATCCGCGGCAACGAGCACCGCCTGCTGGTGGTGGGCGGCAAGGTCGTCGCCGCCGCCCGCGGCGAGAGCGCCTGGATCACCGGCGACGGCCGCAGCACCGTCAGCCAGCTGGTGGACAGCCAGATCAACGCCGACCCGCGCCGCGGCAGCACCGAAGCCCATCCGCTGAACCGGCTCGACGCCGCCCAGGACGGGGCGATCGGCCTGGACCTGCAGCGCCAGGGCCTGACCGCCGACGCCGTGCCGGCCGCCGGCCGGCGGGTGCTGGTCCAGCGCAACGGCAACGTCTCGATCGACTGCACCGACGAGGTCCATCCCGAGGTGGCCTACCAGGCCTCGCTGGCGGTGCGCACGGTGGGCCTGGACATCGCCGGCCTGGACCTGGTCTGCGAGGACATCTCGCGGCCGCTGGCCGAGCAGGGCGGCGCGATCGTCGAGGTCAATGCCGGCCCGGGCCTGCTGATGCACCTGAAGCCCGCGGTGGGCCAGCCGCGCCCGGTCGGGCAGGCGATCGTCGAACACTTGTTCCCCGAGAACGAGCACGACGCCCATCCGGGACGCATTCCGATCATCGGCGTGGCCGGCAGCCGCAACACGGCGCTGATCGCCCGCGCCATCGCCTGGCTGATCCACCTCTCGGGCCAGCCGACCGCGCTGGCCTGCGAACAGGGCCTGTTCCTGGGCAGCCGCCGCATCGAGCCGGCCGGCCAGCCCCACTGGGACGCAAGCCATCGCCTGCTGATGAACCGGGAGGCGCGCGCCGCGGTGTTCGAGAACGGCGCCGCGATGATCCTCGACGACGGCCTGCCCTATGACCGCTGCCATGTCGGCGTGGTCACCGATCTCGACGGCTGGCAGGGGCTGGAGCGCCACGACCTGCACGCGGCCGACGGTCTCTACAAGGTCCTGCGCACCCAGATCGACGTGGTCTTTGGCGATGGCGTGGGCGTGCTCAATGCCGCCGACGAGCGCATCGCGGCGATGGCCGAGCTGTGCGACGGCGAGGTCCTGATGTACGCCGTCGAGCAGCCCGGCCAGGCGCTGCCGCCCGCGCTCACGGCCCACCTTGCGCAGGGCGGCAGGGCCGCGGTCCTGCGCCACGGCCAGGTGCGGCTGCTGGGCCCGTCGGCGGACCAGGCCGGCCTGGACCTGCACGCCCTGTTGGCCCGCCGCGGCTTGGCCGGCGACGCCGGTCTCGCCGAGGCGCTGCTCGCTGCCACCGCGGTAACCTGGGCCTTCGGCATCACCCCCGAACTGATTGCCGCCGGCATCGAGACCTTCGACCTGCGCGCGCCGCGCTGAACGCCCGCCTCCTCCACGCCCCCCGACGTCGGACCCGACACGCTCATGGACATCTCCCGCATTCGCGCCCTGCGCGGCCCCAATCTCTGGAGCCGGCACACCGCCATCGAGGCCATCGTGGCCTGCGACACCGCCGAGCGCTCGCTGAGCTCGCTGCCGGACTTCGAAACCCGCCTGCGGGCCTTGTTCCCGGCGCTGGGCCCGCTGCGACGCCCGCCCGACCAGATCTCGCTGGCCCACGTGCTGGAAGCGACGACGCTGGCGCTGCAAGCCCAGGCCGGCTGCCCGGTGACGTTCAGCCGCTGCACCGAGACGGTCGAGGCCGGCGTCTTCCAGGTGGTGGTCGAATACTCGGAGGAAGAGGTCGGCCGCAAGGCACTGAAATCCGCCGAAGCGCTGATCCATGCGGCACTGAAGGCCGACGACGGCTTCGACACCGCGGCCGCGATCGCCGCGTTGCGCGAACTCGACGAGGACATCCGCCTCGGCCCGTCCACCGGCGCGATCGTCAACGCCGCGGTCGCACGCGGCATTCCGTACCGGCGCCTGACCAGCGGGTCGCTGGTGCAGTTCGGCTGGGGCAGCAAGCAACGTCGGATCTGGGCCGCCGAGGTCGATTCCACCAGCGCGGTGTCCGAGTCGATCGCGCAGGACAAGGACCTTTGCAAGACCTTGCTCAGCGCCGCCGGCGTACCGGTGCCGGTGGGCCGGCCGGTCGACAGCCCCGACGAGGCCTGGCAGGTCGCCCAGGCGATCGGCCTGCCGGTCGTGCTCAAGCCGCAGGACGGCAACCAGGGCAAGGGCGTGACGGTCAACGTGATGACGCGCGAACACCTGGAGATCGCCTACAAGGCGGCCGAGGAGATCGGCCACGTGATGGTCGAGAAATACCTGGCCGGCAGCGACTACCGCCTGCTGGTCGTCGGCCACCGCCTGGTGGCGGCAGCACGGCGGGAGCCGCCGCATGTGATCGGCGACGGCGTGCAGACGGTGCGCGAACTGGTCGATCAGGTCAACGCCGATCCGCGCCGCAGCGACGGCCACGCGACCTCGCTGACCAAGATCCGATTCGACGACATCGCGGTCGCGCGCCTGCAGATCCAGGGCCTGACGCCGACGTCCGTGCCGGCCAAGGGCCAACGGGTGCTGTTGCGCAACAACGCCAACCTGTCCACCGGGGGCACCGCCACCGACGTCACCGACGAAGTCCACCCCGAGGTCGCCGCGCGCGCCGTGGCCGCGGCGCAGATGATCGGGCTGGACATCTGCGGCGTCGACGTGGTGTGCGAGGGCGTGCTGCGCCCGCTCGAGGAGCAGCGCGGCGGCGTGGTCGAGGTCAACGCCGCCCCGGGCCTGCGCATGCACTTGTCGCCCTCGTTCGGCAAGGGCCGCGCGGTGGGTGAAGCCATCATCAACCACCTCTACCCGCCCGGCGACGACGGCCGCATTCCCATCATCGCGGTCACCGGCACCAACGGCAAGACCACCACGACCCGGCTGATCGCCCACCTGTTTGCCGCCGACGGCCTGCGCGTGGGCATGACCAACACCGACGGCGTGCACGTGGGCGGCCGGCAGATCGACTCGGGCGACTGCTCCGGGCCGAAGAGCGCGCGCAACGTGTTGATGCACCCGGACGTCGATGCCGCGGTGTTCGAGACCGCCCGCGGCGGCGTGTTGCGCGAGGGCCTGGGCTTCGACCGCTGCCAGGTCGCCGTGGTGACCAACATCGGCGCCGGCGACCATCTCGGACTGAACTACATCACCACCGTCGAGGATCTGGCGGTGCTCAAGCGCGTGATCGTCCAGAACGTGGCCGACAACGGCTATGCGGTGCTCAACGCGACCGATCCGAACGTCGTCAAGATGGCCGCCACCTGCCCCGGCGGCATCATCTACTTCGCCGCCGACCGCCACCACCCGGTGCTGGCCACGCACCGGGCCCAGGGCCAGCGCTGCGTGTTCGTCGACGACGGCCACATCGTGGCCTCCGAAGGCAACTGGCGCGAAGGCGTGCTGCTCGGCGACATTCCGCTGACCCGCGGCGGCACGATCGGCTTCCAGGTCGAGAACGCGATGGCGGCGGTCGGCGCCGCCTGGGGCGCCGGCCTGCACTGGGACGCGATCCGTGCCGGTCTGGCCAGTTTCGTCAACGACGCCGACAACGCCCCCGGCCGCTTCAACGTGATGGACTACCGGGGCGCCACGCTGATCGCCGACTATGGCCACAACCCGGATGCGATGCGCGCCCTGGTACAGGCGGTCGAGGCCATGCCGGCACGCCGGCGCTCGGTGGTGATCAGCGGCGCCGGCGACCGCCGTGACGACGACATCCGCGAACAGACCCAGATCCTCGGCCAGGCTTTCGACGACGTCATCCTGTTCCAGGACGCCTGCCAGCGTGGCCGCCAGGACGGCGAGGTGCTGGCGCTGCTGCGCCAGGGTCTGGAGGGCGCGCCGCGCACGCGCTTCGTCGACGAGATCCGCGGCGAGTTCGTGGCCATCGACGCGGCGCTGGCCCGGCTGGAGCCGGGCGACCTGTGCCTGATCCTGGTCGACCAGGTCGACGAGGCGCTGGCCCACCTGGCCCAGCGGGTGGCGCAGGACGCGCCGGCGACCCCGGCCTGAGCGGCGCGTGGACACGCGTCAACGCAGCGCACGCAGGCGTTCGAGCTTGGCCGCGTAAAGCGCCCGGTCATCCTGGCGCGTGCTCAGGCGCAAGGCCTGGGCCAGCTGGTCGCGGGCGCTGGCCAGGTGGCCCAGGCGGGCGTCGACCACCGCGAGCCAGAAATGAAACTCGTCGTTGTCCGGATCGCGTTCGATCTCGCGTGCGAACAGGCTGCGCGCCTGCGCCCACTCGCCGGCCCGATAAGCAGCCAGACCGCGCTCGAAAAAGGCGAATGGCGGATCCGGCTGGCGCCGCGCCAGTTCGGCCGCCAGCGCGTCGGCCCGCGCGAGATCGCCGGTGGCCCGTAGCGCACCGGCCAGATTGGCCATCAGGTTGAGGTCATCGGGCGAGCGCTGCAAGGCCTGCTGGAACGCGATCACCGCGGTGTCCGGATGGCCGCTGCGGGCATAGATGACGCCCAGCGTGTTGTAGGCGGTTGCCAGGCCCGGGTCGCGGGCGATCGCTTCGCGGGCAAAGGCATAGGCGTCGGCCAGCGTGCCGGTCACCAGCGATTCGGCCGCCCGGTTGTTCAGGTACATCGCGACCACGGTGGACGGGTCGATCGGGCGGACCCGGCGCCCCGCCAGATCCGACGGCGGCAGGAAATCGACGACCAGCGTGTCCTCACCCGGCCGCATCGTGCGCTCGATCGGGCCGGCACGCGGTCCGAGCACGAGATCCACGTGCGCGGCGGCCACGAACAGGCCCCCGTGGCGGCTCCAGTTCTCGTCGACCTCGACCTGCTGGAAATGCACGTCGATGTCCATCGCCTGGGCGAAGGCCGCCGTCATCACGACCAGGGAGAGGCAATTGCCGGCGCGGGCGTCGAAAGCCTGCGCGGCATTGCGGGTCAGCACCGCGTCGTAATCGAGCCGCAGCGCGCCCCCTTTTTGCAGGGCCCGCAGCAGCGCCCGTTCGCGCCGGGGGGCGCCGCGGTTCAACTCGGGGTGCGCCGCCAGAAAGTCCCGCATCGCCGGGCTCAGGGCGAACAGGCGGTCGGCGTCGGCCGTCTTGGCCGGCGCCGAGAACGCGCCATCCAGGAACAGGCCGGGCGGAGGCGGCGGGGCTTGCGGCGTCGCGCACCCGGCCAGCCCCAGCCCGAAAGCGGCCAGGCACAGGGCCAGACCCGCGGTGCGCACTGGGCATCGCCGCGCTCGCGATCCGATCCGGACCTGGGCCATCGCCTTGCTCCTTGCGCCGCAGGCCAGCGGTGGCATCGCGAACGCCTGCCACCGATGCCCGGCGCACCCTGCAGACTAGGCGCATCGCGCGCTGCGATCAAGAGCAGGGTTTCTCGGCGGCGCGATCGCCCGGCTGCGGCGGCCCGCACGGGGAGGCGATCGAGGCGGCCCCGGCGGGCCGCTCCGTCAGAGCGTGTGCTCCAGCGTCAGGCGCACGGTGGTGCCGGCATGCAGCCACTGGCCCAGGTGATAGGCCATGCCGGACGCCTCGACCGTCTGGCCGGTGCTCTCGTCCGGATGCAGCAGGTTCTCGACCCCCAGGCGCCAGTGGATGCCGGGCGACGGGGCCCAGCGCGCATACAGGTCCAGGGTGCGCGCGTAGGTGGCGTAGGCCAGGCGTGCCGCCGATTCGCGCTGCGGCCCGCCGGCCGACCAGGCGTAGCTGCCCCCCCACGCCAGTGCCTCGCCGGCGAGGCGCTGATCCAGACCCAGCGTCAGCGTCAGCGGGGTCTGATCGGCCAGGCGGTTGTCGGGGCCCGGCACCGCGTCGACCCGCGACCGGTTCCAGCCCAGGCTGGCGCGCACGTCCAGGTCGGGCGCCGTGGGCCAGCGCTCGCGCAACGCCCACTGCGCATCCACGGTGAGGCCCCAGGCGCGGGCACCGCCCTGGTTCGCGCGCACCAGCAGCCACTCGCCGTTCTGCTCCAGCAACTGGTCGACGATCACGTTCTGGATGCGCTTGAGGTAGGTGTTCACGCCGATCTGGCTGCGCTTGCCCAGCGGGTGGTCCCAGCCCGCATCCAGCCCCCATGACAGCTCGGGCCGCAAGTCCGGGTTGCCCTGCCAGTCCGGCGTGGTGGGCGTGTTGTCGGCGGTGACGTAGCGGCGCGGCATCAGGTCGCGCGGCGTCGGCGGCTTGTAGCTGCGCGACAGGCCGAGGCGGATCTGGTCGACCCGGCCCGGTACATGCCACAGGGCCTGAAGCACCGGGCTGAAGACGCTGGAGACGCTGCTGACGGCCGGCAGCGTGCGCCCTTCACTGAGCGTCTGCAGGCCTTCCCAGCGCAAGCCGGGCGTCGCGGTCCAGCCCTGGCCCAGGTCCCACTCGTCCTGGACGAACCCGGCCAGGCGGCGGATGTGCGCCTGATAGGCCTCGTCCAGATTGTCGACCGGCAGGCCGCCGGGCAGCGGCCGATCGGTCTGCACGCGGTCCTCGCTGCGCTGCTGCTGTTCGGCATCGAAGCCGCCGCTCAGCGCATGCGACGCGCCCAGCGGTTGGCGCCAGCGCCCGGCCAGGGTCAACCCGGCATCGGTGGCCAGGGAGTCGACCCGCTCGCTCTTGAGCCACAGGCCGAGCGCATCGTGGCCGTTGAAGTCGGCGCCGGAATGGCGGCGCTGCCAGGTCAGGCCCAGCTTCAGGCTCGCGGTCGCGCCGTCGTCGCGGCTCAGCGCCCAGTTCAGGTGGCTGCGCCACTGGGCATTGGTGGCACCGAGCTGAAGCAGGTCGGTGGCATAGAGCGGCGGCGTGCCGGCCAGGCTGTCGCGCTGATCGGCCGACGACATCCGCGAATGCACCACGCGCACCAGGTGATCGGTGCTCAGCGTCTGCCGGGGCGAGAGCGTCCAGGTGGCCTGCGGCGTCAGCGTCAGGCTGTCCTGGGTCTCGGCCTCGCGCTTGTCGGTGCGGTAGTCCTGCTGCGTCACACCGGCGGCATCGGTGGTCCACTGTCGCCACACGGCGGGCCAGAGGGAGCTGTCGCGCGCCACGCCGAGGCCCAGACCCCAGGCGAGAGCGCCGTCGCGGTCGCCGACATGGCCGTCGACGCGGGTCTTCGCCTGCCCCAACTGGCAGCCTTCGCTCAGCTTGAGGCTGCGCTCGGCACGGCGCGGCAGGCGCCTCAGCACGAGGTTGATGCTGCCGGCGATCCCTTGCTGGCTCTGGTCGGCGGTGGCGGCGCGCAGGACCTCCACCCGCTCGACCGCCTCGGGCGACAAGGTCTCGAGCGAAAAGCCCGGCGGCACCGGCTCGCCGTCGAGCAACAGCTGGGTGTGGCCGCCCCCCAGGCCGGCCAGCCGGATCTCGGGTGCACCGGAGCCGTTGTCGACCACGGTCACACCCGGCACCCGGCGCAGCGCCTCGGCGATGCGGGTGTCGCCCTGGCGCAGCAGCTCGGCGCGCTCGACCACCACCACCGCGCCCACCGCCGCCCGCCGCGCCTGCAGCGCGCCAGATCCCTGCACCTCGATGCGCTGGACAGGGGCGGCCGACGCCGCCGTCGCCGGAGCCTCGACCTGGGCCAGCGCCGCTTGGCCACCCAGCCACGCGGCCACACCGACCCCCACCGCCCGCGAGCACGCCATCACGCCTCCCAGCGTTACCTTTTGATACCGGCAGCTTACCCGAGCGAGGTCCGGGTGCGGCTCCGGATCGGCCCCAGGCCAGCGGGGGTCGGCGTCGCGACGTCGGTCACCGACCCTCGCAAGTCGCCGCGGGCACGGCACTCGACGCGGGGCCCGCCGGCATCCCGCCGCGTCAGGCCGGTGAAAAGGCCTCGCCGGTCTGCACCGCCCGCAGCAAGGCAGTCATGTTGGCCGAATGGCCCCGCAAGGCATGGGTGCGGATGATCGGCCGCAAGCCGCCGTCGCGGCTGGAGGGCACGCCCGCGTCGTCCCAGGCCTTGTGCAGGCGGCGGCACACCTTGTCCAGCGCCGCCGGGTCCGCCGTGTGCAGGATGGCGGCCAGTTCGGTCTGTCCCACCCGCGTCACCAGATCGCAGGTCCGCAGGTAGGGCCGCGCCAGCCGGGCCAGGCGATCGCGATGGGCCGACACGGCGTGCACGTCCTGCGCGCCCTCGCCCTGGCAGAAATCCATCCACAGCACGCCCACCCAGTCGCTGGCGGACCAGCAGCGCTTGGCCTCGCGCTGCGCCAGGGCCGCCAGCGCGGCCAGGCTGGACACGGTGCCTATGGGCGCGACCACGCTGCTGCGGGCGGGTTCGGTGAAGGCCGGAATCACGCGATCGAACATGAGGTGGGGCGGAAGAAGTGAAGAAGGTGGCATGGCTGACCCGTTCAGAACCTGGCCCGAGCGCCTGGGGGGATCCCGCGGCGCCATCGGTCTACCTGTCAATACGCAGCGCGGCGCGCCCTCCCGACATGGCCGGCGATTTGTTACATTCCGACCCGCTGTATGACCGACATCACCCTTCTGCTGAAAGCCGCCGGCGACGGCGATGCGCTGGCCGCCGACCGGGTGATCGCCCTGCTCTATGCGGACCTGCGGCGCCTGGCGCGCAGCCGCCTGCGGCAGTCCGGCGACCTGACGCAGCTGGACACCACGGCGCTGGTGCACGAGTCGTATCTGCGCCTGCGCCGCGCTGACCACAGCCAGTTCGAGGACCGCCGCCATTTCCTGGCCTACGCGGCGCGGGTCATGCGCTCGGTGGTGGTCGACCTGATCCGAGCCCGGCAGGCCGACCGGCGTGGCGGCCCGGCGCTGCACGTGACGCTGGACACGGCCCTGGGCGATCAACTGTGGCAGCACGAAGACGAGGTGCTGCGCCTGCACGAGGCCCTGCAAGCGCTCGCGGTGCACGAGCCGCGCCTGACGCAGGTGGTGGAGATGCGCTACTTCGCCGGACTGTCCGAGGCCGACATCGCCGACAGCCTGGGCGTCACCGAGCGCACCGTGCAGCGCGATTGGCAAAAGGCCAAGCTGTTCCTGGCCGCGACGCTCAAAAGCGGATGACCCCGTTCGATCCCGCGCTCTGGCCGCGCCTGAGTCCGCTGCTCGACGAGTGGCTGGACCTGCCGCCGCCGGAGCGCGCCGCGCGCCTGCAGGCGCTGCGCGACAGCGATCCGGCGCTGGCCGAGCAGATGGCCCTGCTGCTGGCGCAGACCGCCGACCAGGCCCTGGACCGCCTGCTGGAGCAGCCCGCCCTGCCCCACGGCGGGCACCACGAGGGCCAGCGCATCGGCGCCTACACGCTGGAGCGCGAGCTGGGGCATGGCGGCATGGGCAGCGTCTGGCTGGCCCATCGCACCGACGGCCATTACGACGGCAGCGTGGCGATCAAGTTCCTGCATGCCGGACTCCTGGGCGACGAGGCGCGCCAGCGTTTCGCCCGCGAAGGCCGCCTGCTCGCGCGCCTGGCCCACCCCAACATCGCCCGCCTGCTGGACGCCGGCCTGGGCGACAGCGGCCAGCCCTACCTGGTGCTCGAATACATCGACGGCCAGCCGATCGACCGTTATTGCCGGCGACGGCAGCTCGATCTGCCGGCGCGCCTGCGGCTGTTCCTGGATGTGCTGGCGGCCGTCTCGCATGCCCACAGCCGCCTGATCCTGCACCGCGACCTCAAGCCCGGCAACATCCTGGTCAGCGCGGACGGCGAAATCAAGCTGCTGGACTTCGGCATCGCCAAGCTGCTGCGCGACCCGCTCGACACCGCCGAAACACTGGACCTGACACGCCACCAGGGCAGCGCCTTCACGCCGCACTATGCGGCGCCCGAGCAGATCGAGGGCGGCGACGTCAGCACCGCCACCGACGTCTACGCCCTAGGCGTGCTGCTGTTCCAGTTGCTGACCGACCGGCACCCGCTGCTGCCCCCCGACGGCAGTGCGCTGGACGCGCTGCGCGCCGTGCACACCGAGGCGCCGCGCATGTCGCAGCTGCTGCGCACGCAACGCCAGACGGGCGACACCGGCGTGGCGGCGCCGCAGATCCGGGCGCTGCGGGGCGACCTGGACACCATCGTCGCCAAGGCCTTGAAGAAGACCCCCGCCGAACGCTACCCCTCGGCCGCCGAACTGGCCGACGACCTGCGCCGCTGGCTGGCCCATGAACCGATCTCGGCACGGCCCGACAGCCTCGCTTACCGCAGCACGCGCTTCGTGCGCCGCCACTGGCTGGCGCTGGGACTGAGCGCCGCCGTGCTGCTGTCGTTGAGCGGCACGCTGGGCCTGGTGGCCTGGAAGTCGGTGGAACTGCGCCACCAGCACGAGCAGGCCGAAGGCCTGGTCGAATTCATGCTGGGCGATCTGCACCAGCGCCTGCAGGCCGTCGGCCGGCTGGACGTGCTGGACGTGGTGGGGCAGCGCGCGCTGCAGTACTACGCCGCCCAGCGCCCCGAGGAGATGGACGCCAACGCGCTGGGCCGGCGCGCCCGCGCGCTGCACCTGATCGGCGAGATCGCCGACCAGCGGGGCCAGCTCGACCAGGCCGAGCGCCTGTTCCGCCAGGCCGCCGCCAGCACCGCCGCGCTGCTGGCACGCTCGCCGCACGACGCGCAGCGCCTGTTCGACCACGCGCAAAGCCAGTACTGGATCGGCTACGCGGCCTGGCGCCGCGGCCAGGCCGCCGAGGCCGAAACCGCCTTCACCGCGTACCGCCAGCTGGCCGATCAATTGCTGGCCCAGGCGCCGGACAAGCCCGAGTGGCAGGCCGAGAAAGCCTGGGCCCTGAACAACCTGGGCGTGGTCTGGCTGGAGCAGGGGCGCCTGGGCGAGGCGCGCCAGGCGTTCGAGGCGGAGACGGCCCTGTGGCGCACCCAGCTCCCGTCGCGGCCGCAGGTCGCCTACGACCTCGCCATGGCGCTGGGCTGGCTGGCCGACGTCCAGGTGGCGTCCGACGAACCCCAACGGGCCGAGCGGACCTTGCGCGAGAAGCTGGCGGTCCTGGAAGGCGGCCCGAACGCCGCCAGCGATCGCCATGCCGCCGCCCAGCGCGCCGTCACCTGGAACGACATCGCCCGAACCCAGATGCAGCAGGGCGACCCGCAGGCGGCCCTCGACAGCGCCGGTCGGTCCGTCGCCGCGTGGAACCCGATCGAGGCCCAGGATCCGTCCAACCTGGAGTGGCAGGGTGAGGCCGGCATGGCGCACCTGACCCTGGTCGAGGCGCTGGCCTCGCCACCCCACGCGGACCTGGCCGCGGCGCGAGCCGAGTTGCGAGCGCTGACCGGCCGGATGCACCGCCTGGCCAGCAGCGGCGCCCAGCGCTGGCGCTTGCTGCTGCCCGCACGCTGGCTCGATGCCCGCCTGCGCTGGGCCGACCAGCCTGGCCTGCTGCCGGAGGTGCTGCGTTTTCTGCACGGGCTCCCCCCTGCGCTCAAGCAGCCCGACGAGATCCGCGACGTGGTCGAACTGGAGCTGCACACCGGAGAACGCCTGGACCGGGAGGGGCGAGACGGCGACGCGCGCGCGCTGTGGCAGCGCGCGGCACAGCGCCTGCAGGCCCTGCCGCAGACCGCCCGGGCGGAGGGGCACACGCGCGCACTGGCGGACGAACTGCAGTCGCTGCTGGATGCCGCTCAAGTCCGCCCTGCGCCCCGCCGATAAGCCGGGCACCCCGCCGACCTCGGCTTCCGGTGGGGTCCGCGTCCTGCGGGGCGTGCGCAGGCGAAGTCGCAGGTCCCCTGTTCCGATCACACCCATGAGCAACTCGAACTCCGACGACGTCGTCAGCGTCCTGGTCACGCTGGATCCCGGCAGCGGCCTGCCGGTCTGCACGCCCAACCCGGTGGTGGTCACCGCGCCCGACACGCTGATCGTCTTCAGGCTGGACGCCGCGAACCACCAATTCCCCAGCGCCGATGCCGTGGTGGTGAGCGAGCCGGGCGACGATTTCCCCTACCCCTGCTGGCGGACCGACAGGCACACGGTGGCCTTGTACGACGCCGCCGACGACAACCTCAGCTTCCGCTACACGGTGACGGTGATCAACACGTCCACCGGCGAGCCCGTCCGCGTCGATCCAGGCATCTCGAACCAGAGCCTCGGCCATGACCGCGCCGCCAAGCCGACCTGACTCCGCGGCCCCGCTGGCCTCGGCGCTCAGGCCGCCGGCGTGCGGATCAGATGGTCGAAGGCGCTCAGCGCCGCCTTTGCGCCTTCGCCGGCAGCGATGACGATCTGCTTGTAGGGCACGGTCGTCACGTCGCCGGCGCCGAAGATGCCGGGCGCGCTGGTGGCGCACCTGGCGTCGATCACGATCTCGCCGAAGCGCGACAGCTCCACCGCGGATCCCTTGAGAAAGTCGGTGTTCGGCACGAGCCCGATCTGCACGAACACGCCGGCCAGTGCCACATGGTGTTCGACGCCCGTGGCGCGTTCCTTGAACGACAGGCCGTCGACTTTCTGGCCGTCGCCGGTGATCTCGGTGGTCTGCGCGTTGACGTGGATCTCGACGTTGGGCAGCGACTTCAGTTTGTTGACCAGCACCGCGTCGGCCTTGAGCTGATCGGCGAATTCGATCAGCGTGACGTGCTGCACCACGCCGGCCAGATCGATCGCCGCCTCGACGCCGGAATTGCCGCCGCCGATCACCGCCACCTTCTTGCCCTTGAACAGCGGGCCATCGCAGTGCGGGCAGTAGGCCACGCCCTTGGTCCGGTATTCGGCTTCGCCGGGAACGCCCACGTTGCGCCAGCGCGCGCCGGTGGCCAGGATGACGGTGCGGCTGTGCAACACGGCACCGTTGTCCAGCCGCACGCCGGCCAGGGCGCCGGGCGCCGCGGCCGGCTCCAGCGCCGCCACCCGCTGGCCGGTCATCACGTCGACCTCGTACTGGCGCACGTGGGCTTCCAGCGCCGCAGCGAACTTCGGCCCCTCGGTCTCGGGCACCGAGACGAAGTTCTCGATCGCCAAGGTGTCCAGCGTCTGGCCGCCGAAGCGCTCGGCCACGATGCCGGTGCGGATGCCCTTGCGCGCGGCATAGATCGCCGCGGCGGCACCGGCCGGACCACCGCCGATGATCAACACGTCGAAGGCCTGCTTGGCGTCCAGCTTGGCGGCGTCGCGTGCCGCCGCGCCGGTGTCCACCTTGGCCAGGATCTCGGCCAGCTCCATGCGGCCCGAGCCGAAGGCCTGGCCGTTCAGGAACACCGCCGGCACGGCCATGATCTGGCGCGCCTCCACCTCCGGCTGGAACAGGCCGCCGTCGATCGCCACGTGGCGGATGCGCGGGTTCAGCACCGCCATCAGGTTCAGCGCCTGCACCACGTCCGGGCAGTTGTGGCAGGTCAGGCTCATCCAGGTCTCGAAGGCGAACTCGCCGTCCAGAGCGCGGATCTGCTCGATCACCTCGGGCTCGACCTTGGGCGGATGGCCGCCGGCCCACAGCAACGCCAGCAGCAGCGAGGTGAATTCGTGGCCCATGGGCAGCGCGGCGAAGTGCTGGCCCATGTCCTGCCCAGTGCGGGTGACCTGGAACGAGGGCCGGCGTTCGAACCTGCCGTCGAAACGGGCCGTGATCTTGGCCGGCGCGATGGCGGCGATCTCGGTCAGCAGCTCGCGAATGTCAGACGCGCTGGCGGAGTTGTCGAGGCTCGCGACCAGCTCGATGGGCTGCGTGATGCGCTCGAAGTAGGTGGCCAGTTGGGCCCGGGTGGTGTCGTCCAGCATGCTGCGGTCCTTGTGCGGTGGCGTGTTCAGGCGAGGTCGTTCCGACCTGATCGAAAGCACCCGGAGCGCGTGGCCGCCGATGCTTTCAACCGGGTCTGATCCGGGGACGGACAGGCCGCCGGCCTGCCGTCGAAACCGGGGTCACGGGGCGACCGTGACCGAAGCGAGGGGGAACCGACGCGACCGACCCGGGCTTGCGCCGGGTCGCTCGGGTGGCTCCAGCCGCTTCAGATCTTGCCGACCAGATCGATCGACGGGGCCAGCGTCTTGGCGCCTTCCTTCCACTTGGCCGGGCAGACCTGGCCGGGGTGGGCGGCGGTGTACTGCGCCGCCTTGAGCTTGCGCAGGGTTTCCGAGACGTCGCGGGCGATCTCGTTCGAGTGGATCTCCAGCGTCTTGATGATGCCGTCCGGATTGATCACGAAGGTGCCTCGCAAGGCCAGGCCTTCTTCGGGGATGTGCACGCCGAAGGCATGGGTCAGCGTGTGGGTGGGGTCGCCCACCAGCGGGAACTTGGCCTTGCCGACGGCGGCGGAGGTCTCGTGCCAGACCTTGTGCGAGAAGTGCGTGTCGGTGGTGACGATGTAGACCTCGGCACCGGCCTTCTGGAACTCGGCGTAGTTGTCGGCCGCGTCCTCGATCTCGGTCGGGCAGTTGAAGGTGAACGCCGCCGGCATGAAGATCAGCACCGACCACTTGCCCTTCAGGCTCTGCTCGGTGACTTCGATGAACTCGCCCTTGCCGCCGCGGTTGACGAAGGCGGTGGTCTTGAACGGCTGGACGGGGGTGTTGATCAGGGACATGGGTCTCTTTCTGGAGGGGTTGAAGGAAGCGGGTGACATACCTGCGACGGAGTGAATGTTATGTGCAGCGCGGCATGTTGTGGATTGATTGATGGAATGACGACGATAGCTCCTCTCTATTCATTCCCGTCCCCTCGGCCACCCGCTGCCGTGCCACACTGCGCAGGTGAATCCGCTTCCAAGCCCTGCTGTCCCAGCAGCCGCGTCGCCCGCCGCACCGCGGCCGTCGGGCGTGGAGGCCTGTCCGCGCTGCGGCGGGCGATTTGACTGCGGCGCCGACGGCCCGCAGCCCTGCCACTGCGTCGCGATCACGCTCAGCGCCGAGTTGCAGGGCCACCTGCGCGAGCGCTATGCCGGCTGCCTGTGCCCGGCCTGTCTGCGGGCACTGGCCGCTGGCGCGTCGATCGACTGAGCCCGCGGTCCGTCAGGGCGAGGGCAGCGGGCCCAGCGCCAGCATGCGCCGCAGCAGCACGTCGAAACGCGCCAGGTCGATCGGCTTGGCGACGTAGTCGTCGAAACCGGCCTTCAGCGCCCGTTCGCGATCGCTGGGCATCGCGTTGGCGGTCACGGCGACGGCGGGAATGCCGCGGGTCCGGTCGTCGGCCCGCAACGCCGCCAGCACGCTGTGGCCGTCCAGGTCCTGCAGGTTGATGTCCAGCAGGATCAGGTCCGGCCGGTGCGCGCGCGCCAGCGCCAGGCCCTGCCGCCCCGAGGTGGCGGCCATCATGCGCAACCCGGGATGGCGGCCGATCAGGCTGTCCATCAGGCTCATGTTGGCCGGGTTGTCCTCCACGTACAGCACCATGCGCAGCGGTCCGGCCGGTACGCCGGCCTCGCCCGCCAGGTCGGGCTCGGCGGCCACCGCGGGTGCCGCCGGCGCGCTGCCGCGCGGCAGATCGACCCAGAACTCGCTGCCGTGGGCGACCTCGGTGTTGACGCCGATGCGCCCTTCCATCAGCTCGACCAGGCGCCGGCTGATGCTCAAGCCGATGCCCGTGCCTTCGACCGGCCCCTGTTCGGCCCCCAGCCGGTTGAACGGCTCGAACAGCAGCGGCAGCTTGTCGGGCGCAATTCCCGGGCCGTCGTCGCGCACGACGATGCGCAGGCGTTGCCCCTCCAGGCCGACGGCGCCGACCCAGACGCGCCCCCCGCGCCGGTTGTACTTGACCGCGTTCGAGACCAGGTTGACCAGCACCTGCTTGAGCCGGGTGCGGTCGGCCCGGACGACCAGCCCATCGAGGTCGCCCAGTTCCAGCCCCACCCCGAGCGGATCGGCCAATGGGTGCATCAGCGTCAGCACCTCGCGCACCACATCGGCCAGCGACAACGCCTCCAGCGACAGGCTCATGCGGCCCGATTCCACCTGCGCCAGATCCAGCACCTCGTTGATCAGGTCCAGCAGATGCTTGCCGGCATGGCGGATTTCGCCCACGAAGCGCAGCGGGCGCGGCGGCAGCGCCGCTTCCATCTCCAGCAGCTGCGAAAAGCCCAGGATCGCATTCATCGGCGTGCGCAGCTCGTGGCTCATGCGCGAGAGGAATTCGCTCTTGGCACGACTGGCCTCCTGCGCCGCGTCGCGCGCCTGCACCAGTTCGTGCGAGCGCTCCTGCACCAACTGCTCGAGTTCGTCGCGGTGCCGCGCGAGTTCGCGTTCCGCCTCTTTGCGCCGGGTGATGTCCTCGACGATGATGAAGACCCGGCTGACCTGGCCCTGCTCGTCGCGCAGGCCTCGCACCGCCACCGCGGCGTACAGGATCTGGCCGTCCTTTCGCAGGTAGCGCTTGTCGATCGTGTAGCCGTCGAGCTGCCCGGCCGTCAGCTGCGCCCGCAGCGCCTCGTCCGCAGCCCGGTCGTCGGGATGGGTCATCGCCACCGGCTGAATGGCCCGCAGTTCGCCGAGGGGGTAGCCCAGCATTTCGCACAGCCGGGCGTTCACGCGCCCCCAGCCCTTGCCCGGGGCGCTGATCGCCATGCCCACCAGGCCCGCCTCGAAAAAGTGGCGGAAGCTCGATTCGCTTTGCTGAAGCGCCAGTTCGGTCGTCTTGCGATCGGTGATGTCGCGCGACAACAGGATGAAATGGGGCTTGTCCGCGACGCCGTGGCGCTTGCGGGTGACCGACAGTTCGAACCAATGCCGGCCATGGGCCAGATCGAGCTGCATCTGCGCCCCGCGCGAGCTGCCTTCGGCTTCGGCCTGGGCCAGTGCGGCCATCACCACCTCGGCCGCGTCGGCCGGCATCGTTTCGCGCACGGTGCGGCCCATGAACTGCTCTGGCGGCACGACCAGCAGGTTGGCCTGGACCGCCCGGTAGTCGAGGTAGCGCCCGTCGCTGTCGAACTCGAACAACAGGTCGGGAATGGCCTCCAGCGTCGCCGCGTGCTGCGCCAGCGCCCGCTCGGCCGTGCGGCGTGCTTCGTCCAGATCGGTCAGGGAGCGCGAAAGCTCCACCGTCCGGATCGCCACGCGCCGCCGCAGCGCGACGTTCCACAACACCAGCAAGCCCGTCAGCAACAACCCGCCGGCCAGGCCGTAGGCGCCGTAGCGCAGGTAGGGCGAGTCGCGAGCATCGTCCAGCGGGGTGCCGAACCACTTGCGGTCCAGCGCCTGCCGCTCGGCCGGGCTGATCTGGTCGAACCCGCGTTCGACCAGGGCCAGCATCGCGGCATGGCCCTTGCGCACCGCGCGATGAAATTCGCCCGAATACAGCGGCCTCGAGCGGCGAAAGCGCTTTTCCGCGCCGGCTTGATTGAGCAGGAACACCGCCGGCGGCTGGTCGACGCAGAACACCCGCACGTCGCCCGCGATCGCGGCCGAGATGACCGCGGAATAGCTGGCATAGCGCTTCAGGCTGTCGACCCCGTGCAACTGCAGCACGTCGATGCAGGCGTCGCCGTCCTTGACGCCCACCGTGAAGCCCTTGAGGCTGTCGGCGTCGACGATGCCGCTGATGCTCCGATGGAAAAAGAGCGGCACGTCGATCTTGGCGTAGGCCGGCGTGAAGTCGTAGATCTTCTCGCGCGCCGGGGTCTCGAAGATCGTGTCGATGACATCCGCCTGCCCGGCCTGCAAGGTCTGCTGCGCCTTGTCCCAGTCCATGGCCTGGAGGTGGACCGCCACGCCGGTGTGCTGCGACCACAGCGCCCAGTCGTCCTTCAGCAGGCCCTGCAACTGGCCGTGCGCATCGCGGAAGCTGAACGGCGGGTAGTTGTCATCCAGCACCACCGTGATGGCCGCGGGTTCCGGCGCAGCCGATGCGCCGGTCTGCGCCGGGGCAGGCCCGGCGACGGCGCAAGCCCAGGCGCCCAGCACCAGCCAGAACGCCGCACGCCGCCACGCCGGCAGGCGCCGCGACGGAACGCCCACCCGATCCGGCACACACGTCGCCGCAAGGTCCGCGCTGATCGCGGTCGAGATCATTGAACACCTTCCACCGGGCCACCCGACAACACAGGGGCTGCGCGCAGATGCCCCGCGCGCAGCCCCCCAGATGGCTGGATGCAGTCGTCTTGCGAACCGCGATCCAAGCCCCTCCCTTGCAGATGGCTTTATACCGCGCCAGCGTCGTGCCGGCGGTCAGCACTCACCCACATTGACCCACATAACCGCAGGCGGTGCAGAAATCGCAACCGTCCTTGTGGATCATCGTGGCGTTGCCGCACTCCGGACAGGGCTTGCCCGCCATCGGCGCCACGGTGGCGGCGCCATCGGCCTTGGGCTTGGGGGCTTCGAGGATGCCCATTTCGCGCAGCGGGAAGCCTTGCTCGTCGAGCACGCCCAGCATCGCGTAGCGGTGGATGATCAGGCGCGCCACGTAGGCCACGGTGCTGGGCCAGATCTGCTGGCGCTTCTCGCCCGGCACGGGGGCCATGAAATGGCCCAGCGGCTCGCCGACGTTGAGCAGCTTGCGCAGCTTCATGCCGATCCAGGCCGGATCGATGACGCGCATGTCGAGCGACAGCAGGCGCGCCAAGCCGTCCAGTGCACGCGGGTAGTTGCCCGACAAGCCCAGTGCGCAGGGGCGGGTGACGTAGCCGGTCGGCGACTCGGTGCTGGCCAGCGCCACCTCCTTCAGCGTCAGCGTGAAGCTCTCCTGCGTCGCCGGGTTGTCGATGTCCACCGCCCAGGCCAGCGTGCCCGAGGTGGTGGTGCGCGGCTCGTCGCGGCTGAACATCGCGTCCATCACCGGCGACGGCCCGCCGTTCTGGAACGCCCCCAGTTGCTCGCAACGCCACAGGATCACGCTCGCGGTGGCCGCCACCACGCCGGGGAACAGGCGCTTCTCGCCGTGCGGCGGGAAGGGCATCTCGAACGAGCGCTCCTCGGCCACGGTGGCCAGCGCGTCGAGCTTGAGCTTGAGCCACTGCGGATCGTTGACGCGCATGTCCAGCGACAAGGTCTTGGCCAGCGCCCCCAGGCCACGCGGCTGCTCGGCGCCGTTGACCCAGACCTCGAAGGGCAGCGTGGTGCCGAACAGCCCGGTGCCGGGACCGGCCTCGGCCGGCAACTCGCCGACGAACAGCGCGAAGTCGCCGTGCGGGTGCTGGATCATGTAGCTCCAGGCCGGGTTGCCTCCCCGCATCTCGGGGCGGCCGGGCCAGCGCATGCTGGTCAGCACCGTGACCGGCAGCTTCTCGAGCTTGAGGCGCTGGTTCGCGCCGTCGGTGGTCAACGGCGCCGGCGCGGCCGCGCCGGCCGCCGCCGAAGGCTCGACGCTCAGCACCGAGCCCAGCACCGCGTTCGGGCGATAGGTGGCCAGGCCCTTCAGGCCGCTCTGCCAGGCGGTGAGGTACAGGTCCTGGAAATCGGCATAGGGATAGTCGGCCGGCACGTTGACGGTCTTGCTGATCGCCGTGTCGATGCACGGCGCCACGGCCGCGACCATCAACGCGTGGGCCTCGGCGCTCATCTCCAGCGCGGTGACGAAGGCCTCGGTCAGCGGCGCGTTCTCGCCCTTCAGGTGACGGTACAGGCGCCAGGCGTGGTCCTCGACCGCGTATTCCTTGAAGCTGCCGTCCGGCATGCGCTTCTTGCGCGTGTAGGTCCAGCTGAAGGCCGGCTCGATGCCGTTGCTGGCGTTGTCGGCGAAGGCCAGGCTGATGGTGCCGGTGGGGGCGATCGACAGCAGATGCGAGTTGCGCAGGCCGTGGGCGCGGATGCGGTCCTTGACACCCTGGGGCAGGCGCGAGGCGAAGTTGCCGCGCGACAAATACATGTCCGCATTGAACAGCGGGAAGGCCCCGCGCTCGGCGGCCAGATCGACGCTGGCGTTGTAGGCGGCGTCGCGCATGACCTCGCTGATGCGCTGCGCCATGTCGCGCGCCTGCAGCGTGTCATAGCGCAGGTTCAGCATCACCAGCGCATCGCCCAGCCCGGTGAAGCCCAGGCCGACGCGGCGCTTGTTGGCCGCTTCCTCACGCTGGCGCTCCAGCGGCCACACCGTCACGTCGAGCACGTTGTCCAGCATGCGCGTGGACACCTTCACCACTTCGGCGAACGCCAGCTCGTCGAAGCTCGCGCCCGCCTCGAACGGCTCGCAGACAAAGTGGGTCAGGTCGATCGAGCCCAGGCAGCAGCAGCCGTAAGGCGGCAAGGGCTGCTCGGCGCAAGGGTTGGTCGCGGCGATCGTCTCGCAGTAGCTCAGGTTGTTGTCCTGGTTGATGCGGTCCAGGAACAGCACACCCGGCTCGGCGTGGTCGTAGGTGGACCGCATGATCTGATCCCACAACGCGCTGGCGGCCAGCTTGCGGTAGACCCACAGGCCGTCCGCACGCTGATGCGCGCCCGCCGCCTTCTGCTTTTCGCCCGGCTCGGCGCGGTGCACCAGGTCCACGTCCGTGCCGGCCTGCACCGCCTTCATGAATTCATCGGTCACGCCGACCGAGATGTTGAAGTTGCGCAGGTCGCCCTGGTCCTTGGCGTGGATGAATTCCTCGATGTCGGGATGGTCGCAGCGCAGCACGCCCATCTGCGCGCCGCGCCGCGCGCCAGCCGATTCCACCGTCTCGCAAGAGCGGTCGAAGACCCGCATGTAGCTGATCGGCCCGGAGGCACTGGACTGCGTCGAGCCGACCCAGGCGCCCTGGGGCCGGATGCGGGAGAAGTCGTAGCCCACGCCGCCGCCGCGGCGCATGGTTTCAGCGGCTTCGGTCAGTGCCGTGTAGATGCCGGGGAAGCCCTCCTCGACGCTGGCGATCGAATCGCCCACCGGTTGCACGAAACAGTTGATCAGCGTGGCGGTCAAGTCGGTGCCGGCGGCGGAATTGATGCGCCCGGCCGGCACGAAGCCGCGCCGCTGGGCCTCGAGGAAGCGGGCCTCCCAGTGGGCCCGGTTCTCGGGGGTCTCCACTGCCGCCAGCGCACGGGCGACGCGAGCGCGCACTTCGTCGACCGATCTCTCCGTGCCTTTGGCGTACTTCTCGATCAGCACTTCCTCGCTGATGGCCTGGGCGGCAAGGGTCTCGCTTTGGGCGTTGATCAGGGAGGCTTGGCGGGGGGCGTTGCGGGTGCGGCTCATGACAGTGGCGGGCGATGGGGACTGTTGAAATTCACAGCGGGCGATCATCGCCCGAATCGACCCGCCGGGATAGCGGTTTTTTTTTCGCCAAGGCCTTTGCGGCAGGGTTCTTGACACGCCGCAAACGCGCGCTCAGGTGGCACGGGCCGTCACCTCAGAGGCACCATTCCCGCCCGCCCTCCGCGACCGGCGCCTCATGGCTGGCGACCACCCAGGCCGCATCGGCATCGCCGCAGACCTGCACCAGCCGGCGATGCAGATAGGCCTGCGACGCGGCATCGAGCGCGTTCAGCGGCTCGTCGAGCAGCCGCACGCGGGTGCCCGCGCACAAGGCGGCGGCCAGCCAGACCTTGCGCTGGGTACCGGTGGACAGCGCGGCGATCGGGCTGCCCAGGTGCGGCGCCAGCCCGAAGGCGTCGAGATGGGCGGCCAGCCCCGCGCCGTCGAACCGGGGGTACAGGCCCGCCAGGAATGCGAAGAACTCCGCCGGCCGCAGGTGGTCGAAGACGATCGCGCCCGGCCCGCACCAGAACACCTCGCGCTTCCAGGCCAGCGGGTCCGCCGCGGCGTCCAGGCGGACGCCATCGGCGCACTGCAGGACCAAGCGGCCGGTCAGCGGCGGCAACGCGCCGGCCAGCAGTTTCAGCAAGGTGGACTTGCCGCTGCCATTGGCGCCCCGCAGCCAGGTCAGCCCGGTGCCCAGTTCGGCCGACCAGCCGGTGAACACATGGCGCCGCGGCCAGGAAAAGCTCAGTTCCCGGATCTCCAACACAGCCCCCGTCATCGCATCACCTCCGACGCCAGCGCCAACAGCAGCACCAGGCTGATCCACCAGCGGCTCGCCGCTTCGCTGTCCCTGCCCGGCGCGGCCAGCACCCCGAGGGACGACAGCGCCACTGCGATGCCCCAGGCCAGCAGCACCGGTCCGCGGACCAGGCCCGCCGGAGCGGCGACGCACAAAGCGGCCGACAGCCCCAGCGCGCCGATGCCGAGAGGCGCCAGCAGCACGGCGCGCCGCCCCCGCTCGACGACGAGCGCACTCAGCGGCAACGTGGCCACGGCCGCCTCCAGCATCGGCACCAGGCCTTGCCGGCTCAGCGTGTTCAGGCGCGGCACCCAGGCCAGCGCCAGCAGGCTCCAGGCGGCCAACCACCACGGCAGCGCCGACGGTCGCCAGGCCACGCCGATGGCGCAGCCGACCAGCAGCGCAGAACAGGCCACCAGCCCGGCCCCCAGGCGCCGCGCCGGACCACGCCACAAAGGCCGCAGCAGCAACGGGGTGGACCAATGCGTGGGCTCCGCGCGCCCTCCTTCGCCGGTCCGCCACGCCGGCGCCCGGAAACGCGCCCTGCGGACGCGGCGCGCCTGTTGCAGGCCGAGCACGCCCAGGCTCAGCGTGGCGAGCTGGCTCAACCCCCACAGCAGCAGCACGCTCCAGCGCGCCGGCAGCAGCCAGGCCGGACGGTGCATCCACAGGCTCAGCGCCCCGGCGGACTGCAGGGCCAGCCACGGCAGCAGGCCGACCGCGGTGACCGCCACGTCGGCACGCCACCGATCCGACCGCGTCAGCGGCAGCGCCGCTTCGGCCTCGCGCCAGCGCTGCGGCCACAGCAGAGGCCGCAGCGCGCGCAGCAACGTGACGCCGACAAGGACTTGCAGGAGCCACACCGGCCCGGCCCAGGGCGACGCGGCCCCGTCACTGAGCGCACGCCACAGCGGCAACACCGTCCAGGCCGCCAGGCTGGCCGCCGCCATCGTCGCGCCGCTGCTGGCCCCGGCCCCGACCGCCAGCGCCGACAACGCGAAATAAGCGGCCCAGCGGCGCAGGAAGGCGCGCAGCGCCCGAGCGCACCAGCGCAGGCGCATCGCGGTGTAGGACAGGGTGGCCTGTGGGACGGGCGGCGTCACGGTACGTCTGGGGGAGTCATCCGGTGGCTGCTGCCGCACCGCGGCCAGGACCGGGCCCGGCAGGCGGCAGCGGGCGCAGTATCGCCGAGCCATTCGACCCGAAACCGGTGTCGCCCGGTGCGGACACGGCACCGGCGCCGGCCGCCACGCTCAGCCCGGCGGCGGCATCCAGCGGCGCAGCCAGGGCGCCAGCGCGCCGCGGCGGGTTTTGGCCAGCGCCAGCTCATGGCGGGCGATGCTGCGCAGGTGGACCTCGTCGGGACCATCGAGAAAGCGCAGCGCCCGGCCCCAGCTCCACAGACGCGCGAGCGGCGTGTCGGGCGTCAGGCCCATCGCGCCGAAGACCTGCATGGCGCGATCCAGCACCCGGGTCTGCATCTGCGCCGTGACCAGCTTCACCGCCGCCACGTCGTGGCGGGCCGCGGCGTTGCCGTCGCGGTCCATGCGCCAGGCGGCGTGCAGCACCAGCCAGCGGGCCTGGTCGATCTCGACCCGGCTGTGGGCGATCCAGTCCTGCACGTTCGAGAAATCGCCGATGCGGCCTCCGAAGGCATTGCGCTCCAGCGCCCGCTCGCACATCAACTCGAGTGCCAGCTCGCACTGGCCCAGGCTGCGCATCGCGTGATGCACCCGGCCCGGCCCCAGCCGGGCCTGCGCCATCGAAAAACCCGCGCCTTCGGCGCCCAGGCGCTGATGTGCCGGCACGCGTACGTTGCGGAACACCAGCTCGCAATGGCCTTCCAGCGCCTGGTGGTTCATCACCGGCGGATTGCGTTCGACGCTCACGCCGGGCGCGTCCATCGGCACCAGCAACAGCGAATGCCGCGCGTGCGACTCGGCCACCGGCGACGCATCGGACACGCCCATCACCACCGCCAGCCGGCACAGCGGGTGGGCCGCGCCGGTGATGAACCATTTGCGGCCGTTGAGCAGGTAGTCGTCGCCGTCGCGGACGATGCGCGTCATCAGCTGGGTCGGGTCCGACGACGCGGTATCGGGCTCGCTCATGGCGAAGCACGAGCGGATGCTCCCGTCCAGCAACGGATCCAGCCACTGCCGCACCTGCTCGGGCGAGGCGAACATCTGCAGCAACTCGATGTTGCCGCTGTCCGGCGCGTTGCAGTTGAAGACCTCGGCGCTCCACGGCACCCGGCCCATGATCTCGGCCAGCGGCGCGTAATCCAGATGGCTCATCCGGGTGCCAGGCTGATGCGGTGTCAGCGACGGCAGGAACAGGTTCCACAGGCCGGCCTCGCGGGCCTGCCGCTTGAGCCCTTCCATCAAGTCCAGCGGGAAGACGCCCGCGTCTTCCCAGCGGTGCCACTCGGGCAGGCTCGGCAGCACCAGGTCGTCCATGAAACGCCGCAGGCGCGCTTGCCCATCCTGGCTCCGTGCAGAGGCCTCGAAATCCATCGCCGCAGTCTGCTCCCAAACCGGGGCAGCAGCGAGGGGGCCCGCTCCGCCCCGCCGCACGAGGCTGATCTGGGTCAAGCCGGATCCGGGCTGTGGCGCTCGCGCACAGGGATGACGGCCCCGGCACAGTGCCCTCCGACCGACCGCGCCCGCGGCGTCGGTCACGAGGATTTTCAACTCGGCCAGCGTGATCGGGTCGCCACGGCGCGCCAGACCATGCACACTTAGGCCCTGTGACCCACCCCACCATCCCCATCCAAGCCCCGTCCTCGGCGCCGAACTGCGGCAGCTGCCACAGCCACGACGCCGGCGGGCCAGCCTGCCGTCCCGCGGGCATGTCGCCCTGCCTCGCTCCGTCGCTCAGCGGTCCGCCCGAGCAACTGCAGCAGGTGCTGGTCTCGCTGGCGCAGGCGCTGGCCCCGGCGACCGGCGACGGCGTGCCCGCGTCGACGCCGGTGAACTCGCTGGTGCGCGCGCTGCGGCTGGGCGATGGCGAAGCCGAGCTGCAGTTGGACATCACCCGCCATGGTTGCGGCATGCAGCTGGCCGACACGGCCTTCCAGACGCTGCGCCAGGTGCTGCCCGACACCGACATCTACGTCCGCTTCGCCGATTGAAACGCTGCGAACGGCAGCGCTAAGATCCGCGCCATCCCCCCCTGCCGCAGGTACCGTCATGCCCTCACCACTCGCCACCCTTCCCGCCGGCCTGATGCTGCTCTGCGCCGTGGCCCTGCCGGCGGCGGCCGAAAGTCTGGCGTCCTCGGCGTCCAGCCAGATCTCGGAATCGGTCGGCAGCCTGTCGAATTCGGTGCAGGGCTCCAGCAATGCCTCGTCGGGCGAGCGGCCGGTGGCCGAAGGGAACTATCGCGTCGTCGAACTGGCGACCGCGCCGGACCAGCCAGGCCAGTTGCGCCTGAGCCTGCAAGCCCAGGCCGCGACCGGGACCCGGCCGGGCGATGGGATGATCTACCTCGAACTGCCCCAGACGGTCGCCGTGCAGCAGCATCTGGCGGCGGGCCAGCTGATCACGGCCCACCTGCGGCCGTATGGCGTCGAGTTCGCGCAAGCCGACACCCAGCGCGCCTTCTACCTGCTGCTGGACGACGCCTCCCTGCGCGAACTGCCGAGCCACGCCGTCACCCTTTGACGCGGCCCGACGTCCCCCGGTGGAGCCGCCGCCCGGCTGGCCTGATGCTGGCCTGCATCACCGGGCTGAGCCTGGTCGGCAGCGCCCGAGCGGCCTCATTGGCCTTCTGCGACGGCCAGCCGACCCACGACGCGGTTCAGCAGGACCGTCTGCTGCGCTTCGCGGCTGTGATCCGCAGCGAGCTCGACGCCTCCGGCCAGCGCGTCGCGCTGCTCGCCCGATCCGGGCTGGACCTGCGACGTTTCGGTCTGCGCTACTCGCACACCGGGGTCAGCCTGCGCGACGGCGACCGCACGCCGTGGTCGGTGCGTCAGCTGTACTACGCCTGCGATGCGCACCAGTCTCGCCTCTACGACCAGGGCCTGGCCGGCTTCGTGCTCGGCGCCGACGACGCCGATCTGGGCTATGTGTGGGCGCTGCTGCTGCCTCCGGAGCCGGCTGCCGCGCTGGCGCAGACCGCGCTGGACACGCGCCAAGCACTGGCCTTGCTCGACCCGCGCTACAGCGCCAACGCCTACCCGTTCAGCCTGCGCTACCAGAACTGCAACCAGTGGACGGTCGAGCTGCTGGCTTGGGCCTGGGGCGCGGCGCCGGCCGCGGCGCGTGAGGACCTCGGCGCGCCAGCGAGTTCGTCCCGAGCCCTCGCCCAACACTGGTTGCAGGCGCATCGTTACCGACCCACCGACATCCACGCCGGCGCATGGCTGGGCCTGGGCGCCTTCATTCCCTGGGTGCACGCCGACGACCACCCGCCCGAGGATCTCGCCCAGGCCACCTACCGGGTCAGCATGCCGGCCAGTGTCCAGGCCTTCGTGCACGAGCGCTGGCCCGCCACGCAGCGCATCGAGTTCTGCCATGACCAGCGCCAGGTCGTGATCCACACCGGATGGACCCCGCTCGGTCCGGGTTGCCAGGCGAGTCCCGGCGACCGCGTGGTGAGCCTGCTCGACCCTCCGCTGCCCGCCGGCACGTCGGCCGCGCGCTGACCCGCGCAGGCCGTTCCGTCAGATCTTCGGCCAGGCGACGCCCACGCCGTTGCGGCCGGCCGATTTCACCTCGTACAGCGCGCGGTCGGCCCGCACCAGCACCTCGTCGATGCCGGCGTCACCGGCGCTCACCGCGCTGACGCCGATGCTGGCGGTGATCGCCAGGTCCCGCCCCTCGTGGTTCAGCACCGACAACTCCAACAGCGTCCGCAGCCGGCGCGCCAGCGCCAGCGCTTCGTCGATCTGGGTGTCCGGCAGCAGGATCACGAATTCCTCTCCGCCGCTGCGTGCCACCAGGTCGATCTGGCGGGCCTGCTGCTGCATCAAGGCCGTGACATGGCGCAGCATCGCGTCGCCGGCCGCGTGGCCCCACTGGTCGTTGATGCGCTTGAAATGGTCCAGGTCCACCGCCAGCACGCTGCAGCGGGCTTCCGGGTGGCGCCGGACGCGCTCCAGCGCCTGGGCCAGCTGGTGCATCAGGCTGCGCCGGTTGGCGAGGCCGGTCAGCTCGTCGGTGGTGGCCTGGCGCTGGAGTTCGCGGCTGAGCTGAACCCGGTCCGTCACGTCCTCGAAGCTGGTGTAGACTTGGTGCAGTTGGGCACCGCGATAGACCGGGGTGGCGCTGACGACGATCCACACCTGCCGGGTGCTGCCATCGTCGGCCGGGTCGCGCAGGTCGGTCACCACGCCCATCAGGATGTTGCGGATCTCCCGGCCGGTGCGCAGCGCGACCATCGCTGGATGCTGGTCGCCTGGCAGGTCGCTGCCGTCCTCGCGCACGGCCCGCCAGCGCGGGTCGAACGGGCTGCGCCCCTGCAACTGGTCCAGCGTCAGGTCCAGGATGCGCAGCGCCGCCGGATTGGCCGCGGTGATCCGCCCCGACATGTCGTGGTAGACCACGCCTTGCGGCACCGTCTCGAACAAGGTCCGGTAGGTTTCCTCGCGGTCCTGCAGCTCGGCCTCGATGCGCCGGCGTTCGGAGATGTCGCTGAGCACGCCGGTCCACACCACCTCGCCGTCCGTGCCGGGCTGGGGCTGCGCCTGGGCATGGACCCAGCGGATGTCGTCGGCCACGGTGCGGATGCGGAATTCATGCTCCCAGCGCTCGGTGCGCTCCACCGCCCGCCGCAGGCTGGCATCATGCGCCTCGCGGTCGGCGGGCGAGATCGCGGACCAGAGCGCCCGGTTGTCGGCGCAGCCCTGCTCGGGTTCGATGCCGTAGAGACGGCGCAGGCCGGGGCTCAGGTAGGTGAATCGCCAGGTCCGCGCCGGGTGAGTCACGAAGCGGAACAGCACGCCCGGCAGCGAAGCCGCCAGGTCGCGCATCAGCGCCTCGCTGGCCTGCATCGCCGCCTGGGCCTGCTTCAGCGGTGTGATGTCCATCACGTAGACCAAGCGCATGGGCCGCCCGGACAGACCCGGAACGCACACGGATTCCGTGATGACGCTGAGCGGCGCCCCATCGCGGCGCAGCACCTCCCATTCGCCCTTGAGTTCTCCGCCTCGTTCGAGGAAATCCCGGTGCCGGGCCAGCACCTGTTCGTGGAGGTCCGGCGCGAACACCATCGTGAAGCGCCGGCCCAGCATCTGCTCGCGATCCCAGCCGTACATCGCGCAGTAGGCCGGATTCACACTGACATAGCGTCCTTCGCCGTCGATCACCGCGATGCCGATGGGCGCGTGCTGCAGGAGTTGCTCGGGCAGACCGGTGCCGGCTTCGGCGCCAGGCGTCGCCAGTGTCGGCGACAAGTCCAGCCTGCCGACGCTGGGCGGCTTCCGCGCTCGGGCCATGCAAACAACTCCCTCCGGCCAGCCGGCGTGCTGCAAGAGCCATGATTCTGAGGGCGTGCGCGCCGAAACGCGAGCCCTCGTGCTGCGCGCCCCCTCACTGCACCGACAATGCCCTTCTCGCCACCGCAACAAGGAGACGGCCATGGCCAAGGGTGAACAACGCAGCAACAAGGAAGCCAAGAAGCCCAAGAAGGACAGCTCGCCGGGCAAGCCGGTCTCGCCCGGCGCCGTCACCCCCACTATCACCACCGTGGTGCCGGACCGCAGCAAGAAGAAAAAGTGAACCTGCGGCGGGTGGCTGGGCCGCCGCCGCGCGATCAGACCCAGCGGGCGATGTCGTCCACCGCGGGGCGCAGCCCGATCGGTTTGCCGTTGCGCACCGTGCCCAGGGTGACGAAGCACACCGCCTGTTCCCCGTCGGCGATGCCGAACGCCTCGCGAAGCACCGGACTCGACAGCGCGCGACCGCTGGACAGGCCGCTGCCCCAGCCGCGCGCGCGGGCCGCCAGCAGCAGGTTCTGAATCGCGCAGCCCAGCGAGATCAGCCGCTCGACCGCGGGCACCTCGGGATCCTCGGCCCGCAGATCGGCCACTGCCAGCAGCAGCACCGGGCCGCGCAAGGCCTTGGCCCGCGCGTCCGCCAGTTGCTCGGGGCGGGCCTGCCCGTCGCGCGCCAGCAAGGCCTGGGCAAACACCTCCGACAGCCGGTTGCGGGCCTCGGGCCCCAGCACCAGGAATCGCCAGGGCCTCAGCCGGCCGTGGTCGGGCGCCGCCGCAGCGGCCGCGAACAGCTCGCGCAGGGCCGCCTCGTCCGGGCCGGGCGCGACCAAGTGCTTGGGGCCGACGTGCTGACGCGTGTGGATCAGCGCGTCGCAGACCTCGATCAACTGGCGGGTTTCTGCATCCATCGTCGAGCATCTCCGGGATGGGAATGGACCGGCGGCGCGGGCACGCCGCGCCCCTCGCAGGTCGAACCTGCCTGCACAGTGTCGCAGCAAGCCCGGCGAGACCGGCCCGGCATGCGGAACCGGCGGCCGTCGCGGCGCTCCGATATGCTGCGGATCCCCGCAACCCCTTCGATGCCTGAGAAACGATGCGCCTGCTGCTGGTGGAAGACGACCGCATGATCGGCGAGAGCCTGCGCGCCGCGCTGCGCCCGGAGGGCTTTGCGGTGGATTGGGTGCGCGACGTGGCGGCGGCCCGCGCCGCACTGGCCACCGAACGCTTCGACCTGGTGCTGCTCGATCTCGGCCTGCCGCCAGGCGGCCCGGCGGGAGCGTCCAGCGCCGCGCCCGTCGGATCGGACGGCCTGGCCGTGCTGACCGAGTTGCGCCAGCGCGGCAATGCCACCGCCGTGATCGTGCTGACCGCCCGCGACGGACCCGGAGACCGCGTGCGCGGACTCGACACTGGCGCCGACGATTACCTGGTCAAGCCCTTCGAGTTCGACGAGCTGATGGCCCGTATCCGCGCGGTGCTGCGGCGCCATGGCGGACGCGCCCAGCCGGTGCTCCAGCACGGTCCGCTGACCCTGGATCCCGCCACCCGCCAAGTGAGCCTGGCCGGTGCGCCGGTGCTGCTGTCGGCGCGGGAATTCGCCGTGCTGGAGGCCTTGATGCAACGCCCCGGCGCGCTGCTGTCGCGCGCCCAGCTCGAAGACCGGCTCTATGGCTGGGGCGAGGAGATCGAGAGCAACGCGGTCTCGGTCTACGTGCACCAGTTGCGCCGCAAGCTGGGTGCCGAGCTGATCGGCAACGTACGCGGCGTCGGCTACTTCCTGACCGGTCCTGCGCCGGCCGGCGCATGAACTCGATCCGGCTGCGCCTGCTGCTGTCCTTGCTGGCCGTGCTCGCGCTGGCCGCCGCGGCCATGGGCACACTGACCTACCGTGCGGTGCTCGGCGAGACCGAGGCACTGTTCGACTACCAGTTGCGGCAGATGGCTTTGTCGCTGCGCGACCAGGGGGCGATCGATCCGGCCCAGGCGGGCGCGCTGTCCGACGAACAGCTCGACTTCGTGGTGCAGATCTGGTCGGTGGACGGCCGCGCGATCTACGCCACCCGGCCGCACGCCGAGCTGCCCAGCCGCGCGCTGCTGGGACTGGCCGACGAGGAGGTGGCCGGACAACCCTGGCGCAGCTTCGCCGTGATGGCCGGCGACCGGGTGATCCAGGTCGCCCAGCCCGAACAGATCCGCCGCAACCTGGCGGCCCGCGCCGCATTGCGCAGCGTGGCGCCGCTGGCCTGGCTGGCCCTGCCGCTGGCCGCCCTGGTGTGGTGGCTGGTGAACTGGATGCTGCAGCCGCTGCGACGGGTGGCGGGCGAGGTGCGGGCGCGCGATGCGACCACGTTGACGCCCCTGCCGCTCGCCGGTCTGCCGGACGAAGTGGCGCCGCTGGTGGCCGCGCTGAACGCGCTGCTGCAGCGCCTGGGCGCGACCCTGGCCGCGCAACGCGGCTTCGTGGCCGATGCCGCCCATGAGCTGCGTTCGCCGCTGACCGCGCTGAAGCTGCAATTGCAGGCGCTGCAGACCGCGCCGGCCGAGGAGGACCGCAGCCAGGCGCTCGCCACCTTGGCGGCAGGGGTCGACCGCGCGGCGCGGCTGGTCGAGCAGTTGCTGGCACTGGCCCGCAGCGAAGACGGTGCCCCGGCGGCGGACCTTCAGGTGCTGGACCTGTCCGAACTGGCGCGCGAGGTGCTGGCGGAGCTGTGGCCGCTGGCCCAGGCGCGCCGGATCGAACTGGCGCTGGACGGCGCCGACCGACTGCCGCTGCGCGGTGAGCGCGCCGGCCTGTGGGCGCTGCTGCGCAACTTGGTCGACAACGCCGTGCGCTACACACCGGTCGGCGGCCGGGTGCACCTGCACGTGGGTGATGAAGACGGCAGCCCCTGCCTGCGTGTCGACGACAGCGGGCCGGGCATTCCCGCGGCCGAGCGCGAGCGCGTGTTCGACCGCTTCTACCGCCGCCACAGCGGCAACGGCGATGGCAGCGGGCTGGGCCTGGCCATCGTGCAGGCCGTGGCCCGGCGCCACGGTGCCGAGATGACGCTGGGCGACTCGCCGCTGGGCGGGCTGCGGGCGACGGTGCGCTTCGCCTCGGCAAGCGGTGACGCCCCCGCGCCCGCCGCGCTGCCCGCACCTTAACCTTCGCTTCATCCTCGCCTCACCCGCGCCTCATCCGCCGGACCTACCGTGGCGGCCATGCGATGCGGAAGGGTCCGCATCGCTCGCCACTTCGAAAGGACGCACGATGAAGCCCTCCACCTTCTCGACCCTGGCCATTGCCGGCGGTGTCGCTGTCGCCAGCCTGGCGGGCGCCAACGCCAACGCCTTCAACCTGCCGCATCTGTTCGGCAGCAGCGCCTCGCAACCCGCCGCCACGGCGCCGGTGGTCACGCCGCCGCCGGTGCCGCCGCTGCCCGCCGGGGCGGAACCGAACTACCGCGCCATCGTCAAGCAGGCCGGCCCGGCGGTGGTCGGCGTGATGGTGGCCGGCATGCACAAGCTGACCCCCGAAGAACAGCAGCAGCAAGCCCCCGATTTCCAGAACGACCCGTTCTTCCAGTTCTTCCGCGGCATGCCCGGCTTCCAGCAGCGCCAGCGCGGCGGCCCGGCGCCGCAGGTACCGTTCCGCGGCCAGGGATCGGGCTTCATCATCAGCCCCGATGGCCTGATCCTCACCAATGCCCACGTGGTGCGCGACGCCAAGGAAGTGACCGTCAAGCTCAGCGACCGGCGCGAATTCACCGCCAAGGTGCTGGGGTCGGACCCGACCACCGACATCGCGGTGCTGAAGATCGCGGCCAAGGGCCTGCCCGTGGTCCGCCTGGGCGACCCGCGTCAACTGGAAGTCGGCGACCGTGTGCTGGCCATCGGCGCGCCCTACGGGCTGGCGCAGACCGCCACCCAGGGCATCGTCAGCGCCAAGGGCCGCTCGCTGCCGGGCGACACGGTGGTGCCGTTCATCCAGACCGATGCCGCGGTGAACCCCGGCAACTCGGGCGGCCCGCTGTTCGACGGCAGCGGCGGCGTGGTCGGCATCAACGCGCAGATCTACACCGAGAGCGGCGGCTTCCAGGGACTGAGTTTCGCCATCCCGATCGACGTGGCCCTGAAGGTGAAGAACCAGATCGTCGCCACCGGTTCGGCCCGCCACGGCCGGCTGGGCGTGATGGTGCAGGACGTCAACCAGGCGCTGGCCGAATCCTTCGGCATGCCCAGGCCGGACGGTGCGCTGGTGGCCAAGGTCGAGAAAGGCAGTGCCGCGGCCAAGGCGGGCCTGAAGCCGGGTGACGTGATCACCGCGGTCAACGGCGAAAAAGTGGTGCAGGCGGGCTCCTTGTCCAGCCTGGTCAGCATGGCAGCGCCGGGTGAATCGGTGCAGCTCAAGGTCTGGCGCGACCGCGGCGAACACACGATGGAAGCCAAGCTGGGCAGCGCCACCAGCGAAGACACCGCCACCGCCTCGAGCGCCGGCGGTGACAGCGGCGCCAAGCTGGGCCTGGCACTGCGTCCGCTGGATCGCAATGAACGCCAGCAAGCGGGCGTCGAAGAAGGCCTGCTGGTGCAGGACGTCGGCGGTGCCGCCGAGCGCGCCGGCATCCAGAACGGCGACATCCTGCTGGCGATCAACGGCATGCCGGTGCATTCGGTGGAGCAGGTGCGCGAGATGCTGAAGAAGCATCCGCAGCAGGTGGCGTTGCTGGTCAAGCGCGACGGCGACACCATCTTCATCCCGGTCCCGCTGGGGTGATCGGCACCCTCGGCACAGCCGGTTGAAAGGGCCGTGCGCTGCTGCGCACGGCCCTTCTTCTTTCGTCTGATCGGCCTGCGCTGCAGTTCGTCCGCAGACGAAGGCGCTTGGTCGCAAGGCCGTGGCGGCGGTGTCGCCGGCTGCCTAGAGTTCGCTCCATCGGCCCGCCGGGCCTGCCCCGCCAACCAGGAGCGCACCATGTCCCACACCGCACAAACCACCGCCTTCGCCGCCTCTTCCACCACCGCCCGCCGCAGCTTTTTCGCACTGGCCGTCGTCGTCAGCGTCGGTCTGCTGAGCGGCATCGGCCACCTGGCCGACCGGCAATACGACAGCGTGCTGATGGCCCAAAGCCGTCAGGCCCCCGATCAAGCAGCCACGCGGGTGGTGCAGGTGCGGGGTGCAGCGCGCCCCGACGCTTGAACGTCAACGCCGTCAACTCGGCTTGTACTTCGTCTCGCCAAAGTAGATCGTCCGCCAGTCGCTCAGGCGGCTGGCGTCGTAATCGAAGCCCGCGATGGAATCGTGCGCGAATCGATCGAAGAAATCCTGCACCGCAGCCGGAAGCGGCATGGGGTTGTCCCAGGCTGCTTTGATGGTTCTTTCGCGCAGCGTCAAGGTCATGCCGAAGCGGAACCGGGTCTGGATGTTCAACACATCTTCGCGGTACTTTTCGTTTTCCTTCTCCAGCTGGAACCATTCCTTCGGCGCAGTGGGCGCACCGTCCTTCTGCTGTTCCTGAAGTCGCAACGCTGCCGGAGACTGATCGCCTTGGATCACACGTTGCTTGAGCCAGCGATGGAACAACTCCATGTGCGCAGCCTGCACGACTTCCATCGGACCCGTCTTGGTGGGCACGTTTTCCAGGTAGGCGTTGAAGGCGCCGCGCAAAGCAGGATCATCTGCACTGAAGTCATCCTGGACCTCTGGGTCAAGGCTTTTGATCGGCTTGAACAGCACCCCGGCCGAGAAGGCCAAGTCGAACATTTCATTGAGGGCAAAGTGAGAGATGCTGTTCTCGCGCCCCTGCTCCCCGGGTCGATAGCCGCCGCCGACATCGGAGTGCATGCCTGGGTACCAGACTTCGATGGCGTTGTCGGGGTACTCCGCGCCCTGGCGCGTTGAATCGAGCGGGAAGCGAATACGCGCCTCGTGGGCGGCATTCATGTGGACCGATTGCTCGACCATCGCCGGCAACGCCATGCCTTTGGCCCAGCCGTTGTGGCCACCTTCCGTGGTCCAGACGGCAGACCAGAGACTCTCGTAGGCGGAACAAACCGTGTCGAACAGGCCGGCAAACGCCACCCGCAGCGGAGTCCCCTGGTACTCGTAGGCGCCATCCACCGCCACGCACTTCGCCGCCAGGTCCCGCATGAAGGCACGCGCCTGGGCAGCTCCTCGGGAAAAGCCAAACACCGTCACGTCGATCAGCAGGAGCTTCTGCTGCGAAGGCACCTTCTTGATCTCGGCGTCCAGCAATTCCAGAGCCTTGTCAATGCGCTGGTCCGCTCCCTTGCCGATTGCCGTACCCACCAGGCCGCCGGTGTCGCCGATTTCGGGATAGGGCGTGCCGACACCTGGGATATAGATCGGCCGAATATTTTCGTCACCTTCCTTGAAAGCACCAAACAGCTTGGCGATGTTGGACAAGGCCCGCTGAGTCGCATCTTTTGCCATCTCTTGGCTGCGATTGTTCCCCGTGCCATCAAAGAAGACGCTGACGTGCAGCACCTTGGTGCACTGACACATCGCTTCGTCCTTGCTGGGCACAGTGACACCCAGTGCCAACTGACGTTGTTCGCGCTCCTTGGCACTCAGTTGCCGGACTCCCGGCGCTCGGCGCGCCGTCTGGGCGGCCCGGCCACCCGGCACGGGGTCTTGCAGCCCTGCTGCGGGATCCGTCTGATTGGCGATGTAAGTCGGGTCCTGGTTGATGTTGGCCATGACATCCCCTCAACGGTGGTAGCCCGGCGGCGGAGGAATGCGGCGCTTGGGCCGGTCGGCTTCCAATTCCGCCTCCACATGCCCATCCGGATAGAAGTGCAGGACGAGATAGTCCGGGTTGGGCGGATAGGGCCATGCCACCGGCACCTCGGCTTCCCGCTGTTCGGCGGGCTCTCTCGTGTATTCGTCCTTGGCAATGTCGTAGCGACCGGATAAGTGCCATTTGACTTTTAAAACCACCATTCGCTTGGGATCAGCAGGGGCCAACAATCCTTGCGCACCGCCTCCCTCGCCATAGGCGTCCGCGCCTCCGGTCCAAACACCATCAACAGCAATGTCGCCCATGTAGCGATCCGAATAATTGAACGAAATTGTTGTCACTGACCGACTGCTGCGTTGCGCATTCGCGCACCCGGTCAACGCGCCGAATCCCAGAGCCTGCAACAGCGTGCGCTTCATGTTGTCGATCATCGGCGATGTCTCCGTGGCCTGACAGAGCAGGCCTACGCAAGGGTCGGTTTGGTGGGCAACGTAGGTAGGGTCCTGGTTGATGTTGGCCATGACATCCCCTCAACGGTGGTAGCCCGGCGGCGGCGGAATGCGGCGCTTGGGCCGGTCGGCTTCCAATTCCGCCTCCACATGCCCATCCGGATAGAAGTGCAGGACGAGATAGTCCGGGTTGGGCGGATAGGGCCACGCCACCGGCACCTCGGCTTCCCGTTGTTCGGCGGGCTCCCTCGTGTATTCGTCCTTGGCAATGTCGTAACGACCGGATAAATGCCATTTAACTTTCAAGACAACCCTGCGATTTGGATCTGATGGCGCCAACAGTCCCAGAGCCAGTTTGCTCCCCCCACTGTACGCATCAACACCACCTGTCCAGGTACCGTCAACCAGCACATCCCCAATGTATCGATCGGTGTAGTTGAACTTGACCGTGCTGACCGATCGGCGGGTGTCCTGCGCATTCGCGCACCCGGTCAATGCGCCGAATCCCAGAGCCTGCAACAGCGTGCGCTTCATGTTGTCGATCATCGGCGATATCTCCGTGGCCTGACAGAAGATGTTGGCTTGAAACGCTGTGCGGCATCCGCTTGTCGATCCGGGTCCGTCCCCTTCGCCCTGCGTCGCCATTGAACATACAAAAACATCATCCCGATGGTCATGCCAAGGGCAAGAGCACCCATGGTGATGAGCGTGAACCACAGCGCGCCATAGCCACAGGCACCCTCGGAGGACGTGCCAAACCAGCGGCACGGAAGCACGTTCAACAAGACATCCCCCAGCGCCGTGGCGACGGTTGCGGACAGGCCCAGCGAGCCCGCCAGTGCGAGAACGAAACCGGCCATCCGCGCAATGTCGCTGTGGCCGGACCGGCCGGTGGGTTCAGTCATGATGACGCTTCACCGCTTGCTGCAGGCTGATTTCTCCGCGCTTGACGCGCTCCAAGTCGGCTTGCCAAGCTGGTTGCAGATAGAAATCGGGGCCGCGCGTCAGCGTCAGCGTGCAAAACAAGATGGCCGTGGCGCCACCGTCGATGCCGAACTGCGCGGCGATTTTCAACGCCTGTCGGAAATGGTCGTATCGCTCGGCGGCTGGCACCGTGTCCAGCAACTCTTCGTCAGTTTTGGCAAAGTGCTCGATGACCGCATAGGGATAGCAGGCATCGATCATCGTCGCCTGCTGTGCGTCGTCGAGTTCCAGTGGCGCCACAAACCCATCTGTCGCCGTAAACCGGCATGTCAGACTCAGCCATTGAAACGTAGGAGCAATCACCCACCACTGTTCGGCCACCGAGAAAAACACCTCGCGCTGTTCGGGATGCAGGGCAGCGTGCAAATGAGGCGTGATACGGCCATCGTAGTAGCGGTTGACCGCTTCGAATCGGTCTGGAAGACGCACATCCAGTCGCGCCATCAGCCGGGTCGCCAACGTACCCGGATCCAATTCGGAAACCAGGGCAGTCACCGCTCCAGGCGATTCAAGCGCATCGCCCCACATTTGAAGCAGTTTCCCCACAGATTCCGGCTGCGACAGGCCCAGGAGATGCGGCGTCGCGTCGGACAGTTCGTCCCCGAGCGGGCGCCCAAACAGCGGGCGATGACTCAGCACGTGCCTGCCGATGGACAGCCGTGTACCAAGGCGATGGACCTGTGCTCCATCCACCAGGGCGTAAAGGCCCGCACCGTCCCTCAGCGCTCCAAATGCCGGTGACCCCAGGCTCTGCAAAGACCTCATGGCGGGCTCATGCACGTTTCGCAAACGGGGCCGCCTGCATCGCAGCGTTCAACAGGCAGGACAGACAAACCTGGCGAGGCAGCACAGGCATCGCGTAACGCACCTGCCCCGGCCCCTCGAACGCCTTCGCGCTCGCCTTGACCGTCAGCGTCCCCGGGCACTCGAACGTGATGTTGCCGCTGGCCATCGTCAGGCTGGCCCCGCCGGCGGTGCGGATGACGATCTTCCTCGCGCTGGCGCCATCGATCTTGCCGTTGGCGCTTTGCACGGTCACCTGGCCTTTGGCTGCCACCTGCATGGCCCCGGCCTGGGCCTGGTAGGTGATGGGGCCCTGGGCGGTGATGAGGCTCAGTCCCGTGCCTGAGGCTTCGGCGCCGGGCTGGATCGCGCCGCCCAGCATGCCGATGGCCTGGCCGGCGTGGATGCGCATCGCACCGCCGCTGGCCTGTTCGGTGTCCTGGCCGCTGGCCCAGGTGAGCGTGTCGCCGGCGCTGAACTGGATGTCCTGGCCTGCGGTCTGGATCAGACCGGCCTTGGCGGTGATGGCCAAGATGGCGCCGGCGCTGTGGGGCAGCTTGTCGTCTGCAGGCAGGGTGTTGCCGCTGGCGGCATCGGCCAGGGCCTGCTCGGGATCGTCCCGGCTGACCATGCCGCTGACCTGGCTCAGCAAGGCCTTGAACGGGGCGGCCTGGTCGCTGGCCTGGCTGCGGCCGGTCTGGGTGCTGCCGATCTGGCCGGCGAGTCGCACCGTCTGGTGGATGCTGGCCGCCTGGTCGAGGACCTGGCCCAAGGTGCCGAGTTGTCTGGCCAGCGCGATACCGGCCGTGTTGTCGCCCGCCGGATCGCCGGGCTGGGCGCCATAGCTGCTGATGAGCAGTCCGCTGCCGCCGCGCACGGCACCGTAGGCATCGGTGCGGAGTTCCCAGCCCAGGCCACGAAAGCTGCCACGGTGGTTGTCGGCCTGGTGGATCAGGTGCCCGAGGTTGAGCTGGGTGGCGTGCCGGGTGGTGGCGAGTTGGGTGCGCAGTTGGCCGGTGCTGTCGTCGAACACGAGCTGGTTGTAGCCCTCCCCGCCGAACTCCTTGCTCTTGAAGCCGCTGAGCGCGGCGGCGTTGTTCTGGCCGTTGCTGCCCGTCGTGGCCGAGCCAGGGGCCGCGCCGTGCCAGGCTGGGCCGTTGCCTGCGGCCAGGTTGCCTTGGGCGCTGGGGCGGTGGTCGCTGCTGTGGGCGAAGACGCTGAGGTCGGCGTCTGCGGCCTGACCGCCCGGCGTGGCCGGCACGCCGCCTTCTCCCTGACCGTTGTACAGGCTGCCGACGACGACGGGACAGTCGATGTCGCCGCCCAGGAATTGCACCAGCACTTCCTGGCCGATGCGCGGGATGAATTGAAGCCCCATGCCACCGCCGGCCATCGCCTGAGCCACGCGCACCCAGGCGCTGCTGCGGCCCGCGCCCGTGCTGGCCGCAGCGCTGTGCTGAAAGTCGAACTGGATTCGGATGCGGCCCAGCGTGTCGGTGTGGATCTCGTCGGCACCGCGGGCCCACGACCGACCATCCGGGCCCACCACCGTCGCGGTGAGCGCGCCGGGAGCCGTCGGCCTGCCATGGATCTGCGCTTCGGCGAGGCCGGCCTGCAGCGGCCGCCAGGGCACGGCCACGCGGCTGGCCTGGAAGGCGTTGGCATAGCCGGTCTGGGCGGCTTGCTGGCGCACCGCGGGCTCGACCCAGTCGGGCAGCAGGTCGGGGCCGCTGTCGCCCAGGCTTTGCGCGATCTTGGCGCTGGCGTCCTTGGGCAGGTTGTTGATGCCGGCGTGGATGACCTCGGTGAGCAGGAACTGGGCATGGCCGGCCAGCGTGGCTGCGGTGGCCACGTCCAACGGCCCGCCAAGCAGGCTTCGATCGTCGAGCACACTCTGCGTGAGAGCGAAGCGTTGGCCGGCCGTGAAGCTGCGCACCGTGCCCCGGCCCAGCCAACGTTTGTGACGCGCCTCCAGGCCTTGCATCCAGAGCTCGGCGGCGCGGCGGGCGCCGGCGGCGGCATGGAAGGTGTCGACGCCCACCGCGTCGTAGGCCTGCAGGCGCGGTGCCCCGGAGTCGCCGAAGTCGGCGACCGTGGGTACCGCGGCGGCGACCGCCCGCCTGGCTTGCGCATCCCAGCTCAGCACGGCCACCTCCGCCGCCAGCCACTGCCGCTCGCTGCCGAAAGCCTGGATCGCGTCCTGCACTTCAACGGCGGCCGCGCGGTGGTACCGGACACCGTCATCGGCCGCACTGACCGCATCTTCGGGGCAACTGCTCTGCAGCGTGCTGTCGGCAAAGATCACCAGCCGGTGGCCCAGCGGGGCGGCCTCGTCGGGCTCGAAGCGGTAGTTCAGGCCTTCGTCGGCCAGCAGGCGCGACACGAACGCCAGATCGGTTTCTCGGTATTGCACCGCGTAGTCGCGCCGTGCGTCGGCGCCGCGGGGGCTTTGCGCCAGGTGGGCACGGACGCAGGGCGACCACACCCAGGCGGCGTGCTCGCGGTAGTCGCCGAACACGGCTTCGACGATGTCGATCAGGCGTTTGTCCTGAAACACCTGGCTGCGCCGGGTGTGCGCCAGCAGGCCGAACCACGAGCCGACCACCAGGCGGTAGCGGGCCAGGCCACCGTCGGATTCTTCGGACGAGGCCTGCATCACGATGCCGCTGCGCGCCGCCTGACGGCCGTCGGCCAATCGGGTGAGCAAGGTCGCGCGCTCGCCGAGCATCAGCGCGGTGTCGAGCCCGGCGTCCAGGCTCAGCGCGCTCAGGTGCAGTTCGGTCGGCTGGTTCAGCGCCTCTCGCTGGCTCCAGGCCTCGACCCACAGGCCCGCCAGCGCACCACTGCCCTGAAGTTCGTGCAGCCGCGTGTCGCCGCGCCACAGCGGCGCCCTCTCTTGCAAGAGACCGTTCGTCATTGTTTTCCTCTCCCTGGGGGCTCTTGCCGGGCAAGTCCCCCTTTTGCGCGGATGGTAGCAAACCGGATTCACACGACCCGGCGTCGAAACCGGCGGTCCATGCCGCTGCCGAATTCGGCACAATCGCGGCCCGCCTTGTTGCCAAAGCCCCGCAATGTTCCTGATCCTGATCACCTACACCCAACCGCTGGCGGCCGTGCAGCAGGTGCTGGTTGCCCACCGCGCCTACCTGCGCGATGCGCCCGAGGCCGCACAGATTCTGATGACCGGTCGCAAGCGGCCCGCCACCGGCGGCGTGATCCTGCTGCGGGCCACGGACCGCGCCGCGGCCGATGCCTTCATCCAGCGCGATCCCTATTTCAGCGCCGGCGTGGCCGCGTTCGAGGTGATCGAGTTCGACGTTGCTCAGGCGGTGCCGGAACTGGCGCGCTGGCTGGCCTGATCGCGACGCGTCGGCGGCGACGTTGATGGCGGGTGCGACAATCCGCCCTAGCAGCACCGTTTCCGTCTTCCGCGCGCCGCGGCCCGAACCCCGCGGGCCCGCCCCTCAGGCTCATGATCGCAACGCTTCTTCCTCTGCTGCTCACCACCACCGGACTGTCCGCCTTCATCTTCGCGCTGCTGGGCCTGGTCTATCTGGTGGTGTGGTGGCGAGATCGCGAACAAGGTCTTGCCGGACTGGGCCTGTCGGTGCTGCTGCTGGGTGCCTTCTACCTGGCCGATGCGATCGGGATCAACCGCCCCAACCCGCAGGGCTTCGGGCCGCCACCCGGCTTTCAGCTGCTGCTAGAAGGGCTGGTGATGTTGATGGCCGTCAGCCTGGCGCGCTATCTGGGCGAGCGTCCCTCGTGGCGCCGGCCGCTGCTGCCCTTGCTGCTGCTGCCGAACCTCGTGCTGGTGCTGTTGAGCCTGGGCCATCAGCCGCTGGGCCGCCTGTGGAGCAATCTGGCGCTGACCTTCGTGTTCGTCGGTCTGGCGGTCATGGCCTGGCGTGCGCGCCGGCGCGAACCGGGGGCGGGACATGGCGTGATCGCGGTGAGCCTGCTGCTGTTGCCGTCGGCGAGCCTGATGATCGCCTTGAAGGGCGCCGACCCCGCCGAGTTGCGGCCCTTGGCCGTGCTGCCGGTGGTCGCCTTCTACCTGATGCTGCTGCCCGTGAGCCTGCGCCGCCGCCATCGTGCCCTGGAGGCCGAGGTGCTGCGCCGCCGCGAAGCCGAATCGCATCTGAGCGAGTTCAACGCCACGCTCGAAGCCCGCATCGCCGAGCGCACGGCCGACCTGCGCAACATGGTGACGGGCCTGGAAGGCTTCAACCGCAGCGTCTCCCATGACCTGAGCGGCCCGCTGGGCGGCATCGAAGGCATGGCGTCCTTGGCCAAGGACGTGCTGGCCGAGGGCGATGCCGCCGCCGTCCTCGGGATGCTCGACGCGATCGAGAAACAGGCCCACACCTCGCGCGAACTGGTGGCGTCGCTGCTCGAACTGGCCCGCGTGGGCGAAGCCCAGTTGCGGCTCGCGCCGGTCTCGCTCGACGCGCTGGCCCGCGATGTGATCGATGACCTGCTGCTGCGCCGGACAACGCCCCGGCCCGAGGTCTCGCTGCAGTCCCTGCCCACCGTGGTCACCGACGCCAGCCTGTTGCGGCCGGTGCTGATGAACCTGATCGGCAATGCCTTCAAGTTCAGCCAGCTGCGCCCGGCGCCGCGGGTCGACATCGCCGCCCACCGTGCCGACGGCGACTGGGTGATCGAGGTCCGCGACAACGGCACCGGTTTCGACGACGCCGCCGCTCAGCAGTTGTTCGAGCCCTTCCTGCGCCTGCACGACACCCGCTATGCCGGCCACGGCGTGGGGCTGAGCATCGTCCGGCGCGCGGTGGAGCGCCTGGGCGGACGCGTCTGGGCCGAGGGTCGGCCCGGCGAGGGCGCCTGTTTCTCGTTCACGCTGCCGAGCCGAGACGCCGATCCGTCGTGACCCGGTCCGTCAGCCCCGTCCGACGAAAGGCATGGCGGTGGCCATCACGGTCATGAACAGCACGTTGGCCTCCAGCGGCAAGCGGGCCATCTGCACCACGGCATCGGCGACATGTCGCACCTCCATCCGCGCTTCGGCCTTGATGCTGCCATCCGCCTGCGGCATGCCTTGCGCCATCGCCGAGGTCATGTCGGTGGCCGCGTTGCCGATGTCGATCTGGCCGACCGCGATGCCGACGTTCCGGCCGTCGAGCGCAGCCGATTTCGTGAGCCCGGTCATGGCGTGCTTGGTCGCGGTATAGGCCACCGAATTCGGCCGCGGCGCATGGGCCGAGATCGAGCCGTTGTTGATGATGCGCCCGCCGCGCGGCTGCTGGCTCTTCATCAGGCGGAAGGCTTCGCGCAGGCACAGGAAGGCACCGGTCAGATTGGTGTCCACCGCCGCCTGCCAGGCGTTCAGCGGCAACTCGTCCAGCGGCACGCCGGCGGTGAACACCCCGGCGTTGTTGAACAGCAGATCGAGCCGGCCGTGGCGGGCGCGGATGTCGTCGAACAGCGCCGCGACCTCGTCCTCCCGCGTCACGTCGGCGGGCCGCGCCCAGGCCCGCTCAGCGTGGGGGGATTCGGCGATCGCGGCGTCCAGCGAAGCGGCGTTGCGGCCATTGAACACCACCGTCCAGCCATCGGCCAGCAGCGCCAGCGCGCATGCCTTGCCGATGCCGCGGGCGGCGCCGGTGACGACGGCGATGCGAGGGGATGGGAGAGCAGCGGACATGGTGGCGCGGCGAGTTGGCGAATGGACGAGGCCGCCAGTCTGCCACGCCGGGACAGTCCGGTCGCGGCCCGCGCCGGTCGCGCTCAGCCCAAGGCCCGGCCGAATCCGCGGCCGTAGCGCACGGCCCAGGTCAGCACCGCCACGACCCAGAACTGGACCGCCAGCAGCGTCAGCGGCAGCGCCGCCACCGGGTACAGCGCCGCCAGCACCCGCAGCGCGGTGCCGGCCTGCAGCACCCACGCGATCACCCAGGTCCAGCGATCGGCGACCAGCGGTCGCCCCGCCTGGGCCAGCGCGACGCGGGTCGCCAGCGCCAGCACGGTGCTCCCCAGGAAACCCATCGTGAAGGCGTGCAGCGGCGCCAGGCCCAGCGAGCGCTGACCCTCGGTAAACGCCATCAGCGCATGCGAGACGCCGTCCAGCGTGAACGCCACCGCGAGCCACGCGAAGCCCAGGTGCAGCATGGCCAGCAGGCGCAGCGAACCGCGCGAGGCGGTGACGGCCTGCTCCGCCGGATCGCGCGCTGCAGCGCGGGTGCGCAGACTGTGGCGCAGGCCCCAGCGCAGCGACAGCCAGAACAGCATCAGGCCGCCCGCCAACTCCAGGCCGGCACGCAGCATGGCCGGCCAACCGGCCAGCGCGCCGCCGCGCAGCACTTCGAGTCCCTCGAACGGCGCCTGCAGTCCCATCAGCACCGCCAGCACGGCCAGCAGCACCCGCGGACGCCAGGCAGCCTGGGACGGCAACACGCTGGCGGTGAAGGTCGGCAGCATGCGGTGGGTCAGCGTGACGAAAACCAGGCCGAAGCCACCCCACAGCGCGGCGTGCGTCGCGGCCCGCACCACGCCGTCGGCACCGAGTGCCAGAGCCACGGCCGCGGCCCACTGCGCCAGCGCCACCCCGGCCATGCCAAGCAGCACCAGGCGCGCGTGGTCCTGGTCGGCCACCCGGCTGCCGATCAGCAGCAGCGCGAATCGGCCGACGATCAGCGCCAGCCCGCCGGCGGCCAGCGCCATGCCGGCCGCCGCCATCGGCGCCGACAGATGAAAGCCCCCCAGCGCCAGTGTCCAGCCCGCCAGCATGCCCGCCAGCGGGAGGCCCAGCGAACGCGCGGGCACCGCCGGCTGCCCCAGCCAGCGCGGGCCGGCGCTGAAAGCCAGTCCGGCGACGAAGCAGGGCATCACCCCGAAACCCAGCAACACGGCATGCGCGGTCGCGGGGCGCACCTCCCACGGCAAGCTCAGCCCCAGGCTGCTTGCCAGCAGCACCGCCCCCCACCAAAGGAGGGTCAGGCTGGCCATCGCCGCACCGGCACTGAACGCCAGCCGATGCGGTGCCGCCATCAGGTGGGCCAAGCGCCAGCCGTGCGCACGGGGGCGCCGGCGGCCGCCGAGGGTGCCGGACGGCAGGCCCGCGGCCTGGGGTTGGACGGGAATCATCGCAGAGCTCCTGGAGGCATCGAGAGGTCGGGTGGGATGCCTGGCCCCCGCGCAACCGTCTGCTGCGAGAACCCCGCCAGGACGCACCGGCGCAACCCGGACGAGCGCCGGGCTCGGCAAGGCCGCCACCTTAGCCGCAGCGGTGACCGCGGGAATTGATGCGAGTCAAGCCATGCGGGCTTGCATGCCGCCCGACGCGACGTGCCGGATCAGGGTGTCGTGACCGCGACGTCCGCCACCGCGCCGGTGCCGTATCCCGCCGGTGCCACCGGCTGCCCCCCCGGGGTCAAGCGCACTGCGCAGAACTTGAACTCGGGGATCTTGCCGAACGGGTCCAGCGCCGGATTGGTCAGCAGGTTGGCCGCCGCCTCGGCGTAGGCGAACGGGATGAACGCCGAACCGGGCGGCGTGCCGTCGTCGCGCCGGGCGTGCAGCGTGACGCTGCCGCGCCGCGAGGCCACGGTGAGGGCATCGCCCGGCACCAAGCCCAGGCGATCCAGATCGGCGCCGTTCAGGCTGACCGTGGCCAGCGGCTCGACCGCGTCCAGCACCTCGGAGCGCCGGGTCATGCTGCCGGTGTGCCAATGCTCCAGCTGGCGGCCCGTGATCAGCACGAAGGGGTAATCGTCATCCGGCTGTTCGTTGGCCGGGATCAGGCCGGCCGGGACCAGATGCACGCGCCCGTCCGGGGTGTCGAAGTGCTCGGTGAAGACGATCGGATGGCCGGGATCGGTTTCACTGGGGCAGGGATAGGTCACGCTGTGCTCGCGCTCCAGACGCTCCCACGACACGCCGGCGATCACGCCGTGCATCGCCTGGCGCATTTCCTCGTAGACCGCGGCGACACCGGACTCGGGGCCGCCATACCGCCAGTCCAGGCCCATGCGCAGGGCGATCTGCTGGATGATCCACAGGTCCTGCCGGGCATCGCCCGGGGCATCCAGCGCACGCCGTCCCATCTGCACCATGCGGTCGGTGTTGGTGACGGTGCCGGTCTTCTCGGGCCAGCCGCTGGCCGGCAGCACCACGTCGGCCAGCCACGCTGTCTCGGTCAGGAACAGGTCCTGCACCACCAGGTGGCTCAGGCTGGCCAGCCCCTCGCGGGCGTGGTTCAGGTCCGGGTCGCTCATCGCCGGGTTCTCGCCCATCACGTACATGCCGCGGATCTTGTGCGGATCGCTGTCGGGCGCCTTCGCCTTGTGCAGGATCTCGACCACGGTGTAGCCGGGCTGATCGTCCAGCGGCATGCCCCAGAAGGCCTCGAACCAGCGGTGCACCTCGGCGTCGTTCACCCGCTGGTAGTTGGGGAACATCATCGGAATCAGACCCGCGTCGCTGGCGCCCTGCACATTGTTCTGGCCCCGCAACGGGTGCAGGCCGGAACCGGGCTTGCCGATCTGGCCGGTGACGCTGGCCAATGCGATCAGGCAGCGCGCGTTGTCGGTGCCATGCACATGCTGGCTGACGCCCATGCCCCACAGGATCATCGAGGCCTTGGCGGTGGCATAGGCCCGCGCCACCTCGCGGATCGACTCGGCGGGCACGCCGCACACCGGCGCCATGGCCTCCGGGCTGAAGGCCTGCACATTGGCCCGCAGGGCGTCGAAGTTGCTGGCCCGCTGGTGCAGGAAGTCCTGGTCGACCAGGCCCTCGTCGATCACGGTGTGGATCATCGCGTTGAGCAGCGCCACGTCGGTGTCCGGCTTGAACTGCAGCGTGCGCCAGGCGTGTCGCGCCAGGTCGGTGCGGCGCGGGTCCAGCATCACGATCTTGGTGCCCGCGGCGGCCGCGTTCTTCATCCAGGTCGCGGCCACCGGGTGGTTGGCGGTCGGGTTGGAGCCAATGACGATGATCAGCTCGGCCTGCGCCACGTCCTTGACCGGATTGCTGACCGCGCCCGACCCGACGCCTTCGAGCAGTGCCGCCACGCTGGACGCATGGCACAGCCGGGTGCAATGGTCGACGTTATTGCTGCCAAAGCCGGTGCGCACCAGCTTCTGGAACAGGTAGGCCTCTTCGTTGCTTCCCTTGGCCGAGCCAAAGCCCGCCAGGGCCTTGTGGCCGTGCGCGTCGCGCAAGGCCTTCAGCCCGCCGGCCGCCAGCGACAGGGCCTCGTCCCAGCTGGCCTCGCGGAAGACCTCGTTCCACTCGGTCTGCGCGTAGGTTCGGCCCGGCTCCTTGGCCACGCCGGGCCGGCGAATCAGCGGCCGGGTGAGCCGCTGGCGATGGTGCACATAGTCGAATCCGAAGCGGCCCTTGACGCACAGGCGCCCGCCGTTGGCGGGGCCATCGCGGCCCTCGACCGCGACGATCTGGTTGTCCTTGACGTGGTAGGTCAGCAGGCAGCCCACGCCGCAGTAGGGACAGACCGACTCGACCTTCCTGTCCACGCGTCGGTCGCCGATCAAGGTCTTGGGGCTGAGCGCGCCGGTCGGGCAGGCCTGCACGCACTCGCCGCAGGCGACGCAGGAGCTGTCGCCCATCGCGTCGCCCAGGTCGAACGCGATCGTGGCGTGCGCGCCGCGGTGCAGCACGCCGATGACGTCGTTCATCTGGGTCTCGCGGCACGCTCGCACGCAGCGGGTGCACTGGATGCAGGCGCTGAGGTTCACCGCCATCGCCGGGTGGCTCAGGTCCGCGGCCGGTTGCGACCGCGCCAGCGCCGTGAGCGAGGCACGCGGCGCCACGCCGAGCCGGGCGGCCCAGTCGCTCAACTCGCCGTGCGAGCGGCTGGCATCGCCGTCAACCCATTGCTGGCCCTCGGCGGGCAGGTCGGCCAGCAGCATTTCCAGCACCATTGCCTGGCTCTTGCGAGCCCGCTCGCTGCGGGCACCGACCTCCATGCCGGGCTGGACGACGCGGCAGCACGACGGCGCCAGCACGCGCTCGCCCTTGACCTCGACCACGCAGGCGCGGCAGTTGCCATCGGGCCGCAGGCCGTCGCTGTAGCACAGGCGGGGAATGTCGACGCCGTGGCGCTCGGCGGCCTTCAGGATCGTCTCGCCCTCGCGGGCCTCGCAGGGCTGGCCGTCCAGCACGAACGAGATCATGCGCTGCATCGCGTCCGGGGCGTTCATGCCGAAGCTCCTGGGTTCGGGTCGGCCAGGCCGACCTCGTGTGGAAAGTAGCGCTGCACGCAGCGGATCGGGTTGGGCGCCGCCTGGCCCAAGCCGCAGATGGACGCATCGCCCATCACCTGGGCCAGATCGTCCAGCGTCGCGTGGTCCCAGTCAGGCTGGGCCATCAGCCGCGCCGCCTTGTCGGTGCCGACCCGGCAGGGCGTGCACTGGCCGCAGCTTTCGTCGGCGAAGAACTGCATCGCGTTGAGCGCCACGTCGCGCGCCCGGTCGGCCTGGCTGAACACCACGACGGCGGCCGAGCCGATGAAGCAGCCGTACGGTTGCAGGGTGTCGAAGTCCAGCGGCAGATCGGCCAGCGACGCCGGCAGCAGCCCGCCCGAGGCACCGCCCGGCAGGTAGCCGTACAGCGCATGTCCCTCGGCCATGCCGCCGCAGAACTCGTCCACCAGTTCGCGCAGCGTGATGCCGGCAGGTGCCAGCTTGACCCCGGGACGCCGCACGCGCCCGCTGACGCTGAACGAGCGCAGCCCCTTGCGGCCGTGGCGCCCGAAGCCGCCGAACCAGGCCGGGCCGCGCGACACGATGTCGCGCACCCAATACAAGGTCTCGAAGTTGTGCTCCAGCGTCGGCCGGCCGAACAGGCCCACCTCGGCGATGTACGGCGGGCGCAGCCGCGGTTCGCCGCGCTTGCCCTCCAAGCTCTCCAGCATGGCCGACTCTTCGCCGCAGATGTAGGCGCCGGCGCCGCGCCGCAGCTCAATCGCCGGCAGCGGGCACGGCGGGTCGGCCAGCAAGGCGGCCAGCTCGGCTTCGAGCAGCGCGCGAGCGCCGTGGTATTCGTCGCGCAGGTAGATGAAGACCTGGGCGATGCCCACCACCTGGGCCGCCACCAGCACCCCTTCGAGAAACCGGTGCGGGTCGCGCTCGAGAAAGCTGCGGTCCTTGAAGGTACCGGGTTCGCCCTCGTCGAGGTTGACGGCCATGATCCGCGGCGCCGCGAAGCCGCGCACGATGCGCCACTTGCGGCCGGCCGGAAAGCCGGCGCCGCCCAGGCCACGCAAGCCGGCGCCTTCGAGGGCCTGGAGCACTTCTTCGGCGTCCCGCTCGCCGTTGACCAGTTCGGCCGCCAGCTGGTAGCCGCCCGCGCGGCGGTAATCGGCGTATTTGACGCAGACCGGGGCGAGATCTTCGGCGCCGGTCGTGATCTCGCAGGGTGCCATCGCGCCGGGGTCGAACACCGCCCCGCCCTCGCTGGCCGGATGGCAGACCTCGCTCGCCGCCAGGTGCCTCAACACCGCAGCCGGCGTAGCGCCGATCACCGGCCGCTGGCCGACCACGGCCACCGGCGCCTGCTCGCAGCGGCCGACGCAGGGAGCGGCAACGACCTCCACCCCCGGGCCCACCGCCGCCGCCAGCGAGGCCATCAACCCGGCCGAGCCCGCCATCGCGCACGACGGGCTCTGGCACACCCGCACGACCTGCGCGGGCGCCGCCACGCCATCCGGCAGGATCTGAAAGTGGTGGTAGAAGCTCGCGACTTCGGCGACCTCGGCGATGCTCAGCCGCATCTGCGCGGCCAGCGCCACCAGGTGGCGCTCGAACAGCGCGCCGTGCCGGTCATTCAGGCGATGCAGCAGCTCGATCAGCCGGTCTCGCCGGTGCGGGCCGGGGCCGACCAGGCTCCGCACCTCGGCCATCGCCGCATCATCGGGCTGGCGGCCTTTCAGCCGGCTCTTGCGCCGCAGGCGATCGCGCAGCGGCTCCAGGCTCACCACCGCCTCCGGCACGGCCAGGTCGGGGCGCTTGTCGGCGCAGGCGTCGGTGTCGGTCATGGGGTCTCTTTGGAGCTGGGGGCCAGAGGCCACTGTACTGAGGGCCTGCCCCCCCTTCAATAGGCAGTGGTTCGCCAACGGCATATGTCGATCGCTGCATAAATCGTAAACCCCAGCCTGGCAGCGGCCGGGGCTACACTGCGGCGCCGCTGCTCTTCGCCCACACCATGCCGTTCGCCTCCCTGGGTCTCGCCCCCGCACTGGCCCATGCCTTCGCCCAGCGAGGCCACCGCCAGCCGACCGCCGTGCAGGCCGCGGCGATTCCGGCCCTGCTCGCCGGCCGCGACGTGTTGATGCAGGCCCGCACCGGCTCGGGCAAGACCGCCGCGTTCGCGTTGCCGCTGCTGCAGCAATGGCTGGGCGGCACGCCGGCGGCGCCGCGGCCGGTCCGCGGCCTGGTGCTGGTGCCGACGCGCGAACTCGCGCTGCAGGTGGGCGAGACGCTGCGCGAACTCGCCCATGAGTTGCCCGGCCTGGCCAAGATCGCGGTGGTGTTCGGCGGCGTCTCGATCAACCCGCAGATGATGGGCTTGCGCGGCGGCGCCGACATCGTCGTGGCCACGCCGGGACGCTTGCTGGACCTGGTGCGACACAACGCCCTGACGCTGCGCCAGGTCGCCATGCTGGTGCTCGACGAGGCCGACCGGCTGCTGGACCTGGGCTTTGCCGACGAACTGGCCGAGGTGCTGGCGCTGCTGCCCAGCCGCCGCCAGAACGTGCTGTGCTCGGCCACGTTCGCACCGCCGGTCAAGGCCTTGGCGGAGGTGCTGCTGACGGACCCGGAACGGATAACCCTCACCGGCGCCGCCGCCGCCCGGCCCGACATCCGCCAGCGCGCGATCGCGGTCGACGCCGATCGCCGTACCCAGCTGCTGCGCCAGCTGGTGCAGGGGGCGGGCGACGACCGGGTGCTGGTGTTCGTCGCCACGAAGTACGCCACCGAGCTGGTGGCCGACAAGCTGGGTCGCGCCGGCATCGCCGCCGGCGCCTTTCATGGCGAGCTGAGCCAGGGCGCCCGCAGCGCCGTGCTGGACGCCTTCAAGCAACGACAGCTGCAGGTGCTGGTGGCCACCGACATGGCCGCCCGCGGCCTGCACATCGAGGCCCTGCCGATGGTCGTCAACTACGATCTGCCGCGCTCGGCGGACGACTTCATCCACCGCATCGGCCGCACCGGCCGGGCCGGCGGCCAGGGCGACGCGATCAGCTTCATCATCCCCTCGGCCGAAGCCCATTTCCGCCTGATCGAAAAGCGCCAGGGCCTGCGCGTGCCGCGCGAGACGGTGGCGGGCTTCGAGCCGGCCACCCCAGGTCCGGCCGATCTGCCGGCGGCCGGACCCGGCACCGGACTGGATCCGAACGGCGGCGTCAAGGGCCGGCGCAAGAGCAAGAAGGACAAACTGCGCGAGGCCGCGACCGTCTCACGGCCCCGGGCCAAGCCGACGCCGGCACACTGACCGGCGCCACGGCGCACCGCCACGAGCGGCGGTGCGCTGGCCGAGTCACCCGACGCCGGGCCGCGCGTCGGCCGGCCGCCGCGCCGAGCAGCGGCGCCTCCCGCGTCGCTTTACGACGGCCCGGTAGGATGTCGGACTGATCCGATCCGAATCCGACATGTCCCAGATTGCTTTCCGCGGGGCGCGCCGCTCCGCAGCCTCGCTGGCGCTGGCGCTGGCCCTGCTCTGCGCCGCGGCCGTCCAGGCCCAGCCCGCCACGCCCTACCTGGAGGCGATGACCTCGCCCGAGTTGCGCGCGCGCATCGCCGCCGGCAGCACCACGGTGCTGGTGCCGATCGGCGGCACCGAGCAGAACGGCCCCCAGATGGTGCTGGGCAAGCACAACGTGCGCGCCCATGTGCTGGCGGGCGAGATCGCCAGCCGCCTGGGCAATGCGGTGGTGGCCCCGGTGATCGCGTACGTGCCCGAAGGCAGCATCCACCCGCCGGCCGCGCACATGCGCTTCAGCGGCACGATCTCGATTCCCGAGCCGGTGTTCGAAGGTCTGCTGGAGGCCACCGCGCGCAGCTTCAAGCAGCACGGGCTGCGGGACGTGTTCTTCCTGGGCGACCACGGCGGCTACCAGAAGAGCGAGGAGCGCGTGGCCGCCAAGCTGAACCGCGAATGGGCGGCCGATCCGTCGTGCCGGGTGCACGCGCTGACGGCCTACTACCGCATCACCCAGACGGCCTACGTGGCCGCGCTGAAGCAACGCGGCCACAGCGAGGCCGAGATCGGCACCCATGCCGGCCTGGCCGACACCTCGCTCGCGATGGCGGTGGACCCGGCACTGGTGCGCACCGGACTGCTCGGCCACGGCGCCAAGCCCGGGCCGGGCGAAGGGGTCTACGGCGACCCGCGCGCGGCCAGCGTTGAACTGGGTCAACTCGGCGTGAAGATGATCGTTGACACTAGCGTCGCGGAAATTCGCCGGCAGGTCGCTGCCCGCTGACGCGTCGTCCCGTCTTTTGATTTCGGAGCCTTCCCCCTTGAACAAGCAAAGTGTGCTGAGTGCCGGCCTGATCGTGGCCGCCGGCGCTGCCGGCGTGATGGCCGTGGGCCTGAGCCATGGCGCGAGCGCGACCCCGTCCACGCCGGCCCCCAAGGCCGCGCCAGCCATCGTCACGGTGCCGGGCATGCCGCCGGTCGTCGACCCGCAGGACTTGTACAGCGAGACCCACGGGCCGGCCCACCTGAGCGCGGCGGTGCGCGGCGATCTGGAGCGCGTCTACGTGCCCAACCTGCGCTCGGACGACGTCTCGGTGATCGACCCGGCGACGCTGAAGGTGGTGGACCGCTTCAAGGTCGGCGACAGCCCGCAGCACATCGTGCCGGCCTGGGACCTGCGCACCCTCTGGGTGGCCAACAACGCCGAGCGCCGCACCACCGGCAGCCTGACCCCGATCGACCCGCGCACCGGCAAGCCCGGCCAGGCGCTGCCCGTGGACGACCCGTACAACCTGTATTTCACGCCGGACGGCAAGTCGGCGATCGTCGTCGCGGAAGCCCACCACCGCCTCGATTTCCGCGACCCGCACACGATGGCGATGCAGTACAGCATCGAGACCCCCCGCTGCGGCGGCATCAACCACGCCGACTTTTCCATCGACGGCCGCTACGCGATCTTCACCTGCGAATTCGACGGCAGCCTGGCCAAGGTCGACCTCGTCAACCGCAAGGTGCTCGGCTATCTGAAGCTCAAGATGCCGCGCACCCGCTACAAGGATTCGCCGGCGATACCGGCCGATGCGCCGGCCAGCGAGATCTGCTCGTCGACGAAGGGCATGCCGCAAGACATCCGGATCTCGCCCGACGGCAAGCGCTTCTACGTCGCCGACATGGAAGCCGATGGCGTGCACGTCATCGACGGCGACAGCTTCACCGAGACCGGCCTGATCGCGACCGGCGTGGCGGCCCATGGCCTGTACCCGAGCCGCGATGGCAAGAGCCTGTACGTCGCGAACCGCGGCTCGCACCGCATCCACGGCCCGCACCATGGCCCGGGCAGCGTCACCGTGATCGACTTCGCCACGAACCAGATCACCGCGCGCTGGCCGGTGCCCGGCGGCGGCAGCCCCGACATGGGCAACGTCAGCGCGGACGGCAAGTGGCTGTGGCTGTCGGGCCGGTTCGACGATGTGGTCTATCGCTTCAACACCCGCACCGGCGCGGTCAACGAGATCCCGGTCGGCCAGGAGCCGCACGGCCTGACGGTCTGGCCGCAGCCCGGCCGCTATTCGCTGGGCCATACCGGCAATCTGCGCTGAAGGCGCCAGCGGCCCTGCGGCGGCCGCGACCGGCCGGATACGACAAGGGCCACCGTCACCGGTGGCCCTTGTCATGACGGAAGCCGCCGCGGCGTCAGTGGAAGAACTTGGCGACGCTGAGTGCCGTGCGGTAGACGCCCCAGGCCAGCGGAATGCCCACCGCCACCCAGGCCAGCACGACCGATGCCGTCGACGACTTGTGGAAGGTCATCGTGCCGGGACCGGCGGCCGTGGCTGCGGCGCGGTCATGCGCAATGCGCTGCTCTTCGGCCAGCTCGGCCGGCGTCATGAAGTACTTGTCGGCGACCGGACGCACCAGCCAGTTGCTGATCAGACCGACCACCAGCATGCCCACCAGGATGTACATGGTCTGGTTGTAGACCTGGCTGGCGGGCAGGCCCAGGCCCAACTGGTACTCGCGCATGTAGTTCACCACCACCGGCCCGATCACGCCGGCCGTCGACCAGGCGGTCAGCAAGCGGCCGTGGATCGCACCGACCATCTGGGTGCCGAACAGGTCGGCCAGGTAGGCCGGCACGGTCGCAAAGCCGCCGCCGTACATGCTCAGGATGATGCAAAAGGCGCCGACGAACAGCAGCTTGCTGCCGGCACCGGCACTGGCCGGCACGCTGAAGTACAGCACGCCGCCGAGCACGAAGAAGATCGTGTAGGTCAGCTTGCGACCCAGCTTGTCGGACAGGCTGGCCCAGAAGAAGCGACCGACGATGTTGAACAGGCTCAGCAGCGCCGCAAAGCCGGCCGCGACACCCGCGATCGCGGTGAGCTGGGTCTTGTCGAGTTCGCCGAACCTCTTGGCCACGCCGATCAGGCTGCCGCCGAACACCTCCTGCAACATCGGGCTGGCCATGCCGATCACGCCGATGCCGGCGCTGACGTTCATGCACAGCACCAACCAGACCAGCCAGAACTGAGGGATGCCCCAGATCCGCTTCACGTGGACATGCTGCTGGGTGATCATGTTCTGGCCCGCCTTGGGCGCCGGCGGCGTCCAACCCTCAGGCTTCCAGCCGCTGGCGGGCACGCGGTAGCCAAAGGCGCCCAGCAGCATCGCGACGATGTAGAGACCGCCCAGCACGGCGAAGGTCTGCCACACGCCGACATCGGTCGCCGAGGCGAAGTGCTTCATCAGCTCGGCCGCCAGCGGCGCGCCGATCATGGCGCCGCCGCCGAAGCCCATGATGGCCATGCCGGTGGCCATGCCGCGCTTGTCCGGAAACCACTTGATCAAGGTGCTGACCGGCGAGATGTAGCCCAGACCCAGGCCGATGCCGCCGATGAAGCCGGTGCCGAGCATCATCAGCCACAGCTGATGGTGGTAGATGCCCAGCGCCGACAGCAGCATGCCGCCGCCCCAGCACAGCGCCGCGACCACGCCGGCCTTGCGCGGCCCGGCATGTTCCAGCCAGCCGCCCCAGATGGCGGCCGACACGCCCAGCAACACGATGCCGAGGGTGAACATCCAGCCCAGCGACGCGATCGACCAGTCGCAGTTCGTGACGAACAGCTGCTGGAAGAAGCCGACGTCCGGCCCGCACTTCAGCGCCTCCTTGATGCCCAGCGCCTTGGACAGCGGCAGCCAGAACACCGACAGGCCGTAGGCCATCCCGATGCACAGGTGGATCGCCAGCGCCGCAGGCGGCACCAGCCAGCGGTTGTAGCCGGGGGCGGCCACAATGCGCTCCTTGGACAGCAGACTCGACTCACCGGCGGTACCGGTCGATCTGTTCATCACCGTGGACATGCGTTCTCCTAGGGTCAACCCCGCGGCGCCCGGGCCTCGGGATTGATGTTGCGATGCGCTAGTGTCGCCGCAGGGGATTGACACCGGCTATGCTCGCTTTCGACAGGCGGCTTATGCGTTGTGGTGCCGCTGCATATGCCGTCCAGCACTTAAGGGACAGTCCCTATGAAGCACATCTCGATCCGTCCGGTCTGGACGCTGCACGACCCGGACCGCCCGCCGCTGCCCCCCCGTCTGCTGGAGTTGCTGGTCCAGGTCCAGGCCCAGAAAAGCCTGCTGGCGGCCTGCCAGCAACTGGGGATTTCCTATCGCCATGCCTGGGATCTGGTGCGCCAGGGCGAAGCCCATTTCGACGCCAGCCTGCTGCACATGGAGCGTGGCAAGGGCTCGACCCTGAGCGCGCTGGGCGAGAAGCTGGTCTGGGCCGACCACCGCATCACCGCCCGGCTCAGCCCGGTGCTGGAGTCGCTGGCCTCTGAGCTGGCGACCGAACTCGCCCAGGTCATCCCCACCGAACCGGTGGCGCTGCGGCTGCACGCCAGCCATGGCTACGCGATCGAGAAGCTGGTGGAAGCGCTGACCCGCGACCGGATGACGATCGAGCGCCGCTACGGCAGCAGCATCGAAGCGGCGGCTGCGCTGCACGATCACGCCTGCGACGTGGCCGGCTTCCACATTCCCGAGGGGCGGCTGCAGGCCGCGGCGCTGGCGCACTACGCGCGCTGGCTGGAGGGCGACGACCTGCAGGTCATCGACATCGCCACGCGGCGCCAGGGCCTGATGGTGCCCCCCGGCAACCCGAAGAAGATCTACGAACTGGCCGATCTGACGCGTCCGGAAGTGCGCTTCATCAACCGGCACGCCGGCTCCGGCACGCGCTTTCTGCTCGAAGGCCTGCTCGCCGGCCAAGAGGTCGCGCCGCGCGCCATCGCCGGCTTCGAGCAGGGCGAGTTCACGCACGCGGCGGTGGCCGCCTACGTCGCCAGCGGCATGGCCGACGCCGGCTTCGGCCTGGAGACGCCCGCCCGCCATTTCAAGCTCGACTTCATCCCGCTGGCCAACGAGCGCTACTTCCTGCTGTGCTCCGCCAGCACGCTGGCCGGTGCGCCGATGCAGGCCGCGCTGACGCTGCTGCAGAGCGCGGCGTTCCATCAGGCGATCAACGCGCTGCCCGGCTATGACGCGCGGCATGCGGGGCGCGTCGCCCCGTTGGCCACGGCGTTCGGACGATAGGGCACGCGCAGGCCCGCACGCGCCTGCAGGCGCCCGCGCGGTCAGTCCTTGGCGTAGATGTCGATGTCCTTGGTTTCCTTCAGGAACAGCATCCCGACGACGAAGGTCACCGCGGCCACGATGATCGGATACCACAGGCCGTTGTACATGTTGCCGGTCTCGGCCACGATGGCCAGCGCGGTGGCCGGCAGGAAACCGCCGAACCAGCCGTTGCCGATGTGATACGGCAGGCTCATCGAGGTGTAGCGGATGCGGGTCGGGAACATCTCGACCAGCATCGCCGCGATCGGGCCGTAGACCATGGTCACGAAGATCACCAGCAGCGTCAGGATCGCGACGATCTTGACCTTGTCGATCTTGGCCGGATCGGCCTTGCTCGGATAGCCCGCGGCCTTCAGCGCCTCGCCCACGGCCTTCTTGAAGTCGCCGTCGCGCTTCTTGGCCTCGTCGGCCGGCAGCCCGGCGACCGAGAAGCTCTCGATCACGGTGCTGCCGATGCTGATCTTGGCCGGGCCGGTGCCAGCCACGTTGTCGTAGCTGACCGAGCCGGCGGACAGCACCTGCTTGGCGATGTCGCATGAGCTGGTGAACTTGGAGGTGCCCGTCGGGTTGAACTGGAACGAGCACTCGGCCGGGTCGGCGGTGACGGTGACCCGGTTGGCGGCCTGGGCCTGGGCGAGATCGGGGTTGGCGGCTTCGGTCAACGCGCGGAACAGCGGGAAATAGGTCAGCGCCGCGATCAGGCAGCCGGCCATGATGATGGGCTTGCGGCCGATCTTGTCGGACAGCGCGCCGAAGACGATGAAGAACGGCGTGCCGATCAGCAGCGAGATCGCGACCAGGATGTTGGCGGTGGCGCCGTCCACCTTCAGCGCCCCGGTGAGGAAGAACAGCGCGTAGAACTGGCCGGTGTACCAGACCACCGCCTGGCCGGCGGTCAGGCCGATCAGCGCCAGGATCACGATCTTCAGGTTGCGCCATTGGCCGAACGATTCGGTCAGCGGCGCCTTGGAGGTGCGGCCCTCTTCCTTCATCTTGCGGAAGGCCGGCGATTCGTTCATCGACAGCCGGATCCAGACCGACACCGCCAGCAGCACGATCGACACGATGAACGGGATCCGCCAGCCCCAGTCGGCAAAGGCCTTCTCGCCGATCATGGTGCGCACGCCCAGGATCACCAGCAGCGACAGGAACAGGCCCGCGGTGGCGGTGGTCTGGATCCACGAGGTGTAGGCGCCGCGCTTGCCGTGCGGTGCATGCTCGGCCACGTAGGTGGCCGCGCCGCCGTACTCGCCGCCCAGCGCCAAGCCTTGCAGCATGCGCAGGCCGATCAGCACCACCGGCGCGGCGACCCCGATCGACGCATAGTTGGGCAGCACGCCGACGATGAAGGTCGACAAGCCCATGATCAGGATCGTGACCAGGAAGGTGTACTTGCGCCCGATCATGTCGCCCAGGCGGCCGAACACCAGCGCACCCAGCGGCCGCACGAAGAAGCCGGCGGCAAAGGCCAGCAGCGCAAAGATGGTGCGCGAGGCCGGGTCCAACGCCGAGAAGAACTGGTTGCCGATGATCACCGCCAGCGTGCCGTAGAGGTAGAAGTCGTACCACTCGAACACGGTGCCCAAGGACGAGGCGAAGATGACCTTCTTCTCCTCGCTCGTCATCGGCGCGTTGGCCGCGATTGTTGCCATGCTGGTCTCCAGTTGTTGTCGTCGGTTGCCTCAACGTCGAGGCAGTGTGGCCGGACTGTGGGCAGCTTGTCTGACCTCGGTCTGACGTCAAACTGAATGAAAGCTGACAACCTCAGGGCAGACCCTCGGGGCTGATTCCGCATGGTGGGACCGCGGGTCGGGGTCGGGAAAGACCTGATCCGCGCGCCGGCCGGCGCGGGTTCAGTCCCGCGTCGCCAACAGGTCGGCGCGCAGGCTCGGCAACGCGTCCAGGCCTTCGTAGAGCCGGCCACCGGCCTCGAAGCTCGGGACGCCGGTCACCCCCCGGGCGACGGCGGCATCGGTCAGCTGCCGCAGCCGATCCATCGCGCCGGCGCACGGCCGGGTTGGCGCCAGGCCCAACTCGGCCGCCAGCGCGCGCAGCCGCTGCGGCTCGTTCGGGTCCGCCCCCCCGCCCTGCCAGACATGGCGCATCACCGCCTCGACCACGCGCCGGTTGGGCAGTCGTCCGGCAGCGTCCGCGCACAGCATCAAGCCCAGCAGCGGCAGCGGATCGAACGGGCACGGTGCGGGCGTTTGCAAGGGCGGGTCCGCCGCGTCAGGCGCGGCCCCGTCGCAGGCTGCGTCGGCCGCGGCCCCAGGCAGGCCGGCCGACGCCACCGGGTGGTATTCGACGTGATGGCTGATGCCCGCCAGCGCCTCCGGCAGGCGTTCGAACGCCAGGTACGCGGCGGGCGACGCGACATCGAAATGAAACCTCACGCGCTGCATGGCGACGTCCGATCGGCGCCTCAGGCCGGCGTGCCGGGTGCCGCCGCGGGCCGGCGCGCCGGCAGCAACGACCAGACGTCGCGCCGCTGGGCGTCGGACATCGAGGACCAGGCCGCGATCTCGTCGAGGCTGCGCCAGCAGCCCTCGCACCAGGGTTGGCCGGCGGGGATCCGGCACACGCCGGTGCAGGGCGACGCGACGCGGCCAGCGGGTAGCGCCGCGCCTTGCTCAGGCGCGTGCTCGGGCGAGGTCATGCCTGCACCACGTCCACCAGCGGCGCCGCGGTCCAGCGCGCCAGATCCGACGGGCTGAGCCGGAACACGCCGTTGGGATGACCCGCCGCGGCCCAGATCTGCTCGAAGCGCAGCAACTCGCGATCGATCAGCACCACCGGCGGCGTGGCGTGACCCAGCGGCGACACGCCACCGATCGAGTAGCCGGTGCGCGACTTGACGAAGTCCGCATCGGCACGGCCGATCGCGCCGACCTGCCCCGCCACCTTCTTTTCGTCGACACGCCGGTCGCCCGAGGTCACCACCAGCACCGCGCAGTCGTCGGCGCGGCGTCGAAAGATCACGCTCTTGGCGATCTGGCCGAGTTGCACCCCGAGCGCATCGGCCGCTTCCTGCGCCGTGCGCGCCGGCACGCCCAGCCATTGCGGGGCATGCGGGTGGCCCAGGTCTTGCAACAACGAGGCGACCCGCGCGAAGCCGGCGTGGGCCGCATCGGCGTTGAGCTCAGGGGAGGTGGTACTTGCAGATTCGGACATGGACGGACCCGGCGTCAAACTGCGGTGATTGTCGCCGCGCTTGCCAGGCGGGGCGCGCGGGCGCACACTCGGCCCTGCCGCCGCCGGGCTTGTTGTCGGGCGGCGGTTTTCGTTTTGCTCCCGGCGTGCGGCTCCCGCACCGGCCCGGCACGGCGTTGATCCACCGGCTGTGCCTGCATCCTCCAGGCGGCCAGCCCCACCACGAGGACGCCGCGCATGCCGGGCTACCAAGTCAAGACCGAGCAGATCAGCGTCCGCGGCGTGGCCGATCTGACCATCCGCTCGCTGCTCGACCGCCAGCAGTTCGCCGATCCCGACGGCCTGGCCGCCGCAGCCGGCATCTCGTCCGCCCACTGGCCCTTGTTCGGCTTGCTGTGGCCCTCGGGCCAGCATCTGGCCGCTGCCATGGCCTTGCGGCCGGTGGCCCCCGATGAGCGCATCCTCGAACTGGGCTGCGGCCTGGCGCTGGCCAGCCTGGTCGGCCACCGGCGCGGCGCGCAAGTCACCGCCAGCGACATCCACCCGCTGGCGCAGGCCTTCCTGATGGAAAACCTGCGACTGAACGCATTGCCGCCGATGCCCTTCCTGGGCGGCGGCTGGGCCGACGAGGGCGATGGCGACGATCCGGCCGCCGAACGCTACGCGCTGATCATGGGCAGCGACATCCTTTACGAGCGCGACGATGCCGGCGTGCTGCCCCGCTTCATCGGGCGCCACGCGCGCGCCGACGGCGAGGTGATGGTGATCGACCCGAACCGGGGCAACCGCAGTGCCTTCAACCGCCGCATGGGCGGCCTGGGCTACCGCCTGCACGAAACCGCGATTCGCGACCCCGAAGGACCTGGCGGCGCCTACAGCGGGCGCCTGCTCCACTTCACCCGCCGGAGCCCATGATGAACCAGACCGCCGTCGACCCCGTTCAGGCCCTCCGGGTGCGCCTGCAGCTGGCGATCACGCTGAGCTACGACATCGCACCGCCCGGTGCCGATTTCGTCTTCAACGTCCATTGCGCCCACACGCGCCACCAGACCGTGGTCGACGAGGGACTTCAGCTCAGCCAGCCGGTGGCCAGCAGCCTGTGGACCGACCCGGCCACCGCCAACCGCTACCTGCGCCTGAGCGCCGGCCCGGGTCCGCTGCATCTGAGCTACCACGCCACCGTGGATCTGCACCACCACAGCGCGGCGCCAGACCCGGTGCCCGAAGTGCCGGTGGCCCGGTTGCAGCCCCAGGTGCTGCACTACATCTACCCCAGTCGCTACTGCCAGTCGGACCGCCTGGCCGTGCTGGCGATGGCCGAGTTCGGGCACCTGCGCCAGGGCTATGGCCGCGTGCAGGCGATCCAGGACTGGGTCCAGCGCCAGGTGCGCTTCCAGTCCAACACCTCGACCTCGACCACCTCGGCGCTGGACACGGTGACCGACCGGGTCGGCGTGTGCCGCGACTTCGCGCACCTGATGATTGCGCTGTGCCGGGCGCTGAGCATCCCGGCGCGCTTCACCACCGGCATCGACTTCGGCGCCGATCCGGCCCTGGGACCGACCGACTTCCATGCCTACGTCGAGGTCTTCCTGGGCCAGCGCTGGTATCTGTTCGATCCTTCCGGCACCGCGATCCCGATGGGCTTCGTGCGCATGGGCACCGGCCGTGACGCGGCGGACGTGTCGTTCGCCACCATCTTCGGCAGCGTGCGCACCCAGCCGCCGCTGATCCAGATCGGCGCACAGGACGACGGATCAGGCCGCTGGACCCTGCCTTACCGCACCACGCGGGCGCTGTCGACCGACGCGGGGCCGTAGCCTCCCGGTGAGGGTGCCACGGCCGTAGGGCAGCGGCCCGGCCCTCAATCGGCCCGGATCACGCCGCGGCGCAGCTGATCGCGCTCCATCGATTCGAACAGCGCCTTGAAGTTGCCTTCGCCGAAGCCGTCGTCGCCCTTGCGCTGGATGAACTCGAAGAACACCGGACCCAGCAAGGTCTGCGAGAAGATCTGCAGCAGCAGGCGAGGCGCACCGCCCTGGGTGCTGCCGTCGAGCAGGATGCCGCGGGTCTGCAGCGCGCTGACGTTCTCGCCATGGCCGGGCAGCCGTTCTTCCAGCATCTCGTAATACGCCGGGCCGGGCGCGGTCATCAGCGGAATGCCGGCCAGCGCGAGCTGGTCGATCGTGCCCGGCAGGTCGTCCGTCAGCAGGGCCACGTGCTGGATGCCCTCGCCGCTGAACTGCATCAGGAACTCCTCGATCTGGCCGCTGCCCTTGCTCGACTCCTCGTTCAGCGGGATGCGGATCTTGCCGTCCGGTGCGGTCATGGCCTTGCTGGTCAGCCCGGTGTATTCGCCCTGGATGTCGAAGTAGCGGATCTCGCGGAAGTTGAACAGGCGCTCGTAGAAGTTCGCCCAGAAGGCCATGCGGCCGCGGTAGACGTTGTGCGTCAGGTGGTCGATCAGCTTCAGGCCGTGGCCGACCGGCCGCCGCGGCACCCCCTCGATGAACTCGAAGTCGATGTCGTAGATGGACTTGCCGTCCTCGAAGCGGTCGATCAGGTACAGCGGCGCGCCGCCGATGCCCTTGATCGCCGGCAGGCGCAACTCCATCGGCCCGGTGGGAATCTCGACCGGCTGCGCACCCAGTTCCAGCGCGCGGGCGTAGGCCCGGTGCGAATCCTGGACGCGAAACGCCATCCCGCAGGCCGACGGGCCGTGCTCGGCCGCGAAGTAGCCGGCGACGCTGCGAGGTTCGTTGTTGACGATGAAATTGATCTCGCCCTGGCGGAACAGCGAGACGTTCTTGGACCGGTGCCGCGCGACCAGCGAGAAGCCCATCTTCTCGAACAGCGGTTCCAGCATTCCGGGGACGGGGGACGCGAACTCGACGAACTCGAACCCCATGAGGCCCATGGGGTTGTCAAACAAATCAGCCATTGCAAGGCTCCTGAAAACGGAAGGCAGACGGGCCTGCGCGCCCCGGATCGGGCGTGCAGGCGGACGGTTCAGAGACCCAACCGGTTCACAGGCGGAGAGCACGGCAGGCCCCGCACGCTGCGTGCGAGGTGATCGCCGATCACACCTTGAAAGACGAAGTTCGTCATGGCGCGCATGGTAGTGACATTTCGCAGCGCTGCCCATCCGCACAAGTGCCGACGCCCGCTCGGCAGACCCACCGACAGGGCCGGCACGCGGGCCGGGATGACGTGCCCGGCGCAACGTGCCAAGCTGTCGGCATCGCGGCCATCGATGCTGAAAGGCGGACTCCCATGGACAGTCACTTCCACCCCCTCGGCGACCTGTTCCGCCAACTGGGTCTGCCGGGCGATGTCGCCGGCATCGAGCACTTCCTGCGCACCGCGGGCCCGCTGCCCAGGGGCATGGCGCTGGCCGACGCGCCGGTGTGGAGCGCCAGCCAGGCCCAGTTCCTGCGCGAGCAATGGGCGAACGACGCCGACTGGGCCGAAGTGGTCGACGCGCTGGACGCCTTGATGCGCGGCTGAGCCCCGGTCGCCCGGCAGGGACGGCCCACCGCGCGCCGCCCCCGGGTTTTCACCGTCTCCCATGACTTGCGTCAAACAAGCGTCGGACGATACATTATCCGACCGATCGGTCGGTGAATTCTGAACAGCGCAAGCCTCGGCTTGCACGCACCGGTCGCCTCGCCTCGACAAAGGACGACGCATGTACACCCAAGCCATGGACACGATGGGCAAGGACGAGGGCAGCCCGCCCCGGGCCTTGCGCTCCGCCGAGGAGTTGCAGCACCAGCAGGCCTTCGATGCCCGCATCGACGCGGGCGATTTCATCGAGGCCAAGGACTGGATGCCCGACGACTACCGCAAGACCCTGCTGCGCCAGATCAGCCAGCATGCACACAGCGAGATCGTCGGCATGCTGCCCGAGGGCAACTGGGTGACGCGTGCACCGACGCTCAAGCGCAAGGCCATCCTGCTGGCCAAGATCCAGGACGAAGGCGGCCACGGCCTGTACCTCTACGCCGCCGCCGAGACCTTGGGGCAAAGCCGGGACCAGTTGCTGGGCGCGCTGCACAGCGGCAAGGCCAAGTACAGCTCGATCTTCAACTACCCCACGCTGACCTGGGCCGACATCGGCACCATCGGCTGGCTGGTGGACGGCGCGGCCATCATGAACCAGGTGCCGATCTGTCGCTGCTCGTATGCGCCGTACGCACGGGCCATGATCCGCATCTGCCGCGAAGAGAGCTTCCACCAGCGCCAGGGCTACGACAGCCTGCTGGTGATGATGCAGAGCGGCACCGCCGCGCAGAAGGCCATGGTGCAGGACGCCGTGAACCGCTGGTGGTGGCCTTGCCTGATGATGTTCGGGCCGCACGATGCCGACAGCACCCACAGCGCGCAAAGCATGCGCTGGGGCATCAAGCGCATCAGCAACGACGACTTGCGTCAGAAGTTCGTCGACGCCACCGTGCAGCAGGCCCAGGTGCTGGGCGTCACCCTGCCCGATCCCGAACTGAAGTGGAACGAAGCCCGCGGCCACCACGACTTCGGCGCGATCGACTGGGACGAGTTCTGGCGCGTGGTCGGCGGCGACGGGCCCTGCAACCGTGAACGCCTGGCGATGCGCGTGCAAGCCTGGGACGACGGGGCCTGGGTGCGCGACGCCGCACTGGCCCATGCCCGCAAGAACACCCCCGAGCAACAAGCTGCCTGAAGGAGAAACGCATGAGTGACGTACACGGTGAATGGCCTTTGTTCGAAGTCTTCGTGCGCAGCAAGGCCGGGCTGGACCACAAGCACTGCGGCAGCCTGCACGCCCCCGATCCGCAGATGGCCGTGCAGATGGCGCGCGATGTCTACACCCGGCGCCAGGAGGGCACCAGCGTGTGGGTGGTCCGGTCGGACCAGATCACGGCCAGCGACCCCGCCGACAAGGACGCGTACTTCGATCCGATGGAAGACAAGGTCTACCGCCACCCGACGTTCTACAAGTTGCCGAGCTCCGTCGACCACATGTGATGCGTCGCCCGCCGCGCGCCCTGGCCTTGCCATCTCCCTCCGACCGCCCCACCCCATGAACGCCACCTCGTCCTCCATCAGCCCGAGCCGTGCGCCCGAGGTGCAGTACGTGCTGCGCCTGGCCGACACCTGCCTGATCCTCGCCCAGCGCCTGTCGGAATGGTGCGGCCATGCGCCGGCGCTGGAAGAAGACCTGGCCTTGACCAACATGGCGCAGGACCTGATCGGCCAGGCCCGCTCGCTGCTGACCCACGCCGGCCGGCTGGGCGCGGCCGCGGCCGGCACCGCGCCGCTCGACGAAGACCAGCTCGCCTTCCTGCGCGACGAGCGCGACTACCTGAACCCCACGCTGGTTGAATTGCCGAACGGCCGGGGCGGCCAGCGCGATTTCGCCGTCACCGTGCTGCGCAACCTGGTGGCCGCCTGGTGGCTGCGGGCCCAGTGGGAGCATCTGGCCTCGTCCAACGACGGCGAACTCGCCGCCATCGCCGGCAAGGCCGTGAAGGAAGCGCGCTACCACGTGCGCCATGCGGCCGACTGGGTGCTGCGCCTGGGCGACGGCACGGCCGAATCGGCTCGCCGCATGCAGGCCGCCGTCGACGAGCTGTGGCGCTACGTGCCCGAGCTGTTCGAGGACGACGCGGTGGACCGGCACGCCGCCGCCACCGGCCTGGGGCCGGCGGTCTCCCAGCTGCGCCCGGCCTTCGATGCCGAAATGGCGGAATTGCTGGCTGCCGCACATCTGGTGGCCCCGGCGCCCAGCGCGTTTCGCAGCACCGGCAGGCGAGGTGTGCACAGCGAACACCTGGGCCATCTGCTGACCGAGATGCAATACCTTCAGCGCGCCTACCCCGGGGGCGCCTGGTGAGCGAGCCCGCCGTGGCGGCCGACGCGCAGCGCCGCGCCCGCATCGAACGCGTGTGGGCCGTGCTGGACACGGTGCCCGACCCCGAAGTGCCGGCGATCTCGGTCTGCGAGCTGGGCATCGTGCGCGAGGTCCGGATCGATGCCTCGACCGAGAACGTGGAAGTGGTGCTGACCCCCACCTACTCGGGCTGCCCGGCCACCGAGATCATCGAGCGCAGCGTGCTGGACGCGCTGAACGAGGCCGGCCTCGGTCCCGCCCGCGCGACGCTGCAGCGCCACCCGGCCTGGACCACCGACTGGCTCAGCGAGGCCGGCCGCGCCAAGCTGCAGGCCTATGGCATCGCACCGCCCGGCCCCACCGACCCGGCCGCGGGCGTGCCGATCCGCCTGGTCGGCGCACGCCCGGCCACCGCCAGCGTGCCCTGTCCGCGCTGCGGCAGCGATCGAACCGAGCGCCTGTCGGCCTTCGGCTCCACGCCCTGCAAGGCCTTGTACCGCTGCGTGGCCTGCCGCGAACCGTTCGAGCATTTCAAACCGATCTGAGACAAAGGCGACACGATGAGCGTTCTGTTCCATCCGCTCCAGGTGCGGCACATCGAACCCGATACCGCCGAGGCGGTGATCGTCAGCTTTGCGGTACCGGCCGAGCTGCGCGAGACCTTCGGCTTCACCCAGGGCCAGTACCTGACGCTGCGCCACACGGTCGATGGGCAGGATCTGCGCCGCTCGTACTCGATCTGCGCCGGCGTCGACGACGGCGAGCTGCGCGTGGGCGTGCGCAAGGTCAAGGGCGGCGTGTTCTCGAACTGGATCAACAGCCAGCTCAAGGTGGGCGACACCCTGCAGGTCATGGCACCGCAGGGCCGCTTCTTCGTGCCGATCCAGCCCGGGGCGCAGCGCCACTTCGTCGGCATCGCCGGCGGCAGCGGCATCACCCCCATCCTGTCGATCATGAAGACGGTGCTGGCGCGCGAACCCGGCAGCCGCTTCACGCTGATCTACGGCAATCGCGCGCTGCAGTCCACGATGTTCAAGGAAGAGATCGAGGACCTGAAGAACCGCTACATGACCCGCCTGGCGCTGCACCATGTGTTCTCCGACGAGCAGACCGACGCCGCGATCAACCACGGCCTGATGGACCGCAGCAAGATCGGCGAATTCCTGCACGGCCTGGTGCCCGCCGCCAACATCGCGCACGCCTTCGTGTGCGGTCCGTTCCAGATGAACGACGAAGCCGAGGCGGCGCTGACCGCGGCCGGCGTGCCCGAGGACCGCATCCACATCGAGCGCTTCGGGGTGGCCCCGGGCGGCGCCGCCGCCGATGCCGCGCGCGACGCGGTGATCCACGAGGCGCTGCCCGGCGACGCCGACGGCGCGCGCATCACGCTGATCCGCGACGGCCTGTCGCGCGACATCGTGTTCCGCAAGGACCAGCCCAGCATCCTCGACGCGGCCAGCGCCGCCGGCCTGGAAGTGCCGTTCAGCTGCACCTCGGGCGTGTGCGGCACCTGCCGCGCCAAGCTGGTCGAAGGCCAGGTGCGCATGGAGCGCAACTTCGCGCTCGACAAGAACGAGGTCGCTGCCGGCTATGTGCTGTGCTGCCAGGCCCATCCCTTGAGCGAGCGCGTGATCCTCAGCTTCGATGACCGCTGATGGGCCCTCCGCCTGCAGCGCCGACGGCCCGGCCATGCGGGTTCCGCGGCGGCCGCTGGACGACGCCCACCGAACGACCCGCCTGAACCTGCAGCCTCTTCGGCTGCGACACCCATGACCATCACCCACTTGCAAAGCTTCATCGCCGGCCGCTGGTTCGGCCAGACACCGGCTCAGACCCTGCGCAGCGCGGTCAACGGGCGGCCGGTGTACGCCACCCACGCCGAGGCGATCGACTTCGCCGAGGCGGTGCACCATGCCCGCACGGTCGGCCTGCCGTCGCTGATGGCGCTGGACTTCCAGCAGCGCGCGGCCCGGTTGAAGGCGCTGGCCAAATACCTGAACGAGCACAAGGAGCAGCTCTACGCCGTCTCGGCCCATACCGGCGCGACGCGGGCCGACAGCTGGATCGACATCGAAGGCGGCACCGGCACGCTGTTCGCCTACGCCAGCGCCGGCTCGAACGAATTGCCTTCGGGCAACCTGTGGCACGAAGGCCCGGTGCTGGGACTGGGCAAGACCGGCTGCTTCGCCGGCACCCACATCCTCGTGCCGCGCGGCGGGCTGGCGGTGCACATCAACGCCTTCAACTTCCCCATCTGGGGCCTGCTGGAGAAGTTCGCGCCCAGCTTCCTGGCCGGCATGCCTTGCATCGGCAAGCCCGCCAGCGCGACCAGCTACCTGACCGAGGCCGCGGTGCGCCTGATCGCCGACAGCGGCCTCCTGCCGGCCGGCGCGCTGCAGCTGGTGATCGGCGGCACCGGCGATCTGCTCGGCCGCCTGGACGGCCGCGACGTGGTCACCTTCACCGGCTCGGCCGACACCGCAGCCAAGCTGCGCGTGCATCCCACCCTGGTGGCGCACAGCGTGCCGTTCAATGCCGAGGCCGACTCCCTCAACTGCGCGATCCTGGCGCCGGACGTCACCCCCGACGACGAGGAGTTCGATCTCTTCGTCAAGGAAGTGGCGCGCGAGATGACGGTCAAGGCCGGCCAGAAGTGCACGGCCATCCGGCGGGCGATCGTGCCGCGCCAGCACCTCGACGCGGTGGCCCAGGCCCTGCGCGCCCGACTCGCCAAGGTCGTCGTCGGAGACCCGCTCCGCGACGGCGTGAAGATGGGCCCGCTGGCCTCGCACGATCAGGTCCGCGACGTGGCCGAACGCGTCGCGCGGCTGCAGCAGGACACCGAGACGGTGTTCGGCGCCAGGGACGGCTTCGCGCCGCAGGGCGATGGCGTCGCCGATGGCGCCTTCTTCGCCCCCACGCTGCTGCTGGCGCGGCAGCCGCTGGCGAACGACGCGGTCCACGACATCGAGGCCTTCGGCCCGGTCAGCACGCTGATGGCCTACGACGATCTCGACCAGGCCCTGGCGCTGGCGGCCCGGGGTCGCGGCAGCCTGGTCGGCACGCTGGTGACCCGCAGCCCGCAGATTGCGGCCCGGGCGATTCCGGTGGCCGCCGCACTGCACGGCCGCCTGCTGGTGCTGGACCGGGAGGCCGCCCCCGAATCGACCGGCCATGGCAGCCCGTTGCCGATGCTCAAGCACGGCGGCCCGGGCCGCGCGGGAGGCGGCGAGGAACTGGGCGGCATGCGCGCGGTCAAGCACTACCTGCAACGCACCGCGCTGCAAGGCTCACCGACGATGCTGGCGGCCGTGACCGGCGAATACGTCCGCGGCGCCGCACGCATCACGACCGAGCTGCACCCGTTCCGCCGCCACTTCGGGGATCTGCAGATCGGCGAGAGCCTGCTGACGCACCGCCGCACCGTCACCGAGGCCGACCTCGTCAACTTCGGCGGCATCTCGGGCGATTACTTCTACATGCACTTCGACGAGATCGCTGCGAAGGACACGCAGTTCGGCCAGCGCATCGCGCATGGCTATTTCGTGCTGTCGGCCGCCGCCGGCCTGTTCGTCAGCCCCGCTCCGGGGCCGGTGCTGGCCAACTACGGCCTGGACACGCTGCGCTTCGTGAAGCCGGTCGCCATCGGCGACACCATCCAGGCACGGCTGACCGCCAAGCGCAAGATCGACCGATTCAAGGTCGACGCGAAGGGCGTGGGCCAGGGCGTGGTCGCCTGGGACGTGGAAGTCAGCAACCAACTCGGCGAGCTGGTCGCCAGCTACGACATCCTGACGTTGGTGGCCAAAAAGGCCTGACCGAGCGCGGCAGGCTCAACGCCCGCTGCCCGACGGGTAGATCGCCAGAAAGCCGTTCGCCCATTGCGGGCCGCGGTGCTCGTCCAGCTCGCGCATGCGGTGCTCCAGATCGCTGATGTCCTGGGCTTCCGCCAGGTAGCGTTCATCGGCGTTCAGGCTGGGGGTATGGGTCGAATGGAAGGCGGCGCGAAACGCGCCCAGGGTGGCAATGATGGGGTTCATGATGAGTCGGTGCGAGTGCCGCCGGGTAGGCGACTTGAGTGTGATGGCGGCGGTTTCGGCGTGTGGCCGGCTACCGTCCTGTTATCCGGGACCCTAGGGTTATCCCGTGGTTTAAGTATAAACCCTAGGTTGATCCCCCTCCTGGGATCAGGCCCACGAACCCAGGCCATTTGTCACTCTTTCTCGATCCAGCTCAAACCCGGCCCCGCGCTCGCCACGGGCCGGTCGTGGCGGCAGGCCACCGCACGCCGACAGGGGTACTGGCTCGGTCCGGCCTCAGGCCAGCTGCGTCGTTGAGAGGTAGTCGCGGCGGAAGGCCTCGAAGCTGCCGGTCTGCTGCGCCTCCAGCCGGGCCTGGGCGTCGCGTGACGCCTCGGCCATCTCGCTCCAGCGCTGCCAGGCCGATGCCGGCATCGGGCGCTCCAGCCAGGCTTGGCGGGCTGCCCTCGACCGGTGAATCAAGAACGGCAGGCGCTGGCCGCCATGATCGGCTCGCAGGGCTTGCAGCACCCGGGCCGACGGCAGCGTGTCGGGCTCGCGCAACCCCGCCATGGCGAGCCGCACCGCTGTGGCATGCAGGTTGCCGCCGGCCACCGCGTCCAGTCGCTCGGCCGCGCCAAGGCAGCCTTCCAGCACCTCGGCGGCCCAGTCGGTCAGCGCCACGGTCCGGCCGCCGCGCTCCAGGCGCAGGCCGGGTTCCCGGCCGCGGGCCGCCGTCAGGTGCTGGTTGCGGGCCAGTTCGGCATTTTCCTGGGGACTGTCGGGCGGACTGTCGCTGGTCAGGCAATGCAGCAGGAAGGCGTCGAGCACCCGCATCGTGTCGGCCGACAGGCCGGCGTCCTCGAACGGATTCAAGTCGATGCAGCGAACCTCGACATATTCGACCCCACGCTCACGCAGCGCGTGCAGCGGGCGCTCGCCGGAGCGGATCGGGCGCTTGGGGCGGATCGTGCCGTAGAACTCGTTCTCGATCTGCAGCAGCGTGGTCGAGAGTTGGCGGTATTCGCCGTCGGCGCCTTGCAGGCCGATCGCCTCGTAGGCCGGATAACGCCGGGTCAGCGCCTCCTGCAGGCTGGCGCCATAGCCTTCGAGGTCGTTGTAGCTGACCGCCAGCGAGGCCTGGGCGTCGCTCTGGTAGCCCAGCTTGCCCATCCGCAGCGAGGTCGCCCACGGCAGGTACAGCGTGTCGTCGCCCAAGGGCTCCAGGCCATGCGGAAACCCCTCGACGAAGGAGCGCTCGACCGCCGGCGACGCCCCGAACAACAGCAGCAGCACGAAGGCCTTGCGCCGCACATTGCGGATCAGCGCGAAGTACTGGTCGTTGTCCAGGCCCGGCAGCGACCAGTTGTAGTGGATGCCGCAGATGGTCTGCATGCGCCGGCCATAGCGATAGCCCAGGCCTCGGCGATAGATCGTCTTGGCCTGGCCGATGTGCGAGCTGCCGTACCGGCCCAGCGGGATCTCGTCGTCGCCCGGCAAGGTGCAGGGCATGCTGCCCACCCACATGCACTCGTCGCCGATCGCGCGCGCCACCACCTGGTGCAGTTCGGCCAGTTCCGCCAGGCAGGACTCGGCGCTGTCATGCACGCCGGTGACCAATTCGAGCTGTGATTCGCTGAAGTCGGTGGTGATGTGCGGATGGGTCAGTGCCGAGCCCAGCGCGGCCGGATGCGGCGTCGTCGCCAGCGTGCCGTCCGGTCGCACCCGCAGCCCCTCCTTCTCGACGCCGCGACGCATGCCGGCCAGTTGTGCCGAACTCAAGGCCTGCAGGCGAGGGGTGGGTGGGGTCAAACCGGTCTCCAAGGAGGTCGTGGGGCCGCCATTGGACCGCATTCCCGTGTCAGGCGTACGGCATGGGGTCTTGGCTGCCGGGCCGCTTGCGCTGGCTCAAGTCCGGCCCGGGTCCGGTCGAAGATGCTGCAAAGCGGGTTGGGAATCGAACTTGCTTCAACCGTTTTGACCTTTGCCGCGTTGAACCCGCCATGTGCCTGATCATCAAGAAGCCCGCCGGACGCCCCCTCTGCGACGCCTTCCTGGAAAACGCCTGGCGCCACAACCGCGATGGTTGGGGCAGTTTCCACCTCCACGCCGGGCGTCCGGTCTGGCACAAGGGCATGGATCTGGCCAGCTTGCTGGCCCACCAACGGGCCCTGCCCGACAGCGACGAGGTGTACCTCCACCTGCGCCGCGCCACCTTCGGGCCGGTCAACGACGCGATGGCCCACCCCTTCGTGGTGCGCCAGTGGCCCGGCAGCAGCCTGCTGCTGATGCACAACGGCAGCATCAACGCCTTGACGCCCAACGACGCCACCCAAAGCGACACCGCCGTGCTGGCCCGCCTGCTGGGCGACCTGCTGACCGGCCTGAGTGCCGCGCAAGCGGCGCGCCTGCTGCGCAGCGCCGGCTTCGCCCGACTGCTGGCCCCGTTGATCGAAGGTTCGATGGTGGTCTTGCTCGACGCGGCCGGCGCGCTTCGCCTGGGCCGCGACTGGCACGTCGTGCAGGCCGGTGAATGGCATGCCGGCATGGCAGGCATCGAAGTCTCGAACACCCGAACCTGGCTCCCATCCGAGCAGCCCGAAGCCTTGGCCGCGTGAACCGGGCGCGCAGGCCCGGCGCGGATCGCACCCACACCGCCGAACCCACACGGCCGCACCCACACCGCCGACCGGACCCGGTACCTGCCGTGGCGCGCTCAGCCGCCGGCCTGCAAGGCCCGCGCGATGCGCTGCCTCGGCACGGTCGACCGGGGCAGCTTGAAGCGCACGCCGCTGAACCAGCTGCGCACATCCTCGTCCAGCCCGATGCCGTGCATGAAGTTGTAGATCGCCTTTTTCAGCCCCGGTGCCAGCGCATCGTGGTCGCAGCCGGTGGGGTCGACGAATCCGACGTCGTTCTTCGCGAAGCGTCCGGGCGGCAGCGGCAGCAGCGTGATGCCGTAGGCCGCCGGATTCAGGCCCACCGGTGAATGCACCGTGCAGGCGAAGCGGTGGAAGAAGCCGCTGTGCAGGCAGCCGTTGTCGAACAGCTGGCGCACGTATTCCAGCGCATCGACCGTGTCCTGCACGGTCTGGGTCGGGAAGCCGTACATCAGGTAGGCATGCACCAGCACGCCGGCATCGGCGAAGCCCTTGGTGACGCGCGCCACCTGATCCACCGAGACGCCCTTTTGCATCAGCTGGAGCAGGCGGTCCGAGGCCACCTCCAGGCCGCCCGAGATCGCAATGCAGCCGCTGTCGGCCAGCAACTGGCACAGCGCGGGCGTGAAGGTCTTCTCGAAGCGGATGTTGCCCCACCAGCTGATGTTCACGCGCCGCGCGATCAGTTCCTGCGCCAGGGCCTTGAGCGCCTTGGGCGGCGCGGCTTCGTCGACGAAGTGGAAGCCGGTCTGGCCGGTCTCGGCGACGATGGCCTCGATGCGGTCCACCAGCAGCGCGGCCGAGGCGCCCTCGTAGCGCGAGATGTAGTCCAGGCTCACGTCGCAGAAGCTGCACTTCTTCCAGTAGCAGCCCTGGGCCACGGTGAGCTTGTTCCAGCGCCCGTCGCTCCACAGCCGGTTCATCGGGTTGAGCATGTCCAGCAGCGAGAGGTAGCGGTCCAGCGGCAGGCCGTCCCAGGTGGGCGTCCCCACCTGGTCGAAGGCGATGTCGGGCTCGGGAAAGTTCAGGTAGCGCACGGCGCCGTCTGCGTCGCGCACGAAGCTGCGCACCAGCCGTTCGCGCGAACGCCGCCCCTGCAAATGTTCGACCAGCGCCAGCAGCGGCCGTTCGCCCGCATCCAGGGTGACCACGTCGACCCAGTCGAACAGCCGCGGCTCGGCCAGGTCCCGCAACTCGGTGTTGACGAAACCGCCGCCCAGCGCGACGGTGATGCCGGCATCCACCGCCTTGACCGCCTGGGCGATCCGCAGCGCGGCATAGACCGCCCCCGGAAACGGTACGGACAGCAGCACCAGCTGCGGTCGATGGCGCGCGACCGCCTCTCGTGCCAACCGCTGCAGCGTGCGGTCGAGCAGGTTGGGCGGCGCGGCCAGCGCCTCGGCCAACGGGTCGAAGCTGGGCTGGCTGGTGGCCAGCTTCTCGGCGTAGCGCACGAACTCGAAGCGCGGATCCACCGCGTCGCGCAGCACGTCGGCCAGGTCGTTCAGGTACAGCGTGGCCAGGTGGCGCGCGCGGTCCTGCAGGCCCAGCGCACCGAAGGCCCAGGCCAGCGGATCGCCACCGTCGTCGTGCAGGTAGTTCTCCAGCGACGCGAAGCGCGGCCCTTCGGGCAGAAAGGCGCGGGTGTTGATGCGATGCGCCAGCGTCGCGTCGCGGCCCTGCAGGAAAGCCAGGGTCGGCGCGATCGTGGCCTGGTAGCGCTCGAAGCCGACCAGGAACTGCTGCACCGAGGGCGTGGGGCGGGTCGCGGCCCGGGCCGCGTCGCGCAGGTCGGCCAGGCCCGCGGGGGTCAGCAGCGCCAGCACCAGGGCCAGCGCGAGGTCGTCCTGCACCGCATCGATGCCGCGAGAGCGCAGGAACCCGGTCAGATAGGCGGTGGACGGGTAAGGCGTGTTGAGCTGGGTCATCGGCGGGATCAGGCTCAGGACCTTGACCGATGTGCCGCCTGCCGGGACGGAGTCATTCATGCGCCAAGGGTAGCCCAAGCCGTGCCGGCGACGTCGCCCTCTAGAATCGCAGCCCCGGTGCCAGGCATGCCTCGCCCAGTGCCCGATTGCCGACGAGCCCGCCATGACCGCCTCTGCCCCCCGCCCCGGATTCGCCACCGAACAGGTGCATGCCGACCGCCAGTTCGGCGTCGAGCATGGTGGTTTGCGCAAGCCCATCCACACCTCGGTGCAATACGGATTCGACCAGGTCGAGGACCTGATCGGCGTGTTCCAGGGCACCGTCAAGGGCGGCTTCAACTACGCCCGCCAGGGCACGCCCACCACGGCGGCGCTGGAATCGCGCCTCAGCCGCATGGAGGGCGGCGTGGGCACGGTGAGCTTCGCCACCGGCATGGCCGCCATCAGCGCGATCCTGTTCACCCTGCTCAAGAGCGGCGATCACATCGTCAGCAGCCAGTACGTCTTCGGCAACACCAACAGCCTGCTGGGCACGATCGAGAACTTCGGCGTCGCCGTCAGCCGGGTCGACGCCTGCGCGGTGGCGGCGGTGGCCGCCGCGCTGCGGCCCGAGACCCGCATGGTCTTCGTCGAGACCGTCGCCAACCCCGGAACCCAGATCCCCGACCTGGAGGCCATCGGCGCGTTGTGCCGCGAGCGCGGCATCGTCTATGTCGTGGACAACACCGTCACCTCGCCCTGGCTGTTCCAGCCCCGCACGGTCGGCGCATCGCTGGTGGTGAACTCGCTGACCAAGTCGGTCGCCGGCCACGGCTCGGCCTTGGGCGGCGCGGTGACCGACACCGGTCTGTTCGACTGGACCGTCCATCCGAACATCGCGGCGCCGTATCGCCGCGGCGATCCGCGCCAATGGGGCCTGCAGCAGATCCGCAAGAAGGGCTTGCGCGACATGGGCGGCACGCTGTCCAGCGAGCAGGCGCACCAGATCGCCAGCGGCGCCGAGACCCTCGCGCTGCGCGTGGACCGCGCCAGCCAGACCGCGCTGGCCCTGGCGACCCATCTGCAGCGTCACCCGGCCGTGGCGGCCGTGCACTATCCGATGCTGGCCAGCCATCCGCAGCACGAGCGGGCGATGCGCTGGTTCAAGGCCGGCACCTGGCTGATGGCGTTCGAGCTGCGCGACAGCACCCGCCTGAACGAGGTGCTCAACCGCCTGCAGCTGGCGGTCAAGGCGACCGGCCTGGGGGACACGCGGACCCTGGTCATCCCGGTCGCACCGACGATCTTCTGGGAGGCCGGTGCCGAGGTGCGCGCGCGCATGGGCATCGCCGACGGCCTGATCCGGGTGTCGGTCGGCCTGGAAGACCTGGCCGACCTGGTGGCGGATTTCGATCAGGCGCTGGCCTGACGGCCGCGCCCGACGCCGGGCCTCAGCGGGCCGGCGGCTCCGGCAGGGCCTCGATCGGCCCGAGCAGGAACACGAACGAGGCCATGCCCACCAGCAGGATGACGCCGGCGACGATGAAGGCGTTCGCGAACGACTGGGTGCTGCCGACGATGTAGCCGGTGACGATGGGCGCGACCGCCCCCATCATGTTGTTGGCGAAGTTCATGATGCCGCCGACCGTGCCGACGCCGCCCTTGGGCGCGATCAGCGAGGGCAGCGACCAGCCCACCGGCGCGGCGGCGGCCAACCCGCTCAGCGCCACCGAGATCCAGATGATGGCGATCGTCGGGTCGGTCGTCGTGGTGGCGCCGAACACCGCCAGGCCGAAGAACATGCCGACCAGCAGCACGGTCTTGCGCACCCGGGTCTCGTCGTGGCCGCGCGAGATCAGGTGGTCGATCAGCCAGCCGCCGACGACCAGGTCGGCCACGGTGGCGCACAGCCACGGGATGGCCGCGTAGCTTGCCGATTTGAGGATGCTCATGTGCATCGTCTGCACCAGGTAGCCCGGCAGCCAGGTCAGGAACAGGTAGAAGCAGTAGCCGTACGCGGCGAAGCCGATCGACAGGCCCCAGACCTTGCGGTTGCCCAGCAGGTAGGCCAGCATGCCGGCCGGGTTGGCGCTGAGCTGCCCCTCGGGCGTGGCGCCGTTCGAAGTGATGTACTCGCGCTCCTGCGCGGACAGGTCCGGATGCTGGCTCGGATCGCGGTAGATCAGGTAGAACGCGATGAAGAATGCGAAGCTGAACGCCGCCACCAGGCCGAAGCCCCAGCGCCAGCCCAGGTTCACCACCGCCAGCGCGATCAAGGGCACGCCGATCACGTTCGAGAACTTGGCGGCGGCATCGAACAGCGCGGTCGACATCGCTCGCTCCTTGCGCGGGAACCAGTAGCCGGTGGCCTTCGAGTTCGCCGGGAAGCTGGGCGCCTCGGCGATGCCCAGCAGCAGCCGGGCCAGGAAGATCCCGACGAAGCCGCCGGCGCAGGCGGTGATCGTCGACGCCAGCCCCCACAGAAACGCGCCCCAGCGCCCGATGCGGGTCACACCGAAGCGGTCCAGGAACAGGCCGGCCGGGATCTGCAGCAGCGCATAGCTCCAGAAGAAGCCGCTGAACAGCAGGCCGAGCTGCGTCGCGCTCAGGCCGAACTCGTGCTGCAGCTGCGGCCCGGCCACCGACAGGCTGATCCGGTCGAAATAGTTGATCAGCACGCCGGCGCCGATCAGGCCGCCGATGCGCCAGCGAAGGCGCGGAACAGTCGACACAGGGGTGGGGTTCACGGTGAGGTCCTTCAGGCGAGGGTCAGGAGGAGGAAGAAAGGCGCATCCAGCGGATGACGTCGGAACACGCCTCGGGGGTGGCCTGGGTGGCGTCGAGGCGCAGCACGCCGTCCTCGCCCACGGGCGGCTCGAGCGCGGCGAACTGGCTGTCGACCAGGCCGGGGTGGAAGAAGTGCTCGCCGGCACGGGCCTGCACGCGCTGCAGCGCCAGCTCCCGCGAGATGTCGAGGTGCACGAAGCCCAGGCCCGGCGCCGCCGCACGCAGGCGATCGCGGTACGCCCGCTTGAGGGCCGAGCAGCTCAGCACCGCGCCGTCGGGGTGGCGGGCGAGCACCCGTCCCAGCGCGTCGAGCCAATCGGCGCGGTCGGCATCGGTGAGCGCGACGCCGGCCTGCATGCGGGCGATGTTGCGTGCGCTGTGAAAGGCGTCGCCCTCGATCATCGGCCAGCCCAGCCGAGCGCCCAGGGCCTCGGCCAGGCTGGACTTGCCGCAGCCGGAGACGCCCATCACGACCAGCCGCGTCGGCGCGAAGAAGGCCGGGTCCGAGGATCGGGTGGCGATGGCATCTGGCATCATTCAGACATCCCAAGTTGGATAGCGCTATCCCGTTTGGGTTGAAAAATGCGCTCGATGTCGAGGAGCGCTTTTCAATCAACGGCACGGAAGATTGGATAGCGCTATCCTAACCAGTTTCGAGCACCACCAACCTAGGGTTTTCGCGAAGATGACGGCCCCCCCCTCCCCCCGTTCCAGCCGAGCCACCGGCCGCGCCACGCTGGCCGACGTCGCCCGCCTGGCCGAGGTCAGCGTGATGACGGCGTCGCGCGCGCTGCGCGGCACCCGACGGGTCGATGCGCAGCTGGCCCTGCGCGTCCAGGAGGCCGCCCAGAAGCTGGGCTACGTGCCCGATCCGGCGGCGCGGGCGCTGGCGTCGCAGCACAGCAACTACGTGGCGATGCTGGTCCCCTCGCTGACCAACGCGCTGTTCGTGGACCTGCTGGAAGCGGCCCAGCGCGAGCTGCGCGGCGCCGGCTTCCAGACCCTGGTTGGCGTCACCCATTACGACGACGCGGAGGAAGAGCAACTGGTGCGCGAGCACCTGCTGCACCGCCCGGCGGGCCTGCTGCTGACGGGGCTCGTCCATTCGCGCGCCACGCAGCAGCTGATCGCGGCGCAGGCCACCCCCTTCGTGTCGATGATGGAAACCTCGGCCGACCCGGCGGTCGCCAGCGTCGGGTTTTCGCAGACCGAAGCCGCGGTGGCGATGACCCGCCACCTGCTGGACCGGGGCTACCGGCGCATCGCATTCGCCGCCGCCCAGCTCGACCCGCGCACGCTGCAGCGCCTGGACGGCTGGCGCCAGGCGACGAAGGCCGCGGGCCGGCACGACGCGCGGCTCGAACTGCTGGACCCTGCGCCCTCGTCGCTGGACCTGGGCGCGCGGATGTTCCAGCAGATCCTGGCGGCCCGGCCGCAGGTCGATGCGGTCTTCTTCTGCAACGACGACCTGGCCCAGGGCGCCCTGCTGGCCGCGCTGCGCCTGGGCATCGCCGTGCCCGAGCGGATCGCGGTCGCCGGCTTCAACGACCTGCCGGCGAGCGCCCAGATGCTGCCGGCGCTGACGACCGTGCGCACCCCTCGGGCCGCGGTCGGACAGCGCTCGGCCCAGATGCTGATCTCGCTGATCCGCAAGGAAGTGCCCACGCCCCGGCAGCTCGACCTCGGCTTCGAACTGGTGCTGCGCGAGAGCAGCTGATCGCCACCCGGCCCGCGCCCGAGCCGGCCGTCGCGCGGCCTCGGGCGGTGCCCGCCGTGCCGGGTCCGCCTATGATCCGCACCTTCAACGGCAAAAAGGCACCGACCCCGGTGCCGGGCTGCATCTCGCCGCGCCTGCCCTCACCGCCGCACTCCGGCCGCTCCATGTCCTCAGTCCCCGCAGCGCCCCTCAGGCTCCCCAACGTCCGCCATGCCAGCCGCGTGCCGGCGGGCATCGCCCCCGAACAGATGGAGCGCGTGCGCCAGGCCGCCTACAACCTGCCGCAGGTGCTCAAACCAGCCGATCTGCTGCCCGAGGACGCCACCGACGTCGACGCGCGGCTCGACGCCGCCGGCCTGATCCTGCTGCAGAAGGCCGTGCCGCACCAGCGCCCCAGCCGCTGGATCTCGCCGACACTGATCGGCGCGGCGCTGCAACACCTCGACGAGATCGGCGTCGGCCGCGAGACCCGCGCGCTGATGGTCGAGCGCGGTGCCACGCTGGACGCGCTGGGCATCACCCGCAGCACCGCCGGCTGCGGCGATGGCTGGGAACGCCTGCAGCGCCAGCCCTTGACGCTCGCGCACGCGGACTGGGCCAAGCCCGGCTTGCTGAGCGTCGCGTTTCGCGCAGCGGCCTCGGCCGACGCCGTCTGGGCGTTCTTTCGCAACGGCGACAAACGGGCGCTGCTGGCCGCACTCGGCCCGGCGCCGGCCTACGAGCACGCGGCCGAATTGGTGGCCCACCTCGACCTGCTGGCCGAACGCAGCCAGTGGTGCGACGCCAAGGCGATGGATTCGCTGCTGCCCCGGCTGCAGGCCGAACTGGCGCGGCCGCAAAGCCTGGCCGAGTTCAAGACCGCCTGCACCCGCGCCCAGGATCGCTGGGAACACCAGGTCGGCGAGCAGCAGACGCTCAGCAGCCTGAACCACGAACTGGCCTTCCAGGGCTATCCGGACAGCTTCCCGATCGCCCGCCAGTTGACGCGCCGGGTGACGCTGTTCGTCGGCCCGCCCAACAGCGGCAAGACGCACGCCGCCTTCGAACGCCTGGCCGGTGCGCTCGACGGCGCCTACCTGGCGCCGCTGCGCCTGCTGGCGCTCGAAGGCCGCGACCGTCTGGTGGCGCGCGGCGTGCCCTGCTCGCTGCTGACCGGCGAGGAGAACGTGCCGGCCGATGGCGCGCGGGTGGTGTCGAGCACGATCGAAATGGTGGGCACGCGCGAGGTCATCGACGTGGCGGTGATCGACGAGGCGCAGATGATCTTCGACGCCTCGCGCGGCTGGGCCTGGACCCAGGCCATCGTCGGCGTGCCCGCGCGCGAGGTGATCATCATCTGCTCGGGCTACGCCGTGCCGGCGATCGAGAACCTGCTGGGCCTGGCCGGCGAAAGCGTGGTGGTGCGCGAGTTCGAGCGCAAGCAGCATGTGCAGCTGCTGCCGGGGCCGGTGGCGATCCCGACGCTGAAGAAGGGCGACGCGGTCGTGGCCTTCAGCCGCCGCGAGGTGCTGATGCTGCGCGACCAGATCGCCGCCAACGGCCACCCGGTGTCGGTGATCTACGGCGCGCTGCCGCCCGAGGTGCGGCGGCGCGAAGCCGAACGCTTCGCCACCGGCGAGTCGCACATCCTGGTGGCCACCGACGCGATCGGCATGGGCCTGAACCTGCCGATCCGCCGGGTCCTGTTCTCGACGATGACCAAGTTCGACGGCGTGGGCGACCGGCCGTTGAACGAATCCGAGGTGCACCAGATCGCCGGCCGCGCCGGCCGCTACGGCATCCACGAAGAGGGCTTCACCGGCGTGCTGCACGAGGCCGAGCCGGGCGCCGCGCGCACGCTCAAGGAACTGCTGCCGCGCACCCCGCGCGCGCCGCGCCATTTCAAGGCGCCGGTGGCGCCGAACTGGTGGCACGTCAGCACCATCTCGCAGCGCCTGGGCAAGCAGCGACTGCACGAGGTGCTGAGCGTGTTCATGGACCAGCTCGCGCTGGACAACGCGCACTTCGAGGTGGCCGAGCTGGAGCAGATGCTGGACCTGGCCAAGGAACTCGACGAACAGGCCGGCAGCCTCAGCCTGAAGGAGCGCTTCGTCTACGCCCAGGCGCCGGTGGACGCGCGCACCGAGCAGTTGGTGCAGCACTTCCTGTCCTGGGCCCATGAACATGCACGCAGTGGCCAGGCCGGCCGGCCCGCGGTGCTCGACGAGGTCGATGCCCACAGCCGGCTCGATCGCATGGAACAGGCGCTGCGCGCCTGCACGCTGTGGCTCTGGCTGGACCTGCGCTTTCCCGGCATCTACGGCCACCTCGACGAGGTGCTGGCGCTGCGCAACACCCTCAACGACGGCATCGAACGCCACCTCAAGGGCAAGCGCCCGCTGTGGCAGGCGCGCCGGCCTCAGGGTCGCGGCCCGGGCCGCTGAGCCCCGGCCCGCTTTCTTCTGCTTCTCATTTTCAAGGCCGTTTCATGGAAGCCTTTCTGGTGTCGACCGGGGTGGTCGCTTTGGGCGAGATGGGCGACAAGACCCAGTTGCTGGCGCTGCTGCTGGCCAGCAAGTTCCGCCGGCCGGCGCCCATCGTGGCCGGCATCCTGGTGGCGACCCTGGTCAACCACACGCTGGCCGGGGCGGTCGGCGGCTGGATCGCCCACGCGCTGGGGCCGCAGATGCTGCGCTGGGTCATCGGCGCGTCGTTCCTGGCGATGGCGGCCTGGATGTGGGTGCCCGACCGTCTCGACGACGAGGACGGCGGCGGCATCCTGCAGCGCTTCGGCGTGTTCGGCACCACCGTGCTGACCTTCTTCATGGCCGAGATGGGCGACAAGACCCAGGTCGCCACGGTGGCGCTGGCCGCGCGCTACAGCGACTTGGTCGCCGTCGTGGCCGGCACCACCACCGGCATGATGCTGGCCGACGTGCCGGCGGTCTTCCTGGGCGACGCGCTGGCCCGCAGGCTGAACCTGCCGCTGGTGCACGCCATCGCGTCGCTGATCTTCGCCGTGCTGGGCGTGCTGACGCTGCTGAACGTGGGCAAGCTGTTCTGAAAGTCCCGACCATGACCCAGACCAAGACCCGTCGCATCGCCGTGATCCCCGGCGACGGCATCGGCCGCGAGGTGATGCCCGAAGGCCTGCGCGTGGCGCAGGCCGCGGCCGCGCGCTTCGGCATCGCGCTCGAACTCGTGCCGATCGACTGGGCCAGCTGCGACTGGTACCTGGCGCACGGCGAAATGATGCCGCCCGACTGGAAGGCGCAGTTGCAGGGCATGGACGCGATCCTGTTCGGCGCGGTCGGCTGGCCGGCGACGGTGCCCGACCACATCTCGCTGTGGGGCTCGCTGCTGAAATTCCGCCGCGAGTTCGACCAGTACATCAACCTGCGGCCGGTCCGCCTGTTCGACGGCGTGCCCTGCCCGTTGGCCGGTCGCCAGGCCGGCGACATCGACTTCTTCGTGGTGCGCGAGAACACCGAAGGCGAGTACACCAAGCTCGGCGGCATCCTGTTCGAAGGCACCGAGCGCGAGATCGTGATCCAGGAATCGGTGTTCAGCCGGGTGGGTTCCGACCGGGTGTTGAAGTTCGCCTTCGAACTCGCCCAGTCGCGCCCGCGCCAGCACCTCACCGTGGCCACCAAGAGCAACGGCATCGCGATCAGCATGCCGTGGTGGGACGGCCGGGCCGACGCGATGGGCCGGCACTACCCCGCGGTGACGGTGGACAAGCAGCACATCGACATCTTGTGCGCCCGCTTCGTGCTGCAGCCCCAGCGCTTCGACGTGGTGGTGGCCAGCAACCTGTTCGGCGACATCCTGTCCGACCTGGGCCCCGCCTGCACCGGCACCATCGGCCTGGCCCCGTCGGCCAACCTGAACCCGGACGGCCTGTTCCCGTCGCTGTTCGAGCCGGTGCACGGGTCGGCGCCCGACATCTTCGGCCGCAACATCGCCAACCCGATCGCGATGATCTGGTCGGCGGCGCTGATGCTGCAGCACCTGACCCGGCGCGAGCCCGACCACGCGCAGACCGGCGCTGCCGCGCACGACGCGATCCTGGCGTCCATCGAGGCCGTGCTGCGCGACGGGCCGCGCACCCCCGATCTGGGCGGCAGCGCCAGCACCACCGAGATGGGCCAGGCGGTGGCCGCACGGCTGGCCAGCGCCTGACCGGCGATGGACGAAGACCAGTCGGCCGCGATCCCGGCCAGCTTCCTGGCGCTCTACACCGGCGCGCGTCAGCGCCTGCTGGAACCCGCCGCGGTGGTGCGCCAGCGCCACGACTTGTGCGAAGACCTGGCGCAGCAGATCGTGCCGGCCGCGCAAGGCCTGTTGCACGACAACCGGCTGGCCGAAGAGGACGTGCTGGCGCGCCTGCATGGCGCGCTGGCGGCGCCCGAAGCCGGCCTGCGCGACGGCGAGGCCGGCTGGGTCATCACGCGGGCCGCAGAGCTGCTCGGCTGGACGCTGCCGCCACCCGGCCGCTTCAGTGCGGCGCCGATGCGGTGAGCGCGGGCGCCGCGGCGTCGCCGTCGCCCGCCTTGTCGTCCGGATGCGCGCTGCCGTGCTCGTCGGCCAGGTCCGACAGGTAGTGCTGCATCAGCGCGAAGAAGCGGTCGTAGAACACCCCGGCGGGGATGGTTTCGCTGGCCACCTTGACCATCGAGTCGTCGGTCGACGACAGCGGGATCGACAGCGAGCCCAGCGCACCGACGCCGACGCTGGCCGAGTTGGAGCTTTTCTTCAGCGCGTAACGGTCCTGGATCGCGTTGACGAAGGCCGTCGCCACCTTGGAGCGTCCCTCGGGCAGGCAGACCACGTTGAACGAGATCTGCATGTGGACCTCGCCGTCGGGCTGGAAGTTCTTCATGCCGCTGACGAAATCGGGCTTGGCGCTGCTGATCTGGTAGCCCTGGCTGAGCAGGGTGCGGCGCGCGGCCTCGCAGGTGTCGGCCACGTCGGCATCGAACAGGCGCGAGTAGGTCTCGGTGTTCTCGAAGCCTTCGCGCTGGTAGACCGACACCTTGCGGGCCTCGCGGGTGGTCTCGCAACCGGCCAGCAGCAACGCGGCGGCCACGGCCCCCGCGAGCAGCAGGGCGGCGCGCAAAGCAAAGCGATGTGTCATGGGCAGGACGATACCGCAGCGGCGCGGCCGAACCGCTCGCCGCCCCTCATGCGATGATCCGCGCCGGCCGTCCCCGGCCGCCTTGCCGATGCCGACGCGCCCCGCCCTTGCCGATCCGTCCCGGCGCCGCAGCCGCTGCGCGCGCTGCCTGCGTCCCCAGGGCGCCTGCCTGTGCGCGCTGCTGCCACCGCCGCTGACCCACGCCACCGAGGTGCTGGTGCTGCAACACCCTCAGGAGCAGCGCCAGGCAAAGAACAGCGTGGCGCTGCTGCGCCTGGGCCTAGCGCGGTGCGAGGTGGTGGTGGGCGAACGCTTCGACCCCGCGGTGCTGGCCGCGCTGCTGGGGCGCCCGGGACGCCAGCCGGTGCTGCTGTACCCCGACGTGCCGGCCGCGCCGACGCCGTCGCGCATCGACGCGCCGCAGGCCGCGCTGACCCGGCTGGTGGTGATCGACGCCACCTGGCGCAAAAGCCTGCGCCTGCTGCTGGACCACCCGGCGCTGGCCGCGCTGCCCCGCCTGGCCTTGGCCGCGCCGCCGGCCACCCGCTACCGCGCCATCCGCGCCGCGCGGCGCGACGACCAGGTCTCGACGCTGGAGGCCACGGTCCACGCGCTGGCGCAGATCGAGGGGCCCACGCTGGCGACCGCGCCCTTGCTGCAGGCCTTCGACGGCTTCGTCGAACAGCTGCGGGCCCGCACGGCATCCGCGTGGCACCGCGGCGACGGCTCGACCGCCTGACCTCACATCCGGCCTTCGGCCAGGTAGCGCGTGTGCCAGGACAAGGCCTCGCCCAGCAGGTGCGGGGTGTGCTGGCCGGGCGCCTGCGCCTGGGCGCGGTGCAGGTAGTCCAGCAGGGCCGGCCGGAAATCGGGGTGGGCGCAGCGCTCGATGATCAGCCGCGCGCGCTGTTTGGGCGACAGGCCGCGCAGATCGGCCAGGCCATGCTCGGTCACGATCACCTGCACGTCGTGCTCGGTGTGGTCGACGTGGCTGACCATGGGCACGATGCACGAGATGCGCCCGCCCTTGGCGGTCGACGGCGTCATGAAGATCGACAGGTAGGCGTTGCGCGCGAAGTCGCCCGAGCCGCCGATGCCGTTCATGATCGACGAGCCCATCACATGGGTCGAGTTGACGTTGCCGTACAGGTCGGCCTCGATCATGCCGTTCATCGCGATGATGCCCAGGCGACGGATCAGTTCGGGATGGTTGCTGATCTCCTGCGGACGCAGCAGCAGGCGGCCGTGGTAGCGCTTCAGGTCGGCGTTCAACTCGGCCAGCGCCGGCGGGCTGAGCGAAAACGCCGTGGCCGAGGCGCTGCGGAGCTTGCCCGATTTCAGCATCTCCAGCATGCCGTCCTGCAGCACCTCGGTGTAGGCGGTGAGGTTCTCGAACGGGCCCTGGTTCAGGCCGGCCAGCACCGCGTTGGCGATGTTGCCCACCCCCGATTGCAGCGGCAGCAGTTCGGGCGGCAACCGGCCCGCCTGCACCTCGCGCTGCAGGAAGGCCATCAGGTGGCCGGCGATGGCCTGCGAGGTCTCGTCGGGTTCGGAGAACGCCGAGTTGCGGTCGGGCTGATCGGTCTCGACCACCGCGACCACCTTGGCCGGATCGATGCGGAAATACGGCTCGCCGATGCGCTCGTCGGGCCGCGTCAGCAGGATGGGCTTGCGGTGCGGCGGCAGCGCGGTGCCGTAGTAAATGTCGTGCAGACCTTCCAGATCGGGGTTCTGCCAGCGATTGACTTCGAGGATGAGCTTGTCGGCCTGGTCCAGCCAGGTCTTGTTGTTGCCCACGCTGGACGACGGGATCAGGCGGCCGTCCTCGAGGATGCCGGCGACCTCGATCACCGCCGTGTCGAGCTTGCCGAAGAAGCCGAACCAGGCGTACTGCGCGACGTGCGAAAGGTGCAGATCGATGTACTCCATCTCGCCCTTGTTGATGCGGTCGCGGCAGGCCGGGTCGCTCTGGTACGGCAGGCGCAGGTCGACCCCGTTGGCGCGCGCCAGCGCACCGTCGAGCTCGGGCGCGGTGGACGCCCCGGTCCACATGCCGATGCGGAACGGCCGGCCGGCGGCGTGGGCTTCGTCCATGCGCCGGGCCAGCGCCTGCGGCACCTGCTTGGGGTAGCCGGCGCCGGTGAAGCCGCTCATGCCGACATGATCGCCATCGTGGATCAGGGCCGCGGCCTCGTCGGCCGACATGAGCTTGCCGCGCAGCGCGGCGTTCAGGATGCGGGAGGACATGAGCGGGAGGCGCTTTCTCGGACGAAAGCGCGGGATGTTAGCGTGAACCAGGGTTTACCCTTGATTCACGGCCGGCAATCGCCGGAAAAGCACGGTCGCCGGCCCGGTCCGGCGCCGTCGGCGCGCTCAACGTGCCGGCTTGCGGCGGGGTGCGGGCGGCGCGGCGGGCGGCGCTACCGGCAGGCTCACCACCGCCTTGACTTCCTTGAGCACGATGCTGGAGCGCACATGGGTCACCCCCGGCAGCTTGAAGATCGTGTCGTGCAGGAACTGCTCGAACTGTTTGATGTCGCCCGTGACCACCGTCATGATGTAGTCGGACTGGCCGGTGGTGGCCAGGCAGCGCACGATCTGCGGGCTGGCCGCCACCGCCGCCTCGAAGCGGCGCACCAGGTCCTCGGTGTGCTGGCTCAGGTTGGCCTCCACCACCACCGCCAGGCCCAGGCCGACCTTCTCGCGGTCCACCAGCGCGGTGTAGCCGGTGATCACGCCGGCCGCCTCCATGTCCTTGATGCGCTTCCAGCAGGGCGTGGCCGACAGCCCCACCCGCTCGGACAACTGCTGCACCGTCAGGCGGGCATCGCGCTGCAGCTCGGCCAGGATCTGCAGGCTGTAGCGGTCGAGGTCGGGGAGATCGGTGGCCATGGCGCCAGTGTAGAAGCAGCGCCGGGCCGCCCCTGGGTCAGCTGGCCAACGCCCGGAACTGCTGCAGCGCCAGCTCGACCATGCCCTCGGCGCTGCCGCTGTCCTCGCAGGCCGCGCGCAGGCGGCTGGCGTCGCTGCCGCCGCCCAGCACCGCCTGCAGGTGGGCCAGGCCGGCGGCGGCCCCGAGCGCCTCGGCCTGGGGCGCGAGCTGCTGCAGCGTCTCGGCGATGTCGTCCCGCAGGCTGCGGCTGGTGTGGGCCCGCGGATCGACCAGCAGGCCGTCCAGGCCGAAACGGCAGGCCTGGAAGCGGTTGTAGGTGTAGACGAGGTAGTCGTCCTCGGCCGGCAGCGCCTCGCGGTGCGACAGCAGTTGCCTGCACAGGCACTGCAGGTAGGCCGCCAGCGCGGCCGCCCGCTCGACGCTGAGCGGCGTGTCGCACACCCGCAGCTCGATCGTGCCGTATTCGGGCTTGGGCCGGATGTCCCAGTAGAAGTCCTTCATGCTGCGCACCACGCCGGTGTGCTCCATGCGGCGGAAGTAGTTCTGCTCGAAGTCGCGCCAGCTCAGCGTGAACGGCGCTCGCCCGCTGAGCGGGAACGCGAACACCGAGTTCAGCCGGGCCGATTCGAACAAGGTGTCGGTGCGCTGCACATACGGCGACGACGCCGACAGCGCGATGAAGTGCGGCACGTAGCGGCTCAGCGAGTGCAGCAGGAACAGCGCGTCGTCGCCCGACTCGCAGCCGACGTGGATGTGCTGGCCGAAGATCGTGAACTGCTTGGCCAGGTAACCGTAGAGCGCCGAGACCTCGCGAAAGCGCGGCTTGTCGAAGATGCGCCGGTCGGACCAGTGCTGGAACGGGTGGGTGCCGCCGCCGCAGACCCCGACGTTGAGGCGGTCGCCCGCCGCCACCAGCGCATCGCGCATGCGCCGCAGCTCGTCGAGCACGCCGCCATGGTCGGCCTGCACCGTGGTGGCGATCTCGATCATGCTCTGGGTGATCTCGGGCACCACGGTGCCGGGGAACGGCCGGCGCGCCAGCAGCGCCAGCATGTCGGGGCTGGCGCTGACCAGATCGTGATCGCCGAGACTGACCAGTTGCAGTTCCAGTTCGACGCCGAGCGTCAGCGGGCGCGAGGTCCTGAAGGCTTCCAGCGGCATCTCAGAGGCCCCCTTCCCGTTCGGTCTCGCCAGCGGCTGTGAGCGCCCATTGCACCAGCAGTGGCCCCAAGAATTCAAGAATCAGCGTTGCCGCCGCAAGCGGAGCGACCTGGTCCAGCAGGTCAATGCCGACGCGTCGCGCCTGCTCCAGCAACAGGATCACGAACACCGACATCGGCGTCATCGCGATCCCGGTCAGCAAGCCCTTGCGCAGGCTGACGCCACTGGGACGCGCCAGCAGGCCGGCGACCCCCACCTTGCAAGCCGATCGCACGGCCAGCAAGGCCAGCGCAAGGCCCAGCGCGGCCCAGACTCGGTGCCAACTGAGCGTCGAGGCCACGAACATGAACAACACCACCGTCAGCAAGTCGCCCAGCACCCCAAAATTGCGCTGGGCTTGGGTCAGCACGACACGCCGGTGACGCGTCACCAGGCCGAAGGTCAGCGACGCCAGCACCGGCGAGAAGCCGAGCGCATGGGACATCGCCACCAGCACGATCACGCCCAGCGCAAAGGCGACGCTGGCATCGTTGGGCATGCGATGAATCTTGCGCAACACACCGGGAACGACCACCCCGAGCAACGCCCCCAAGCCCGCTGAGACCACCAGATTCACCAGACTGTTCCAAGCCGCCAGCCACAGATCGCCGGAACGGTTGAAGGTCAGGATCCCCAGCACCACTTTGAACACGAACACCGCCAAAACGCAGTCCAGCGCGCTGAGATGCAAGGCGCGCTCAGTCACTTGACCGGCACTGCGGCGCTCGTTGATCACCCGCAACAGCGCCGCCGGGGATGTCGCCATGGCCAGCGACGCGACCAGCGCCCCGGTCAACAGCGACAAACCGTACATCTGCGTCAGGGTCCAGACGGCGGCAAAGGTTAAGAGCGCCTCCAGCACGCCGCTCAGCGCCAACCATCGGTTGGTTTGAAGCCAACGCAGGTTCACGCGGTAACCGCATTCGAACAGCACCAGGCCGAACGCCACATGCGCCAACGGCAACATGGCGTCGGGCCGGCCATCGCCCAGCAGGCCCAGCTGATCCCCGCCCAGCAGGAATCCGATCAGGCCATAGACTGCCACGCGAGGCAGTCCCGCCCAGCGATGGGCTGCCTCACCCGCCAGCCAAGCCAATGCGGCCGCCACAGGCCACGCCAACTCAAGGGGAACGGCCGACGCAGTGATGCCAAGCGACGAGGCAGAATCCAAAGCTGAAAGAGATAACATTGGGACAAATGTATCAAACACCCTCAGCAAGGGCGCTCAGGTCCTGGTCTCGCGGGCCAGCGGCCCCGGCGTCAGCGCAGATCGCCGAGCGGAATCCGGGCCGCATCCGGGTCGGCGCCCAGCAACCCGAGCAGCCGCGCCAGATCGCTTTCCATCCGCGCCAAAGTCGCAGCGTCCAGCACGGCCAGCGCCTCCGGCAGCACGCCTGTGAACGGTCCGGGCGCCTGCTTGAGTACGGCTCGGCCCCGGACAGTCAAGCGCAGCTGCACCGCGCGCCGGTCGATACCGTTGCGCGCAGCCACCAGCAAGCCGCGCTCAGCCAACGCGCGCACCAGGTTGCTGGCGGTCGATTGCCGCACGTCCAGGGCCTCGGCCAAACGATTGACGCCGATATCGGGCTGGGCCGCCACGACGCTCAATGCCCACAGTTGCGCTCCGCCCACGCCGGCCTTCTTCTCGACCTGCTGGAAATGCGTCTTCACCGCGTTGAACACCTGCCGAAACTGGCGCAGGACGCGGGCTGCCGCAGCCGGTTCGATCGCTGTGTCAGCGGAACCAGCGGCAGACAAAGATGGGGATCGATTTGCCATGCTGCGATCATAGGCGCCACTGAACAGGAGCCCCAATGAAGGACGGGCTTCGCGTGCTGGCCGCGCTGCGCCGAGAGGTATCGGCACACCGGGTGTGGCAGGAGCGGGTGGTGGTCATCGGTGCGGCCATCGCCGCAGGATTGGCGGTGGTGGCGTTCACCTGGATGACTGATCAATCGCTGCAGGCCTTCTTCAGATGGCAGCATCGCTGGCCCTGGTTGCCGCTGCTCTGGACGCCTCTGTGCGCTGCCGGGGTGGTCTGGTGCACCCGGCGCTTTGCGCCGGGCGCTGCCGGCTCGGGTATCCAGCAGGTCGTGACCGCGCTTGAGGCCGAGGTGCCTGAAGCGGACAGGTCACTGTTCGTGTCGCTACGCCTGAGCATCAGCAAGATGCTGCTGACGTCCTGGGCCCTGCTGGGCGGCTTGTCGCTCGGACGGGAGGGGCCATCGGTACAGATCGCGGCCGGTGTGATGCACTTTGCGCGTCGCTTCCTGCCCGCCCGGTCCAGCGTGACGCCGCACGGTTTGTTGGTCGCGGGAGGGGCCGCCGGCATTGCGGCGGCGTTCAACACGCCGCTGGGCGGAGTGATGTTCGCGATCGAGGAATTGTCCCGCACGCCAGAGCAGCGCAGCAGCGGCCTGCTGGTCGCCAGCATCGCGATGTCGGGCGTGATCGCGATCTCCTTCTATGGCAACGCCACCTATTTCGGCGTGCTGCATGTGCCCACCGTCGGACTGGGTTTGATCGGGCCGGGGTTGGTCGCAGCGCTGATCTGCGGGTTGATCGGTGGCTTGTTTGCGCGGTTGCTCATCCACAGCCTGGCCGGTACGTCGAAAGACCGCTTCACCCGCTGGCGCATCAGCCATCCGATCCATTTCGCCGCAGGCTGCGGCCTAGCCGTCGCCGTGCTGGGTCAGGTGACTCAAGGCGCCTCGTTTGGCAGTGGCTACGCCCATACCCGCGCGGCGCTGGAGGGACTCGAAGTCACCCCGTTGAGCGACGCCTTCTTTCGCTTCCTGTCGACATGGCTGACCACCTGGTCCGGGGTGCCGGGCGGCATCTTTGCACCGTCGCTGGCGATCGGCGGCGCGCTGGGCAAGGATGTCGCCTGGCTGACCGGCAGCCCCGACCAGACCGCGTTGATGGCGCTGGGCATGGCCGGCTTCCTGGCGGCAGTAACCCAGGCTCCGCTGACTTCATTCATCATCGTGATGGAAATGGTGGACGGCCATGCGATGGTGATCAGCCTGATGGCCAGCGCGTTGATCGCCACTGGCATCTCGCGCCTGCTGACACCGCCGCTGTATCACGCGTTGAGCCAGATCCAGCTGCAGCGGCTGCCTCCTCGGGACGAAGAGGGCAAAAAAAGATCGTGACCTCCGGAGAGGGCACGATCATGTCTCTGCTGACAGCGCCGTTCGGCGGCTCGAGTGCCGGACAGCGTGCTGCCAAGTATATTTGCATCAATTGACTTTGCGCGACGGCGTCAAGCCGAAATCGTCTCGACTCCTCCGACTTGACAATTTTCATCCATCGAATCTCGGATTTCTGGAAATTTGATCTGAATCATGTCCGGACTCCAGGAAATAAAGACGAAATTTTTTCATTGAGAAGAACATGATTCTTCCCAATGACAGCCACCTCCACGCTCGCCCCCGCCGCCCCGCTCGCCCACCCCGACTACCAGCTCGCTGACGCCTTGTGGGGTGAGCGCGGCACCGTGTTCCTCAGCGGCACGCAGGCGCTGGTGCGCCTGCTGCTGCTGCAGCGCCAGCGCGACGCCGCCGCCGGGCTGAACACCGCCGGCTTCATCAGCGGCTACCGCGGCTCGCCGCTGGGCATGGTGGACCAGGCGGTGTGGAAGGCCGGTCCGCGCGTCGCCGAGGCCGGCATCCGCTTCGTCCCGGCGATCAATGAGGAACTCGCCGCCACGCAGGTGCTGGGCACCCAGCGGGTGGAGAGCGACCCGGAGCGCACCGTCGACGGCGTCTTCGCGCTCTGGTACGGCAAGGGCCCGGGCGTGGACCGGGCGGGCGACGCGCTCAAGCATGGCAATGCCTATGGCGCTTCGCCCCATGGTGGCGTGCTGGTGGTGGCGGGCGATGACCACGGCTGCGTCTCGTCCAGCATGCCGCACCAGAGCGACCACGCCTTCATGGCCTGGCAGATGCCGGTGGTGGCGCCGGCCAGCGTCGCCGAGATGATCGAATTCGGCCTGTACGGCTGGGCGCTGTCGCGCTATGCGGGCGCCTGGGTCGGCATGACGGCCTTGAGCGAGGTGGTGGAAAGCGCCGGCACGGTCGACCTGGACCAGGTGCGCGAGCGGGCCGACCACTGGGCCGACGCCGCCGCGGTGCAGGCCCGCAGCGGCCACCGTCCGCCCGCCGACGGTCTGCACTACCGCTGGCCCGACCTGCCCTCGCTGCGCATCGAGTCGCGCCTGGCCGACAAGCTCGCCGCCGTCGCCGCGTTCGCCCGCGTCAACCCGATCGACCGCGAGCTGATCGCCAGCCCCCAGGCCCGGGTCGGCATCGTCACCTGCGGCAAGGCCCACTTCGACCTGATGGAAGTGCTTCGCCGGCTCGAAATCACACCCGAGATGCTGGCCCAGGTCGGCGTGCGCCTGTACAAGGTGGGGCTGGCGTTTCCGCTGGAAACCACCCGCCTGGCCGACTTCACCGCCGGCCTCGCCGAGCTGCTGGTGGTGGAGGAGAAGGGCGCGATCGTCGAAACCCAGCTGCGCGAGCTGTTCTACAACGCGCCGCCGGCCTCGCGCCCGGCCATCGTGGGCAAGCGCGACCGCCGCGGCGAGCCCTTCGTCTCGGCGCTGGGCGAACTGCGGCCGTCGCGCCTGATCGAGCAGGTGGCGCAGTGGCTGGGCGAGCACTTTCCGAACAACCCGGTGCTGGGCGACCACTTCCGGCATGTCCGCGACTTCACCCCGCCCGAGCTGCTGAGCAATGCGGGCGACAGCGTCAAGCGCCTGCCCTACTTCTGCGCCGGCTGCCCGCACAACACCAGCACCCAGGTCCCCGAAGGCAGCACTGCGCGCGCCGGCATCGGCTGCCACTTCATGGCCAACTGGATGGACCGCAGCACCGCCGGCCTGATCCAGATGGGCGGCGAAGGCGTCGACTGGGTCTCGCACTCGATGTTCACCCGCACGCCGCACGTGTTCCAGAACCTGGGCGACGGCACCTACTACCACTCGGGCTACCTCGCGATCCGCCAGGCGGTGGCCGCGAAGGCCACGCTGACCTACAAGATCCTGTTCAACGACGCGGTGGCGATGACCGGCGGCCAGCCGGTGGACGGCGTCATCAGCGTCGACGCCATCGCCCGCCAGGTCGAGAGCGAAGGCGTGCAGCGCGTGGTCGTGGTCAGCGACGACATCGGCAAGTACGACGCGATCAAGGGCCGCTTCCCCGCCGGCACCCAGTTCCATGACCGCAGCGCGCTCGACGCGGTGCAGCGCGAGCTGCGCGAGGTCGCCGGCGTGACGGTGCTGATCTACGAGCAGACCTGTGCGGCCGAAAAGCGCCGCCGGCGCAAGAAGAAGGAGCTGGCCGACCCGCCCAAGCGCCTGTTCATCTTCGATGCCGTCTGCGAAGGCTGCGGCGACTGCACGGTGCAAAGCAACTGCGTGGCCGTACTGCCGCACGAGACGGCGCTGGGCCGCAAGCGCAAGATCGACCAGACCGCCTGCAACAAGGACTATGCCTGCGCCCAGGGCTTCTGCCCCAGCTTCGTGGGCGTGCGCGGCGGCACGCTGCGCAAGAAAAGCGGCGCGCTGTCCGCCGACAAGAGCGCGTTTCTCGCCCGCGTGGCCGCGCTTCCTCAACCCGCGCCGCACCGCTGGGACGGCCCCTGGGACCTGCTGGTCACGGGGGTCGGCGGCACCGGCGTGGTGACCGTGGGCGCGGTGATCGCGATGGCGGCCCACCTCGAAGGCAAGGCCGCCAGCGTGCTCGACTTCATGGGCTTCGCGCAAAAGGGCGGCGCGGTGCTGAGCCACGTGCGGCTGGCCGACCGGCCGTCGCGCCTGAACCAGGTGCGCATCGACACCCAGCAGGCGGACGCCATCCTGGCTTGCGACCTGGTGGTGGGCGCCTCGGCCGATGCGCTGCAGACGGTGCGCCACGGCCGCACCCGGATCCTCGCCAACCTCCACGAAGTGCCGGTGGCCGAATCGCTGCGCAATCCCGACGCCGACCTGCAGGTGGACGCGCTGCTCCAGAAGATGCGCTTCGTCGCCGGCGATGCCCAGGTGCAGACCTTCGACGCCCAGGCGCTAGCCGAGGATTTCCTCGGCGACACCGTCACCAGCAACATCCTCGCGATGGGCCTGGCCTGGCAGCGCGGTCTGGTGCCGGTGAGCCTGGCCGCGATGGAGCAGGCGATCCGCTTGAACAACGTGGCGGTCGAAAGCAACCTGCTGGCCTTCGCGCTGGGCCGCCTGGCCGCCGCCGACCCGGCCGCGCTGCAGCAGCTGCGGGGCGCCGGCGCGGCCGGCGCGGCGCAAGGCGGCGATGAGCCTTTGGACGCGCTGATCGCGCGCGGCGTGGCCCAGCTCACGGCCTACCAGGACGCCGCCTGGGCCCGGCGCTATGCCGATCGCGTGCAGGCCGTGGCCCGCCACGAAGCCGCGCTGCCGGGCGGCGATGCCCGCCTGCCGCTGGCCCGCGCCGCCGCCCGCAGCCTGCTCAAGTTGATGGCCTACAAGGACGAATACGAAGTCGCCCGCCTCTACAGCGAGCCGGCCTTCCGCGAAGCCTTGCAGGCCCAGTTCGACGGCGAGCTGCAGCTCGAATTCCACATGGCGCCGCCGCTGCTGGCCCGGCCGAAGAACGGCCAGGCGCCCAGGAAGATCGCGCTCGGTCCGTGGCTGCTCGGCGCCATGCGCTGGCTGGCCAGGGGAAAGGCCTTGCGCGGCGGCCCGCTGGACCTGTTCGGCCGCACGGCCGAACGCCGGCTGGAGCGCGCGCTGATCACCGAGTTCGAAGCCCGTCTGGACGCGCTGCTGCCGGACCTGAGCGCCGAGCGCCAGGCGGTGGCGGCCGACATCGCCAGGGTGCCGCTGGCGATGCGCGGCTTCGGCCACGTCAAGCTCGCCAACATCGCGCTGGCCCGGGCACGCGAGGCGGAGCTGCTGTACCGCTTCAACCCGCAGCGTTATCCGCGGCCGACCGCGGCAGCGCAGGCCGGGCAACTGAAGGGCATTGCGGTGGTGGCAGGGTGAGACGGGTGCCGCCCCGGCCCGCTGCGGCCGACCCGATCAGTGCCTGGACGCCGGTTTCAGGAAGGTGATGACCTGCTGGTCCGGGGCGTTGCGCGAGCCGCAGTGGGCCGTCTCCGCCATCGCCTCGGCCTCGTGCAGGAGGTTGATCACGTCGACGTAGTCGCGGTCCTTCACCATCATCAGCGCGGTCCGGCCGCCCTCGTTGCGGGCCAGCGGATCGGCGCCGGCCTGCAGCAGCGTCTGCACCACCCCGGCCTCGCCGTTGCCCGCGGCGTACATCAGCGGGCGCACGCCATAGCCGATCCGGGCCTCCTTGTCGGCACCGGCCGCGAGCAACAAGGCGACCACCTCGGGATGGCCGCGGTCTTCCTCCGGGTCGTAGCAGCCGTGGAACAACGCGGTGAAGCCGCGCTCGTCCACCGCATCCACCGCCGCGCCGGCCGCGAGCAGCCGCGCGACGATCTGCGACCGTCCGAGGACGGCGGCCAGCATCAGCGGCGTCATCCCGCCCGGGCCGGCGGCATTCACGGTCCCGGCGCCGGCCAGCCGCGCCACGGATTCGGCGTCGCCGCTCTGGATCGCATCCCGCAGTGCATCGTCCATAAACCCCTCACGGTATGAAGCCAGCCCGCATTCTGCAGGCGCGGGCCAAGACCTTGAAGCGAGGCGGGCTGATGGCCTGCCACCGCGATCAGCCGCCGGCGACGGTCTGGCGCTCCACGCACCGCTGCAGCTGGCCGCGCGGCGCGCGCTGCAGTTGCGCCAGCAGCGCGTGGTCCACCTCGCGGCCGCCCAGCCAGGCGCCGAAGCGGTCGGCCACGTCGTCCTGCATGCGCAGCAGCAGTTGCGCGGTCACGTCGGCATCGGACATCGCGCGGTGGGCGCGGCCGTCGCGCTGCAGGCCGAACCACTGGGTGAGCGTGCCCAGCTTGTGGTCCGGCGCCTCGGGGTAGAGGCGGCGCGAGAGCAGCACGGTGCAGGCGAAGTCGTGCGCCGGGTCGGGGGCCAGGCCGGCCTGCGCCATCTCGGCCCGCCAGAAGCCTTTGTCGAAGGCCGCGTTGTGCGCCACCAGCGGCACGCCGCGGGTGAAGGCCGCGACCTCGCGCATCACCTGGTCTGCCGGCGGAGCGCCGGCCAGCATCGCGTTGGTGATGCCGGTGAGCTGGGTGATGAAGGGCGGCACCCACACGCCGGTGCGCATCAGGCTCTGGTAGCGATCGACGAGGCGCCCGCCCTGCACCAGCACCACCGCGATCTCGGTCGCCCGGGCGCCCTGCGCCGGGCCCATGCCGGTGGTCTCGAAGTCGATGACGGCGATGGTCTGGGCAGGCGGGGAAACGGGCATGGCCGCGATTGTCTCGCGCCCTCGCGGACCGGCGCGTCAGCGGCCCGGGCTCAGCACCACGCAGGTGGTGGTGGCATGGGCGTAGAGCTTGCCGTCGGGGCCGACCAGCCGGCCTTCGGCGAAACCCACCTGGCGGCCCGAATTGATGATTTTGCCTTCGGCCCGCACCAGCCGCACCTTCGGCGTCAGCGCCCGGACGTAGCTGATCTTGAGCTCGGCGGTGGTGTAGGCCTTGCCGGCCGGCAAGGTGGTGTGGACGGCGCAGGCCACGGCCGAATCCAGCAGGGCCGCGATCCAGCCGCCGTGGATCGTGCCCATCGGGTTCATGAAGCGTGCGCTGGGCCGGCCCTGGAACACCATGCGGCCGGGCTCGAACTCGATCGGCCAGAAATCCAGCGCGGCGCCGATCGGCACGCTGGGCAGCTCACCATCGCGGATGCCTTCGAACATCTGCAGGCCGGTGCGGTGGATCAGGTCTTCCGGCCGGGCGACACCGGGCGGCGCGAGGCGGGCGCGGACACGCGTTTCGTCCGCCTCCCAGCGTTTCAGCGTGGCGTCGATCTCGTCGTGAAGGGCGTGGCTGGCGGTGCTCATGTCGGGGCCTTGTTTGGCGGGCGTCGCACGACGCGGGGCGATGCCGGGATTGTGCCGAGCCGGCAGTTCCCCTGCCCCGCAGTCCCGCATCTGTCGCGCAGGCGTCAGCAGCGCGTTGCCCGCCCCGGCCCTGGGGCGATCGAGCCGGGCGGAGAATGCGCTGGCCGCCACGGCCGCGGTAGCCTGCCGATCCGCCCGGCCTTTGTCGACCCCCGCAACACCAAGCACCGATGAAATACCTGCACACCATGGTCCGCGTGACCGACCTCGACACCTCGCTGGGCTTTTACCGCGACGCCCTCGGCCTGGAGGTAGTCCGCCGCAAGGACTTCCCGGAAGGCCGCTTCACGCTGGTCTACCTGGCCGCGCCGGGCGACGGCGACGCGCAGGTGGAGCTGACCTGGAACCACGACCCCGAGGTCTACACCGGCGGGCGCAATTTCGGCCATCTGGCCTACGCGGTCGACGACATCTACGCCGCCTGCCTGCGGCTGCAGCAGCACGGCGTCGCGATCCTGCGGCCGCCGCGCGACGGCCGCATGGCCTTCGTGCGCTCGCCCGACGGCATCAGCGTCGAGCTGCTGCAGGCCGGCGAGGCGCTGCCCGCCGCGGAGCCCTGGGTGTCGATGCCCAACGTCGGCAGCTGGTAAGGCCCGCGTCGGGACCGCGGTGGTAGCATCGCGGCCTGTTGGTGCCTGGGCGACACGTCGTTGCCGCCCGGGGTAAACGGGAAGCAGGACGGCGAGCCTCCACGAGGCGCCACCCAACCTGCGCTGCCCCCGCAACGGTAAGCGGACGGGGTGTTCGCCAGAACGCCCCCGCTCGTGCTCACAGCCACTGGAAGCCCAGGCTTTCGGGAAGGCCGCACGGGTCGCTCCGCCAGCCCGGATACCGGCCAACAAGGCGGCGCGCGGCCCAGCCGTGCGCCATGATGCGGTCACCTGCGGGGAAGCGGGCGGCCGTGCTGCCGAGGGCCCCCGGGAATGCCGGCCAGGCCGTCGGCTCCTCGAGAGTCCCTTCCGATGTCCTTGCGCCCCTCCGTCGCACTTCTGGTGCTGCTGAACACGCCGTGGTTCGCCCAGGCCCAGTCCGCCCTGCCCTCGCCCGACCCCGCCGCCGACAGCGTGGTCATCACCGCCAGCCGCAGTCCCGAAGCCGCCGGCAACACCGCCCGGCCGCTGCAACTCATCAGCGCCGACGAGATCCGCAGCAGCGGCGCGGGCTCGCTGCTGGACGTGCTGCGCACGCTGGGCGGCGTCGAAGTCGCCAGCAGCGGCGGCATGGGCCAGCCGCTCAGCGTGTTCATGCGTGGCGCCAACAGCAACCAGACCGTGGTGCTGGTCGACGGCGTGCGCATCAGCTCGCCCACGCTGGGCACGGCCCCGCTGGAATCGCTGCCGCTGGCGCTGATCGACCACATCGAGATCCTGCCCGGTCCGTCCAGCAGCCTGTACGGCGCCGACGCCATCGGCGGCGTGATCCAGATCTTCACCCGCAGCGCCGACCGCTCGCCCGGCGCCACCGTCAGCCTCACGGCCGGCCAGCAAGGCCTGGGCCAGCTGGCCGGCGCCTGGGCGGCACGCGAAGGCCACACCGACCTGTCGCTGGGTGCCCAGGTGATGAGCACGCGCGGCTACAACATCACCACGCCGGCCAACACCTACAGCTACAACCCGGACGCCGACGGCGACCGCAACCACAGCCTCAACCTGCGGCTGACCCAGCACCTGAGCGCCACCCAGCAGCTCGATCTGCAGTGGCTCAACAGCAGCGGTCGAATCCACTTCGACGACGGTGCCGGCAACAGCTACAACGACAACCTGACCCAGACCCTGACCGGCCACTGGGCCGGCGCGCTGACGCCGACGCTGCAGTCCGAGCTGCGCCTGGCCCGCGCGTGGGACAACTCGACCACCACCAGCAGCAACTACCCTGGCGTCACCAACAGCGTGCAGGACGAAGCCAGCTGGCTCAACCACCTGCGCCTCGCCGGCGGCAGTCTGAGTGCCGGGCTGGAATGGCTGCAGCAGAACGTCAGCAGCGACACCGCCTACAGCCAGACCTCGCGCCACATCGCCGGCGCGCTGGCCGGCTGGCGCGCGCAGTACGGCGCGCTGGCGCTGCAGGCCGATCTGCGCCACGACCAGAACTCGCAGTTCGGCGGCCACACCACGGCCCAGCTGGCCACCGCCTGGCAGGTGGATCCGCAGTGGCGGCTGCGCGCTTCCGCCGGCAACGCGTTCAAGGCCCCGACGCTGAACGACCTGTACTACACCGACGCCTACGGCGACCGCGGCAACCCCGCGCTGCAGCCCGAGCTGAGCAACAACGTCGAGGTCGGCGCCGATTGGCACGGCGCGGCCGTGGACCTGCACGCGACGGTGTTCGACAACCACCTCCGCCAGTTGATCGAGTGGGTCGAGAACCCGGTCGGCAGCTACACCTACCAGCCGGTCAACCTGGCGCGGGCCGAGAACCTGGGCACGACCTGGAGCGCCGCCGCGCGGCTCGATCCGGCCACGCAACTGGCCGTCAACCTGACGTTCCAGAATCCGAAGGACAGCACCACCGGCGCCCCGTTGCAGCGCCGCGCCAAGGCCTTCGGGGGCCTGCACCTGAGCCACCGCAGTGGTGCGTGGCAGGTCGGCACGGACCTGAGCTGGGTCGGCGCGCGCTATGACTCCAGCACCGCGATCGCCGCCACCCGGATGGGCGGCTACGGCCTGGCGGCGGTCTTCGCGCGCTGGCAGGTCGCGCCGGCCTGGTCGCTGGAAGGGCGCATCGACAACCTGGCCGACAAGCAGTACACGGCGGCCCAGGGCTACGTGCCGCCGGGCCGGCTCGGTCAGATGACGCTGCGCTGGACGCCGCAGCGCTGAAGCCCGCAGGCCCGACATGCTCGCCCGCCGCGCCCGCCGCCCCTTGCCAGTGCTGCTGACCCTGGCCGCCGTGCTGCTGGCGGTGCTGGGCGTGGCCCTGGCCAGCGGCAGCAGCGCGGTGGCCGTCGCCGACCTGCCGCGCCTGCTGCTGCGGCCGGACGACAGCGCGGCCTCCGAGATCGTCCACCGCCTGCGCCTGCCGCGCGCGCTGGCGGCGATGGCCACCGGCGCGCTGCTCGCCCAGGCCGGCGCGCTGATGCAGGTGCTGCTGCGCAACCCGCTGGCCGATCCGTATGTGCTGGGCCTGTCGGGCGGCGCGGCGCTGGGCGCGCTGGGGGCGCTGGCGCTGGGCGGCGGCCTGTGGCTGCTGCACCTGGGGGCATTGGGCGGGGCTTTGCTGGTGGTGCTGCTGGTGTTCGCGCTGGCGCGCCACGAACTGGGCACCGTCGACCGCGCCAGCAGCGACGACCCGGCCCCGCGCCTGCTGCTGACCGGCGTGATGCTGTCGTCGATCACGATGGCCGGCGTCAGCCTGATCCTGGCGCTGGCGCCGGGCGAGCAAGTGCGCGGCATGCTGTTCTGGCTGCTGGGCGACCTGTCCGGCGCCGAGCTGCCCTGGCCGGTGCTGGCGGCGCCGCTGCTGCTGAGCCTGGCGCTGTGGCCGCTGGGCCGCGAGCTGAACCTGCTGCTGAGCGGCCCCGGCGCGGCGCAGATGCTGGGCGTGCCGGTGCGGCGGGTGCGTGCGGCGATCTACCTCGGCGCGTCGGCCGCCGCCGCGCTGGCGGTGGCCAGCGCCGGCGCGATCGGCTTCGTCGGCCTGGTCGTGCCGCATGCGCTGCGCCTGCTCGTGGGCAACGACCAGCGCCTGCTGATCCCGGCCAGCGCGCTGGCCGGCGCCGCCTTTCTGCTGGCCGCCGACACGCTGGCGCGCAGCGTCGCGGCGCCACTGCAATTGCCGGTCGGCGTGATCACCGCGCTGATCGGCGCGCCGATGTTCATCGGGCTGCTGCTGCGCGAGGGCTCGCACCGGTGAGATCCGATCTTCCACGCCCTGGCGCGCCGGACGACGCGACGGCACCGCTGCTGCACGCCCGGTCGCTGGCGGTCGAGGTCGGCCGCGGCCTTGCTGCACGGATGCTGGTGCGCGAGCTGACGTTCGAGCTTCACCCGGGCGAGTTCTGGTGCCTGCTGGGCCCCAACGGCGCCGGCAAGACCTTGCTGCTGCACACGCTGGCGGGCCTGCGCGCGCCGGCCCGCGGCGCGCTGAGCGTCGCCGGCCGGCCGGTGGCGCCGGGCACGCTGGCCGATCTGGCCTGCCTGCGCGGCTTCGTCCCGCAGCAGTTGCACGACGCCTTCGGCGCGCCGGCGATCGACGTGGTGCTGCAGGGCCGGCACCCGCATCTCTCGCGCTGGCACTGGGAGGGCGAAGCCGACCGTGGCCTGGCGCTGGCCGCGCTGCAGCGCGTGGGCTGCGCCGGGCTGGCCGAGCGTGACGTGCGCAGCCTGTCGGGCGGCGAGCGCCAGCGCGTGGCGCTCGCCACGCTGCTGACGCAGGACCCGCCGCTGGCGCTGCTCGACGAGCCGCTGGCCCATCTGGATCTGACGCAGCAGCTGCGCATGCTGGCGCTGCTGAGCGACGACGTGCGCCAGCGCGGGCGGGCGGTGCTGATGTCGGTGCACGACCTGAGCCTGGCCCAGCGGGTGGCCAGCCATGCGCTGCTGCTGTTCGGCGACGGCCGCGTGCTGGCCGGGCCGGTGGCCGAGGTCATGCGCGCCGACACGCTGGGGGCGGCCTTCGGCCACGAGCTGCATCGGCACGAAGCCGAGGGGCAACTGTGGTGGTTGCCCACGTGACGGCCCCCCTGCCCTTGTCGGACGACCGGCGCAGCCGGGCACGGCTGTCCGGCCGGTGGTGGCGGGTGCGCATGCGGGTGTGCGTGCAGGGCCTGGGCCTCGCGCTGGCGCTGCTGTGCGCCGGCGCCGCGCAGGCCACGGTCCAGGCCACAGACGATGCCGGCCAGCGCGTGGTGCTGGCGGCGCCGGCCCGGCGCATCGTCAGCCTGGCGCCGCACGCCACCGAATTGCTGTTCGCCGCGGGCGCCGGCCACCAGGTGGTGGGCACGGTGCGCTACGCCGATTTTCCGGAAGCCGCCAGACACCTACCCCGGGTCGGCGATGCGCTGGCCTTCGACCTGGAGCGCATCGCGGCGCTGCGGCCCGACCTGCTGGTGGTCTGGTGGCATGGCAGTTCGGCCGCGCAGATCGAGCGCTTGCGCGCGCTGCACCTGCCGATCTTCCTCAGCGACCCGGAGCTGCTGCCGCAACTCGGCAGCAGCCTGCGCCGCCTGGGCACGCTGGCCGGCACGAGCGCCGTGGCCGACCCGGCGGCCGACGCGCTCGACGCGCAGATCGCGCGGCTGCGCCAGCGCTACGGCGGGCGCCCGCCGCTGCGCGTCTTCTACCAGGTGTGGGCCCAGCCGCTGATGACCCTCAACGCGCACTCGCTGATCAGCGACGTGATCGGGCTGTGCGGCGGCATCAACGTGTTCGCCGATCAGCCGATGCAGGTGCCGATGCCCAGTATCGAAGCGGTGCTGGCGGCCCGCCCCCAGGTGCTGGTGACCAGCGTCGGCGAGCCCGGGCCGGACGGCCGCCCGCCCGACCCGCTGGCCCCGTGGCGCGGCTTGAACGCCTTCGAGCCGCTGCGCCGGCACGCGGTGATCGGCTTGCCGGTCGACGAAATCACCCACGCCTCGCCCCGCGTCCTGCCTGCGGCGCAGCGCCTGTGCGAGGCGCTGGACCGGGTCCGCGCCGGACAGGACCTGCCGCTGCCCTGAGCAGCGGGGCGCCGCGGCACCGTCGTTCACATGCCGGACACCGCCGCCTCACCCGGGCTCGCTAGACTGCGCCGCTGAGACAGCCCCTGTTGGCGGCTGACGAGGCCTGCATGGAACGGCGATGCCTGGACCGACGACGCTGGATGCTGCTGGCCGCGGCCGCCGCCAGCGGTGGCTGCGCCATGCCGCGCCGGCCCGACACACCGCCGGCGAGCGCCCTGCCGCCGCCCCAGCCCGCGCCGCCCGGCCCGGCCGACGGCGCCTGGCTGAACCGGCTGACCTGGGGCCTGAACGCCCCCGCCGCTGCCGCGCTGCAGCAGGCCGGCCGCACGCGCTGGCTGGCGCAGCAGCTGCAGGCGGCGCCTTGGCCACCGCGGCTGCCCGAGCCGGTCGAGCAGCAGATCGCCCGGATGACGATCAGCCGCACGCCGGTAGAGGTGCTGGCGCGGCGCATGGACGCACGCCGCCAGGCCTTTCAGCGCGAGCCCGACGCCGAGCTCAAGCGGGCCGCGCGCCAGGACTGGCAGCGCGAGATGAACCGCCTCGCCGACGAAGCGGCGACCCGCCAGTTGCTGCGGGCGCTCTATTCGCCGCGGCAGCTGCAGGACCAGATGGGCTGGTTCTGGGTCAACCACTTCAGCGTCCACGCCCGCAAGGCCCAGTTGCGGGCACTGGTGGGCGACTACGACGATCGCCTGCACGCGCTGGCGCTGGGCCGCTTCCGCGACCTGCTGGGCGCCGCCGTGTTCCACCCGGCGATGCTCGACTACCTGGACAACGCGCACAACGCGGCGGGCCACCTCAACGAGAACCTCGGGCGCGAATTGCTGGAGCTGCACACGCTGGGGGTCGATGGCGGCTACCAGCAGGCCGACGTGCAGGCGCTGGCGCGGGTGCTGACCGGCCTGGGCGTGAGCCTGCGTGAGACGCCGCCGCGCCTGCCGCCGCGGTACCAGGCGCTGTACTGGCGCCAAGGCCTGGTCGAGTTCCACCCCGGCCGGCACGACGCCGGCCCCAAGACGCTGCTGGGCCAGCCGGTGAGCGGCCAGGGCGTCGCCGAGATCGAGGGCGTGCTCGACCGCCTCGCCGCCCACCCGGCCACCGCACGCCACCTGAGCCGCAAGATCGCGCAGTACTTCGTCGCCGACGACCCGCCCGCCGCGCTGCTGGCGCGCATGGAAGCCAGCTTCCGCGAACACGACGGCCGCATCGACGAGCTGCTGCGCACGATGATCGGCTCGCCCGAGTTCGACGCCTCGCTGGGTCGGCGCTTCAAGGATCCGATGCACTACGTCCTCTCGGCCGTGCGCCAGGGCTGGGGCGACCGCAGCATCGCCGACGCCGCGCCGCTGCTCCTCTGGTTGCAGCGCCTGGCCGAGCGGCCCTTTCTGCGCGAGACCCCCGACGGCTACGCGCTCGACGCGATGGCCTGGAACAGCCCCGGCCAGATGACCGCCCGCTTCGAGATCGCCAGCCTGCTGGGTCACGGCGCGCCCAGGCTGTTCCGCGACGACCCTGACCTGCCGCCCGACGCGCCGCCGCCGGCACCGCAATTCGACACCGCGCTGTTCCGGCGCCTGATCGCGCCGCAGCTGGCGCCCGCCACCCGCCAGGCGCTGGCCCAGGCGGTCGGCCCGGCGGAGTGGAATACGCTGTGGCTGTCGTCGCCCGAATTCATGCAGCGCTGAGCCCGGAGTCACGCCATGATGCATCGCCGCCACCTGCTTCGTTCGCTGGCTGCCGCGCCGCTGTCCTGGGCCGCACCCCGGCTGTGGGCCGGGCCGGCCGAGCTGCCGCGCTTCCTGCTGGTGTTTCTGCGCGGCGCCTACGACGCCAACAACCTGCTGGTGCCGCTCGCCAGCCCGTTCTACGCCGAGGCCCGGCCGACCCTGGCGATCGCGCCCCCCGGATCGGGCCCCCAGGCGGCACTGGCGCTGGACGCCGACTGGGGCCTCGCGCCCTCGGTGGCCGACAGCCTGATGCCGCTGTGGCAGCAGCGCCAGCTCGCCTTCGTGCCCTTTGCCGGCAGCGGCGACACGACGCGCAGCCACTTCGAGAGCCAGGACCGCTTCGAGCTCGGCCAGGGTGGCGGCGATCGCCGCGACCTGCGCAACGGCTTCCTGAACCGCCTGGCCCGCGTGCTCGGGGCCGCCGCCGGCGCCCCCGCCGGCCACGAGGCGCTGGCCTTCACCGACCAGTTGCCGCTGGTCTTCCAGGGCCCGCAAAGCATCGCCAACCAGGCCTTGCGCAGCCTCAACCGCCCCGCGCTGAACGCCCGCCAGAGCGCGCTGATTGCGCGCATGTACCGGGACACGGCGCTGCACCAGGCGGTCGACAACGGCTTCGAGACGCGCGGCGAAGTCGCCCGGGCGATGGCCGACGAGATGCAGCAGGCCAGCCGTAACGCCATCGACAGCCGCGGCTTCGAAGCCGAGGCGCGCCGCATCGGCCGGCTGATGCGCGAACGGGTCGCCCTGGGCTTCGTCGACGTCGGCGGCTGGGACACCCACGCCAACCAGGGCGGCGCCAGCGGCCCGCTGGCCGACAAGCTGGCCGAGCTGGGCCGCGGCCTGGCGGCCTATGCCGCCGAGATGGGGCCGCAGTGGCGCAACACCACCGTGCTGGTGGCCAGCGAATTCGGCCGCACCTTCCGCGAAAACGGCAACCGCGGCACCGACCACGGCCACGGCACGACCTACTGGGTGCTGGGCGGCGCGCTGCGCGGCGGGCAGGTGGCCGGGCGCCAGCAGGCGCTGACCGCCGACACCTTGTTCCAGCACCGCGACACGCCGGTGCTCACCGAGTACCGCGCGCTGCTGGCCGGCCTGTGGGCGCGCCAATACGGCCTCGGCCCCGCCCAGCTCGACCGCGTGTTCGCCGGCGTGGCACCGCTGGACGCGGGCTTGCTGTAGAGCGCCGAGGTGCCGGGAAGGACACCCGCCGGGCCACGAGATCCCGTACGGTCAGCGGCACGATCACCACGTCCTGCCGAACAACCTCAAGGACTACGGCTTTGGAAGAAGACGCTGATCACCGTTGACTCAGTGGGAGGTCCCAGTAGAAGGGTTCGCCGTCGCTGCAGATCAACTACTTGGGAGGTGTTTCTTGAGAGGCGTCTCCTGCGACGCCGCCAATCAGGCCTTCTTCTTGGCCTTTGGAGGTGGGTTCACTTCTCCTGCGTCTACGGTAAGCGGCCCAGACTTAGAAGAAGGAACAAGACCGACCTTCGCGATGCCGATCATCAGGCCCGGCAAGAGATGCTCTTTGTCTGGTCCGACTGCACCGGTACCTAGCTGATATTCCACCATGAGATCGAACGTGCCAGTCCTCAAGTCATAGTGCTTGACCAGAATAGACGCCAGTTCTTTCATGGTGAGCGGTGGCTCAACTGGAGTCGGCTTTTGCTCAGTGGGGGTGACTTCAGTGGACATTGGCAGTTCCCCATTCGGCTTTGCCAGACGCCACAGCGCGGACGGTCTGCACACCGCTGGAAGGACTTTCCAGAGTGACCTTGATGTTGTGGTTCACATCTGCTCGGACATTGAGAAAACAGTCCAAGGCGCGCACGACGACGTCGTTTAATGACACAGCATCGCTTGTCGCTCGCAACGCAGCTGCGCGATGCAGTTCGGGCGGCACGCGAACATTGAACAACCCTCGGAACGGGCGCTGTGGTTCCTTTCCAAGCGTCGCACATGTTGAGACGTAGTCATCGACTGCAGCCTCAAACTCTCGCTGAAGTTCACGAGGGGAGTCCGCTTCGTACGTGACGAGGTCGTCGATGAACAGGATCTTGCCTCGGCACACGCCGCGCTGCATGTCCAACTCAGCGGTGCCTTCGTATTCCTTGTACTTAAGAATGTCCACAGTAGAGCCTAGATGAAGCCATTTGCTCGGAGGTGCTCGACAACGTCTGCGACGCATCCCTTGTCGACGTTCGGAGTCGGGTGAGGCTCATGACAGATGATCAACGCCTTCTTCTCTGCGTGAAAGAACTTGCGGCGCGAACCGGTGTTCTTGAGTAGCTCATAGCCGAGGTGCTCGAGGACGGCCTTGAGCTCTTGCCACTTGATATCGGCGGGCGGTGGTGTCGCACATAGCCTGTCGAGGGCCTTCTGGTGTTTGGACATCGGAGTCTACGTCCTGAGGCCGCCAGTGTAACCGGAAAATAGTTACAGAGACCACCCCTTGTTCACAGGGCCCGGTCTGCCGTCGCCATATTGGTGATCACTAACTTTCGAGACGCCTAACGCGTTATGGACGACAAGCTGACGCCGCTTTGCGCGACTGATGTCGTCTCAATGGACGATCACGTTCGATGGCAAGTGTTTGTCGCATTTGATTTTCCTCCCGTCTGAACGGACGTTCACGCCGCCCTAATTTGCCGCGCAAAGCGGCGTTTCTCTTTTTGTTCGTTGCCACCTGCGGACGCCGCCCCGGACGGGCTCAGGCGAGTGCCTTGGCCAGCAGCGGAAGGCTGATGTCCATCCGATAGTCGACGGCCGTGTGGTCGTCTGCGAATTCCTCGTAGACATGCGGCACGTCCAGGGCGAGCAGCCGCTGGTGCATGCGCCGTGCGCCATAGACCAGGTTGTATTGATCGACGTCGCCGCAGTCGATGTACAAGGCCTTCAGCGCCGCGAGTCCGCGCCCGTGTTGTTCGACCAGGCTCAGCGGATCCCAGGCCATCCAGTTCGCCCAGCGCTCCGGGATCAGCTCGCAGGTATCGAGCGTCACCGGCAGGCGCACGCCGTAGGGCGCGGAAGGGTCCGGGTCGAAGCTCGCGGCTTGCGCCAGCATCATCAGGATGTGCACATCGCTGTCCTTGGGCTTCCTGGCTTGCCAGAACGCATCGATCCACCCTTCGATGTCGGGCTGCTTGGCGAGCGCCTGCAGCACCGGGACGAATTCGTGCCGGTAGAGCAGCTCGAACCCCATGTCACCGGAATGCACCGCCGCCGCGCTCCAGAAGTCGGGGTGCAGCAGCGCGTGGACCATGGCGCCGTAGCCGCCGCTCGACTTGCCGAAGAGGCCTCGGCGGCCCGGGCCGCCGCAGCCGAAGCGGGCTTCGACGAACGGCACCGCTTCGGCGCGCAGGAAATCGTCCCAGCGGCCGACCGCCGCCGAGTTGACGTATTGATTGCCCCCGAGTCGGGTGAAGCAGTCCGGGAAGGCCACGACGACCGGCGGCATCTCGCCGGTCGCCATCAAGCGGTCGAGTCGCTCGGGAACGTTCTCACCGAAATTCTTCCAGTTGGTGTGGGCCGGCCCGCCTGCGGTGAATCCGACGATGTCGACCAGCAGCGGCAGGCCGCGCCCGTCGTGTCCCGCCGGGACGTAGACGTCGATCGCACGCTGGGTGGGATCGCCGAGCAGGTTGCCCGCGAGCACGTGGCTGTCGATGGCCAGGCGATGGACGGTGCCGGCGGGCATGTTCGGGCTTCTGCGCATCTCGATGCTTCCTCTCTCTATCGCCACACGGTGGCCCAACAGCTCGCTCGCTGCCGGGGGTTGACGGCCCCGCGCCCCGGGACGAGCACGTACCGGGGCGGAGCCTACCCCAACCCCGACGCCGCTCAATCCACCTCTTGCAAGGTCTCGGTCCCGCCGGCGATGTTGCCGACCAGCTCCGCCAGGAAGCTGCGACCGCGCTCGAACATGAAGTAGCGGAAGGCCTCGGCCGCCGGCGAGAGGTTCTTGGCGCTGCCGGTGATCAGGTGCCAGCGCCGCAGCATCGGCAGGCCGTCGGCCGCCGGCGCGGCGATCAGGCCGCTGCGCAGCTCCAGCTCGATCGCGTGGCGCGACACCAGGCTGATGCCCAGGCCGGCCATCACGGACTGCTTGATCGCCTCGTCGCTGGGGATCTCCATCAGCTGCGGCCGCAGGTGATGGGCGCGCAGGTATTCGTCCAGCGCGGCGCGCGTGCCCGAGCCCGGTTCGCGCACGATGAAGGTCTCCCGCGCCAACGCCGCCACCGGCACGTGGGCCAGGCTGGCGAAGGGGTGGTCCGGCGCCGTCACCAGCACCTGCGGATGGATGGCGAAGGGTTCGGCCCGGTTGTTCCAGTCGCGCGGCGCGCGGCCCATCACCGACATGTCAACCTCGTTGGCCTTCATCATCTCCACCAGCTGCTCGCGGTTGCCCAACCGAAGCTGCACGTCGATGCCGGGATGCTCCTGCCGGAACCTGGCCAGCAGCTGCGGCAGGAAGTACTTCGCCGGGCTGACCATGCCGATCGTCAGCAGGCCGGACTCGACGCGCTTGAATCGGCTCATCGCGTCCTGCGCCTCCTTCAGCATCGCCAGCAGGTTGCGCGCGTAGAGCAGGAACTGCTCGCCCGCGGTCGACAGCGACAGGCGCCGGCCTTCCCGGTCGAACAGGACCAGGCCGAGCTGCGACTCGACCTCGCGCAGCTGCATCGAGATGGCCTGCGGCGTCAGGTGCAAGTTCTCGGCGGCGCGCTGCACGCTGCTGTGGCGCGCCACTTCGACGAAGACTCGCAGCTGTCGGAAAGTGATGTTCAACGGGGTCTCCTGGTGCGGTTCACATCAACCGAACCTTACGTGAACACCAAGGAAGATTGAGTTCCCCTTTCCGAAGCCTCTGCCTACAGTGGGGTCACCGCAACCAACCCGACCACCGCAGGAGACGCTGATGAACATGCCCGTAGAACAGGGCGTCGTTGCCGACGCCACCCAGATCACCGACGCCAAGAAGCGCTACAGCGCGGGCGTGCTGAAGTACCGACAGATGGGCTACTGGCAGCCCGACTACGTGCCGCGCGACACCGACACCATCTGCCTGTTCCGCATCACGCCGCAGGACGGCGTGGACCCGGTGGAAGCCGGCGCGGCGGTGGCCGGCGAGAGCAGCACCGCGACCTGGACCGTGGTCTGGACCGATCGCCTGACGGCCTGCGAGAACTACCGCGCCAAGTGCTTCAAGGTCGAGGCCGTGCCGGGCCGGCCGGGCGAGTACTTCGCCTGGGTGGCGTACGACATCATCCTGTTTGAGGAAGGCTCGATCGCCAACATCACCGCCAGCCTGATCGGCAATGTCTTCAGCTTCAAGCCGCTGAAGGCCGCACGCTTGGAGGACATCCGCGTGCCGGTGGCGCTGGTCAAGACCTTCAAGGGGCCGCCCACCGGCCTGGTGGTCGAGCGTGAACGCCTGGACAAGTTCGGCCGCCCGCTGCTGGGCGCCACCACCAAGCCCAAGCTGGGCCTGTCGGGCCGCAACTACGGCCGGGTGATCTACGAAGGCCTCAAGGGCGGGCTGGACTTCATGAAGGACGACGAGAACATCAACTCGCAACCCTTCATGCACTGGCGCGACCGCTTCCTCTACGTGATGGACGGCGTCAACAAGGCCAGCGCCGCCACCGGCGAGGTCAAGGGCAGCTACCTCAATGTCACCGGCGCCACGATGGAAGACATCTACGAGCGCGCCGAGTTCGCCAAGGAGCTGGGCAGCGTGGTGATCATGGTCGACCTGATCATCGGCTGGAGCGCCATCCAGTCGATCGCCAACTGGGCACGCAAGAACGACATGATCGTGCACATGCACCGCGCCGGCCACGGTACCTACACGCGGCAGAAGAACCACGGCGTGTCGTTCCGCGTGATGGCCAAGTGGCTGCGCCTGGCCGGCGTGGACCACCTGCACACCGGCACTGCGGTGGGCAAGCTCGAAGGCGACCCGATGACGGTGCAGGGCTACTACAACGTCTGCCGCGACGCCTACACCCGGCAGGACCTGCCGCGCGGCCTGTTCTTCGACCAGGACTGGTGCGACATGAAGAAGGTCATGCCGGTGGCGTCGGGCGGCATCCACGCCGGCCAGATGCACCAGCTGATCGACCTCTTCGGCGACGACGTGATCCTGCAGTTCGGCGGCGGCACCATCGGCCACCCGGCGGGCATCCAGGCCGGTGCCGTGGCCAACCGCGTGGCCCTGGAGTGCATGGTCAAGGCGCGCAACGAGGGCCGTGACATCAAGAACGAAGGCCCGCAGATCCTGCAGGACGCCGCGCGCTTCTGCACCCCGCTCAAGCAGGCGCTCGATACCTGGAAGGACGTGAGCTTCAACTACGCCTCGACCGACACCAGCGATTACGCCGTCACGCCCGCCGTGGCCTGAGCGCCGCGGCCCTTCAAAGATCAGGAGACCCCGACCATGATGACCAACCCCGCCGGCCGCATCACGCAAGGCCAGTTCAGCTTCCTGCCCGAGCTCACCGACGCCGAGATCACCCGGCAGATCGAGTACGGCCTGGGCAAGGGCTACGCCTGGAGCGTCGAATACACCGACGACCCGCATCCGCGCAACACCTACTGGGAGATGTACGGCATGCCGATGTTCGACCTGCAGGACGCCGCCGGCATCCTGATGGAGCTGCAGGCCTGCCGCAAGACCTTCCCGAGCCACTACATCCGGCTGATGGCCTTCGATTCGACGCGGGGCGTCGAATCGATCACGATGAGCTTCATCGTCAACCGTCCGTCCAGCGAACCGGGCTTCGGCCTGGTGCGCCAGGAGGTGGGCGGCCGCACGATGCGCTACACGGTGCACAGCTACGCCACCGACCGCCCCGAGGGCGAGCGCCACGGCGCCTCCTGACCGCTCACGCCGTCCCCGGCCCGGCGCACCAGAGCGCCGGGCCGACGCGGCCAAGGATCTTCCATGAACGCTCCGCTCTACGCCATACCGGGGGCGGCCACGGCGGCCGCCCCGTCCGACCCGACCCCCGAGACCCCCGAGGCGCCGCGCACCGTCGCCGAGGTGCTGGCGCAAAGCCGCATCGAGTCGGTGATGGACGAACTCGACCGCGACCTGGTCGGCCTCGCCCCCGTCAAGACGCGCATCCGCGACATCGCCGCGCTGCTGGTGATCGACCGCCTGCGCGCCCAGCACGGCCTGGCGGCCCAGGCGCCGTCGCTGCACATGTGCTTCACCGGCAACCCGGGCACCGGCAAGACCACGGTGGCACTGCGCATGGCCGAGATCCTGCACCGCCTGGGCTACGTGCGCCGGCCCCAGGTGGTCAGCGTGACGCGCGACGACCTGGTCGGCCAGTACATCGGCCACACCGCACCCAAGACCAAGGAGGTGCTGAAGAAGGCCATGGGCGGCGTGCTGTTCATCGACGAGGCCTACTACCTCTATCGCCCCGAGAACGAGCGCGACTACGGCCAGGAGGCGATCGAGATCCTGCTGCAGGTGATGGAGAACCAGCGCAACGACCTGGTGGTGATCCTGGCCGGCTACCAGGACCGCATGGACACCTTCTTCCAGTCCAACCCCGGCATGAGCTCGCGCATCGCCCATCACCTGGCGTTCCCGGACTACGACGTGCACGAGCTGATGCAGATCGCCGAGCGCATGCTGGGGCAGACGCATTACCGCTTCGGCCGCGAGGCCCATGAGGCCTTCGACGCCTACCTGCGGCGCCGCATCGTCCAGCCGCACTTCGCCAACGCACGCAGCGTGCGCAACGCGCTGGACCGGGCCCGGCTGCGTCAGGCCAGCCGCTTGTATGCCGATCGAGATCGCGTGCTGGACGTCGAGAATCTGTCGACGCTGGAGGCGAGCGACATCCTGGCCAGCCGGGTCTTCGGTGCGGCCTGATCGCCGTCCGCCGCGGGCCTGACGACGCCGCGCCGGCGAGCGGCCGGCCGCGCCACCGCGCTCAGCCGAGGAGGCGCTGCAGCGCCCGGCCGACCGCCGCCGGATCGCTCAGCGCGACAAAGGCCACGCCGCCCAGCGCGCCGGCCAGGTGCGCGTCGTGGTTGACGTGGCCGACCTGCCGGTGCGAGGCCCAGAGGCTGTAGGCCAGGTAGCCCAGCGCGAACAAGGGGGCCGGGATCGGCACCGGGATCGGCAGGATGAAGATCGAGGCCTGCGGAAAATACAGCACCGACGCGAACAGCACCGCCAGCACCGCACCCGAGGCCCCCAGGCACTGGTAGGCCGGGTTGCCGCGCTGCTTGACCCAGGTCCCGGCCGCGCTCGCCACCAGGCCGGTGGCGTACAGCGCGAGCAGGCGCGGCGTGCCGATCGCGCGCTCCAGCGGGAATGCGAACGCCCAGAAGCTGAAGGCGTTGAACAGCAGATGCATCAGGTCGGCATGCAGGAACGCGCTGGTGAAGGGCGTGAGCCACTGCCGACGCCGCAGCAGCCAATAAGGGCGGAACATCCCGCGCTGGATCCAGCCCGGCCAGACCTGGAACGCGAGCAGGCTGGCGCAGAGCATCGCGGCCAGCAAGACACACGCGCCGGGATTGACGTGCAGTGAGGTGAGGAGCGTGGGCATGGTCGGGGTGGGCTGCGTCGGGCACGAGGTTCGGCCCGCACGACCCCGGACGCCTGGCTGGTGCGAGCCGCGGGCAGCCTTGGGCGGGCGTCGTTGGCCAGGCCTTACGATGCCCCGATGCTGCCACGCTTTCGGACCCCCGCATCGCCCCTCGGCCCGGCCTTCGCCCGCCTGTTGTGGAGCGATGCGCTGATGCTGCTGTCGTTGATGGTGGGCCAGGTCGTGTTGCCGTGGTGGATTGCGCAGCAAGGGGGCGCCGCCGATCTGGCGCTCTACGGGACGGCGATGTCGGCGGTGTCCTTCGTCGCGATGCCGCTGCTGTCGCCGCTGGGTGATCGCTATCCGAAGCGCCGCCTGATCGCCTGGGCCCTGGCCGTGTTCGCGCTGGCCGCGGGCGCGGTGGCCGGCCTGGCCAGCCTGGGGCACTACCACCTGGGTCCGTTGATCGCGCTGGAGACGCTGCCGGTGATGGCCATGGCGGTGGTCATGCCGGCCTCGGCCAGCCTGTGCGCCGAGCTGGTCCCGCCCGAGCTGCTCGCCCGAGGCCTGGCGCGGCAGCAGACCGCCCAGGCGATGGGCCGCCTGATCGGCCCGGCGCTGGGCGGAGCCGTGCTCGCCGCCGCCGGCACAGCGTCGGCGTTGTGGCTGCACTGCGGCCTGCTGGTGGCCGCCGCGCGGCTGGCCATTCGCCTGCCCAGCCGCGAGGTCGCCGCACCGCAAAAGGCGACCCGTGCCGCCTGGTGGAGCGACCTTCGGGCCGGCGTGCGTGCCAACTGGGCGATCCCGCTGGAGCGCGGCTGGATCGCGGTCAACGCGCTGTCGTGGATCTTCCTGTTTCCGGCGCTGACGATGCTGGTCCCGTTGAAGGTGCAGTCGCTCGGCTTGTCGGCCGTGTGGCTGGGCTGGTGCGAGGCAGCGCTGTCGGTGGGCATGCTGGCAGGGGCGCTGGGGGTGTCGCCGTGGGTCGTGCGCCGGATCGGCCGATTTCACGCCCGGCTCGGCGCGGCGGCACTTCAGGGGCTGGCGCTGGCGGCCGCCGGGCTCAGCACACGGCCGCTGCTGCTGGTCGGCGCGTTCGCAGCGGTCGGGCTGTCCAACTCGGCCCTGGTGTTGGTGGGCATGACGCACCGCATGCTGGCCCGTCCGGTGGCGTTTCGCGCTCGCATGTCTGCCGGCGCGATGATGACCACCCAGCTGGCGGCCTCGCTGGGCCCGGCGCTGGCCGGCCTGGCGCTGCTGCACGCGAACGTGAGCCAGGTGCAGACCGCCTTCGGCCTGATCGGCGCGCTGGCGTCGCTCGGCCTGGCGGCCGTGCCAGGCTTTCGCGGCTTCATGGCGCTGGAGCACCACGAGGTGGACAACTGGTATGGCCGCCACTTTCCAGAGGCGTTCGAACCCGCCGGCGCGCCAGCCTCCGTTCAAGCCGATTGAACGTGGTCGCTAAAGCCGGTGCACCTGCACGGCGGCCTCAGCAGCGACGATTCGGGTACGGTCAGGCGCCCCGGTGGCCGCCTGGCTGACCTCCTCTTCTCCTGCCCGAAAGGCTTGCACACCATGGCAAAGATCTGCATCGTTTATCACAGCGGCTACGGCCATACGGCCAAGATTGCCGAGGCCGTCGCCTCGACCAGCGGCGCGGCCCTGCTGGCCATCGACGCCGAAGGCAACCTGCCCGAATCGGCCTGGGCCCAGCTGGGCGCGGCCGACATGATCGTGTTCGGCTCGCCGACCTACATGGGCAACGTCAGCTGGCAGTTCAAGAAGTTCGCCGACGCCTCCAGCAAGCCCTGGTTCGGCCAGGCCTGGAAGGACAAGGTGTTCGCCGGCTTCACCAACTCGGCGACGATGAACGGCGACAAGTACAACACCTTGCATTACTTCATGACGCTGGCCATGCAGCATTCCGGGCTGTGGGTGGGCACCGGCATGATGCCCAGCAACAGCAAGGCGGCCACGCGCAACGACCTCAACTACGTCGGATCCTTCGGCGGGCTGATGACGGCCACGCCCTCGGACGCCTCGGCCGACGAGATGGTGCCGGGCGACCTGGACACCGCACGCAAGTTCGGCGAGCGTCTGGCCGCCGTGGCCGCGCGCCTGGCGGCCTGAGCACCCAGGCCGCTCAGCCTTCGCTCGGCAAGGTCGCCAGCAAGGCCATGCCGACCGCCAGCACGGCGGCCGTCAGCCACAGCGCGCCATGGAAGCTGCCGCTGGCCTGGGCCATCGCCCCGGCCAGCGCCGGCGCCGCGACCTGGGCGGCACCGTAGCTCAGCGTCAGCCGGGCCATCGCCTTGCCCGGGTTGTGCGGCGAACGCCGGCCCACCAAGGCCAGCGTCAGGCTGACCAGGCCGATGAAGGTGGCGCCGTAGCCCAAGGCACCGCACAACGCGGCCGCCAGCGAGCCCGACAAGGCCGGCGCCAGCACCGACAGCGTCTGCAGCCCGAACGCCGCCAGCAGCGCGCGCTGTTCGCCGAAGCGCCGCGCGACCCGGTCCCACACGAACACCGCCGGCATCGCGGCCAGGCCCACCAGGGCCCAGGCCAGCGCGCCCTTGCCGGCCAGCGCCGGCTCGCGCTCGACGATGGTGACCGTGAAGGTGGCGCTGATCACGAAGCCCCAGCCGGCGGCGAAATAACTGGCCAGCATCGTCGCCAGCCAGCGGCGCGACGGCCCGGCTTCGGCCTGCGCCAGCGCGCTCGCCGGCGGTGGCACGGGGGGGCGCCAGCGCCAGGCCGGCCACAGAAACACCAGGCCCACGGCCCCCAGCGCGCGCCATTGGGACGACCAGGCCGGCCAGACGCGGCCCAGGCCCCAGGCCGCGACCGCCGAGACCACGATGCCCAGCCCGATGCCGATGAAATGCAGGCCCAGTTCGGGCCGCCGACCCTGGCGCATCAGCCAGCCCAGCACCAGGCCCGAGCCGAGCAGCATGCCGGCCGCGCCGCACAGCCCGCCCAGGTAGCGCAGCAGCGCCCACATCGGCCACCAGGCGCCCAGCCCCATCGCCACCGTGCTGGCCAGCGCCAGCCACAGGCCCCAGCCATAGAGGCGGTGGCGCCAGGCCGGCGAATCGATCCATGCCGCCAGCAGCGCGCCGCTCATGTAGCCGGCGTAGTTGATCGCCGCCAGCGCGCCGGCGGCACGGTCGCCCAGGCCGGTCTGGGCCTGCATCGCCGGCAGCAGCGGCGTGTAGGCGAAGCGGGCCAGGCCCAGCGTCAGCACCAGGGCGCAGATGCCGCCGGTGACCACCTGCCAGGGATGCAGCACGGGCGCGGTGCCGGGCGGCGGCGCGGTCGGCGTCATGCCGGGGTGCCGCCGGGCTTCAAAACGGCCCCTCGGTCAGCCAGCGCTCGATCTGCGGCTTGCGGTCGTTGCCCCAGAACGGCTCGCCGTCGACGAAGAAGAACGGCGCGCCGAAGACCCCGGCGGCGATGGCACGCTCGTTGGCCTGCTTGAGCCGCAGCTTCCAGACCGGGTCGTTCCAGGCCGCCTCCGCGGCCTCGGCATCGAGGCCGGACTCCGCGGCCAGCGCCTTCAGCGCCACCGGATCGTCGAGCAGGACGCCGCGGTTGAAGTAGGCCCGGAAGGCGCTGCGCGCCCAGCGCGCCGCCGCCTCCGGGCCGCCGTCGTCGTGCAGCCACCAGAAGACGCGCGCGGCGTTCTGGGTCGGGATCGGGAAGCGTGCCGGCGCCTGGTAGGGCACGCGTTCGAAGCGTGCCGAGCGCTCGAAGTCGCGCAGCGAGTATTCGCGCTTGATCGGGTAGGACACCGGGCTCTTCAATTCCGCCGCGACGAAGGTGGCGCCCAGCAGGATCGCGTGACGACGCACGCTGCGGCCATGGCGGGCGGCCAGCGCGTCGATCCACTCGTTGGCGATGTAGGAATACGGCGACGAGAAGTCGAAGTAGAAGTCGAGCTGCGGTTCCATGGAATGACGATACCCCGCGGGGCGAACCTCGCCGGCCCGGAGTTCCCCTCAGGTCGGCCCGGCCCGCGTCCCGACGGCGGTGGGGGGATTGACCGCGCTCAGCCCACGCGGGCGGCCGCAGGCTAGGATGAACGCATGGCAACCGAAGTTTGGATCGTGCTCGCGGCGATGGGGCTGGCGCTGGCGCTGCGCCCCTGGCGCGCGCTGCCCGACCAAGGCCCGCCCTGGCCCTGGCTGGCGTGGTGGGCCGCGATGCCGCTGCTGTGGGGCGCCGACCAGTTCGCGCACATGCCGCTGCTGCAGCCGCTGTCGGGGGCCTGCCTGCTGGTGTTGCTGGCCGGCTGGCCGCTGGCCATGCTGGCGATGCTGCCGGTCGCGGCGATCACCGTGAGCCTGGGCAGCCTGAGCTGGCACGACGGCCTGCTGCACCTGGTCTGGCTGGGCATCGTGCCGGGCACGCTGACCTTGCTGCTGGGCGCGGCGATCCGGCGCTGGGTGGCCCACCATTTGTTCGTCTACATCCTGGGCCGGGGCTTTTTCTCGACCGTGCTGGCCGTGGCCGGCGCCGGCATGCTGGCGCTGCTGCTGCACGGGGCGCCGGTCGGCACCAGCGACCAGGATCTGCTGATCGGCCGCTGGCTGGCGGCCTGGGGCGATGGCTTCATGACCGGCATGTTCGTGGCCATCTTCGTCGCGTTCCGGCCGCAGTGGCTGGCCACCTATTCGGACCTGCTGTACCTGCCGCGCCCGGAGGCCTGAGGCCGCGGCCAGTCCGCCGCCAGGGCCGGCACGAAGCATTCGCCGACCAGCAGACCCTGCCCGCGCAGCCAGAACACCGACTGCCGCTGCCAGACGCCCCGCCCTGGCCACGGCAGGCCGGTGGCGTGCTGCCAGGCCCGGGCGACCGCGCGCGCCTGGGGATGCGCGATGGGCCACCACGACAGGCGCAGCGGCGTGCGCTCGATGTCGCTGCGCGTGAACAGCAATTCGGCCAGCGGCCGCCGCCCCAGGCCGCGCATCGCCCGCCAGGGGCCCTGCAAGGCCTTGGCCGGCGCCAGCGAACGGGCGCACACGCAAGGCCTGCCGGCGGCGCGCAACACGACGACCCGGCCCTGCAGCGCACCCCGGCCGAGCCGCCCCAGGGCCCGGCATTCGGCCCGGGTGCCGGTCGTCCGACCCTGCCGAAGCAGCTGGACCTCGACCGGCCCGCAGGCGTGCGCGAGCTGCGCCGTCAGCGAGCCCGGTGCCATCAGCCATTCGCGCAGCCGGGCCCGGGCCGGCCGGCGCCCCGGACAGGGCGCGCGAACGGCGGCGCGGCGGCTCACGCCAGCGCCCGCCCGATCAGGATCTTCTGCACCTCGGAGGTGCCTTCGTAGATCTGGCACACGCGCACATCGCGGTAGAGGCGCTCGACCGGAAAGTCGCTGACATAGCCATAGCCGCCGAAGACCTGGATCGCGGCGGAGCAGACTTTCTCGGCCATCTCGCTGGCGAACAGCTTGGCCATCGCCGCTTCCTTCAGGCAGGGCAGGCCGGCGTCCTTGAGACTGGCGGCATGCCAGATCAGCTGCCGCGCCGCTTCGATCTGGGTGGCCATGTCGGCCAGCTTGTGCTGCACCGCCTGGTGCTGGAAGATCGGCTGACCGAAGCTCTGGCGATCCTTGCTGTAGGCCAGTGCGGCCTCGAAGGCCGCGCGCGCCATGCCCACGCTCTGGCTGGCGATGCCGATGCGCCCGCCTTCCAGCCCCGACAGCGCGATCTTCAACCCCTGGCCTTCGTCGCCCAGGCGGTTGGCGGCCGGCACGCGGCAGTGCTCGAACAGGATCTGGGCCGTGTCGCTGCTGTGCTGGCCCATCTTGTCCTCGATCCGCGCCACCACGTAGCCCGGTGTCGCGGTGGGCACCAGGAAGGCGCTGATGCCCTTCTTGCCGGCGGCCTGGTCGGTGACCGCCATCACGATCGCCACGTCGCCGTTCTTGCCGCTGGTGATGAACTGCTTGACGCCGTCGAGCACATAGTCGTCGCCGTCCCGGACCGCGCGGGTGCGCAGGCCCCCGGCTTCGGAGCCGACATGCGGCTCGGTCAGGCAGAACGCGCCCAGCATCTCGCCGCGCGCCAGCGGCTTCAGGAAACGCTGCTTCTGGTCCTCGTTGCCGAAAGCCATCAGGATCGAGCAGACCGGGCAGTTGTTGACGCTGACCACCGTGGAGGTGCCGCCGTCGCCGGCGGCAATCTCTTCGAGGATGATGGCCAGCGCGAGATAGTCCAGCCCGGCGCCGTCGTACTCGGGCGGCACCGCCACGCCATAGCAGCCCAGCGCGGCCAGGCCCTGGAGTTCGGCGGCCGGAAAGTGGTGCGCCTTGTCCCAGGCGGCCGCCTGCGGCGCGATGCGGTCTTGCACGTAGGCGCGCACGGCGTCCTGGACGGCGCGGTGGTCTTCGGACAGCAACATGATGCAAAGGTCTCCGTGGGAAACATGCGGGCTCGGGGCCGACCTGGCCTACCAGGCGATCGCCTGCCCGTCGTGGTTGAAGAAGCCGCCGCTGTCGGTCGGCTGCAGGCCCGCCAGCGTCGCGCGCAAGTCGGCGGCGCTGCGGGCCACGTCCAGGTCGGCGCCGGCGCCGCCCATGTCGGTGCGGACCCAGCCGGGGTGCAGCGCCGCGATCGTCGCCCGCTCGCCCAGCACCAGCGCCGCATCCTTGACGACCGAGTTCAGCGCCGCCTTGGACGCCCGGTACAGCCAGCCCGAAGGGCTGCTGCGCCCCGTCATCGCGCCCATGCGCGAGGACAGCACGCCGATGCGCGCGCCCGGCGCCAGCACGTCGGCCAGTTGCGGCAGCACCAGCATCGCCCCCAGCACGTTGGTGTGCATCACCCGGTCGAAATCGGCCTCGCTGGGCGATTGCAGGCCCTGGGTCGCCGGGCCGTAGACGCCGGCCACCAGCCAGACGGTGTCGAAGGTCTCGCCATCCACCTGCCAGGCCAGCGCCGATGCGCCGGCCGGGTGGGCCACGTCCAGCGTCAACGCACGGGCGCCCAGCGACTGCAGCCGCGTGCGGCCCGCGTCGTCGCGCGCGCTGGCGGCCACGGCCGCCCCGTCGGCGCGGTATTGGCGCACCAGTTCGAGCCCGATACCGCGTGAGGCCCCGATCACCAGCACCGACGCGGCGCGCGCCTGTTCTGCCCTTGAGCTCATGAAGTCCTCCTTGGTGCGAAACCCATCGGCCCGGCGGGCATCCCGGCGCGGCGCATGCCCGTCACCGGGACCCGCCCAGCGCCAGGCGCGCCGCCAGACCGAGAAAGAGCAGCCCGCCCAGGCCTTGCAGCCAACGCGCGCGCCGGGGCGCGGCACCGGCCCGCCGCCGCAGCCGCGCGGTCACCATCACCAGCGCGAGCAGGAACAGCGTGCCCTGCAGCACCAGCCACGACCCCAGCGCCAGGAAGGCCAGCGTCTTGTGCGCCGCCGTCGGCAGAATGAACTGGGGCAGCAGCGCGAGCACGAACAGCGCCACTTTCGGATTGAGCAGGTTGGTCAGCAGGCCCTGGCGAAACACGGCCCCGGCGGTCGCCGCCGCCACACGGCCCGACGCATCGGCCGAGACCTCGGCCCGGCCGCCGACCGCGGCTCGCAGCATCGCGCTGGCCAGCCATACCAGGTAGGCCGCACCGATCCAGCGCAGCAGGCTGAACGCCCAGGTCGACACGGCCAGCAGCGCCGCGAGCCCGAAGGCCGCGGCCAGCGTGTGCACCAGGCAACCGGCGCCGATGCCCAGCGAGGCCGCCACGCCAGCGCGGCGGCCCTGGGCCAGGGTGCGGCTGACGACGAACAAAAGGTCCACCCCCGGCGTGGCATTGAGCACCAGCACCGTGAAGGCGAACAGCGCCAGGTCGTGAACGCCCCAGGCGGACAGCCAAGTGGTGACCATGCGCGCCGCCCGGTCAGAGCATCTCGATCGCCAGGGCGGTCGCTTCGCCGCCGCCGATGCACAGCGCGGCCACGCCGCGCTTGAGGCCGCGCTGCTTCAGCGCCCCCAGCAGCGTGACCACGATGCGGGCGCCGGACGCGCCGATCGGATGGCCCAGCGCGCAGGCGCCGCCGTGCACGTTGACCTTCTCGTGCGGCAGATCGAAATCCTTCATGGCCGCCATCGTCACCGCGGCAAAGGCTTCGTTGACCTCCCACAGGTCGACCAGACCCGCCGTCCACCCGGCCTTGGCCAGCGCCTTGCGGATCGCGCCGGCCGGCGCGGTGGCGAACCACTCGGGCGCCTGCGCATGCACGGCGTGCGAGACCACGCGCGCCAGCGGCCGAACCCCCATCCGCGTGGCGGTGGATTCGCGCATCATCACCAGCGCGGCGGCACCGTCGGAGATGCTGGAGGCGTTGGCGGCGGTGATCGTGCCGTCCTTCTTGAACGCCGGCTTGAGCTGGGGAATCTTGTCGAGCTTGGCCTTGAACGGCTGTTCGTCGAACTTGACCACGGTGTCGCCGCCGCGGCCGGGCAGCGTGACCGGCGCCATTTCCCAATCGAAGCTGCCGTTCTCGTTGGCCAGCCGGGCGCGGGTGGTGGAGGCGATCGCGAAGCCGTCCTGCGCCTCGCGGCTGAAGCCGTACTTGGCGACGCACTGCTCGGCGAAGACGCCCATCGCCTTGCCGCGCTCGTAGGCGTCTTCCAGGCCGTCCAGCGCCATGTGATCGAACAGCTGGGCGGCGCCGTACTTCACGCCCTTGCGGGCGAACATCAGGTGCGGCGCATTGGTCATGCTTTCCATGCCTCCGGCCACCAGCACGTCGGCCGAACCGGCGGCCAGCATGTCGTGCGCGAACATCATCGTGCGCATCGCCGAGCCGCACATCTTGCTGAGCGTGACCGCGCCGGCCGTGTCGGGCAGGCCCGCGCGGCGCAAGGCCTGGCGCGCGGGCGCCTGGCCCTGGCCGGCCATCAGGCAGTTGCCCATCAGGACTTCGTCGACGGCGTCGCCGGGCACGCCGGCACGTTCAACGGCCGCCTTGATCGCGACCGCGCCCAGCTCCCAGGCGGCAAGCGACGACAGGTCGCCCAGCAGACCGCCGATCGGCGTGCGCGCCGCCGAGACGATGACGATGGCTTCGGACATGATGATCTCCTTCAGGTGAGGTGCGGCGCGGCGGCCGCTTCAGGGTCAGCGCTGCGCTGCATCCTGCAACGCCGGGCCGGCTTGTTGGGACATGATGGGGCGATCCTGGGGCGGCGCGGCGCCCTCAGTCGCCCACGCCGTAGCGCTGGCAGATGCCGGCCAGCGCCCCTTCATAGGCTGCCGGCACGTCGGCCAGCGCCTGGGCGGTGATGCACAGGTCTTCGAGCAGGCCATTGTGCAAGCCATAGACCCAGCCGTGCACGACCACCTCCTGCCCACGGGCCCAGGCGTCCTGCACGATCGTCGTGTAGCAGACGTTGCGGGCCTGCTCCAGCACGTTGAGCTCGCACAGCGCGTCGAGGCGCTGGTCCGGCGCGATCCGGTCCAGCAGCGGCTGATGCAGTTGCCGCACGTCACGGACATGGCGGATCCAGTTGTCGACCAGGCCCAGGCGCAGGTCGTTCAGCGCCGCCACGACGCCGCCGCATTTGGAATGGCCGACGACCATGATGTGCTGGACCCGCAGATGGTCGACCGCGAACTGGATCACCGACAGCGCATTGAGGTCGGAATGCGCCACCACGTTGGCGACGTTGCGGTGCACGAACAGTTCGCCCGGCAACAGGTCCACCAGTTCGTTGGCCGGCACCCGGCTGTCGGCACAGCCGATCCACAGGAACTGCGGCGTCTGCTGCTCCAGCAGCGTCGTGAAAAATCCGGGCTGGCGCTGCTCGGTGCGCGCAGCCCATTCGCGGTTGCTTTGAAAGAGTTCGGTCAGTTGGGTGCTCATGGCGGTCGAGGCCGATCAGGCCGATTGAAGGGAGGTTTGGTCGGCGGACGCGCGACGCGGCCATCCGCCGACCCCGGAGTCATCGCTTATCGCGTCGAGGTCGCCTGACGTACCGGCTTGACCGTTCGCCCCTTGGCCGCCAACAGGTCGTGGCAGCGGGCTTCGTGCTGCCCGATCTCGGCCAGCGTCACGCGGATGTCGTCGAGCTGCTGCTCCAGCTGGCGCCGGTGCTCGCCCAGCACCAGCAGGAAGGCTTCGAGCTGCGGGCGCTCGTCGGTGCCCGAGTCGTACAGATCGACCAGCTGCTTGATCTCCAGCAGCGACAGCCCCAGCCGCTTGCCGCGCAGCGTGAGCTTGAGACGCGTCCGGTCGCGAGGGGTGTAGACGCGGTTGCGGCCGGCGCGGGCGGGTTCGAGCAGGCCCATGTCCTCGTAGAAACGGATCGCGCGCGGCGTGATGTCGAACTCTTGCGCCAGTTGGGTGATGGTCAGCGTCGGCGCCTCGAGGCGGCGGGTGCCTGCCTCCCGGGCGGACGCACGGGCTTTGGCGGGGGCGGTACGGACGACAGCGGGCATGGTTAAACTGACATGGGAATTGACGTTGACGTAAACGTAAGTCTAAGCGAGAAGGCCGGTCCGGTCACCTGCGCGACAGCCGCGCCGCGGCGCCTGACCGACGATGCGCCCTGCCCCTGAACCGAACTGCGAGCCGTGCCTTGATGCCACCCCATCCCGACAGCCACCTGACCTATCCGCTGGGCGATCGCCTGCCCGCCGTCGGCGAAGCCCTGGCCTTGCGGCCCGACCTGCGCTGGATCCGCATGCCCCTGCCGTTTGCGCTGGACCACATCAACCTGTGGCTGCTGCGGGACCGTGCCGAGGACGGCCGCGAGGGCTGGGCGATCGTCGATTGCGGCATCGCCAGCGACATCACGCGCAGCGCCTGGGAGCAGGTGTTCGCAGACGCCCTGGAGGGCCTGCCGGTGCTGCGGGTGATCGTGACCCACATGCATCCGGACCACATCGGTCTGGCGCATTGGCTGTGCGAGCGCTGGCGCGGCACCGGCGCCGCGGCGCCCGACTGCCGGCTCTGGATCAGCGCGACCGACTGGCAGGCCGCCCACGGCGCCCTGCAGGCCACCGGCAGCTTCGGCGGCGAAGCCGCGGCGCGGCACTTCCGGCGCCACGGCCTGGTCGACGAGGCCGTGCTGGACGGCATCCGCGCGCGCACCAACTACTACGCCAGCCTGGTGCCGAAGGTGCCTTCGCAGTATCGGCGCCTGCTGGACGGGCAGACGCTGCAGATCGGCGACCACCGCTGGCAATGCATCGTCGGCTACGGCCACGCGCCGGAACACATCGCGCTGTACGCCGCCGATGCGCAGGTGCTGATCTCGGGCGACATGGTGCTGCCCCGGATCTCGACCAACGTCAGCGTGATCGACCTGGAACCCGAGGCCGATCCGCTGCCGCTGTACCTGGATTCGATCGACCGCTTCCGCGCGCTGCCGGCCGACACGCTGGTGCTGCCGTCGCACGGCAAACCGTTCACCGGGCTGCACACCCGCATCGAGCAATTGCACCAGCACCATGCCGATCGCTTCGCCGAGGTGCTGGAAGCCTGCGCCACCACGCCGCGCTCGGCGGCCGACCTGCTGCCGGTGCTGTTCAAGCGACCGCTGGACCTGCACCAGTCGACCTTCGCCATGGGCGAGGCGATCGCCCATGTGCATGCGCTGCAGGGACGCGGGCAGTTGCGCGCCGTGGCGGGGGACGATGGCGTGCTGCGCTTTGTGGCACGCCACGCCGATCCGGCCGCTCGGCCCGCCTGAAAAAAAACCGGTCAGAGGCTCTGACCGGTTTCCAAGTGTGCCAGCTTCACACGATCCTCCCTGGACCATCCCTGTGACCGCCAGCTGGAGTGATGACAGCGAACGGTTGAACTGTGCGCCATCGAAGGCGACGGCACCATCCCTCTTGGGAGGGTGGTGCGGCGCACCGTAGCAAAGTGCCCAGGCGTGTGGTGCGGCTGCCGGTCCGATGGCCGTCCCATGGCGGCACCGGGCCGGCCGGCGGCTCAGTCGAAGACCGGCAGCAACTCGCTGCGCAAGCTGCCGCGCAGATGCTGGTAATCGGGCACCACCGACCGCACCACTTCCCAGAAGGCCGGGCTGTGGTTCATCTCGCGCAAATGCGCCAGTTCGTGCGCCACCACGTAGTCGATCACCGACGGACCGAAATGCACCAGCCGCCAGTTCAGGCGCACCGAGCCGTCGGCCGACGCGCTGCCCCAGCGGGTCTGCGCCGAGCTCAGCGACAGCCGGGTCACGCGCACGTTCAGGCGCTGCGCGAACCACTGGCATCGCTCTTCGAAGATGCGCCGGGCCTGGCGCTGCAACCAGCTCTGCACCACGTCGCGGATCTGCGCCGCTTCGGCCTGCTGCGGCAAGCCGACGTGCAAGGTCAGCCGGGGCATGCCGGGCAAGGCCTGCGCGTCGCTGTTGAGGACGGCCCCGGCCACCCGCGGGTCCAGCACCACGATCACGGTGTCGCCCAGGAAAGGCAGGCTGGCGCCGTCGCGCCACTCGACCCGCGCGGCCTCCAGCCGCCGGCTGCGGTCGCGCTGCTCGGCGAGCTTGCGCAGGATCCAGCCGGCCTTCTCGCGCAGGGCCGCGTCGATGTCGCCCTGGCCGACCCAGCGCGGGGCCGCCACGGCCAGGCCCTCGGGACCGACCGAGAAGCCGATCGATTTGCGACGCGCTCGCCGCAGCAGGTAGGACACCCGGCACTCGCCCAGGCGGATCTCGCGGTCGCCACGAACGTGGCGGTAGTCCAGGGCTTGCGGCGCCTGGGTCCCCTCTGGCGGGCCGGCCTGCGGCGCCGGCGCCAGGCCCGGTGGGCGATGCGGTGCGCCGGCCGCCGGCGTCAGTGCCGGGTTGTCGAACAAGGACAACTGGAGGGGGGCGATGACTGCGGCGCGCCGGGAGGGCATGGGGGCAGATTCTAAGACGGTCGCCCGGGACGCGGGAACGACGGATGCGCCGATTCAGGCGCTGGCGGGCGTCCCGTAGGCATCGGGGTCGAGCCGGCGCATCTCGGCTTCGATCCAGGCCTCGACCTCGCGCATCAACTCATCGGGCCGCCGGCCCGCCGAGGCGATCGGCGCACCGATCGACACGTCGATCACGCCGGGCCGCAGCAGAAAGCTCTTGCGCGGCCAGCAGCGCGACGACGTGACGGCGATCGGCACCACCGGCACGCCCGCCGTGATCGCCAGGCGCGACGCGCCGGACTTGTAGTCGCCCTGCTCGCCGCGAGCCGTGCGCGTGCCTTCCGGGAACATGATCACCCAGCTGCCCTTGGCCATGATGCGCTGCCCCTGCTCGGCGACCTTGCGCCAGGCTTCCGAGCGGCGACTGCGGTCGATGTGCACCATGTCCAGGCTGCCGATCGCCCAGCCGAAGAACGGGATCCACAGCAACTCGCGCTTGAACACATAGGCCAGCGGATGCGGCATCAGCATCGGGAACGCAAAGGTCTCCCAGGTGCTCTGGTGCTTGGGTGCCAGCAGCACGGCGGCCTGGCCGTCGGCCGCGCTGGGCACATTCGACATGCCCTGCACCCGCCAGCGCACGCCGCAGATCCAGCGTGCGGCCCAGATCGACTGCTTCAGCCAGCCCACGCACATCCAGTACAGCGGCGTGCCCTTGACGAAGATCGACACCAGCACCACGGCCGTGGCCCAGGGGATCACGGTCAAGGCCAGCCAGCCGAAAAACAGCGCAGATCGCAGCGCCCAGATCAGTTTGCGCATCGCGGCTCAGCCCTCGGCCCGGGCAAGGGCGTCGCGGCGATTCATGAATTCGACGAAAGCCCCCAGGTCGGCATGGACGACCGTGGCGGGCACCGCCTGCTGCCACTGCGCCAGCTCGGCGTCGGTGACTTCGGCCGCCCGGCCGGTGCGCACCAGATGCGGCGGGCATCCTGCCGCCTGGGCAGCCTGCAGATCGCGCAGCGTGTCGCACACCATCGGCACGTTCTTCAGATCGACACCGTAGCGCAGGCCGATGTCGCGCATCATGCCGGTCGCCGGCTTGCGGCAGTCGCAATGGTCTTCCGGGGCATGGGGGCAGAAGAACACCGCGTCCAGTCGCCCGCCCTTGGCCGCCAGCAGCTTGACCATGTGCTGGTGCACCGTGTTGACCGAGGCCATGTCGATCATGCCGCGGCCGATGCCGGCCTGGTTGGTGGCCACCACCACATGCCAGCCGGCGTGGTTCAGGCGGGCGACGGCCTCGAGTGCGCCGGGAATCGGCTCCCACTCCTTCGGATCCTTGACGTGATCCTCGCGGAACCGGTTCAGGATGCCGTCGCGGCCCAGGATGATCAGCTTCGGCGCTTGCATGGTGGCTTCAAAGACATCAGTTCGCCAGCCTCGACAGGTCGGCCACGCGGTTCATCGCCGCGTGCAGGCGGGCCAGCAGCGCCAGCCGATTGTGGCGCAGCGCCGCGTCGTCGGCATGGACCATCACGGCATCGAAGAAGACGTCCACCGGCGCCTTGAGCACGGCCAGCGCGCGCAGCGAGCCGGCGTAGTCGTGGGCGTCAAAGAGCGCGTCGGCCTCCGGCTGCACCGCGGCCAGCGCGGCGGCCAGCTGCTGCTCGGCGGGTTCCTTCAGCAACTCGGGCCGGACGCTGGGCGGCGCCTCGCCGTCCGCCTTCTTCAGGATGTTGGCCACCCGCTTGTTGGCGGCCGCCAGCGAGGCGGCCTCCGGCAGCGCGGCGAAGGCGCGGACCGCCTCCAGCCGGCGCGGCACGTCGCCCAGTCGCGCCGGCGCGAGCGCCAGCACCGCGTCGACCTCCTGCGCGCTGTAACCCTGATCGCGCAAGGAGACGGCCAGCCGGTCATGCAGGAAGGCCGCCAGCGCCGGGCGCGGGTCGGTGATCAACTCGCCGAACACCGGCACGGCGGCTGCCAGCAGCTCGGGCAACTCCAGCGACAGGTTCTTCTCGACCAGGATGCGGATCACGCCCAGCGCGTGGCGGCGCAGCGCGAACGGGTCCTTGTCGCCGGTGGGCAGCTGGCCGATGCCGAACAAGCCGACCAGGGTTTCGAGCTTGTCGGCCAGCGCCACCACCGTGCCGGTGTGGTTGCGCGGCAGCGCGTCGCCGGCGAAACGCGGCTTGTAATGGTCTTCGATCGCGATCGCGACGCCGTCGCGCAGGCCCTCATGGCGCGCGTAATAGCCGCCCATCACGCCTTGCAGTTCGGGGAACTCGCCGACCATGTCGGTCAACAGATCGGTCTTGGCCAGCGTGGCGGCTTCCTGCACCTTGCTGTCGAGCACGTCCAGCTCGTCGCGTGCCAGCACGGTGTAGGGCAGCACGGCCATGCGCAGTTGCTTGACGATCTCGTGGGCGATGCGCCGCACCCGCTCGCTGCGGTCGCCCTGCGTGCCCAGCTTGCCGTGGTAGACCACCTTGGCCAGGCCCGGCACGCGCTCGACCAGGCGCTTCTTGCGGTCCTGGTCGAAGAAGAACTTGGCGTCGGCCAGGCGCGGCCGCACCACGCGTTCGTTGCCGCCGATCACCGCGCTCGCATCGGCCGGGCGGATGTTGCTGACGATCAGGAACTGGTTCGTCAGCTTGCCGGCGGCGTCGAGCAGCGGGAAGTACTTCTGGTTGGCCTTCATCGTCAGGATCAGGCATTCCTGGGGCACGTCGAGGAAGGCCTTTTCGAACTGGCAGGCCAGCACGTTAGGACGCTCGACCAGGGCGGTCACTTCGTCGAGCAAGGCGACGTCGTCGATCGGCGTCAGGCCATGGGCGTCCGCCGCGGCCTGCAACTGGCGCTCGATCTCGGCGCGCCGGGCGTCGAAGCCGGCGATCACCGCCCCCTGCTCGCGCAGCTGCCGGTCATAGGTGTCGGCGCTCTCGATGCTGACCACCGGCACGCTGGCCTCGAAACGATGGCCCTGCGTCTCGCGGCCGGCCGTCAGGCCCAGGGCCTGCACGTGCACCACGTGCTCGCCATGCAGCGCGACCAGCCGGTGGGCCGGACGCACGAATTTCACATCGCCCCAGCCATCGCTCAGCTGGTAGGTCATCACCTTGGGGATCGGCAGCTTGGCCAGCGCCTCGTCGAGCGCCTTCTGCAGGCCCTCGGCCAGCGTTGCGCCGGGCACGAGGCTGTCGAGAAACAAGGCTTCGGCCTTGCCGTCGGGAGCGCGCTTGAGCTGCGGGATGGCCGAGGCATCGGCCCCCAGCGCCGCGAGCTTCTTCAGCAGCGCCGGCGTCGGCTGACCGTCCGCGCCGAGCGCCACGGCCACCGGCATCAGCTTTTGCTGCACTGCGCGGTCGGCCGCCTTGGCCGCCACGTGCGCCACGTGGACGGCGAGCCGGCGCGGCGAAGCGAAGGGGGTGACGGTCGCGTCGGCGGCCGCCAGACCCTGGGACTTCAGGCTGCCGGCCAGCGCGGCCGCAAAGGCGTCGCCCAGCTTCCTGAGCGCCCTGGGCGGCAGTTCCTCGACAAACAGTTCGACCAGCAGATTCGCGTTCATCTCGTTCATGCCGCCTCTTTCTTCGCGGCCTTGGCGGCCAGTTGGGCCGTGACCTCGTCGGCCCAGGATCTGGGCGCCATCGGGAAGCCCAGCCGGGCGCGGCTGTCCAGGTAGCTTTGCGCCACCGCCCGGGCCAGCGTGCGGATGCGGCCGATGTAGGCCGCCCGTTCGGTGACGCTGATCGCACCGCGTGCGTCGAGCAGGTTGAAGCTGTGGGCCGCCTTGAGCAGTTGCTCGTAGGCCGGCAGCGCCAGTTGCTGCGCCATCAGGTGCGTGCTCTGCTTCTCGTGCGCGCCGAACGCGTGCAGCAGGAACTCGACGTCGCTGTGCTCGAAGTTGTAGGTGCTCTGCTCGATCTCGTTCTGCAGGAACACGTCGCCGTATTTCAGGTCCGGCGCGCCGTTCTGGCCCTTGGCGTAAATCAGGTCGTAGACGTTCTCGACGCCCTGCAGGTACATCGCCAGGCGCTCCAGGCCGTAGGTGATCTCGCCGGTGATCGGCTTGCAGTCGATGCCGCCCACCTGTTGGAAGTAGGTGAACTGGGTCACCTCCATGCCGTTGAGCCAGACCTCCCAGCCCAGGCCCCAGGCGCCGAGCGTCGGGTTCTCCCAGTCGTCCTCGACGAAGCGAACGTCGTTCTTCTTCAGGTCGAAACCCAGCGCTTCGAGCGACCCGAGGTAGAGCTCCAGGATGTTGGCCGGGGCGGGCTTGAGCACCACCTGGTACTGGTAGTAGTGCTGAAGGCGATTCGGGTTCTGGCCGTAGCGGCCGTCCTTGGGCCGACGGCTGGGCTGCACGTAGGCGGCCTTCCAGGGCTCGGGGCCGATCGCACGCAGGAAGGTGGCGGTGTGGCTGGTGCCCGCGCCCACCTCCATGTCATAGGGTTGCAGCAGCGCGCAGCCCTGGGCGTCCCAGTAGTCCTGCAGGCGAAGAATGAGTTGCTGGAAGGTGAGCATGGGCGAAGGGCGGCAGGCTGGCAAGGCAGCGCAACAGGCGCCGGGGCTTGGGGCCGTCGCCAGGGTTCGGGCAAACCATGCATTCTACGGGCGCAGCCGGGATGGCGGCGCGTCCTCAGCGCCGCCTGGGGCCCCTCGGCAGCCCCAGGCCAAGGGCCAGCGCCACGCACCACAGCGGCCACAGGCGCCAGCGGCTGACCCAGCGGGCATAGGGGGTGGCGCCGATGCGGCCTTCGACGCTGACGTCCAGCGTGCCTCGGGTCTCCTGCGCCAGGCGGGCGATCACCCGCCCCTGGGCGTCCACCGCGGCGGTGGAGCCGGTGTTGGTGGCGCGCACCAGGGGGCGCTGGAACTCGAGTGCGCGCATGCGCGAGAACTGCAGGTCCTGATCCTGGATCATGTGGCGGCCGAACCAGGCGAGGTTGCTCGCGTTGACCAGCACCGTGGCCGCCTGCGGGCCGACCAGGCTGGTGGCGAAGTCCTCGCCAAACAGGTTTTCGTAGCAGATCAGCGGTCGCACGCGCTGGCCGGCGACCTCGAAAGAAGCCTCGTTGCGGCCGTTGGCCTGGTCGCCCAGCGGGATCTGCAGCAGGTCGACGAACCAGTGGAAGCCCCAGGGCACGTACTCGCCGAAGGGCAGCAGGTGGCGCTTGCCGTAGGCGTAATCGGGCGAGGCCGCCGGTGCCACGCCGACCATCGAGTTCACGTAACCCGCGTCGTCGTTGCCCAGGAAGGTGCCGATCAGCGCCGCCTGCCGGCCGCCCCGGAACGGCGCCGTCAGCTGCTGCCAGTAGCCGGCAGCGAGGTCATCGCGCGGCACCGGCAGCACCGACTCCGGGGTCACCACCAGGGTGCCGGTGGCGGCATGGAGCTGGGCGGCCAGCGCCTGCATGTTGGCGGCGATGCGGTCCGGGTCGAACTTGACGTCCTGGGGCACGTCGGGTTGCAGCAGGCTGATGCGCAACGAGCCGGCCGGGCGCGTGAACGCATCCGGGAGCCCATGCGCCAGCAACGGCCAGGCCAAGGCCAACAGCACCAACCCGCCGGCGCGCTCGCGCCGCAGCACCGCGGCCAGCGCCGCCGCACAGAGCGCCGCCACCGCCCCGATGCCGTAAACGCCCACCCAGGGCGCCAGCGCGGCCAGCGGGCCGTCGGTGTGGGCGTAGCCGGACGCGATCCACGGGAAGCCGGTGAACCACTGCGCACGCGCCAGTTCGGCCAGCAGCCAGCAGGCGGCAAAGCGCAGGCCGTCGGCCAGCGGCCGGCCGCAGCGGGTGCGCGCGTACCAGGCCATCGCGGCGGCCAGGTAGAGCGACAGGGCCGCCGCCAGCAGCAGCACCGCGGCACCGGACAGCAGGGCCGGCATCAGCCCGTAATCGTGCAGGCTGATGTAGAGCCACCACAGTCCCGAAACCAGCCAGCCGACGCCGAAGCACCAGCCCCGCCAGGCCGCCTGCCCGGGCGCGGCCTCGGCCAGCGCCCAGACCAGCGCCGCAACCGCGACGATCTGCAGCGGCCACAGGCCCAGCGGCGCGAACGACGCGGTGTGCAGCGCACCGGCCAGCGCCATGGCCCCGCCCGCGAGGACGCTGCTGCGGCGCGGCCAGCCGACCCGGGCGCGACTCACGAAGCGCCGTCGCCCACCTGGTCGGCAGGCACCGGCCGGACCCGGAACCAGCGCACCGCCCCGCCCCGGGTCAGCATCACCGTGAAGGCCAGCGGCCCGCATTCGACGGTCTCGCCGCGCCGCGGCACATGGCCCAGTCGATGGGCGATCAGGCCGCCGATGGTGTCGAAATCGGCCAGCGGCAACTGGGTGCCGAAGGCCTCGTTGACGGCCGAGATGTCGGCGTCGCCCGCCACCCGGTGGCTGCCATCGGCCAGGGTGTAGATGCCGCTCTCGGCGTCGGCGTCGTCGAACTCGTCTTCGATTTCGCCGACGATTTCCTCCAGCACGTCCTCGATCGTGAGCAACCCGGCGGTGGTGCCGAACTCGTCGATCACGATCGCCAGGTGGTTGCGGTTGGAGCGGAAATCGCGCAGCAACTCGTTCAGCCCCTTCGATTCGGGGACGAACACGGCCGGCCGCAGCAAGGTGCGCAGATTGAGCTCGGGCGAGCGCTGCAACTTCAGCAGATCCTTGGCCATCAGGATGCCGATGATGTTGTCCCGCCCGTCCTCGGTGACCGGAAAGCGCGAATGGCCGGTGCCGATCACCGTGGCCAGCAGCACGTCGTACGGCGCATCGATGTCGAGCACGTCCATGCGCGGCGCGGCGACCATCACGTCGCCGGCCACCTGGTCGGCCATGCGCAGCACACCTTCCAGCATCGCCCGCGACTGCGGCTCGATCACCTCGCGCTGCTCGGCCTCGGCCAGCGTGGCCAGCAATTCCGCCTTGGAATCGGGCCCGGGGGAAATGAACTCGACCACGCGCTCGAACAGGCTGCGTCGATCCGCGGCGGCAGCCACCGGACTGCGGTGGGCAGGGGGGCGGCCGCCTCGGGGCGGCCTGCCGGACTGGGGTTCGGACACGTCGGGGGTGCCTGCAGTGGAGAAGCGGCAAGAATACCCGATCCCCTTGACAGGGTATGCGGCTTGCACCAGAGTCGCGCCCCTGCACAGCGCCCGCCGCGCTGGCTGACTCAACCTTCGATCGGCAAGACCATGTCCAACGGCCTCATTCCCGCCACCATCCTCACCGGCTTCCTGGGCTCGGGCAAGACGACCCTGCTCAAGCGCGTGCTGACCGAGACGCACGGCCACAAGATCGCGGTCATCGAGAACGAATTCGGCGAGGAAAACATCGACAACGACATCCTGGTGGCCGACACCCAGGAGCAGGTGATCCAGATGAGCAACGGCTGCGTCTGCTGCACCATCCGCGAGGATCTGCGCGCCACGCTGGCCGATCTGGCGGCACGCCGGCGCAAGGGCGAGCTGGATTTCGAGCGCGTGGTGATCGAAACCACCGGCCTGGCCGATCCGGGCCCGGTGGCCCAGACCTTCTTCATGGACGATGAGGTCGCCGAAAGCTACCTGCTGGACTCGATCCTGACCCTGGTCGACGCCAAGCACGCGGACAGCCAGCTCGACACCCGCCAGGAAGCGCGCCGCCAGGTCGGGTTCGCCGACCAGATCTTCATCAGCAAGGCCGACCTGGTCGACGAAGCGTCGCTGCAGGCGCTGGGCCACCGGCTCAAGCACATGAACCCGCGTGCGCCGCAGCACCGGGTCCATTTCGGCGAGGTGCCCATCGCCAGCGTGTTCGACCTCAAGGGTTTCAACCTGAACGCCAAGCTCGACATCGACCCCGAGTTCCTGAATGCCGACGACGGCGGTCATCATGACCATGACCACGATCATGAACACGGCGAGCACTGCGACCACCCGCACCATCACCACCACGATGACGACGTCAAGTCGTTCGTGTTCCGCAGCGACAAGGCCTTGTCGCCTGCCAAGCTGGAAGATTTCCTGGGCGCCATCGTCCAGGTCTACGGCCCGAAGATGCTGCGCTACAAGGGCGTGCTGAACATGAAGGGCAGCGACCGCAAGGTCATCTTCCAGGGCGTGCACCAGTTGATGGGCAGCGACCTGGGCCCGAAGTGGGCGCCGGGCGAGCCCAAGCTCAGCAAGATGGTGTTCATCGGCATCGACCTGCCGCGCGAGATCCTGCTGCAAGGCCTTGAGGGCTGCATCGCCTGAGTCGCGCAGCAATCCATACCCGCCATGGCTACAATCCGCGCGCCCGACGTGGTGGCGACACCACAAGCCATCGTCGGACGGGGGTATAACGCCCCTCTACCGTGCGACGTGGTGAGGAGACCAACGTGAGCAAGACCCCGGCCAAGAGCGCGCCCCCCCCCGCCCCGGCGGCCACCAAGAAGGCCGCCGCGGCCCCCGTCAAAGCAGCCGCCAAGGCGGGCGTGACATCTGCCCCGGAAAAGGCGCCCAAGGCCGCCCCCGCCAGCAAGACGCCCACCCCGAGCAAGGCCGCGCCCACTAAAGTTGGCAGCCAGGCGGCCGCGGCACCGGCGCCCACGCCGTCCACCGCCAGCTTTGCCGACCGTTTTTCCCCCCCGAAGCCCTCGACCCGGACCTATCCCGAACCCATGAATGCACTGAAGCCCGCCGCCAAGGCGGACCCGAAGCTCGCCAATGCCTGGAAGACCAAGGCCGGCCGCGACCTGACCGAGGCCGAACTGCTGGCCATGCCGGACGCCGAGTACATGAACGAGAAGCAGCTGGAGTTCTTCCGCGCCCGGCTGCAGGCCTTGAAGGACGATCTGCTGTCCAACGCCGGTGAAACCACCGAGCACCTGCGCGAGGACACCTCGATCGTTCCCGACCCGGCGGACCGTGCCACGATCGAAGAAGAGCATGCGCTGGAGCTGCGCACCCGGGATCGCGAGCGCAAGCTGCTGAAGAAGATTTCGCAATCGATCACCCGCATCGACGCCGGTGATTACGGCTTCTGCGACGAAACCGGCGAACCGATCGGACTCGGTCGCCTGCTGGCCCGCCCCACGGCGACCTTGTCGCTCGAAGCCCAGCAAAGGCGCGAACTCAAGCAGAAGATGTTCGGCGACTGAGTCGTCGGACCCGTCCACACCGGCCTCCCCCGCCACCGACCCGCAGTACCCCATGGCCACCGGAAATGAAGGCGACGGCGTCCTGCGCCGCATGGTCAAGCTGGTGGCCCAACCGGCGCGCGAGTTGATCGGCAGCGGCGCGGCCGACAGCCGCGCCAGCCAGTTCGCCGACGCCGAGAAGGCCGAATTGAAGGCGATGATCGAGCGCAAGCGGCGCAACGACTTCGTCCGCAAACGCGAACTCAACATGCTGCGCCGCATCCGGCGCGAAGGCCTGACGCCCGAGCAGGCGGCCGGACTGGAGGCCTCGTCGGCCCTGGACGACTCAGACGTCCGCGCCACCCAGCCTCCCGGCCCGGGCGACAGCGGCGTGAAGGCCAAGATCGATGCCATCGAACGCCAGATGGTCGGAGGCAGCCCCTATGCGACGCCGGCAGGGGCCCGTGCGGCGGCGGCCCAACCGCCCGCCAAGCGGGTCGCACCGCCGTCGCGGCCGGGGCTGCTCGCGGCGGTCAGCCGGCGCGTCGGGCTGGCAACGGGCGACGCCGCCACCGTCCCGGCCGACATGAACAGCGAAGCCTTCGACGAGGGCACGCGGCCGATGCTGATGATGCCCAGGGAGGCCGCCTCTCCGCGCGGCACGGCCACGGTGCCGCCGACCCTCACCGATCCGGTTCCGGCCACGCTCGCCCAGGCGCTGCCAGCGCCGCCGCCGCCGCTGGCCTCGGTCGAAGTCTCGGAAGCCGTTCACGATCATGAACTGGACGAGGCGGTGATCGCCTTCGCCAACGCCGACTTCATCCACAGCGAGCGCGCGCTGGTGAATCTCGTCGCGCCGCAAGGCGCCCGCCACCCGCATCAGGAAACCTGGCTGACGCTGTTCGACCTGTATCGCGCCACCGGCCAGCAGCCGCGTTTCGAGGCGCTGGCCACCGAGTACCGGCAATGCTTCCAGACCTCGCCGCCGCAGTGGTATTCGCTGCCTCGCCTGGTGGCCGAAGCCACCTCCGGCGGGGTCGGGCGGGCGGCGCAGGGAAGCGAGGTCGGCTGGATCTGCCCGGCCCGGCTGGACGCCGAGGCTGTCACCGGGCTGGTGTCGCAGACCCTGCAGCTGCCGCTGCCGTGGGTGCTGGACTGGACCGCGCTCCAGGACATCGAGGCGGACGCCGTCAACCAGTTGCGCAACCAGTTGCGGCAGTGGGCGGGACAAGCGCTGGAGATGCGCTGGCTGGCCTCGGACCGGCTGTTCGCCGTGCTGCAGGACAGCGCCCCGGTCGGTGTGCGTGACGCCGACCCGGGCTACTGGCTGGCCCGCCTGGAAGCGCTGCGCCTGATCAATCGCCCGGACCAGTTCGATGAAGCGGCGATCGACTACTGCGTCACCTACGAGGTCTCCCCCCCCAGCTGGGAGCCGACCCGCTGCGTCGCGCGCGTGGGCGGCTCCGCGGCCAACACGCGGGCGGCCGCGCTCTCGGTGATCGGCGAGGCCACGACCACGGTGCACGGCAGCGGCGCGGACACGGTCGGCCTGACGATCACGTCGCTCGAGTTGTCGGGGCAGTTGTCGGGCGACATATCGCCCGTGCTCGGCGCGCTCGATGGCAAGCTGGGCGGTGCGCCGCTGGTCCGGATCAACTGCGCGCTGCTGATCCGGGTGGACTTCATCGCCGCCGGCGACCTGCTGAACTGGATCATTGCCCGCCAGGGCGAAGGCCGGCACATCAGCTTCGTCGACGTTCACCGGCTGGTGGCGCTGATGTTCGGCGCCATGGGCATCACCGAGCACGCGCCGGTACACCTGCGCCAGGCCTGAACGCAGCGCCGGACGCGCGCCGGCGACCCGGTACGCATCAGGTCGCCCACCTCCGCGGCAGCGCCGTCCGACACCCCTGCGCCGGGCCGGCCGCCGCGACCAACGCACAATCTCCCCAGGACAACCTCGAGACAGCATGGATTCTTACCACGGCACGACCATCCTCAGCGTGCGCCGGCAGACGGCCGCCGGCTGGCAGGTGGCCCTGGGCGGCGACGGCCAGGTCACGTTAGGGCATATCGTCGTCAAGGCCAGCGCGCGCAAGGTGCGCAAGCTGCACCACGACAAGGTGCTGGCGGGCTTTGCCGGCGCCACGGCCGACGCGTTCACGCTGTTCGAGCGCTTCGAGGCCAAGCTGGAAAAGCACTCCGGCCACCTGGTGCGCGCCGCCATCGAGCTGACGCGCGACTGGCGTACCGACAAGGTGCTGCGCAATCTGGAGGCGATGCTGGCGGTGGCCGATCGCGAGGCGTCGCTGATCATCACCGGCAACGGCGATGTGCTGGAGCCCGAATACGGCCTGGTGGCGATCGGCTCGGGCGGCGCCTATGCCCAGGCCGCGGCGCGTGCGCTGCTGGCCCACACCGAACTGGGGGCGGCGGAGATCGTCAAGAAATCGCTGGAGATTGCCGGCGACATCTGCATCTACACCAACCAGCACCACACCATCGAGACACTGGATTGACCACCATGAGCCTCACTCCCCGGGAAACCGTCTCCGAACTCGACCGCCACATCGTCGGCCAGCAGGATGCAAAACGGGCCGTGGCGATCGCGTTGCGCAACCGCTGGCGGCGCCAGCAGGTCGACGAGAAGCTGCGGTCGGAGATCACGCCCAAGAACATCCTGATGATCGGCCCCACCGGCGTGGGCAAGACCGAGATCGCGCGCCGCCTGGCGCAACTGGCCGATGCCCCGTTCATCAAGGTCGAGGCCACCAAGTTCACCGAGGTCGGCTACGTCGGCAAGGACGTCGACACCATCGTGCGCGACCTGATCGAGGTGGCCGTCAAGCAGGAGCGCGACGCCGCGCTGAAGCGCTCGCGCCTGCGCGCCGAAGACGCGGCGGAGGACCGGGTGCTGGACATCCTGGTCCCGCCGCCGCGGAGCGCGGTCGCCGACAGCGGCCTGTCGGCGACCGCACCGGACAACACCGCCCGCCAGGTGATGCGAAAGCGGCTGCGCGAAGGCAGCCTGAACGACAAGGAGATCGAGCTCGAGCTGGCCGAGCCCAAGGCCAGCGTCGACATCGTCACCCCGCCGGGCATGGAGGACATGGCCGATCAGCTCAAGGGCTTGTTCTCGCAGCTGGGCGGCGGCAAGAAGACGAGCCGCAAGCTGACGATCGCCGATGCGCTCAAGGCGCTGACCGACGAGGAAGCGGCCAAGCTGGTCAACGAGGACGAGATCCGCCAGCGGGCGGTCCACAACGCCGAGCAGAACGGCATCGTCTTCATCGACGAGATCGACAAGGTCGCGACCCGCGCCAGTGCCCAGGGCGCCGATGTCTCGCGCCAGGGCGTGCAGCGCGATCTGTTGCCGCTGGTGGAGGGCACCACGGTGCAGACCAAACACGGCATGGTCAAGACCGACCACATGCTGTTCATCGCGTCGGGCGCCTTCCATCTGGCCAAGCCCAGCGACCTGATTCCCGAGCTGCAGGGACGATTTCCGATCCGCGTCGAGTTGCAGCCGCTGAGCGTGGACGATTTCGAGGCCATTCTGGCCAGCACCCACGCCAACCTGATCCGGCAGTACCAGGCCTTGCTGGCCACCGAGGGGGTGTCGCTGGACATTCCCGCCGACGGCGTGCGCCGGCTGGCCGAGGTGGCGTTCGAGGTCAACGAGCGCACCGAGAACATCGGCGCGCGGCGGCTGGCCACGGTGATGGAGCGGTTGCTCGACGAGATCAGCTTCGACGCACCGGCGCTCGCCGGCCAGACCGTCACGCTGGACGCGGCCGCGGTGTCGGCCAAACTCGGTGCGCTGGCCCGCAACGAGGACTTGTCACGCTACATCCTGTGAGCTCTCGCGGCCGGTCAGCGTGACCCGGTTGCGGCCCGCGCTCTTGGCACGGTAGAGGGCCTCGTCGGCTTGCCTCAGGGCCAGGTCGGGTGGCATGCCAGGATGCAGGACGGCCACCCCGACGCTGGCGGTCAGCGGCTGGCTCTGGCCCTGGTGTTCGAACCGGTCGCCGGCCAGCATGGCGCGGAACCGCTCGGCCACCTGGACCGCCTCGTCGGCATGGGTGGCCGGCAGCAGGATCGCGAACTCCTCGCCGCCGACCCGTGCCACGACGTCGTAGGGCCGCACGGTGGCCTGCGCGACGCGAGCCACCCGTTCCAGTGCCCGGTCGCCGCCCTCGTGCCCCAACCGGTCGTTGACCTGCTTGAAATGGTCGATGTCGACCATGGCCACGGCCAGGGTCTGCCCGCTGCGGCCGGCGCGGCTGGCCTCGGTGGCCAGCATCTGCATGAAATGGCGCCGATTGGGCAGGCCGGTCAGCACATCGGTCGCTGCCAGCCGCTGAAGGTGGCGCTCGTTGTCGGCCGAGGCCAGCTCGGTCAGAAAGCCCATCAGCACCGCGGTCAGCCCGCAGGACAGCATGATCGACAAGGTGATCGCCTCGACCCACCGCGGGCTCAGGCTCGCCAGGGCCGGGTGCGGCGGCCAGCCCAGCGCCTCGAACGCCGCGTACAGCAGCAGATTGGCCGCCACGCAGACCAGTTGGCTGCGCAACTGCTCGATCGCGAACAGCGTGGGCGTCAACACCGCAAAGACGATGAAGTACAGGTGGACGTGGGTGACGGTCCCCTGGCCCGCGACGATCGCCGCCACGGCGTCCACCATCACGACCGCGAACAGGCACCAGCGGGCCCAGAGAATTTGGCGCCGGTGGTTCAGCCACCAGACCATCGGCAACAGCGCGGCAAAGGCCAGCTGGGCCAGGCCGGACCGCATCAACGCCGCGTTGCCGCTGACCAGGAAGGCCAGGTTGTAGGCCAGGATGATCAGGATCGCCAGCGCGGCGCCGGCGTTGACCTGAACCAGCTTGCGTCGCAGGCTGGCGCTGTCTTCGGGCCGCGCGCCCACCCGGATCCAGGACCAGAGGTGGCGCAGCGAATCGAGTTCGAGCGGATCGGGACGTGTGAAGGTCATCGGGAACACGGCGCAGCGGACGGCCATGACGCCCATCTTTGGTGCAGCATACGCGACCGTGGCGGGGTGACGAATCCGGCAGGCGATCAAAACCCCCCAAAGCGCGCAGCCGTCCACGATTGATAGTTGTCAAACAGGCCCTGCCTGCATTCGATAGCCTGCGCCGATGTCACGCTGGACCCTCGACACGCATACCTTTGTCCGCCGTCCTTCACGCTGGGGCCTGGCGTTGGCGCCGCGCGACGGTCACGCCGCCGTCCAGGCCGAGCGGCGCTGGCGCTGGCCGGTGCTGATCGCGCTGCTGGTGACCATTCCGGCGTTTTACGCCGAGATGCTGCAAGCCACCCCGTCGCGGTGGGCGAGCGCCGCTTACCTGGCGGGTGCGCTGGCGGTGCTGGCCGCACTGCTGCATGTGGCCAGCCAGACCCGGGGGCCGGTCGACCATGTGATGGCCAACCGGACCGACATCATCCTGGCGGTCGGCCTCGTCGGCGCCGCGCTGCTGCCGCCCAGCCAGTCCTGGCCGCTCGCACTGGACTTCCGTCTGCTGGTGGCCTTCCTGACGCTGTTGCGCATGGTCTGGTCGCTGCAGCACCTGATCACCCGCGGCGGCCTGGCGTACATGCTGCTCGTCGCCCTGGGGGTGCTGGGCGCGTGCGGACTGGGGTTCTGGTGGCTGGAGCCCAGCGCCCACACCTTCGCGGACGGCGTCTGGCTGGCCTTCACCACGGCCGCCACCGTCGGCTACGGCGACTTGGTGCCCACCACCCAGGCGTCGAAGATCTTCTCGGTCTTCGTGGTGCTGCTGGGCTATGGCGTGCTGTCGCTGGTCACCGCCGCCATCGCGACCAGCTGGGTCGAAACCGAGGAGCGCCGGATCGAGGTCGAAATCCTGCACGATGTCCGCCACGAGGTGGCCTCGGTGCGGCACGAACTGGCGGCGCTGCGCCGCGAGCTCGGCAGGCCGCTGGCGGACACCGCACCGACGCCGCAGGGCCTACCGACCCCGCCCGAGTCGCCGTCGCCGCCGCCGCAAGGCTGATCCGGCTACAGCGCGAGCCGGTGCGCCTGCACCTGAAGCAGGCCGTCGAAGATCAGCGTCTCGACCAGTTCATGCGCCACGTCCAGGTACGGCGCCACCTTCCAGCCGGCGCCGCCGGTCATCAGCACCAGCGGCGACTCGCCGCCGCTGCGCTCCATCAGGTGGCGGCGCATGCGCTCGATGGCGCCGGTGATCGCATAGGTGCCGCCGCTGGTCAGCGCGTCGGAGGTGTTGGCCGGAAACGGCATCACCTCGCCGGTCGGCACGCGCAGCCCGGCGGTGCCGCTTTCCAGCGCGCGCAACATGATGCCGTGGCCCGGCAGGATCAGGCCGCCCAGGAAATGCCCCTGACGGTCGATCGCGTCCACGGTCACCGCGGTGCCGATCATCACCACCAGCGCCGGCCGGGCCGGCCCCCGCGCCGTCACGTGGCCACGCGCGCCGATCATCGCCACCCAGCGATCGGCACCCAGGCGGGCCGGATGGTCGTAGCCGTTGATGACCCCGCCTTCGCGGGCGGTGGACACGACCCAGCGCGGGGTCAGGTCCCAGAGCTCCAACTGCTCCTCGACACGGCGCCGGACCGCCTCGCCGGCCACCACGCAGCCCAGCATGCTGGCGGGCGGCGTCAGCGCGCGCCAGTCCTTCTCGGCCAGCTCGTCGATGGTCTCCAGAAACACGGCGCCATGGGCGAGCAACGCGGCGCCGGGCTGCGGCGAGGCGTACTGGGCCCACTTGAGGCGGGTGTTGCCGATGTCGATCGCCATGAAACTCATGGACAGCGAGCGTAACAGCGAGCACCGCCCCGCCACACCCCCCGGGGAAAACACCAAGGCCGCGACGTCCGGCGCAGCAGGCCCGCCGGACACGAGGGGTGGCATCATGCGAAGATTGACGTTGACGTAAACGTCAACCAAGTTCCGGATGATCTCCTGCCCGCACCATGACCGACCTTTCCGCTGAATTCAAGGCGCTGGCCGCCTACCGCCCGAAGCACAAGGTGCGATTCGTCACCGCGGCAAGCCTGTTCGACGGCCACGACGCCGCGATCAACATCATGCGACGCATCCTGCAAGGCATGGGCGCCGAGGTGATCCACCTGGGCCACAACCGCTCGGTCGACGAGGTGGTGACCGCCGCGCTGCAGGAGGACGTGCAGGGCATCGCCGTCAGCAGCTACCAGGGTGGCCACACCGAATACTTCGGCTACATGGTCGAGTTGCTGCGGGCGCGCGGCGGCGAGCACATCCAGGTCTTCGGCGGCGGCGGCGGCGTGATCGTGCCGCAGGAAATCCGCGCGCTGGCCGACAAGCAGGTGCGCATTTACAGCCCCGAAGACGGCCAGCGCATGGGCCTGCAGGGCATGATCGGCGAGATGGTGATGCGTTGCGACCGCAGCCTGTCGGCCTACGCGCCCACCACCCTCGCGGCCCTCCAGGGTCAGACCGAGGCGGCGTGGCGCGAGCACCCTGAAAAACAATGGCGTGCCTTGGCCCAGCTCATCACGGCGCTGGAGAACGGCGACGCCGACCCGGCCCTGGTGGACGCCGTGCGGGCCGCGGCCGCGACCCGCCGCGTGCCGGTGCTGGGCATCACCGGCACCGGCGGCGCCGGCAAGTCTTCATTGACCGACGAACTGATCCGTCGCCTGCGTCTGGACCAGGACGACACGCTGCGCATGGCCGTCATCAGCATCGATCCGTCCCGCCGCAAGAGCGGGGGCGCGCTGCTGGGCGACCGCATCCGCATGAACGCCATCGGCCCGTGGCGCAGCGGTGCCCGCGTGTACATGCGCTCGCTGGCCACGCGCGACACCGGCAGCGAGATTTCCGCCGCCCTGCCCGACGTGCTGGCCGCCTGCAAGGCCGCGGGCTTCGACCTGATCATCGTCGAGACCTCGGGCATCGGCCAGGGCGACGCGGCCATCGTGCCCCACGTCGACGTGCCGCTGTACGTGATGACCCCCGAATTCGGCGCCGCCAGCCAGCTCGAGAAGATCGACATGCTGGACTTTGCCGAGTTCGTCGCGATCAACAAGTTCGACCGCAAGGGCGCCGCCGACGCGCTGCGCGACGTCGCCAAGCAGGTGCAACGCAATCGCGAGGCTTTCGGCGTTCCCGCCGACCAGATGCCGGTCTACGGCACCATGGCCAGCCGGTTCAATGACGACGGTGTCACGGCGTTGTACCAGGCCCTGAAAACCCGCCTCGGGGAACTGGGCCTGAAGACGGGCGACGGCAGACTGCCGCGCGTGGCCACCCGCCACAGCACCCACCAGACCCCGGTGGTGCCGGGCGCCCGCGTCCGCTACCTGGCCGAGATCGCCGACACGGTACGCGGCTACAAGGCCCGCGCCCGCGTGCAGGCCGGGCTGGCGCGCGAGATCCAGCAATTGCGCGCGTCGAGCCGCATGCTGTTCGAGGCCATCCCCGACAAGCACCGTGCCCGCGACGCGCTGGAGGAACAGGCCCAGCGGCGCGAGGCCCTGCTGGACGCCGATGCGAAAAAGCTGCTGAATCAGTGGCCGGAGATGGTCAAGGCCTACGCAGGCAGCGAATACGTGGTGAAGATCCGCGACAAGGAGATCCGCACCGCGCTGACCCACACCACGCTCAGCGGCAACACCATCCGCAAGGTCGCGCTGCCCAAGTACTACGACCACGGCGAGATCCTGCAGTGGCTGATGCTGGACAACGTGCCCGGCAGCTACCCGTATACCGCCGGCACCTTCGCGTTCAAGCGCGAGGGCGAGGATCCGACCCGCATGTTCGCCGGCGAGGGCGACGCCTTCCGCACCAACCGGCGCTTCAAGCTGGTCAGCGAGGGCATGCCGGCCAAGCGCCTCTCCACCGCCTTCGATTCGGTCACGCTGTACGGCAACGACCCCGATCCGCGACCCGACATCTACGGCAAGGTGGGCAACTCCGGCGTCAGCATCGCCACGCTGGACGACTTGAAGGTGCTGTACGGCGGCTTCGACCTGTGCAGCCCCAGCACCTCGGTCAGCATGACCATCAACGGCCCGGCACCGACGATCCTGGCGATGTTCATGAACACCGCGATCGACCAGCAACTGGCCAAGTTCGAGGCCGACAACGGCCGCGAGCCCACCGACACCGAGGCCGCCAAGATCAAGTCCTGGGTGCTGGCCAATGTGCGCGGCACGGTGCAGGCCGACATCCTGAAGGAAGACCAGGGCCAGAACACCTGCATCTTCTCGACCGAGTTCTCGCTGAAGGTGATGGGTGACATCGCCGAGTACTTCGTGCACCACGACGTGCGCAACTTCTACTCGGTGTCGATCAGCGGCTATCACATCGCCGAAGCCGGCGCCAACCCGATCAGCCAGCTGGCCTTCACGCTCTCCAACGGCTTCACCTTCGTCGAGGCCTATCTGGCGCGTGGCATGCACATCGACGACTTCGCGCCGAACCTGAGCTTCTTCTTCAGCAACGGCATGGACCCCGAGTACACCGTGCTGGGCCGCGTCGCGCGCCGCATCTGGGCGGTGGCGATGAAGGAGAAGTACGGCGCCAACGAGCGCAGCCAGAAGCTCAAGTACCACATCCAGACCAGCGGCCGCAGCCTGCACGCGCAGGAGATCCAGTTCAACGACATCCGCACCACGCTGCAGGCGCTGATCGCGATCTACGACAACTGCAACTCGCTGCACACCAACGCCTTCGACGAGGCCATCACCACCCCGACCGAAGACAGCGTGCGCCGCGCGATGGCGATCCAGCTGATCATCAACCGCGAATGGGGCTTGGCGAAGAACGAGAACCCGAACCAGGGCGCCTTCATCATCGACGAGCTGACCGAACTCGTGGAAGAGGCGGTGCTGGCCGAGTTCGAGAAGATCGCCGAGCGCGGCGGCGTGCTGGGCGCGATGGAGACCGGCTACCAGCGCAGCAAGATCCAGGAAGAGAGCATGCACTACGAGATGCTCAAGCACACCGGCGAGTACCCCATCATCGGCGTCAACACCTTCCGCTCGCCGCATGGCGACCCGGTGCCGCAGCACATCGAGCTGGCGCGCAGCACCGAGGAGGAAAAGCAGTCGCAGCTGACGCGACTGGCCGACTTCCATGCCCGCCACGCCGACGTCGCGCCGGCCATGCTGGCCCGGCTGCAGCAGGCGGTGATGGACAACACCAACGTCTTCGAGGTGCTGATGGACGCCGTGCGTTGCTGCTCGCTGGGGCAGATCACCCACGCGCTGTTCGAGGTGGGCGGGCAGTACCGGCGCAGCATGTGAGCCGACGCCGGTCGCCCAGCGTCAGCGGATGGGCGCCACCAGCGCGAACATCGCGCCCTGCGGGTCGATGGCGTTGACGATCCAGCTGCCGCCGGGCACCTGCATCGGGCCGTTGACCACCTGTCCGCCGCCCGCCTTGACGCGCCCGACCGCGGCGTCGATGGCCGCGACATTCACATAGAACAGCCAGAACGGCTGCGGCACCTCCGGTCGCTTGGTCATCATGCCGCCGACGGGCTGCGCACCGGCCGCGAAGAGCTGGTAGGTGCCCATCGGTCCCATGTCCAACGCCTCGGCCTCGGTCCAGCCGAATTGATCGCGATAGAACGGCCAGACGCCCGCCAGGTCGCCGGCATGCAGTTCGTGCCAGCCCACGGTGCCGGCGGCGCCGAACGGCAAGGACGGCGGCGCGTCCATGTCGGCCTTGAACAGACAGAACACCGCGCCCTGCGGATCGGCGACGACGGCGAACCGGCCGACGCCCGGAATGTCCTCCGGCGCCTTGTGCACCCGTCCCCCCGCCTGGCGCACGCGCTCCGACTGGTCATCGACATCGGCCACCGCCACGTAGCCCACCCAGCCCGGGCGCGCACCGGCGGCGCGCATCTCGTCGGTCAGGGCCATCAGGCCGGCGACCGGCGTGTCGCCCGCCGACAGCAAGGTGTAGCCCCTGCCAGGCATGCCGGCATCGGCCGCCTGCCAGCCCACCACCTGGGTGTAGAACGCGGTGCCGGCACCAGCGTCGGCGGTCATCAACTCGTACCAGACGAAGGGACAGGCAGCAGCGGACATGGCATCACTCCAAGGCAAGCCCGGACCGGGCGAAGGTGAACGATAGGCCGGGCAAGCCGAGCCTGGCAAGAGGACATCCCTAGCGAGCGCCGCCGCTGGCGGCGCCACCGCCGACCGCGGCGCGCCAACTTGTGGCCTAATTCGGGCCTCGCGTATTTTTCTCCCGCACACCGGAGCCATCATGGGCAACAAGATCGTCACCGAGGCCGACCGCAAGGCCACCCCCCGTCCCGCCGCCCCCACCGGCGTCGCGTTCACCGCCCCCCATGGCCAGAAGGTCAGCCTGGAGCGCGGCTCGCACACCCGCAGCAAGAAGAACCCGGGCAAGCGCGCCAAGAGCGGCGGCTGATCCCTTTTGCAGGCCGTCACCGGGGCCGGTGACGGTGGCCCTCAAGGCGGCCGGGTCGGCGATCCGGCCGCCTTGCTGTTTCTGAGACGCCCGCCGCCATGCTCCGCATCACCGAACTGCGCCTGCCGCTGAACCATGCCGAGGACGCCCTGCGCGCGGCGATTCTGGCTCGGCTGGGTCTCAAGGACCACGAGCTCAAGGCTTTCACGATCTTCAAGCGGGCCTACGACGCACGCAAGAAGACCGCGATCCTGCTGATCTACACGGTCGATTGCGATCTGGCCGATGAAGCCGCAGTGCTGCAGCGCTGCGGTGCGGACCCGCAGGTGCGGCCCAGCCCCGACACGAACTACCGCCTGGTGGGCCAGGCCCCGGCCGATTTCTACGCCAGCGGCGAGCGCCTGCGCCCGGTGGTGGTGGGCTTCGGCCCCTGCGGCATCCTGGCCGCCCTGGTGCTGGCCCAGATGGGCTTGAAGCCGATCGTGCTGGAACGCGGCAAGGCCGTGCGCGAACGCACCAAGGACACCTGGGCGCTGTGGCGCCACGGCGTGCTGAATCCGGCGTCCAACGTGCAGTTCGGCGAAGGCGGTGCCGGCACCTTCAGCGACGGCAAGCTGTGGAGCCAGATCTCCGACCCGCGCCACCTGACGCGCAAGGTGCTGACCGAGTTCGTCAAGGCCGGCGCGCCGGAGGAGATCCTGTTCGTCAGCAAGCCGCACATCGGCACGTTCAGGCTGGTCGGCATGGTCGAGAAGATCCGCGCCGAGATCGTGTCGCTGGGCGGCGAAGTCCGCTTCGAGCAGCAGGCGGTCGATCTCCTGATCGAGCCCGACGCGCAAGGCCAGGCCCGGGTGCGTGGCCTGACCCTGGCCTCCGGCGAGCAGCTGCGCACCGATCAGGTGGTGCTGGCCCTGGGCCACAGCGCGCGCGACACCTTCGAGATGCTTCACGCGCGCGGCGTGCAGATGCAGGCCAAGCCGTTCTCGATCGGCTACCGCATCGAGCATCCGCAAAGCCTGATCGACCAGGCCCGCTTCGGCCCGAATGCCGGCCATCCGCTGCTGGGGGCGGCCGACTACAAGCTGGTGCACCACGCCAAGAACGGCCGCTCGGTCTACAGCTTCTGCATGTGCCCCGGCGGCACGGTGGTGGCCGCGACCTCGGAGCTGAACCGCGTGGTCACCAACGGCATGAGCCAGTATTCACGCAACGAGCGCAATGCCAATGCCGGCATCGTCGTCGGCATCTCGCCCGAGGACTACCGGCGCGACCCCGGTGGCAGCGGCCCGGTCAACCCGCTCGATGGCATGGCCTTCCAGCGCCTGTGGGAGTCGCGTGCCTACGAACTGGGCGGTGGCGGCTACGTGGCGCCGGGGCAACTGGTGGGGGACTTCATCAAGCGCCAGCGCGGACCGGCGCGCGGTTTCGGCAGCGTGCTGCCGTCCTACACGCCCGGGGTGCACCTGACCGACCTCGCCGCCCCGGGCCGCGGCAGTTTGCCCGACTACGCGCTGGACGCTATCCGCGAGGCCTTGCCGGCCTTCGAGCGGCAGATCAAGGGCTTCTCGATGGCCGATGCCGTGCTGACCGGTGTCGAAACCCGGACCTCCTCGCCGCTGCGCATCACCCGCGGTCGCGATTTCCAGAGCCTGAGCGTGCGCGGCCTGTACCCCGCGGGCGAAGGTGCAGGCTACGCGGGCGGCATCATGTCGGCCGGGGTCGACGGCATCGAGGTCGCCGAAGCGCTAGGCGCGGCGCTGCTGGCTCGCTGAATCGGACCGTGCCCCGGCCCTGCGGCCAGCCAGACGCCAGACGCCAGACGCCAGACGCCAGACGCCAGACGCCAGACGCCAGACGCCGGTGCCGGTGCCGAGCGGCGACATGCCAGCACGCCACAATGGCGAACTCCCCCTGGAAGGATGCCGCCATCATGTCCCCCGCCCGCCGCCGCTCGCCCGGTTCTGAACGTCCCCCGGCCCGCCGAGCCCCCCGGGAGACCAGGATCGACCTCGCCCTGCAAGGGGGAGGCTCTCACGGCGCGTTCACCTGGGGCGTGCTGGACGCGCTGCTGGAAGACGGCCGGTTGACGCCCGACGGCGTCTCGGGCACCAGCGCCGGCGCCATGAACGCCGCTGTGCTTGCGACCGGCTACGCCCGGGGCGGTGCGCCGGCCGCCCGCGCCGCCCTGGCCGCCTTCTGGGGCGATGTGGGTGGCGCCCCCGGTTGCATGCGCCACCCTTCGGTCGCCAGCGGCGGCGCGATGCCGGCCTGGATGGCCAACCGCGACGCCTGGCCCGGCTACGCCTTGTGGGAATCGTGGCTGCAGCTGTGGAGCCCGTACCAGAGCAATCCCTTCAACCTGAACCCGCTGCGCGACATCGTCGAGCGCCACGTCGATCTGCAGGCCCTGCGCCACGGGCCGCTCAAGCTGTTCCTCACCGCGACCTCGGTGCGCACCGGTCAGCCACGCGTGTTCCAGGGCCACGACCTGAGCGTCGACGCGCTGATGGCCTCGGCCTGCCTGCCGCAGTCCTGCCAGGCGGTGGTGATCGATGGCGAACCGTTCTGGGACGGCGGCTTTGCCGGCAATCCCTCGCTGTGGCCGCTGATCTATGGGACCGCCACCCACGACCTGCTGCTGGTGCAGATCAACCCCTTGGTGCGCGAGGAACTGCCCACCACGGCGGTGGCGATCGCCGACCGTCTCAACGAGATCACCTTCAACGCCAGCCTGGTGGCGGAAATGCGCGCGATCGCGTTCGTGCAGAAATTGATGCGCGAGCAGCGGGTCGATCCCAGCCACTACAAGAACCTGCGCCTGCACCGGGTGGCCGACGAAGCCGGGTTGGCGCCGTTCGACGCATCGAGCAAGCTCAATACCGAGCCGCAATTTCTGAAGACCCTGTTCACGCTGGGCAGGGCAGCCGGCCAGCGCTGGCTGGCGTCCCATGTGGACGACGTCGGCCATCGCGGCACGATCGATCCGGCCGAGGCCTACCTGGCCGAGCGCTGAACCGGCCACAAGGCCGGCGTCCCGGTCGCCGCGGCGACGCCGCCCCGCGGTCGTGGCGGCGTCGCCCGGGGCGCGCTCAGTCGCGCGCCTGGACGTCCAGCGGCTGGTGCGGATGCGCCAGCACCTGCTCGACCCGTTCGCCCCAGTCGCCATCGCGCGACCGCCGCAACGCGTCCTCGCGCTCGCGCACCAGGGCCTGAAATGCCTGCGAACCCTTGTCGGGCCAGCGGTCGGTGGCCCGCCGCTGATCGCCCTGGAAGTGCTCTTCGACGCGGCGCACCACCGCATGGTAGATCTGCGAGACCCGCGACGGCGTCACGTTCATCGATTGCGCCAGCTCGATCGGGGTCAGGCCGATGCCGAGGTAGGCATCGATCACCCGGCGTTCGCGCTCCGGCAGTTCGGCGAAAAAGGCCTCCAGCCGGCGCAACACGATGCCGGTGTCGACGCGGGCCTCCACCTCCTCGTGCGGCGTCGAGGGGTGAAAGGCATGCGGGTGCTCATCGTCCTCGTTCAGGCTGGCCTGCTGGCGACCGAGCTGGTCGGCCTGCAGCAACGCGCCGATCTCCTCGGCCGGCAGATCGGTCGCGCGCGCGAGTTCGAGCAGGCCGGGCTCGCGGTTGCCGGACTGGCGCAGCCGCTCGCGGGCGATCTGGATCACCTTGATCTTGCGCCGCTCGCCACGGGTCAGAAAGTCCATCTGCCGCAATTCGTCCAGCATCGCTCCCTTGACCCGCATCCGGGCGTAGCGGATGAACGCCTCCTGGGCTTCGGGGGTGTCGCGGTCGCCGTCCCACTCGAAGCTGACCGCCGCCTGGGCCACCGCGATCAGGCCGACCTGGATCAGATCGGCGCGCTCGACGTTGGCCGGCAGGTGACGCACCAGCGCCTGGGCCTGCTGTCGGACCCAGGACTGGTTCCGCGCAATCAGCACCGAGGGCACGCCGTCCATGGAAATCATGCCGCGATGATAGGCATGATCGATGTCAGGCAAAGGCCCTTCTAGACCCGCCATCACGGACGATTTCGACCGTTGAACCGTCCACGCGGCCTTCGGCGGGCACCGCGCCGCCGATCGGGCCGTTTCGCCTCTGTCAAAATCGGGCCCAGACCTGAAGCCCGGCGCCAAGTGATCGGTGCGGGCCCTGGCCTGTCCGTTTGCCGCCCGCCGCGGCACCTGGCCGTTCGGCCCCCCTTTGAGGAGACATCCCATGACCGCATCCCGTGACGTTTACGTCGTCGGTGCTGCCCGCACCGCCATCGGCACCTTCGGCGGCAGCCTGAAAGACGTGCCGCTGGCCGACCTGGCGACGCTGGCCGTCAAGACCGCGCTGGCGCGCAGCGGGGCCGCGGCCGATCGCATCGGCCACCTGGCGATGGGCACGGTGATCCCCACCGAGCCCCGCGATGCCTACCTCAGCCGGGTCGCGGCGATGAACGCCGGCCTGCCCAAGGAAACCCCGGCCTTCAACGTCAACCGCCTGTGCGGCTCCGGCCTGCAGGCCATCATCTCGGCGTCGCAGGCCATCCTGCTGGGCGACTGCGACCTGGCCATCGGCGCCGGCGCCGAATCGATGAGCCGCGGCGCCTACCTGCTGCCGCAGGCCCGCTGGGGCGCCCGCATGGGCGACAGCCCGATGCTGGACTTCGTCGTCGGCGCGCTGCACGACCCGTTCCACAAGATCCACATGGGCATCACGGCCGAGAACGTGGCCGAGCAATACGGCATCAGCCGGACCCAGATGGACGAGTTGGCGGTCGAAAGCCACCGCCGTGCCGCCGCAGCCATCGCCGAAGGCCGCTTCAAGGACCAGATCGTGCCTGTCGTGATCGCCAGCCGCAAGGGCGACCTCAGCTTCGACACCGACGAGCACGTGAAGGCCGGCACCACGATGGAGACGCTGGCCAAGATGCGCGCCGCATTCAAGAAGGACGGCGCCGTCACCGCCGGCAACGCGTCGGGACTGAACGACGGTGCCGGCGCGGTGGTGCTGGCCAGCGCCGACGCGGTGGCGTCGGGCGGCCTGAAGCCGATCGCGCGCCTGGTGTCGTATGCGCACGCCGGCGTCGAACCGACGCTCATGGGCATCGGCCCGGTGCCGGCCACCCGCCTGGCGCTCAAGAAGGCCGGACTGACGGTGGCCGATCTGGACGTGATCGAGTCCAACGAGGCCTTTGCCGCCCAGGCCTGCGCCGTGGTCAAGGAGTTGGCGCTGGACCCCGCCAAGGTCAACCCCAACGGCTCCGGCATTTCGCTGGGCCATCCGATCGGTGCCACTGGTGCGATCATCACCACCAAGGCCTTGTACGAATTGCAGCGGGTGGGTGGCCGCTACGCGCTGGTGACCATGTGCATCGGCGGCGGCCAGGGCATTGCCGCCATCTTCGAACGCTGCTGATCGCCGGGAGGCGATCCGACGCCGTCAGCGCGCGCGCGGCTGACGCGCGTCACCGCTCGCCACCGCCAGGGCCGCCTGGCGGCGGTCGATCCAGCCGCGCAGGTCCGACCACATGGCGTGGACCTCGGCCGGCGCGATCCGGCGCGCATCGTGCAGCTCCAGCGTCACCACCGGCACCTGCTGCACCACGCCGCCGAAGTTGCCCAGCGACCCCGGATAGATGCCCACCGGATCCAGCGCCAGGCTGCCCACCTTGCGGGGCGGCGGCGGCGGGCCGTCGAAGTCCAGCACGCCGTAGGGCGCGTGCACCGAAACGATCAGCTGAGGCCGGAACTGCGCGATTTGCTTCAGCAGCCAGCGGGTCTCGGGTTCCGACATGGCCGCCGGGCCCGGGTAGCGGCGGGGGTCGCTGCGGGTGCGGCGCGTCCAGTAGCGCAGCGCGTCGCGCTGCCAATCGGGCGTCGGGAAGTTGCGGTTCAGGTCCACGCCGTGGGCATTCATCCGCCGCGGTGGCTGGTGCAACAAGCCATCCGGATTGACCAGCGGCACCATGCGCCAGTGGATGGCGGGGTCGGCCTCGCGCCGGGCGCGCTCCAGCCAATCGAACACGACGCTCACCGACGCCATCTCGTCACCGTGGATGCCGCCGATCACCAGCACCCGAAGGCGCGGCGTTCCGTGCGCGGGCGCGATGTCGCGCTGCCACAGCGGCACGCCTCTGACCGAGCGGCCGTCGCCGGCCTGCAGGCCGGCCGCTTCGCAGCGCTGAGCCGACACGCCTGCCAGCCGCGGCGCCACGCTGCGGCACCACGTCGCCAAGGCATCGGACGGCCGCTCTGCACGAGCCACCACGGCAGGCACGGCGTGGCTCGGCGCCGCGCCTGCCGCCACACTCGACGCGATGGTCAGCCACGCCACGACCCGGCGCAGCGCGCCGCGCCGGCCGTTCGGCGACGACCCGCCTGAAATAGGGAACCCAGGGTTTTTCATGGCGCCGCCGAGTGTAGGGGGATCACCGGCGCCGGCCTTGGCCTGCATCAGCGACACCGGCCTGACACAGGGAGCACCGGCCGCCGCGCCACAATCGGCCCATGATCGAAGCCCCCTTCATGCCCCGCGAGTCGTTCGACGATGCCGAGGCCGCGCTGGCGCGCGTGGTCTCGCTGTACCAGGACCAGGTCGCCCACCTGCGCCGGCACCTGCAGTCCTATGTGGCCGGCCAGGTCCCGGCCGGCCGGGTGCGGGGCTGGTACCCGAGCGTGCGGGTCCAGACCGACACCGTGGCCCGCGCCGACACCCGGCTGAGCTTCGGCTTCGTGGCCGGCCCCGGCGTCTACGAAACCACGCTGACACGGCCCGAACTGTTCGCCGACTACTATCTGGAGCAGTTCCGCCTGCTGCTGCGCAACCACGGCGTGACCCTAGAGATCGGCCTGGGCCACCAACCGCTGCCGGTGCACTTCTGCCTGGCCGAGGCCGAGCATGTGGAAGGCACGCTCAGTGCCGACCAGCGACTGCGCCTGCGCGACTTCTTCGACCTGCCGGACCTGGCCGCGATGGACGATGGGATCGCCAACGGCACCTTCGAGCCCGCGCCCAGGGAGCCCGCGCCGCTGGCCCTGTTCACCGCGCCGCGGGTGGACTACTCGCTGCATCGCCTGCGCCACTACACCGGCACCGCGCCCGAGCACTTCCAGAACTTCGTGCTGTTCACGAACTACCAGTTCTACATCGACGAATTCATCGCGCTGGGCCATCAGCTGATGCGTCACGAAGGCAGCGACTACAGCGCCTTCATCGAGCCGGGCAACGTCGTCACGCCACGCGCCGGCTCGGCCGCGCAGGTCAGCGGCAGCGCCCCGCCGCGCCTGCCGCAGATGCCGGCCTACCACCTCGTGCGGGAAGGCCATGGCGGCATCACGATGGTCAACATCGGCGTCGGCCCGGCCAACGCCAAGAACATCACCGACCACATCGCGGTGCTGCGCCCGCACGCCTGGATCATGCTGGGCCACTGCGCCGGGCTGCGCAACACCCAGCAGCTGGGCGACTACGTGCTCGCCCACGGCTATGTGCGCGAGGACCACGTGCTGGACGAGGAACTGCCGCTGTGGGTGCCCATCCCGCCGCTGGCCGAGGTGCAGCTGGCGCTGGAGCACGCGGTGGCCGAGGTCACCCAGCTTTCGGGCTACGAGCTGAAGAAGATCATGCGCACCGGCACCGTTGCCAGCACCGACAACCGCAATTGGGAGCTGCTGCCGCACCCGGGTCCCGAGCGCCGCTTCAGCCAGAGCCGGGCGATCGCGCTGGACATGGAAAGCGCCACCATCGCCGCCAATGGCTTTCGTTTCCGGGTGCCCTACGGTACCTTGCTGTGCGTCAGCGACAAGCCGCTGCACGGCGAGATCAAGCTGCCCGGCATGGCCAACCATTTCTACCGCGAGCGGGTGGACCAGCACCTGCGCATCGGGATCCGCGCCCTCGAATTGTTGCGCGAGGCCGGGGTCGGCCAGCTTCACAGCCGCAAGCTGCGCGGCTTTGCCGAGGTGGCGTTTCAATAGGCGCCGAGGCCGGTGCGGCAGGTCGGATCGACCTGCGCTGCCGCAAGCGGGCCGCACAAATCCTTGCGCGGCCCGTCGGGCAGGCGTAGGCTGAGCCGCATGGACGGCCCGCCCCACTTGCGGCGCCTTCGCGCCGAGACGGGCCGATGAGGAGAGCCACCATGTCAAGCCCAATCCCGGCTGCGGCCGGCACGCCTGCGCCAGCTGCAGCCGCCCTGCACGCGATTCGAACCCTGGCCTTGGTCGGCCCTGCCGCCGCAGGCAAGACCTCGCTGGCCGAGGCCCTGCTGGTCAAGGCCGGCGTGATCGGTGCTGCCGGCAGCCTGGAGCGCGGCACCACCGTCAGCGATTTCGATCCTCTCGAGCGCAAGTTCGGTCACTCGCTCAACGCCTCGGTGATGCACCTGGACCATGCCCAGACCCGCATCCACCTGATCGACACCCCGGGCGCGGCCGATTTCGTCGGCCAGTCGCTGCCCGCGCTGGAGGCGGTGGAGACGGCCGCCGTGGTCATCAACGCCGCCACCGGCATCGAGGCGATGGCGGTGCGCATGATGGAGCATGCGGCCCGGCGGCATCTGGACCGGCTCATCATCGTCAACAAGATCGACGCCCCCGGCGTCGATCTCGCCGGCCTGCTCGAACAGATCCAGGCCACCTTCGGCAAGGAATGCCTGCCGCTGAACCTGCCCAGCGCCGGGGGCACGCAGGTGGTCGACTGCTTCTACAACCGCGAAGGCTCGGCCGACTTCTCGTCGGTGGCGGCGGCGCACCGCGCGCTGGTCGAACAGGTGGTCGAGGTCGACGGTGAGTTCGTCGACCGTTACCTGAACGATGGCGACATCGACGCCTCCGAGCTGCATGCACCGCTGGAGGAAGCGCTGCGCCAGGGGCACTTGATCCCGGTCTGCTTCGTCTCGGCCCGGTCGGGCGCCGGCGTCAAGGAGTTGCTGGACGTGATCGTGCGCCTGCTGCCCGACCCGACCGAGGGCAATCCGCCCGATTTCCTGCGCGGCGAAGGCGACGCGGCCCAGCCGATGCATGCCACGCCCGATCCCGCACTGCATGTGCTGGCCCATGTGTTCAAGGTCACGGTGGACCCCTATGTCGGCAAGATGGGGGTGTTCCGGGTCCACCAGGGCACGGTCACGCGCGACAGCCTGCTCTACGTCGGCGACGGCCGCAAGCCGTTCAAGGTCGGCCACCTGTTCATGCTGCAGGGCAAGGACCATGTCGAGGTCGACCGCGCCTTGCCGGGCGACCTCTGCGCGATCGCCAAGATCGATGCGCTGCATTTCGATGCGGTGCTGCACGATGCCGCAGAGGACGACCACATCCACCTCGCGCCGCTCGATTTTCCGGTGCCCGTCCACGGCCTGGCGATCGAGCCCAAGCGCCACGGCGACGAGCAGCGCATGTGGGAGATCCTGCAGAAGCTGATCGACGAAGACCCGTGCCTGAACGTCGAACACGTCGCCGCCACCAACGAGACCCTCGTCAACGGGCTGGGCGAACTGCACCTGCGCATCCTGCTGGAGCGCCTGCGCGACGTGCACCGCTTCGAGGTCACCACCCGGCTGCCCAAGGTGGCCTACCGCGAAACCATCACCGCCAAGGCCGAAGGTCAGCATCGCCACAAGAAGCAGAGCGGCGGTGCCGGGCAGTTCGGCGAGGTCCACCTGCGGGTCGAACCGCTGGCACGCGGCAGCGGGTTCCGTTTCGTCGACGCGGTCAAGGGGGGCACGATCCCGGGCCAGTTCATGCCGGCGGTGGAGAAGGGCGTGCGCGAGGCGTTGGCCACCGGTGTGATTGCTGGTTATCCGGTGGTCGACATCCAGGTCACCGTGCACGACGGAAAGCACCACAGCGTCGACTCCAAGGAAATTGCCTTCGTCACGGCGGGGCGCAAGGCGGTCATCGCAGCCATCCTCGAAGCCCGCCCCATCGTGTTGGAGCCCATCGTCGACGTCGAGATCAGCGCGCCGGAGGCGGCCACCGGCGACATCACCGGCGACCTGGCCTCGCGCCGCGCCCAGGTCGGCGGCACCGACGGACAACCCGCCGGGCTGATGCGGGTTCGCGCCAAGGCGCCGCTGGCCGAGTTGAGCGCCTACCAGACCCGGCTCAACGCGTTGACCAGCGGCCAGGGCCGCTACACCCTGGCCCTGTCCCACTACGAGCCGGTGCCGCCCGGCGTGCAACAGCAACTGACCAGCAGCCACCGACTCGCCGAGGACTGAGGCGGGTGCAGGGCCGGGACGATGGCCCTGCCCTGCACCCAGGCTCCGGCGCGCAAGCCGGGCCGCCTTGATGGAGGCGGCCCCGGCCACTCTGGGCAAGCCGGCTTTATCATGGCGCCCATGCCTCCTGTCCGCGATGTGGCCGCGATCCGCCTCGACAACGCCCTGCTTCTTTTCGAGGAATTCGTCCGCAGCACGGCCCGCCATGCCGACGCCGCGACGCTTCGCGGCCTGGAGGGACGGTTCGCCGAGCGACTGCAGATCCAGCCCAGCTACTGGAGCCAGATCAAAGGGCGCTCGCGCCAGATCGGCGAACGCCTGGCGCGGCAGTTCGAGCAGTGCTGTCGCAAGCCCGCGGGCTGGATGGATCTTGACCACGCCGTGGCGACCGCGAAGCCGTCCGCCGTCCCCGGCACCGGCGACGACGCGCTGCCTCAGGATGACGACGAGCGCTTCATCGTCGGCCTGGTGCTGACCTATTACCGGCGCCACCCGCAGCGGGCCCGCACGCGCTTGCTGGACTTGTTGGGCGAGGTGCTGATCGCGCCGGCCCCGGCGAATGCCGTGCCAACGCCTGCGCAGCCTGCCGCCCGCCCTCCCGCGGTCCGTGCGGCGCCCCCGGCCGCGAATCCCGCTGACGCGATGGCCTTGTGGCAGGCCAGCCAGTCGGGGGTTCGGCCGCTGAAGAAAAAGCCCTGACGGGCAGGCGCCCGCGGCCTGCGGCGCCCAGGCCACGGTGTGCGCCAATTTGATAAATTTATCTTGCGCAAGATAATAAATGATTTATCATCAAGCCTCGATCTGGTGCTGCCATGCCCAGGCGAAGTCCCGGCGAGTCCCTGGCCGGCCGATCGATCCACCCGAGATGCCCATGTCCCAGACCACGATGCTGCACGCCCGCATGCCGGCCAAGCGCGTGAACTCCGGCGCCGGAGTGAATCGATGCGGCGCCCTGCCGAACCTTCCCGCTGTTCGCCGAATGGGCTGAGCGCCAGACGCTGAGCCAGCACCTCGACGGCCCGGGCAGGTTTCGACCTCCCGGGCCGTCGGCGTTTTCAGACGTCTTTTTTTTCACCGGACCGTGTTGCGTCGGCCCGGTCCGGGCCCCACGCGGGTCCGAGTTCTCGTCACCGCTGTCCAACCCTCAGGAGTGTTGCCATGAAGCTGATCCTCACCGTCCGTCGTCCGCGCAATCCACTGGCCGCCGCGGCTCGTGCCCGGCATGCCGGCGCCCATCGCCCGGGTCCGGGCGCACGCCGACAAGCCCAGCGCCGCGAACTGCGCCAGGACCTGATCCAGCTGGGCGACCTGCACAGCCCTTGAATCCGCAAACCCGCGCCGCCCTACCCCCGCGGCGCCTGATTTGGAGATGACTCCCATGCATCGCCCCGCCTACTCCACCCCGGTCTCTGCCTCCTGGCAGCCCGCGCCCGCACCGTTGACCCCGCTGCGCCGATGGCTGGCCAGGCGGCTGCGGCGAGCCGGTGCCGCATTGCAGCTGCTGGCGCGTCAGCTGACACCGTCTGCCGCACCCCCACCACCCACCCGGGTGCCAATGACCTTGCCTCAGCTGGAATTCCACGCCGACGCCGGTGCACCCGAAGGGGCGCTGTACGTCGACGGCGACTACGTCGGGCGACTGGGCATCGGCCGGCTTTGAGGCGGCCGGGGCGGGTCAAGCCCGGAGGCGGCTCAAGTCAGGCCCCGGTCGGCCGATACCAGGAGGGCGCCAGGCCGTCATCCGGTCGCGCTGACCCGATGCCACAGCCCTTTCCGAACGCTCCCGACCACCGGTTCCCCACGGATCTGGGAGGCTGGGTGCGTTACTTCCAGCAGGTCGAGATTCCCGTGCTCTCAGCCACGGCCAACCTGTTGGAAGACCTGCGCGCCATCGAGGACGACGTCGACGCCCGCATGCTGACCGAGGTGATCGCCGCCGATCCCCTGATGAGCCTGAAGCTGCTCGCCCACGTCGCCAGTTCGTCCAACCGCCGGCGCACGACCGATGTGGAAACCGTCGGACAGGCGTTGGTGCTGATGGGCATCACGCCGTTTTTCGCGGCCTTCGCGCCGCAGCGGACCATCGAGGTGCATCTGGCAGAGCAAGCTGCCGCCCTCGACGGTCTGTCGGCGGTGTTGCACCGTGCGCACCGGGCGGCCAGCTTTGCGCTGGGCTTTGCCGTGCACCGCATGGATCACGACGCACCGGTGATTCACCAGGCCGCCTTGCTGCACGACTTCGCCGAGATGCTGCTGTGGCTGCACGCGCCGGCGCTGGCGCTGGAGATCCAGCAGCGCCAGCGGGCCGACGCCAGCTTGCGCAGCGTCGCGGCGCAGCGCGATCTGCTGGGCGTGCCGCTGTCGGACATCCAGCACAGTCTGATGCAGGTCTGGCATCTACCGGAACTCCTGGTTCGCATCACCGACGACCGGCACGAAGAAGCCTCACAGGTCCGCAACGTGCTGCTGGCGATCCGGCTCGCCCGCCACACGGCGTCGGGCTGGGACAACCCGGCCATCCCGGATGACATCCGGGACATTGCCCAGTTGCTGAACATGGGCGTCGGCCCGACCGAAGCGCTGCTGCGCGACCTGGACCCCTGAGGCGCCCGCCCAGCGGGGCTCCGGACGCGAGCCTGGACCGGACGGCCATGTCGTCGATGTGTCACAACCCGCTGCCAGGATAGGGAGCCCGTGGACGCCTCGCAACGCCGGCTCAGCACCTCGCTCACGCCAAGGCAGCGGATGCAGGCACGGTCTGGTCGGCGTCACATTCGGATTCACACCTTTACAGTGCCTGATCGTGAGGCAAGACGCGTGGGTCATGATCGGCGTCCGCACGACGACGAAGGAAATGCACCATGTCCGACGAATTCGACGAGTTGACCGATCCCTCGCTCTTGCGGCGAGGCAGCGACCGGGTCAAGGTCATCGATCGCCCGCAAGGGGCTCGGGTGGCTCGACTGGTGTCGCGCCTGTATCGCGCCGCCGAACCGAAGCTGCGTGCGGCGCTGCTCGTCTGCCTGGTCAGGCCGCTGGGCTCCTTGGGCCTGGTTGCCGTGGCGGCCGGCGCATTTGCAGGATTTCTGCGCTCCGGCGATGCCGCCAGCACCGGGGCCGCGATGGACGTGGAACGGTTTTCCAGAGAGCAGGTGGCCGAACTGGCGAATTTCGTTGCGCAGGTCAGCCCGGACGCGCTTCGCGAGTTCGCCCAACTGATCGCCGAGAAGCCCGTCGGCATCGCCGCCTTCAGCGTGTCGGCCGCCGTACTGCTGTTGCATGCCTTGCGCGACGAGGTACCCGCCCCGGCCGCACCCAGGAACGGCACGAAGACCGATCCTGACCGCGGCCGCAGCGACTGAGACGAGCTCGGTCGCTCTGACCGGGCTTCGTCCCGTTCGGGCGGCACCGGCGCCGACACTCGGACGGCCCTGTGCCCAGGCCTGTCGGCGTGGGTCCGAATCTGCACCGCGTGACGAACGGGCCGCGCTGGCGGCGGCCGCGCCGCTCCGAGACCCTCTCCGGTGGTTGGCGCCCAGGCGGCGCACAATCAAACGAAGATCGTCACGAGTGTGTCCATGTCCATCACCCACGTGCCTGCCACCGAGCTGCGTTTCCATGTCGACCCCGCCGAGCTGGGATTTGCCGACACCTCCGAGCTGATGCAACAGCCGCTGCGCTGGATCGGGCAGGAGCGCGCCGAGCAGGCTGGCCGCTTCGGCCTGCAGATGGCGCAGCCGGGCTACAACCTGTTCGTGTTGGGCGAGGTCGGCAGCGGCAGGTCCTCGCTCATGAGCCAGATGATGTACGAGGAGGCTGCAAAGCGGACCGTGCCGCCCGACCTGTGCTACCTGCACAACTTCGAGATGCCGGAGCATCCCCTCGCGTTGCGTCTGCCTGCCGGCGAGGGACGATTGCTGCGAGAACTGATGGCGAATCTTGCCAAGACGCTCCAGGCGGAGATCCCCAAGCGGCTGCTGGCACCCGACATCACGTCCGAAAGCGAACGCATCACGGCCACCTGCAAGGCCGAGGAGGACAACGCCTTTGCCGCGCTCAGCGCCTTTGCGCAGGCACGCAACTTCGGGCTTATGCGGGAGCAGGGCCGCCTGGTGTTCACCCAGCGCGACGACCAGGGCGAACCCCTGACGGCCAGCAAGGCCATGGCGCTGGCGCCCGAGCAGCGGGCCCGCATCGATGCCGCAGAAGCCGAGTTGCGCACCGAAATCGGCCGCTTCCTGGAGAAAGCGCGGCCGCGTGAACTGGCGATGAACGAGGCGCTGATGGCCTTGCGGCGCCAGCGCATCAAGCCCTTGCTGGACCACGAGTTGCAGGAGATCCGAAACCGCTTGCGCAAGCAGATCAAGGACTCGGTCAAGCTCGGCCAGTACCTCGAACAGGTCCTGCACGACGTGCTGGAGAACCTGGAACTGTTCCAGTCCGAAGAGGAGCCGGCAGAGGAGCGCGTCGCTGCGCTGCTTGCGGTGATTTCTCGCTTGCGGGTCAATGTCGTGGTCGACAACCACGGCCGCGAGGGTGCACCCGTGATCGTGGACGCCAACCCGTTGTTCCGCTCGCTGTTCGGCAGCATCGAATATGAGTCGGAAGACGGCGTGCTGGTGACCGACTTCTCGCGCATCCGTGCCGGCAGCCTGCTCAAGGCCCACGGCGGCTTTCTGATGCTGCACTTGCGCGACCTGCTGGCCGATGAACTGGTACGGGAGACGCTTCGCCGATTCATGCGGAGCGGACGGCTGCAGATCGAGGAACCGGGCATGGTCAACGCCCCGGTCAGCGCGGTGTCGCTGCAGCCCGAACCGGTCGATGTCGAGGTGAAGATCGTCCTGATCGCGTCGGTCGAAGACTACTATCTGGTGCAGGAAGGGGATCCCGAGTTCGCACGCCGGTTCCGCTGCAAGGTCGACTTCGCCGAGAGTTTCCAGGCCACCGCAGGCACCCGCCGCGCCACGGCGATCTTCGTTGCCCATACCTGCCGAAAGATGGGCTTGCCGCATTTTTCGGCCGCCGCCGTGGCCGCCCTGATCGAGGAGACCCACCGTGAGGCCGAAGATCAGGCGCGGCAAAGCGCCATCTTCGCGCACACCGAAGCGCTGGTGATGGAAAGCGCCGGGGTTGCGCGATCGCGCGGCGCGGATCTGGTCGCATTGGCCGATGTGCGGGTCGCCGTCGACGCGCGCATCCACCGGCATGACTATCCCGAGCAACGTCTTCAGGAGTCCATCACCGATGGCGAGCGCCTGCTGAGCGTGGACGGCGAGCGGGTGGGCCAGGTGAATGGACTGACGGTCCTGGATCTGGGCGACTACCAGTTCGGCTTTCCGGTCCGGGTGACCGCATCGACCCATGCCGGCGAGGAGGGGTTGCTCGATATCGAGCGCGAGGTCGAGATGTCCGGCCCGATCCACAACAAGGGCGTGCTGATCCTGCAGAGCTACCTTTCATCTCTCTTCGCGCACGTTGCGCCGCTGGCACTGAACGCCGCGGTGGTGTTCGAACAGGAGTACAGCGGTGTCGAGGGCGACTCGGCCTCCTGTGCCGAGTTCTACGCCTTGCTGTCGGCGCTGTCCGGGTTTCCGCTGCGCCAGGGCATTGCCGTGACAGGCGCGTTGAACCAGCACGGTGACATGTTGCCGGTCGGCGCCATCAACGAGAAGATCGAAGGCTATTTCGGGAGTTGCGAGCGGCTGGGCCTGGACGGACAGCAGGGCGTGCTGATCCCGCAGCGCAATCGCCGCCACCTGATGCTGGCTCCACGGGTGGCGGATGCCGTGGCCGGCGGGCGCTTCCACATCTACACCGCCGACCATGTCTGCGACGGCATGGAACTGCTGACCCGGCAGGGCTTCGGTACGCTGGGACCGCGCGGCTACCCGGCAGGCACCGTGCTGGGGCAGGCCGAAATGACGTTGAAGAACTATCGCCGTGCATGCGAAGACGTGGGTACGCGCGGGATGGAACACAAGCTGCGCGCACCCAACCTGCGGCGCCGCGAATGGCGCCGGTGACGGTTGCCGTCGGCGCACGCGCCGGCACCGCAGCGACGGCCGGCACTCGCTGTCCAGGGGGGGGCCTGAAGGCGCCCTTGAGTTCGGTCAACGCCGATGACCGGGAAAGCGAGTCACATCCTTCGATCGCGTGATCGATGTCGTTCGGCATCCGACCCTGAGGAGAGCAGACATGAGTTCCAGACAGGTTGTTCTTTGCGCTCCCGTGCGCACCGCCATCGGCACCTATGGCGGAAGCCTCAAAGACGTCACCGCCCCTGCCCTGGGGGCGGCAGCCATTCGCGAAACCCTGAAGCGCTCGTCGCTGGCGCCGGACCAGATCCAGACCCTGGTGATGGGCAACGTGATCCAGGCGGGCGTGAAGATGAATCCGGCGCGCCAAGCCGGTATCGCCGGTGGCCTGCCGGTGGCGGTCCCGGCGCTCACCGTCAACCGCGTGTGCGGCTCGGGCGCGCAGGCCGTTGCCAGCGCGGCGCTGGAGATCTGGTCCGGCATGATCGATTGCGCGATTGCCGGCGGCATGGAGAACATGGACCGCGCGCCCTACCTGCTGCCACAAGGCCGCTGGGGTGCGCGCATGGGCGACGTGACGCTGTTCGACAGCATGCTTTACGACGGGCTGCACGATGCCTTCAGCGGCCAGCACTCGGGCTGGCACACCGAGGATCTGGTGATCAAGAACGCCATTTCCCGCGCGGATCAGGATCGCTGGGCGTTGCGCTCGCAACAGCGTTTCGCGGCGGCACAGGCCTCAGGAAAATTTGACGGCGAGATCCTCGCGTTCGAGGTGCCCGGCAAGAAGGGGCCGACGCTGTTTGCGAAGGACGAGCACAACCGCCCCGAAACCACGGCCGAGTCGCTCGCCAGGCTCAAGCCGGCCTTCCGCAAGGACGGCACGATCACCGCGGGCAACGCGCCCGGTCTCAATTCCGCCGGCGCCGCGATGGTCGTCGCCGAGCGGGGCTGGGCCGAGAAGAACGGCTTGCTGCCCATGGCCCGGCTGGTGAGCTATGGCGTCGGCGCCGTGGAGCCCGGTTTCTTCGGGCTCGGTCCGGTGCCGGCCGTGCGCCAGGCGCTTTCGCGTGCCGGTTGGCAGGTGGGCGACGTCGACCGCGTCGAGATCAACGAGGCTTTTGCCGCGATCACATTGGCGTGCCTGCGCGAGATCGGTTTCGCCGAAGACAAGGTCAACGTCGAAGGCGGTGCGATCGCCCACGGACACCCGATCGGCGCCAGCGGTGCCGTGCTCACCGTCAAGCTGCTGCACTCGATGCGCCGCGACGGCTGCAGGCGCGGCATCGTCACGCTGTGCATCGGCGGGGGCCAGGGCATTGCGCTGGCGGTCGAGGCCCTTTAGGGTCCGGGTCGGAACCGCCGCCCGGCCGTCACATGGGAATCGATTCGCCGCCGTGGCCGCCGCAGCCGAGCCGTCCCAGCACGTCTGCCATGACCTCCGGACGATGGATCAGGTCGATATGGGCTGCGGCCGGCACAGCGTGGAGCCGGGCTCCCGGCAGGCACGCCCCTGACGCCGGAAACACGATGTTGTCGCAGGCGCTGAAGTAGCAGGTGAACAGGCCCGCTCGGACGGGTGGCTCCTGCGCGGCCAGACGGGTCAACCAGTCGCTGCCGATTCGCATCTGGCGTCCGTTGTCGGTCAGCGCCCAACGGGCCAGCCAGGTGCCTCGGTGCGGCGTGCCCAGCGTCATCGCCGAATGGATGCGCACATCGGCCGAGTGGGCCTGGAGCCAGGCCCGGATGGCCAGGCCGCCCATGCTGTGTCCGACCAGCAGCGGTGGCGTTCCGGTGGTGACCTCCAGGCGCCGCACCGCCGCCTCGATCCGTGGGATGTAGTCATCGATGGGGCCAAAGACCGGTTCGAGATTCACCGCCACGAATGGATGGCCGCGAAGGCGCAGCTGGCGCATCCAGGGATTCCACAGGCCCCGGTTGCAGATGAAACCATGCACCAGCACCAGGCCTCGTCGGCCCTGCGCTTCGGGTGGCAGGTGGTCCGGCTCGCGGCGGGAGCGAAACGGCTGCCGCCACAGGAAGACCTTCGGCGCCGTCCCGACCTCGCGCCACCAGGCCAGGGCCCATTGCCGCAGGGTGGCGGGCGGCCCGGGGTCGCTGCGGTTGATGACGCTCGCCAACAGGAAGCCGGCCGCCAGCCAGGCCGCATGGCCGAAGACCAGCAGCGCGGCACCCGTCGCAGCGGCCAAGGCATGGCCCGAGTTCCCCTGCCACGCCAACCACCCCAGCAAGGTCGCCAGCCAGGTCAGGGCAATGAATTGTTGGAGCCGGGCAAGCATGTGGGCAGGTCGAGCATGGCGGACCCGTGTGGTCCCGACGCCGATTCTCGCCGCAGACCCGCGCCGGGATCACAGCGGGCCAGTCAGGGTAGGCTTGGGTCATGGCTGTGGATGCATCGATACTGCTTTCCCATCTGGCGCAGGTGGACCAGGAGCGCCAGATCCGCGACGCCGATCCGGTGCTGGCCCAGACCGTGGCCGCCGTGAAGGCCTATCAGCAACGCCGTTTTGCGCGCACCCACGCCGGCTTGCTGGCAGACCCACGGTATGCCGGCGCGGCGCGTTTCTTCCTGGAGGACTTGTACGGGCCGCAGGATTTCCGCGACCGAGACGCCCAGTTCGCACGCATCGTCCCCGCGCTGGTCCGCCTGTTCCCTGACGAGATCGTGGCGACCGTCAGCGACCTCACCGCCCTGCACGCGCTGTCTGAGCAGTTGGATACCGCCATGGCGCGCCAGTTGACGTCGCAGTCAGTCAGCCGGGCAAGCTATGCCCAGGCCTGGCAAGGCGTGGGGCGAAGGCTGGATCGGTTGCGTCAAGTCGACATGGTGCTGGCGCTGGGGCAGCGCCTGGAGCACTACACGCAGAGGCGCCTGCTGCGCCAGACCCTTCGGTTGATGCGCGCGCCCGCCCATGCCGCGGGCTTGGCAGCGCTGCAAACCTTCCTGGAGCGCGGCTTCGACACGTTTGCGGCGATGCAGGGCGCCGGTCCATTTCTGGACAGCATCCGCCGCGATGAGGTGGCGCTGATGACCCGCTTGTTCGAGCCCGGTGCCATCGCCGCCGCGCAAGGACGCTTGGTCGACGACGACCCGTTGAACCAATTGCCCTGACCAGGCCGCCCGCCATGCACGCCCAGCGCCATGCCGCATTCGATGCACTCGGACTGACCGTCCTCCAGCGCGACTGGCTGTCGTCGAACCATGTCGTGTTCGGCGCCGTCGGACCGACCCCGTCGGCGGTGGTGGACACTGGCTATGGCCGGCACAGCGCGATGACGCTGGCGCTGGTGGAACATGCCCTGGCTGGTCACGCGTTGGACAGGATCGTCAACACCCACTTGCACTCCGATCATTGCGGCGGCAATCGCGCCCTGCAGGACCGCTATCCCCAGGTGCGAACGTTCGTGCCCGCAGCGTCCTATGCGGTGGCGCACGCCTGGGACGAGTCTCGGCTGAGCTATCGGCCGACCGATCAGCGGTGCGAGCGCTTCCAGGTCGACGCCCCGGTCGAGCCGGGCGCCGTTCTCTCGCTCGGGCCTGCCGAATGGCAGGTGCTGGCGGCCCCCGGCCACGACGCGGACGCATTGATGTTGTTCGAGCCCCAGACACGCGTGTTGATCGCCGGCGATGCGCTGTGGGAAGACCGGCTGGCCATCATCTTCCCGGAACTGGAGGAGCGACCCGGTTTCGCGCCCGCACGCCAGACCTTGGCGTTGATCGAGTCGCTGGCGCCACGCTGGGTCATCCCCGGCCACGGCACGGCGTTCGACGACCTGCCCGGCGCCTTGGCCGCCAGCCGAAGGCGGCTGGATGCGTTCGAGCGCGATCCGGACAAACACCGGCGACACGCTGCGCGAGCGCTGTTGATGTTCCACATGATGGACCGGGAACGCGTCGACCGCCTGGCGCTGGAAACCTGGCTGCTGCGCACGCCCATCTTTGTCCAGATGGCCGGCCATGCGCGTCTGCCGGGTGGCACCACGGCCTGGGCGGCCGGCTTGATCGACAGCCTGCTCGACGACAACCTGCTGACCGAGCACGACCAGGTGCTGAGATACCGGCGCGAGGCTTAGAACGCCACGGTCACCCGCCACCCAGCGGGATGGACACGGCGCCAGGACGCGATCGGCCGGTGGCGCTCAACGGCGCCGCAAGAGCGACCGCAGGCGCTCGTTCTCTGCCAGCAGCGCCATCACCAGCGCGACACCCGGCCAATCCAGCTCGAGGTCACGAACCAGGCGCAAGGCCCTGCGCGTCTGTGGCAGCGCGTCACCGCTGAAACGCCACTCCTCGGCACAGATGCCGGTCGGCTGGAGCAGGCATTCGTCGATCAGCGCCCGGACCTGCTCCGGCTCCGCACCGCTGGCCTGACACAGGCTGTCCAGCGTGAATTCGACATGATCTTCGACAACGACGGTTGTCATCAGACGGATTTCGGATTCGGCCATGAATGTCAAGCCTCCAGCGCGGCACGCGGGTTGTAGGACGGAAATGCCCGGGCAAGCGCGCCGTAGGCTTCCCTGTCGGACGCCGAGGTTGCCGAAGGCAGCGCGACGACCAGCACCGCGTACAGGTCTCCAGGCTGCTTTCCAGGCAGGCCTTTGCCTTTGAGGCGCAGCTTGCGTCCCGACGACGACCCCGGCGGAATGCCCAGCTGCACGTGGCCATCGGGGGTCGGCGCGGTGACGGTGGCGCCGAGGGCCGCCTCCCAGGGGGTGACCGGCAAGTCGAAGTAAAGATCGGCGCCGTCAAGCCGAAACACCGGATGCGGCAGCAATTCGATTTCCAGGTAGAGGTCACCCGCCGGCGCCCCGCCGTGACCGATGCCCCCCTGGCCTGCCAGCCTCAGGTGCTGTCCCTCGCGAACCCCCTTCGGGATGCTGACCTCCAGTCGGCGCTCCTGGAGCGTGGTTTGCCCGGTCGCGTCGACCACGGGCATGTGCAGCGAGAGCACGCGCTGCGCGCCTTGGTATGCGTCCTTCAGATCGATGGCCACCTTGGCATGGTGATCCCGCCCTTGCATGGCCGCCGCACCCGAAGCATGGCGACGCGGGCCTTGTGCGCCGGTGCGCCCGAACAGCGACTCGAAGAAATCGCTGAAGGCCTTTTCGTCCATGGCCTCGGGGCGGCGGCGCCCGTCCATGCCGCCGGGACCGCGCCCACTGAATTCGTAACCGCTGTCCCACCCAGGTGGGGGTTCGAAGGCCTGCCCGCGGGCATGGCGCTGAGCGATGTCGTCGTACGCCGCACGGCGCTCAGGGTCGATCAAGGCCTCGTGGGCCTCGGCCACGTCCTTGAAACGTGCCTCGGCATCGGGCTCTTTGCTGACGTCCGGGTGGTACTTGCGGGCCAGCCGGCGGTAGGCACGCTTGATTTCCTCCGGAGTCGCCGTGCGCTCGACACCCAGCGTCGCGTAGTAGTCCTTGAATTCCATTCGCGGCTTTCGAAAATGACGGCGTTCACGCTGACAACCCCTGCCTGGCTTCGACCCAAGGGAGACCTGTGCAGGTTGAGCTGGACAGCGTACCGCAAGCCGGGACCTCCCCAATCCCACGGACGCCACGCCGGCGCTGAAGGGGGCGCCCTCATCCACAATCGGGCATGCCTTTGCATCGGCAGGTTTTCTTCCTCGGGGGCTTCGACCCGAAGAGCGCGCGACACTACCACCGCCTGTTTCGGGAGGCCGTTGCCCAACGGCCTGCGGACGCGAACCCCGGCCAGGTGCGCGTGGGCAGGCGCCAAACCGTCTCGTCCCATGTCGATGCCTGGGAGGTGGACTGGCTGGTGCCCGGCGGGCCGACGCTGCAGACGCGCTATTCGGTGATGCGCTGGGATGACATCGTCCGCAAGCACTGGCCAAGGCGCTTGCGGCAAACCCTGCTGGATTTCTGGCGCATCTATGTCCGCGCCGCCCTGGAGGGCATCTTCTGCAAGCTGTGGGACGGCTCGCGCGCCGGCTTCTGGATGGGGCTGCTGCCCATGGGCGTCAGTGCAGCTGTCCTCGCGACCTGCGCCGCCCTGGCCATGGCCGCTGGCGCCAGCGGCTGGCTGCCATGGGCCTGGGCGGCGGCGGCTGTTGTCCCGGCCTGGCTGGTGCTGTGGCGGGCCGCTGAGTCGCGTTTGGACACCGAGTGGCTGCTGCGGCTCTACGGCTTCACCTGGCAGCAGGCGCACGGAGAGTTGCCCGATCTCGAGCAACGCCTGGACGCCTTGGCCGACGAGTTGATCCGAGCGGTTCGAGGATCGGGTGCGGCCGAGGTGCTGCTGGTCGGCCACAGCACGGGCAGCATGATGGCCATCGCCGTGCTGGCCCGCGCCGGCCGCAAGGCGCCCTGGCTGGGGCGGCAGGGACCGACGGTGAGCCTGTTGACGCTGGGCCAGTGCACGCCGGTGCTGGCCTGGATGGGCGGCACCGGCCGCTTCCGGCGAGAGGTGCGCGAGGTGGCCGACCGCGCCGGGCTGACCTGGATCGACTATTCCGCACGCACGGACTGGGCTGCGTTTTCCCGGGTTCCCCCGTGGCTGGAGCCCGGCAGGGCGCGCTTGCTCCAAGCGTCACCACGCTTTCATCACTGCCTTGGAGATGACGCCTACCAGGCCCTGCTGAAGAACCGCCATGCCCTGCACATGCAATACCTGCGCGCGCCCCGTGTCGGCGGCGGCTACGATCCGGTGGAACTGACCTGCGGTCCGCTCACGCTTGGCCAGCGCTTCGATACCTTGGTGCAACCTGCCCGAACACCACGATGACCCGCTTCTGCCCGCATTACCCCCGCCCGGCCGACACTCAACCGTCGGCATGGCGCATGTTTTTCAGCAAGCGCCGGTCCTGGCTCGACGGGCTGTACGCGCGCAGCTACATGATGAAGATGGGCGAGATTCACCTGCCGGGTCTGGATCTGTATATGCTCAACGAGCCCTCGTTGGTACGCCGGGTGATGGTCGACGAAGCGAGCGCGTTTCCCAAGCATCCAATGCTGGGCGATGCCTTGCGGCCCTTGCTAGGCGACAGCATCTTCACCACCAACGGCTCGGTCTGGCAGCGGCAGCGCGCGCTGATGGAACCCTCGTTCGAGGCCGCGCGTGTCAAGCACGTGCTGGGGCGCATGCGGGATGCCGCACAAGCCATGGCCGTGCGCTTGCGCGCACTCGCGCCGGGTCAGGTGCACGACATGGAGGTGGAGATGACGCACGTCGCCGCCGACATCATCTTGCGGACCATCGTGTCGCAGCCGCTGGACAGCGAGAGCGCCCGCGAGGTCTTCGACGCGTTCGCGGGCTACCAAGCGCGCGCCCCACGTTTGATCATGCCGGCGTTCTTCGGGCTGCGCTGGCTCCGCCCCTGGGGACTCGCACGACGCAACCGGCAGGCCGCAGCCAAGATCCGGCGCCTGCTCACCACCTGGATCCGGCCGCGCTATGACGCTTACCAAGCGTCGCCGGACGGCGCCGACGGAACTGCCGCAAGCGCCGGGAGCGACATCCTGGCCAGCCTGCTGCGCAGCCGGGACCCGAAAACCGGCCAGGGCTTCCGCTTCGATGAGTTGGTGGACCAGGTGGCGATGCTGTTTCTGGCAGGCCATGAGACATCCGCCAGTGCGTTGTCGTGGGCAGTGCACCTGCTGGCCAACGCGCCTGACATCCAGGAGCGCCTGCATGCCGAGGCAGTGACCGGACTGGCCGATCTAGGCGACGACGCGGGGCGCATCCGCGGCTGGACGCTGGCACGCAACGTTTTTCGCGAAACGCTGCGCCTGTTTCCGCCGGTGGGCTTCCTGGCGCGCCAGTCGGCACGAGCGTGCACGCTGCGCGACAAGGCGGTGCCTCGCGACGCCTCGGTCGTCGTGTCGCCGTGGCTGATCCATCGGCACCGAGGCCTGTGGGATCACCCGGACGAGTTCGATCCGGATCGCTATGAGCGCGAGGTCGGCGACGATGGCGCCATCCCGGTCCACGAGTCGCTTCGACAGGCCTATCTGCCGTTCGGCATGGGCCCGCGGGTGTGCATCGGCGCCGCATTCGCACTTCAGGAAGCCAGCCTGATCCTCGCGACGCTGGCCCGCGAGTTTCGGTTCGAGCCCGTCGAGGGCCATGTCCCGGAGCCCGTGGGGCGGCTCACGGTCCGCGCGGGAAATGGTATTTTCTTGAAGGTCTTCCAGCGGAGCGGGGCTGCATGAAGGAGCGAGTTGCGGGATTCTTGTTGATGACGGCCGTCGTGCCGGCCGCGATCGCCGGCTATCTGCTGCTGGTCTGGGTCGGGTTCTTCGGCAGCACGGCACGCGGCCGTGCGGGCGTGAGGGCGCTCGATCATTTCGTCAACGCAACGCTCTTCAACGGCTACGCGTGGGAATCCGTCTCGTCGCATGCCTGGCGGATGCGACATCGGCCTTGGGCCCGGCGGGTCATCTGGTGCACCGACCTGCTTCAAAAAGGTCATTGCGAGCGCGCCAACCGTCGCGAACAGCCGCTCGTCGACCTGATGCTCGCCAAGCGCCTCCACCAACAGACGATCTTTTGATGGCTCAGACCGGTTCCGACGCCGATGCAGGCAGACCGGTCGCACGACGGCTGGCGTGTTATCTCGCCGGCTTCGACCCGCAGGGGCCTGGGCACTACCATCAACTCTACCGTGATCAAGCCGCCAGGCAGGCCCTGGTCAATGGCGCCTCGATCGAGGTCGGGCCGCGTCGCCGCCACGGCGAGCACATCGCGGCTTGGGAGGTCAGGTGGTCTGCCGAAGCCGCTCGGCCGGTCGAGACGCGCTACGAGTTTCTGCGCTGGGACGACATCGTTCGACAGCACTGGCCCAGGAGCAGGTGGCGCCTGCTGCTCAACACGGTCTGGGCCAGCGCCTGCATGTGGCGCAATGGCGTGATGTGGCGGACCTTGAGCCGATCGTGGCCGATGTTCGCGGTGATGGCGGCGCCCGGTGCGCTGCTGGGCCTTGTGACGCTGCTTTGCTGCGGGCTTGTGGCGGCCGGGATGTTTCTTGCCCTCCACGGCGCACCGATGATGGGCTCTGCGTTGTGGCTGATCGGAGTACCGCTGTCGATGGGTCTTGCTCTGCATGCCGAGCGCAAGCAGCATATGGCGTGGCTGATGCGCAGCCTGGCGTGCATCGTGAAGCAGGGTCGTGGCCGGACGCCCGAGCTGGAGGCGCGACTCGATGAATTTGCCACGCACCTGGCCGAGGCCCTGGCGGTAGGCGGATACGACGAAGTACTGGTGGTAGGACACAGTTCGGGCGCCATGCTGGCCATGTCGGTGGCAGCGCGTGCCTTGAGGCAGCAGGCCCGCACCCACGCCAAAGATGATCAGAGCTACTCGCAGCTCAGCCTGTTGACGCTAGGCCATTGCGCCCTGCTGCTGAGCGAGCAACCCGAAGCCCACGCCTTCCGCCAGGATTTGGCCGAGTTGTCGCTCGCCCGCTCGTTGTGCTGGGTTGACTTCGGCGCGCCGCCCGATGGCTGCTGCTTCCCCATGGTCGACCCCACCGAAGGCTGCCGAAGATCGAACCATGCAACGCTGGCACGCGGTCCCAAGCTGCTCAATCCTCGCTTTGCCCACATGTTCGGACCCGAGGCTTATGCCGAGATTCGAGCCGATAAATTCCGCTGCCATTTCCAGTATCTGATGGCAGGCGAGCGACCGTCCGGCTATGACTACTTTGCGTTGACCGCGGGCTCGCAAACCCTTTGTGACCGCTACGCATCAGTGGCAAGCACTCACTTCCATCAGTTCCAGTTCTTTGGACGGAAGGCACCATGAGGACGGCGATCGCGACGCTGGGCAGCGCCGGGGACCTTCACCCGTTTCTCGCCATTGCCCGGGCGCTCCAGGAGCGCGGCGACGAGGTGCATTTCTTGTCCCAGGAGCCGTATCGCAACGAGGTGGAAAGGCTGGGCATCCCCTTCACTCCGATTGCCACGGCATCGGAGCATCAGCGCACCCTCGACCATCCCGATCTCTGGCACCCGGTAAGGGGTTTCGGTGTTCTTTGGCGACACCTGGCCGTCCCTGCGATCGATCGAACGTGGCTCGCGCTATCAGGCCTTGCCGATTCAAATCCGCGGGCGTTGCGCGTCGTCGCCTCACCTTTGGTGGTTGGCGCGCGCCTGACGGCAGAGTTGCTTCCCATTCGCCTGACCACAGCCCACACGGCTCCGGCCTCACTTCGCTCACAGGAAGATCCGCTGTTCCTCAACGGACATCAGATTCCGACGTGGACGCCCAGGCCACTCCGAAAGGCACTCTGGCAATTCCTCGACCACTACAAGCTGGAACCCATGGCGGCGCCTGGGCTTCATCGCTGGCGCATGGCCCACGGTCTTCCGCCTTTGTCAGAACCCATCTTCGATCGCTGGCTTCATTCACCGACCCAAGTCATTGCCCTGTTTCCGAACGACTTCGGCCCGATGCCGCATGACTGGCCGCCAAACGTGCGTTTTGCCGGCTTCCCCTTGTATGACGCCGGATCCCCTTCAGGGACTGCTTCGGACCCTGAACTCGACGCCTTTTGTGCGGACTGCAAATCTGGCCCGCTCGTGGTTCTTTACCCGGGCTCGGTGCCGACACGTAGCACCAGCGACATTCGCCAGGCTGCAGGCATCTTGGCCACACAAGGCTATCGCTGTCTTCTATTGGATGCGAACAGCGAGACCCGTGGGCCCACCTCAAGCAAAAACCTACTCTTGCGTACCTGGGTTTCCCTGCCTCACGTACTCTCTCATTCTGACTTCCTCATACATCACGGAGGAATAGGAATGGCCGCTCAAGGAATCTACCATCGCGTCCATCAAGTGACGGCGCCCTCTGCTTACGATCAGTTCGACAATGCGTGGCGAATCACGAAATTTCAGGGACGTGAAATAAACCTACACCCGCTGACATCGCTTTCCAGACGCCTGCGCCGCTTGCCGCTATCTGACCACCGATGCCAACCGATACTGCGGGATGGCATGTGCCTGTCTAGGCCAGATGCCCCCAACGATGCCGTCAGAACCATACTCCGATGGATTTCGGAATGAAAAAAGCCCAGCTGCATTGCAACCGGGCTTTCGGATATTAGCCTGACGATGTCCTACTTTCACACGGGAATCCGCACTATCATCGGCGCTGAGTCGTTTCACTGTCCTGTTCGGGATGGGAAGGAGTGGGACCAACTCGCTATGGTCATCAGGCTTAACTTGTTGCCCATCCACGGTGCCGCCTGTGCAGGCGACTGGCCGGGAGAGCCAATTCAAAAGAGTCGAATCATATGATTGCGTACACCGAACAGGAATACGGTATAACTTGAATTCTCACCCAGTCTGCTTTGACGTGTATTTTACATCAAAGTTATAGGGTCAAGCCTCACGAGCAATTAGTACTGGTTAGCTTAACGCATTACTGCGCTTCCACACCCAGCCTATCAACGTCCTGGTCTCGAACGACTCTTCAGGGGGCTCAAGGCCCCGGCAAGACTCATCTTGAGACGAGTTTCCCGCTTAGATGCTTTCAGCGGTTATCTCTTCCGCACGTAGCTACTCGGCAATGCCATTGGCATGACAACCGATACACCAGCGGTGCGTCCACTCCGGTCCTCTCGTACTAGGAGCAGGCTCTCTCAATCTTGCAGCGCCCACGGAAGATAGGGACCAAACTGTCTCACGACGTTTTAAACCCAGCTCACGTACCTCTTTAAATGGCGAACAGCCATACCCTTGGGACCGGCTACAGCCCCAGGATGAGATGAGCCGACATCGAGGTGCCAAACACCGCCGTCGATATGAACTCTTGGGCGGTATCAGCCTGTTATCCCCAGAGTACCTTTTATCCGTTGAGCGATGGCCCTTCCATACAGAACCACCGGATCACTTTGTCCTACTTTCGTACCTGCTCGACTTGTCAGTCTCGCAGTCAAGCACGCTTATGCCAATGCACTATCACCACGATTTCCGACCGTGGCTAGCGTACCTTCGAACTCCTCCGTTACACTTTGGGAGGAGACCGCCCCAGTCAAACTGCCCACCATACACTGTCCCCAATCCCGATCAGGGACCAAGGTTAGAACCTCAAACACACCAGGGTGGTATTTCAACGTTGGCTCCACGACACCTAGCGGCACCGCTTCAAAGCCTCCCACCTATCCTACACAGATCTGTTCAAAGTCCAATGTAAAGCTACAGTAAAGGTTCATGGGGTCTTTCCGTCTTTCCGCGGGGAGATTGCATCATCACAAACATTTCAACTTCGCTGAGTCTCTGGAGGAGACAGTGTGGCCATCGTTACGCCATTCGTGCAGGTCGGAACTTACCCGACAAGGAATTTCGCTACCTTAGGACCGTTATAGTTACGGCCGCCGTTTACTGGGACTTCAATCAAGAGCTTGCACCCCATCATTTAATCTTCCAGCACCGGGCAGGCGTCACACCCTATACGTCGACTTTCGTCTTTGCAGAGTGCTGTGTTTTTAATAAACAGTCGCAGCCACCGATTCTCTGCGGCCTCATTGGGCTCACCAAGTCAATGGATCACCTACTAAAGGCACACCTTCTTCCGAAGTTACGGTGTCAATTTGCCGAGTTCCTTCTCCAGAGTTCTCTCAAGCGCCTTAGAATACTCATCTCGCGCACCAGTGTCGGTTTGCGGTACGGTCGTCTATAGCTGAAGCTTAGTGGCTTTTCCTGGAAGCAGGGTATCACTCACTTCGTCTGCAAGCAGACTCGTTATCACACCTCAGCTAAGCTCTCCGGATTTGCCTAGAGAGCATGCCTACATGCTTGAACCGGGACATCCAACACCCGGCTGAGCTAACCTTCTCCGTCCCCACATCGCACTATAGATCGGTACAGGAATATTGACCTGTTTCCCATCAGCTACGCATCTCTGCCTCGCCTTAGGGGCCGACTCACCCTACGCCGATGAACGTTGCGTAGGAAACCTTGCGCTTACGGCGAGGGGGCTTTTCACCCCCTTTAACGCTACTCATGTCAGCATTCGCACTTCTGATACCTCCAGCAGACCTCACGATCCACCTTCACAGGCGTACAGAACGCTCTCCTACCGCGCATATAAATATGCACCCGCAGCTTCGGTAACTGGCTTAGCCCCGTTACATCTTCCGCGCAGGACGACTCGATCAGTGAGCTATTACGCTTTCTTTAAATGATGGCTGCTTCTAAGCCAACATCCTGACTGTTTTAGCCTTCCCACTTCGTTTCCCACTTAGCCAATTTTGGGGACCTTAGCTGGCGGTCTGGGTTGTTTCCCTCTTGAGTCCGGACGTTAGCACCCGGTGCTCTGTCTCCCAAGCTGTACTCATCGGTATTCGGAGTTTGCAATGGTTTGGTAAGTCGCCATGACCCCCTAGCCATAACAGTGCTCTACCCCCGATGGTAATACTTGAGGCACTACCTAAATAGTTTTCGGAGAGAACCAGCTATCTCCAGGTTTGTTTAGCCTTTCACCCCTATCCACAGCTCATCCGCTAGTTTTGCAACACTAGTCGGTTCGGACCTCCAGTGCGTGTTACCGCACCTTCATCCTGGCCATGGATAGATCACCTGGTTTCGGGTCTACACCCAGCGACTAGACGCCCTATTCGGACTCGGTTTCCCTTCGCCTTCCCTATTCGGTTAAGCTTGCCACTGAATGTAAGTCGCTGACCCATTATACAAAAGGTACGCCGTCACCTTGCGGCTCCGACTTTTTGTATGCATGCGGTTTCAGGATCTATTTCACTCCCCTCCCGGGGTTCTTTTCGCCTTTCCCTCACGGTACTTGTTCACTATCGGTCGATTACGAGTATTTAGCCTTGGAGGATGGTCCCCCCATATTCAGACAGGATTTCACGTGTCCCGCCCTACTTGTCGTGCACTTAGTTCCACATTCGTCTTTTCTCATACGGGGCTATCACCCGCTATGGCCGGACTTTCCATTCCGTTCTGATAAAACAAATGCTAAAGAGCACAGGCTGTTCCGATTTCGCTCGCCACTACTTTCGGAATCTCGGTTGATGTCTTTTCCTCGAGCTACTGAGATGTTTCAGTTCACCCGGTTCGCCTCGCATGACTATGTATTCATCATGCGATACCCCTAAGGGTGGGTTTCCCCATTCGGAAATCTCCGGATCAAAGCTTATTTGCCAGCTCCCCGAAGCTTATCGCAGGCTATCACGTCCTTCGTCGCCTGTAATCGCCAAGGCATCCACCACATGCACTTAGTCACTTGACCCTATAACTTTGACGTCCAATGCTTTAAGACGCCGATCAAGGACTGGTATCCATCGTCAACGCTGAGACGATGGATGTTTGAGTATTCGCGTTATGCCGTATTCTTCAAACTCGTATTAGGAGTTGAAGTTCGTTGACGCAATCATAATGTTGCCGACGGCACGGTGTACTTCAGACACGCCCTTTTTCAAAAGCGCCCTTGATACTTTCCGTCGACAACTGATTCGACTCTTTGAATTGTTAAAGAACAACAGCCTTCTCTCAAAGGCAGACCCAAGATCCCTGAAGAACCTTGGGTCTGCACCCGACTTGAAGTGACTCGATGGTGGAGGATGACGGGATCGAACCGACGACCCCCTGCTTGCAAAGCAGGTGCTCTCCCAGCTGAGCTAATCCCCCATTTCCGTTGAACGGTTGGTGGGTCTGGTTGGATTCGAACCAACGACCCCCGCCTTATCAAGACGGTGCTCTAACCGACTGAGCTACAGACCCACGCATTCTTCATGCACGAGCCCAGCGTCATTCGCATCAACCTGGCCAGCTCTTGATGTACTCACGAGGCCATCTCGA
>NZ_JBVYWP010000001.1:485000-939701 GCF_056032705.1 Ideonella sp. sgz306126
CCGCGCAGGCCTCCTGCGGCGACTCGGCGTCCAGCACTCGGTCTAGGTGACTCTGTAGTGCACGCACATCGGCGCGCAAGATCCGCTGCTTGATGGCAGCGATTTGCGCGGGGTGCATCGAGAACGATCGCAGACCCATCGCCAACAACAACTCGGTGAAGGCGGGATCGCCAGCCATCTCGCCACACACGCTCACCCCTTTGCCTTGCTCGTTGGCCTGAGCAATCGTCTGAGCGATCAGGCGCAGCACTGCTGGGTGCCAGGGATCGTACAGATGGGCCACCGCCTCATCCGCGCGATCAATCGCCAGCGTGTACTGGATCAAATCGTTGGTGCCGATGGACACGAAATCGAAGTACCGCAAGAAGCTAGGCAACATCATGGCCGCAGCCGGTATTTCGATCATCGCCCCCAATTCGACGTCTGCGCACGCCTGGCCTCGCCGCGCAAGTTGATCCTTGGCCGCGGCTACTGCCTCGCAGATCTGCTGCGCTTCCGAACGATGCGCGACCATAGGGATGAGAATTCGCACCTTGCCAAAGGCACTTGCCCGCAGGATTGCGCGCAGTTGCTCGCCGAACATCTCCGGCTCCGACAAGCTCCAGCGAATCGCTCTCAGGCCAAGCGCCGGATTGAGCTGGCCGTCGCTGCGCTGTTCGTGCGCCGACATCCGATCCAGTGGCTTGTCTGCGCCAATGTCGACCGTTCGAATGGTCACCGGAAGCCCGTTGAGCGATTCGACCACGCTTCGATAGGCCTTGAACTGCTCCTCTTCGTCGGGCAGTCGCCCGCCGCGATTCATGAAGAGAAATTCACTTCGAAACAGCCCGACACCAACCGCGCCAGCAGCCAGCGCAGATGCCGCGTCGCTGGGCATCTCGATGTTCGCAAGCAGCTCCACGCCTTGTCCATCCAGCGTCACGGATGGCTTGTTTCGCAATCGATCGAGACGTGCGCGCTCCAACTCCGCCTGTCTCTGGCGAAATCGGTACTCCTCCAGAACAATCGGTGACGGATTGACCAACAGCACTCCGGCATCGCCGTCGATCACGATCCAGTCGTCCTGCCTCACGATGCGACTGGCCTCACGGGCGCCGACCACCGCAGGGATATCCAGGCTCCTCGCCACGATCGCGGTGTGCGAGGTCTTGCCCCCGACATCGGTCACGAATCCGGTAAAAACGCTTCGCTTGAACTGCAGCATGTCGGCCGGCGCGATGTCGTTCGCCACCAGCACCAACGGATCCTCGCCTGCGAAATCCCGCGGCGCCGGTGCCCCATCCGCGCCCAGGGCGCTTCGTTCCGACCGGGCCATCGCCTTCAATACCCGCTCGACCACCTGTTCGACATCTGCCTTGCGTTCGCGAAGGTAGTCATCCTCCATCTCGTCGAACTGCCGTGCCAACACTTCCAACTGTGCCGACATCGCCCACTCGGCGTTGTAGTGGCGCTCGACGATCCACTGCTTGGTGGCGTCGATCAGCATCTCGTCATGCAGCAGCATCAGATGGACGTCCAGCAGCGCGACCAACTCCGCATGGGCCTCCTCGGGCACCTCCTGCTTCAGGGCGATCAACTCGGCAGCGACCTCGTCGCGCGCCTGCCTGAGCCGTGCCACCTCGCCATCGGCCTGATTCGCGTCGACGAAGTAATGCGCCACATCAACGCGGCTAGACGCGACCAGCACGGCACGTCCGATCGCCACACCGCGCGACACCGGCAAACCAAACATCTGGATGCTCATGGCTTGACTGTAGCAGCGCATGACGGGGAGGGCGACTTGTCGACACCGCTCCACCGTCACATGAAAGTCATGGCGCTTTCATGGGTAAGTCACGGCCACGCGTCAGCATGCCGGGCAAGACATCAGGAGAAGCGCCATGAAGGAGTTGCCCAGCCCCACGCTGCCGTTGATCGGCATGCTGGACTTCAAACGTTCGCGTCCCGGGTCCCGTCCCGTCGCTCCCCAGCATGCCCTGGCGCCGGCCAACCCGCCGTTCAAGGTCACCTGGGCCCGCCATCAGGACGACGTCAGAGAGGCCCAACGCCTTCGTTACCAGGTCTTCGTCGAGGAAATGGGCGCTCGACTCGATCTTCCCGCGGGAGCCCCTGCCGGGCACGATATCGATCTCTTCGACGACTACTGCGAGCACCTGCTGGTTCGCACGGTGCCTACGGACGACATGCCGGCAACGGTGATTGGCACGTACCGGGTGCTGACGCCCGGCGCCGCCCGTCGCGCTGGAGGCACTTACAGCGACACCGAATTCGACCTCACGCGCCTGCGTCCGATGCGCGAACGAATGGCCGAGTTGGGCCGTTCGTGCGTTCACGTCGACCATCGCTCGGGCGGCGTCATTCTTGCGCTCTGGGGCGCGCTGGCCGGCTTCATGGACCGCAACGGGCTGGACACCATGGTGGGCTGCGCGAGCATCAGCATGAGAGACGGCGGTCACCTGGCGGCCAGCCTGTGGGCCCGGTTGAAACAGACCCACCTCGCGGGCATTGAATACGAAGTCCGTCCGCGCCTGGCGTTGCCCGTGGACGACTTGGACCAGAGCCTGGTCGTCGATCCGCCACCGCTGATTCGCGGCTACCTGCGTTGCGGCGCCAAGGTGCTCGGGGCGCCTGCATGGGATCCCGACTTCAACACCGCGGACCTGCCCCTGCTGATGAGGCTGGCGGATTTGCCCGCCCGTTACCGGCGCCATTTCCTCGAAGAGGCTTGATGCCTTCACGCTGCGGGATCCACCCGGGCCCGGTCACTGCCCTTCGCCGAACTTCTCATTGACCAGGGCGGCGATCGCGTCCATCGCCTGCTGTTCGTCCGGGCCCTCGGTTTCGACTTCGACGTCGGATCCGAGCCCGGCGGCGAGCATCATCACCCCCATGATGCTTTTGGCGTTCACCCGCCGGCCATTGCGTGTCATGAAGACCTCGCAATGGAAACCGCCCGCAAGCTTGGTCAGCTTGGCCGAAGCCCGGGCATGCAAGCCCAGCTTATTGCTGATGGTGAGCGTCTGTCGAATCATGATTCTTGGTTGTCAAGGACTGGTTCTGGGGCGGCTGCGAGGCCACTTGCATCACACCGTGGACCCCTCCCTGGGTCGCTCGCTCCACCAGACCATCGAGCGTCTCCGCCGAATAGCATAGAACACGCCACAGCATCGGGACGTTGACACCCGTCACCAGGCGAATACCGGCACCGTCGACAAGCCGCTGCGCCGCGTTGCACGGCGTTGCGCCGAACACATCGGTCAGTATCAGCGTCTGCCCCTGTTCGCCGACCCCCAGCATTTGCCTGGCCCCTGCTTCCGCCTGTGCCACGTCCCACCCCGGCAAGACATCCAGCGCGACCAACCGGTCCATTCCTTCGGGATAGACGTGCTCTGCAACGCTTCGAAGCGCAGAGGCGAGCGGCGCATGCGCCATGATCAACAACCGAACCATGAGTAGACTGCCATCCCATCGGGCAGGCGGTAGGTCCCGCCCAGGTCAACCAAAGCCGCCAGCGCGACTGAATCCGGCGATTATCGTTGCCGGCAGCTACTCGTACCTTGCCCAATGCATGGGTGTGCCTATTGACGCGCTTGAACCACCATCTCTCAAGGTTCGAATCTAAGGCCGTCAAAGAACGGTTGGGCCATCTGGTCGGACAAATCGCCTCCTGAACTGATCAGCAAGCCCTCGACCACCCGGGTTCCGCGCGCAAAGAGCGCCAGCTCGAGCGCTCGCCCGTGGTGTTGCGGCCCTTGGCGCCGGACCATCCAGCGTCCAGCCTCCGACTGTGGCGTCATCCCGGGCATGGCGTACGGCACAGGGCGCACCGCTCCTGCCGGCGACTGCTCGAAGGCCAGCGCGCGCAGGGCCGTCAAGACCGCCGGCACCTGCGCCGGATCACCAACATCCACCTGAGCCACCGCGAACGTCGCGCCGCCAGCTTGGCACACCTGCACTTGCCAGGTGACCGCCTGCCCGCCGATGTCAACCGTCCTGCTTTGCTGGGACGGGCGGCATGGAAACAAGCCGACCCACCCCGCATCTGGCGGCCGGACCTCGCGCCAATTCAGCGTCGGAGAACATCCCGCCGCGGCCAGCAACCAGGTCAGCACCACGGCTCGACCGCGCCTGACGCCCCCGAAATCCTGTCTCATGCGGCGATTATCAGCGCTCACTTCAAGGGGATGGACGTCCGCCACGGGCATGGCGAGGATGTGACTTTGTGAACCCTGTCACGCTAGAAGCGACCGACGGGCGCTTGCACTTGTTTCAATTTGTGTCAGTATCCGATTCGTGAACTCCAACCCGCCACTCGCCACGCAGCGCGCCGTGAACGTCCCTGATCGCCTGCCCGACCTTCCGGCAGACCTGAATTCCATCGGCGGCCCCCATGACGGGGGGTCGGAGGCCCATTGGCGGGAATTGATCGGACAGATCGGCAGCGACATCGGACTGCCGTTGACCAGCGCACTTGAAAGAGTGACCGCCTTTGCCGCCACAGGCAAGATCGACCGCGCAGGCCTCAAAGCGCTGCGCGAGGAGATTGAACGCGCCCGGCGCGTCGGCATGATGGGTCAACAACTGGCCCGCTACGCATCGGGTCGCATCCGTCAGTCGCCGGAGCAAACCAGCCTGACGCAAATGCTGCGCGACGTGCTGGTCCAGCGCGGGCGTGAGGTCACGTCCCGAGGTATCGAGATTCGACAGTCGATGCAGCCTGCCGAGGTGATCATCGATGCCACCTTGCTGCACGCGCTGATTCAGGCGGTGGTGGACTGGGCTTTCGAGCAGGCGACCCAGACCATCGAAATGCGGGTCGATTTCCGCCGTTGGCCGGCCAACGCCCGCCTGATCTGCCGTTTTCCCCACGCCCCCGAAGCGCACCAGCCGCTCGATGTCGTCGCCCGCCATGACCCTTCGGAAGCACTGGATTCCATGTCCTGGCGATTGGTGCAGCAGCTTGCCTGGACCCTGAAACTGGGCATCGAGCGCTTGGACAGCCTCGAAAACACCACGCTGACGCTGGAATTTCCGCACACGCTCACCGATCAGCTCGAGGGCGTCACGGCCATCGAGCTCGATCACGGATTCAGCACGTCGGACAACTCCAAGCCGCTGGCTGGAAGCCATGTTCTGGTGGTCGCCACGCGGCGCGACCTGCGTGCGGACATCCGTGAGGCCACCCGTCACATGGGACTGCTGGTGGACTTCGTCAACTCGGTCGAAGAGGCCGAAGAGTTCTGCCGCGACGCATTGCCGCACGCGATCGTTTTCGAATCGGCCTTGGCGGGCCAGCGCCTGAACCGCCTGCGCGATGGCATCCTGGAAGACGTGCCGGGATTCGTCTTCATCGAAATCGCCGAGGAAGGCGACGCGTTCGAACTCTCGGATGAAGACAGCAAGCGCCATGCCCTGGTGGGTCGCAGCGCGGTGGCCGAATCACTGCCTTCGGCACTGATCTTCGAGCTCTCCAGAACGATGTAGGTCGGTCTCAGCCGCCGAACACCTTGCGCAGCAACTCGCTGCCGGTTCCCACCGGATCCTGGCGGATTTTTCGTTCCTCTTCGCCGATCATCAGGTACAGCCCGTCCAGCGCCTTGCGTGTGACATAGCGCTGGATATTGGCGTCCTCCCCCTTCACCAGGCCCAACCCGGCCGCTTTGCCGGCGACCGCGTTGTACTTGTCCGCCAGCGAAACGCGCTCGGTCGCCTGGGTCACGATCGGCAGGAACTTCGTCGTCAGCGGCGCCCGGGTTCGGCTCGCAAAGTAGTCCGTCACCGACGTGTCCCCGCCGCGAACGATCTTCACCGCATCCGTCACGGTCACGGACTTGGCCGCATTCACCAACAAGGTCCTGGCTTGCGGCACCGCCGCCTCCGCCGCTCGGTTCATCGCCGTCACCAGTTCGTCGACCCGTCGTTGCTGACCTGAGAACCGCAACAATTGGGCTGCCTGCTCCAGCACACCCGGCAGCGGAATCCGCACCTTCGGGTTGCCCAGAAAGCCATCGGGCCGCCCGAGCAACCCCACGGCGGAGACCGCCCCGCGTTGCAAGGCCTCTCGCACCCCGGCGGCAGCGTCTCCCTGGCTCAGGAACCCGGCCCAAGCCTTCGACCCGGCTCCCCCCAGCATCGCCATCGAAACCCAGATCGACCACTGTCTGCGTTGCATTGCATCCCCTTTCAACGGTTGGCAGCATCTTGCGCGTGAAGACCGGTGGATGGCAATCGTCCGAACAATCGGGCGGCGGGCCACCGCGACCGGCCACAGTAAAAAGTGCTGGATGTCACCGAACCGTTGTCGGACAACGCCGGCAAGCGCCCCACTTGCGGACCTGGTCATGAACACCATTGCGGCCACCGCAGCGGCCGGATGCCTCTACGGTCGTGGACAAAAATCGACGCCCGGTTAGATCCCGGGAGGCTGAATACGACGGCGCAGCCACCGCATCAAGAGCCCGAGCAACGGCAGCTTGGCGTAGAGTTCCTCAGCGGCGTCCCAGTAGTCCCGGTGGAGGACGATGCGGCCACCTTTGTCATAGACCAGACGGGTCGCACCGTGAATCGTGAAGGGCCGAGCCGAGCGCGAGCGCCTGAACGTGAAGGTCCAGGTCAGGAAGGCCTGGCTCCCTTGGCTGACGGCATCAAGAATCGTGAAGCGCGGCTCGATCAGCGTGTCAAACATGTGCGCGAAAATCGCACGAATGGCACCGCGGCCACGCACCTCGTTGAACGGATCCTTGAACCAGGCCTCTTCGGCGTAGAGATCGAGCGTCGCATCCAGCGTGGCGCGGGTCAGTGCTTCAAAGCAACGCACCACCTGAGCGGTACGCGGGTCTTCGGCAACAGAGCCGGATGCAGGCGGATTCGGAATCGACATGCTCAAGCGCGTGTGATGTGACGGACGACCGCAAAATACAACGATTGCGGCAGGTGACGCAGCAGCCGTAACCACAACGTGAAACGACGTGGAAAGTGCATCTCGAAGCGCCCGCGGGACCAGCCGCGCAGGATGTGCTGTGCGGCTTCGTCGGGCGTGATGAGCGCCGGCATCGAGAAGTCGTTGTGCGCTGTCAACGTGGTATCGACGAAACCCGGATTGATGATGGACACGCCGATTCCCAGCTCATGCAGATCGAGGTAGAGCGTCTCGGCCAAGTGGATGAGAGCAGCTTTCGTCGGCCCGTAGGCCAGCGAGTTGGGTAGGCCGCGGTATCCCGCCACGCTGCCCACCAGACTGATGTGACCGCTCCTGGCACGCGTCATGCCGGGAAGAACGGCAGCCAGCATGTTGAGCGCGCCGACGTAGTTGACCTGCTGGTGCCGCAGCATCTCGTCCAGGTCAAAAGCCGTGGCGCGCAGTGGCCGGTAATGGCCCGCGCAGTACACCGCCACGTCGATGCGGCCATGCACGTCGATCAGCCGCTGGGCCGCAGAGTGCATGGCGGCGGCGTCCCCGGCATCGAGAGCCAGCGCGATGCAGTCGGGGTGCTGGGCGACAAAGCTCTCCAGGGCGCTCGCGTTTCGAGCCGACAACGCCACGGTCGCGCCGCTGGCGTGCAGAGCACGGGCGGTGGCGCGGCCTATGCCGGACGACCCACCCACCACCCAGACGACGCGGCCCTGCCAGTCCGAGAGCTTGGGATTGAGGGACATCTCGTTCCGATCTGGGTAACGCAATCAACCTTTGTGGAACGAGAGCGTCAAGTCGCCCAGACGCACGCCGAACTTGGTCATCACCGCCCGGTTCAGCAGAGTGTGCTCGTCCATGAGGTACATCCAGTCATCAAGCTGCACGTTGACGACTCGGCCATCGACCGGCAACGCGAGGGTGTAGTGCCAGTTGAAGGCATTTCCGGCGGCTTCGCCTCGGGCCTGCCCGACCACATCAGCCGCAGTACCGACATACCGCGAATCGGCACCTCGACGCAGGTGCCAGACTCGCCGCTGTTGCGTCCCGTCGCTGTAGGTAAAGGCTTCGTCGAGCGTCCCGGCGTCGCCCTGCCAACTGCCGGTCATCTGTACTCTGAAGCGCTTGACGACGCGCCCAGAGCGATCGGTGAACAGGCCGTCAGCGGTCACCGGTCCATTGAAGTAGCTGCGAAGATCAAGCAGCGGGCGTTCGTTGGCGTAGTCACGCACAACAGGACTGGCGCAGCCAGAAATTCCGGCTGAGACGGCAAGGGCGACAAGGCCCAGTCCACGCCACGCGCCGCGGTTGAAGGTGCCAATCAAGTCATTGCTCATGTGGAGGCTCCTAAGGCCGGGTGTTGACGATGCACGCGCCACAGGACTGCCGCGGCGCCGAGCTTGAAAGCACACGGCAGCGCGCCGTACACCAGGCAGAGGGCGATCAGGGCCCGGGGTTCGTGCGTCCCGTTGCGGTAGCCCGTCAACGTCAGCAGCGGCAATGTGACGCCGGCGGCCAGAGCCAGGTTGAGCTTCATGGCGCAAGCCCACCAGCCGAAGAAGCGCCCTTCACCTCGAGCCGCGGCGCCGGCGTGGCGAACCACCCCGGTCAACAGGGCGCCGGGCACGGCCAGATCGGCCCCGAGCGCCAGCCCGCTGGCCGCGCAGATGACGAGAAACGCCCCGCTTTCGCCCGCGCCCAGCGTCGACACACCGACAAACGACATCACGCTCAAGCCCATGCCGACAAGCCAGGTGCGCGACAAACCGTGCCGCTTGACGAGATGCAGCCACAGTGGCAATCCGACACCGGCGCAGACGAAGTAGGTCGTCAAAAACCACGGCTCGCGCGCGGCGTCCTGCAGGAAGTCGCCGACGAAGAACGGCAACAGCGTGGCAGGTATCGCACTACCGACGCCATTCAGAACGAACACTGCAAGCAGCGCGCGAAACGCAGACGAAGACCAGGGGGAGGCATCCTGGCGATCAGGCACGCCTCGCCCCCCTCGGGGCGCCGGCCCATCGGGCGGACGGGTGCGCCCGAGCATCGCCACGCCGAGGGCCAGCCCCGCACCCAGCACCACGCTGGTCGCGTTCAAGCCCAGCCACCCCGGCAGCAGGCTTGCGGACACCACCCCTGGCAGCGCCGCGCCTTCGCGCCAGGCCACGATGCGCGCCCGCTGGAGAGGCGTGCCACTCCAGCGGGCCCCCCAGGCCTGGTGGACCACGGACACCACGCTGAACGTCAGGTAGGTCGCGACCAGCGTCACGGCCAGCCAAGCCAAGGCGGCTTGGCCGCCCGCAGCGGGCGGCCGCCACAGCGCCGCGAAAGCCAGCGCCATTCCCAATGAGGCCAGTGCGGCGACCCGCCAGGCACGATCCACGCCTGTGGCGAAGAGGCCATCCACCCAGCGGCCGATCAGCGGATCCAGCACGGCGTCAAGCGCCCGCGTGGCCAGCAGTACCGCGCCCAACGCCGCGAGCGGGATACCAAACTGCTGCGCGTAGTGATGCGGCAAGGTCACATACAACGGCAGCGACACGAAGGCCAATGGCAGACCCAGCGCACCATAGCGCCAGCCGCTGAACGCCGGCTCGGTGGCTGCGGCGGGCGCGGTGCCGGGGGCGATGTCGCGGCGCATCGCCTCCACTCAGTCGGCTGCGCCGATCAAGTCCCGGCGTAGCGCAGGTGCCGACGTCTGCGGGTCGAGCCAGATGCCGAAAAACAGATGGGCGTAGGTGCGGTCGGTGATCTGGGCCGTGAACTTGCCGTTATGGAAGAAGCGCACACGGCCTTCGCCGTCGTACACCCCCACCAGCCGGTCGTGCGCCGCGACGTTCGGGAAGGCCTGCTGCATCAGGAGCAACCAAGCGCGGCCCTGCGCCTCAGTGAACTCGCCGACGCGGCGCATCTCGGCCACCGAGCGCTCGGCGATCGCCGAGCCATCGAGCTTGCGTGCGTAGTCAAGCTCCAGCGCGAAGGGCTGGCTGTCATACATGGAGGCATGGAAACCGGGCGCAGCCCACAGCCGCGCCTCGTAGACCAGCAGGCCGAAGAAGCGCAGCGACCCTCGTCCGACGAGTTGCACCTGGGGCGATGTGGCCAGGATCTCGGACGGCGCGGTGTTGGGGGCAGAGCGTTCTGTGGCCGCGATGGTGGTCATGATGGGTTTCGTGGTGAGTGAGCTGGACGCCGCGCCGGCGCTGACATGCAGGAACAGCGTGAAGCAACCGAAGGCAAGAGATGCGGCCGAAGGCCCTCGGCGCACGCTCACGACGCCCGGCGCAGGGTGAACTGCATGACATCGGTGTTGCCCATGTCGAAGGCCGCTTCGCAGTACGCCAGATAGAACTCCCAGATCTGCTTGAAACGCAGATCGAAGCCTTGCTTGAGCACCGCTGCTTCGCTCCGGAGAAACGCAGTACGCCAGCGACGCAAGGTCTCGGCGTAGTCCCGCCCGAAGGCCAGTCGACGCTCTACGACGAAACCACCCGCGCAGGCTAGCGCTTCGAACGCCGCAGGGCTGGGCAGCAGACCCCCAGGAAAAATGTACTGCTGGATGAAATCGGTGGATTTGACGTAGCGATCGAACAAGTCGTCCCGGATCGTGATGGTCTGAATGCACGCCCTGCCACCTGGTTTGAGGCAGCGCCGAAGCGCGTCGAAATAGTCCGCCCAGTATTCCCTGCCCACGGCCTCGAACATCTCGATCGACACGATCGCATCGAAGGGATCGCTATGGTGTCGGCTTGGCAGGTCACGGTAGTCCTGGAACCGCAGATCGGACTGTGCCTGCAAGCCGGCCTGGGTCATGCGCTCCTGCGCCCACACCAGTTGCTCCTTTGAGAGCGTCACTCCGGTCACATGGGCGCCGAAGTCGCGTGCGGCCACCTCGGCCAGACCACCCCAGCCGCAGCCGATTTCCAACACCCGACTACCCCGGGCCACTCCGGCCTCCCGCAGAGCTCGCCGCACCTTGGCCTGCTGGGCTGCGTGAAGCGGCACGGACTGCACGTCGCCGCGGCCTTCGAACCACGCGGCGCTGTAGCTCATCGACGGGTCGAGCCAGAGGCGATAGAAGTCGTTGCCCAGGTCGTAATGCGCATGGATGTTCTTCGCACTGCCGCGCCGCGAATTCCGGTTCAGAAGGTGCTTGACGCGATGCCACAGCGAGCCCCACCACGAACCGTAGAGGACACGCTCGATGTGTGCGCGGTTGGCGATGAACAGGCGTAACAACGCAGCCAGGTCGGGCGTGCTCCAGTCCCCATCGATGTAGCTCTCGGCAAACCCGATATCACCCGACCTGAGCGTGCGCTCGAACACACGCCAGTTGTGCAGACGGATCGAGGTGCGGGGGAGATGGCCCGCGTCCGCCGCTGCGCGCACCGTGGGGAAATGCGCCGTCGATCCGTCGGGCATTTGCACGTCCAGCTCGCCCTGCGGCAAACGGGCCAACAACTTGAACACGCTGCGCGCTGCGGCAGGTGCCGACTCGGGCAGCGCCGTGGTGCCCGCGAACGGGGGAGCGGTGGTGCTGTTCATCGTGTGACGAAGCGCTCAGGCTTGGCTGGTTTGCTGAAGAAGGGCACGCGCTTGGCGGCCAGACGCAAGGCGTGCCAATGGATGCGCAAGACCACGGCCAGCGTCATCAAAGGCATGCCGAAAAACGCACGACGCGAGGTCGCGGCGCAAAGCGGCTGCAGCGCGCCACTGACGCAGGTCTGCAGCAGCAGACCCTGTGCGTCGTGCAAGTCGATGCGCACGGTGGTCTGCTCGCCGCCGCCGTTCTGTCGGGGCGGTGTGCGCTGGAAATGAAAGCGGTACTGCCCGGTGTTGCGGCAAAAGGGCGAGACGTGGAACACCTTGTCGGCCGACAACTCGACTTCCCAACCGAGCGAAGGGCCCGCCAGCAGGTAGCCGTGCCGCTCTCCGAAGGTGTTGTTCACCTCGACCAACACGGCGGCCAGCGAGCCGTCAGCGCGGTGGGCGTACCAAAAGCTCACGGGCTTGAACGTGTGGCCAAGCACGCGTGGCAGGGTGTGCAGCCACACCTCGCCGTCCGCATCGTCGATGCCCTCTCGGTGCAACACCTCGTCGAACCAGGCCAGCGCATCCGCACGACCATCGCCGTGGTCGCGATCATGAAAGCTGATCAGCCCGAAGCGGTTTCGCCTGACGTCGGGACTAGGCTGTCGGTGCAGCGTGCGCAGGGGCAGCAGCAGGAAATAGGTCGGGTACCGGAACGAGTGCTCGACCGGCCGCAAGCGGCGATGCCATACCCGGCCGAAGCCGATCAACGGCAGCACGGCTGGAGTCGGGACAGGCTTCTTCGTCATGACGCTGTGTCAAGCCACGACGCGCAAGTCGGTCGCGGCCAACTGCGGCAACGCCTGCGCCAGTGACTCGGCCACGGCCAGGCCCGACTTCAGGCCGTCTTCGTGGAAGCCATAGCCGCACCACGCACCGCAGAACCAGGTGCGTTGCTGGCCTTGCAGCTCCGGCACGCGGCGTTGGGCCGCAATGGCCGGGCCATCGAACACCGGATGGTCGTAGGCGATGCGCTGGTGCACGTGCGCAGCCGCGATCGGGCGCACCGGATTGAGCGAGACGATCACCGGTTGCTGCCAGGGCAGCGGTTGCAACCGGTTGAGCAGGTAATGCAGGCAGACCTGGGTCTGCTCGCGTTGGGCATCAGCGGCTCGCTCGTAATTCCATGCGGCCCAGACCTTGGACCGCGTGGGCAACACGCGGGTGTCCGTGTGCAGCACGGCGACGTTGGGTTGGTAGCGAATGGAGCCCAGCACGCTGCGCTCGACGACGCTGGCACCGGAGCCCAGCAGGCGCAGCGCTTGGTCGGAGTGGCAGGCGAACACCACCGCGTCGAAGCGCTCGCTGCCATGCTCGGTCTGCACGAGCACACCGGTCTGGAGCCGCGTCACGCGATGCACCGACGTCTTCAGCCGCACGTCGCCCAGGCGGGTCAGCATCTTGCGCACGTACTGCCTGGAGCCGCCGCGCACGGTGAACCACTGCGGTCGGTCAGTGACCTGAATCAGGCCGTGGTTGTGGCAGAAGCGAATCAGCGTCGCCATCGGAAAGCGCAGCATTTGATCGGTCGGACACGACCAAATGCAGCCGATCATGGGCAGCAGATAGTCGTCGCGAAACGCCTCGCCGAAACCGTGGGCGTCGAGGAAATCCTTGATGGGCTGCGTCAGCGAAGCGTCGGCGCCACGCTCGGCCAGGGCGGTCGCCAGCCGGTTGAAGCGCAGGACGTCGGCGAGCATGCGCCAGAAACGAGGACGCAACAGATTGCCGCGCTGAGCGAACACGGTGTCTAGCGAGTGGCCGCTCCACTCCAGCGCCGGCAGACGCTCGGTCCGAGGCGCCTGCACCGAGAACGACATGTCGGACGCCGCCACATCCACCTTCAGCTCGGCGAACAGGCGGATCAACGCGGGATAGGTGCGCTCGTTGTACACAAGAAAGCCGGTGTCCACGCCGTGGGTTACGCCGTCCAGCGTCAGATCGACCGTGTTGGCATGGCCGCCGACATGCCCCGCCGCCTCGAACAAGGTCACGTGGGCCGCGCCACCGGGCGCCGAAAGCTGCCAGGCGGCGGACAGGCCCGCGATACCGGAACCGATGACGGCGACACGATGCATGGCGAAACACTGACCGAGTTGGGGGATGGCTGTTGAACTGAACTGGTTAGTTCATATATTGAACTACAACGTTCACACTATAGTCAATTTATACCAATATTGAACTGATGGGTATTTTCAACATCCCAATGGGTCTAAAATCCGCTCGTGGCCACCCGTCCCTCGATCCGTGAACAAGTGCAGCGCGTGCGCGAAGACGCCATCGTGGCGGCCGTCAATCGCCTGCTGGCCACCAAGGGCTACGACGCCATGACGGTGGACGAGGTCGCGATGGAAGCCGGCTTGGCCAAAGCCAGTCTCTACAAGCACTTCACCTCGAAGGAGGAATTGGCTGGCGCGGCGATGGTGGGCGTGCTGGATCGCACGCTGGCCTTCGTCGACGGCCTGCGCAAGCAAGCTCAGGCGGACACGACGATCCGGCCGCTTGACCAGTTGAAGGCCGTCACGCGCTGGGCCATGCAGACCCAGCTCGACGGCGAGATGCCTTCGCTGCCGGCACAGAACTCGTCGCTCAGCGCGTCGCTCAAGGCCAACGATGCCTACATGGACCGCCTCATCGACCTAAGCAACAAGCTCAGCATCTGGATCACCGAAGCGCAAACCAGCGGGCAGCTCAACCCGAAGCTGCCCGCCGAACTGGTGCTCTACACCTTGTTCGCCCGCGCCTGCGATCCGGTGGTGGACATGCTCAAGTCGTCGGGCCAGTACACCGACGCGCAAATCATCGACTGGGTGAGCGCCACCACCTTCGAGGGCATGGGTCCCGTGGCCGGCGCAGACGCCGGACGCCAGGCGTCTCCTGCCCTCGGCTGAACCGCGACGCGTCGGTGCGCGGTAGGAAGATCTGAACTCGCCGTCCGGCGACGATCGCGACGGTGGCGAAGGGACTTTTCACATTCCAAGCGCCTGACGCACGCTCTTCGCGTGGCCTGAACCGAAACCGCCGCCTAAATTCGCTGCGGACACCGCGCGGTCATGGTCCGGACAGGAATCGATCAAGCTTTGCTGGATCTGCCGGCGAAAAATCGCTGCCATGGAGGTTCCCATGAGCAAGCTTGCATCTCTCACGCACGAGCAGGATCGGGTCAGCGATACCCCGGCCCAAGCGCCTGAGCCTGCGTACGCCACGCAGACTGCGCGTCAGCAGGTCGTTTCAAGACGTGTTCAAGTCCGACACCCTTGAATAGCGCGCGCGGACTGGCGCCGCAGACAACCAGGGACCCGGTACGGATCCACGCGCGGCGGGTGCCCTGCGCCTCGCGTCTGCCATGAGATCTTGTGCGGCTGGCACGGCGCCGCAAGAGCCCCTGGCCTTGTTACATCCCGCCAGGTTCGCGCTTGCTTCGAGCAGTCCGCTGCTACTTCGCAGCGTCGACACCCACCCCCGCCTGCATCGCCTGCTGGTCCGCGTGGTAGCTGGAGCGCACCAGCGCGCCGACGGCAGCATGCGAGAACCCCATTGCATTGGCTTGCGCCTCGAACATCTTGAAGGTGTCCGGATGCACGTAGCGGGTCACGGGCAGGTGGTGGCCCGAGGGTGCGAGGTACTGGCCCAGGGTCAGCATGTCGATCCCGTGCTCGCGCATCTCGCGCATCACCGCGAGGATCTCTTCGTCGGTCTCGCCCAATCCCACCATCAGGCCGCTCTTGGTCGGCACGTCCGGGTGCAGGGCCTTGAATTTCTTGAGCAGGTTCAGGCTGAACGCGTAGTCGCTGCCGGGACGGGCCTGCTTGTACAGGCGCGGCACCGTTTCGAGGTTGTGATTCATCACGTCGGGGGGCGCCGCTTTCAAGATCTCAAGCGCGCGGTCGTCACGGCCACGGAAGTCGGGGACCAGGATCTCGATGCGGGTGGCCGGCGAGTGTTCGCGTACCTGCCGAATGCACTCGACGAAATGACCGGCACCGCCATCGCGCAGGTCGTCACGGTCGACGCTGGTGATCACCACGTACTTCAGCTTCAGCGCCGCGATCGTGCGGGCCAGGTTGAGCGGTTCGTTGTCGTCGAGCGGATCAGGGCGCCCATGGCCCACGTCGCAGAACGGGCAGCGGCGAGTGCACTTGTCGCCCATGATCATGAACGTGGCGGTGCCGTGGCCAAAGCACTCCCCGATGTTCGGGCACGAGGCCTCCTCGCACACCGTGTGCAGCTTGTGCTCGCGCAGGATGTTCTTGATCTCGTAGAAGCGCGTGCTGGGGGAACCGGCCTTGACGCGGATCCAGTCGGGCTTTTTCAGCGTCTCGGCGGCCACCACCTTGATGGGAATGCGCGAGGTCTTGGCCTGGGCCTTTTGCTTGACGCTGGGATCATAGGCCTCGCTGGGCTGGGCATCCTGGGGGTTGAGTTCGGTGGCCATGAGGGTGGGTTCAGGCGGCGCCAGACGGCGCGCAGGGAGGGTGCAGGAGGTGGAGCCGTACCGCGGCGCTCAGCCGCCCAGGTGGGCTTGCAGCCGCTCGGCCAAGCATTCTGAAACGCTTTGCAGCTCGACCTGGACGCCCAGTGTAGCGAGGTCCACCGTGCGCAAGCCTGCATAGCCACAGGGGTTGATGCGCTGAAACGGCGCCAGATCCATCGCGACGTTGAGCGACACGCCGTGATAGGTCCGGTGGTTGCTGACCTTGATGCCCAGCGCAGCGATCTTTCCCAGGCCCTGGAACGGATCCTGCCGGGGCCCGGACGGCAAGCCGGCATGAAACGGATCGCCCAGGTTGACGTAGATGCCAGGCGCGCCCGCGACACGAAACCCGAGCACGCCGAAGCGCTCCAGGGTCTGGATCACCGCCGCCTCGATCCGGTAGACGTATTCCTTGACGTAGACGCCCAGGCGACGCAAGTCCACCAGCGCGTAGATCACCACCTGGCCGGGCCCATGGTAGGTGACCTGCCCTCCCCGATCCGTCTGCACCACAGGAATCTCGCCCGCGCCCAGCACGTGCTCGGCCTTGCCGGCCACGCCCTGGGTAAAGACCGGCGGATGCTGTACCCGCCACAGCTCGTCGGGCGTCTCGGCCCCGCGCGCCTGCGTGAAGGCCCGCATGGCATCGAACGTCGCGGCGTAAGCTTGCAGGCCCAAGTCGCGACACACCATCGCGGGGGGATGCGACGAGGCGGTGGACACGGCGGTCTCGGCAGGATCACGCATGCCCGCATTGTTCCAGAGCGCCAACGTCCTGAAGCCATCGCGGGATATCGAGCCGGAGTATCGTCAACCCATGCCTTCTTCCCACCCGATCCTGCGCGCCGGCGCGGCCCTTCTGGTCAGCGTTTTGCTTGGTAGCCTGCCGGCGCATGCCGCCGGTGCACCGTCTGCGGCCTTGCTGGCCGCCGTGGATCTGTACCACCACGGCCACTTCGCTGCCGCACAGCGGCGCTTCGAATCCCTGGCCAGGCAGGGCGACCCCGCCGCGCTCCACGATCTGGCTGTGATGCATTTGCGCGGCGAGGCCCACCCCTCCGATGTGCGGACGGCGCGCAGGTTGCTGGAGGCTTCGGCGGCGCGGGGTTTCGTGATGGCACAGATGGCGCTGGGTGAACTGTATGAGAGCCGCCGACTGGGGCCGCCGGATCTGGCGCGCTCGCTGCAGGCTTATCAGAAGGCCGCCGAAGCCGGCAGTGTGGACGCCGAAGTCGCCACCGGAACGGCCTATTTCCTGGGACGAGGCACGGCAGCAGACGACACGCAGGCGCTGCACTGGTACCGGCTGGCCGCCGATGGCGGCGACGTCGGGGCGCAGTACATCCTGGCCTCGATGTTCGAAAAGGGCGACGGTGCGCCGAGTGATCTGCGTTTGGCTCGGTACTGGTACGCTGCGGCAGCAGCCCAGGGCGATGTGGCAGCGCCCTACAAGGTGCGCGAACTCGATGCCCGCCTGGCCGCGGCGGCCCCGGAAGCGGCCTCCGCGGCCGCGTCGGCTACAGCACCACCTTGACCATCGGGTGGCTGGTGAAGGCCCGGTACAGCGCGTCGAGTTGCTCGCGGTCGAGCACCGTCACCGTCACCGTCACGCCCAGGTAGTTGCCGCCCTTGCTGGGACGTGTCTCGATGCTCGCGGCGTCGAACCCGGCATCGAACTGCCGCGCCACGCTCACCACCGCGTCGACGAACCCATCGACGTGCGCCCCCATGACCTTGATCGGAAAGGCGCAGGGATAGGTGATCAGCGACTCGTTGTTGGGCAGGTCGGCCATGAGCGGGGGCTCCGTCAGATCGATTGGTCGCGCTTGGCGCGCTGGTAGGCCTCGAACAGGCGGCCGTAGACCGGCCCGGGCTTGCCGCGCATCGCGCCATGCCCGACCGGCTCGCCATCCAGCCGGGTCACCGAAAGCACTTCCTTGCCGGCCGAGCTCAGCAGGATCTCGTCGGCGGCACGCACATCGGCCTCGCTGATCGGGCGCAGGTTGTAGGCAATGCCCTGGTCTTCGCACAACTCGCGCAGCAACCCGACACGCACGCCTTCCAACACGTGCTCGTTCATCAGCGGCCCCAGCAAAGCCCCTTCGTGCACGATCCAGACATTCGAGGAGGAGCCCTCCGTCAACCACGGTCCGCCATGGGCGCCATCGCGAAACAGCAGCGTCTCGGCCGCACCGGCATCGGCCGAGATCTGCCGCGCCAACACGTTGCCGAGCAGCGAAATGCTCTTGATGTCGCCGCGCTCCCACCGAAAGTCGCGGGCACTGACGCAGGCGGCTCCATGATGACGCTGCTCCGCCGGCAGCGGCTGGAGCGCGTTGGTCATCATGAACACGGTCGGCTCGATGTCCACCGGCATCACATGATCGCGCGGCGCCACGCCGCGGGTGATCTGCAGGTAAAGCACCTGGTCCTCGGCCGGATGGGCAGCGATCAGCCGGCGGGCTCGCCGCAGACACTCGTCGCGACCCATCGGCGCGGCGATGCGCACCTTGTCGAGGTTGCGCGCCAGCCGATCCATGTGCTGGTCGAAGCGAAAGATGCGTCGTCCATAGACCGGCATGGCCTCGTACACGCCGTCTCCGAACAGGAAACCTCGGTCCATCACGGAAACCTTGGCCTCGCGCAACGGCAACACCTCGCCATTGAGCTCACACAGGGTGTCGGGCAACAGGCTCATCGCAAACTCCGGCAACTGACCAGGGGCCTAGATTACTTGATCCAGAGCCGCAGGGCATCCCACGCTCGCCCCAGCAGGCCCGCCTGGGGCACATCGGCCATCACCTGCAGCGGCACGGTGGCGACCACGCTGCCCGCCGCCGTGCTGACCTTGAGCGTGGCCACGCGCTGACCCTTGGTCAGCGGCGCCACCAGCGGATCGGTCCGCTCGATGGAGGTGCGCAAATGCGCCCCCTCGCCCTGCGGCACGTCCACGTACAGCGCGCCATCCACCCCCAATCCCACGGTGTTGCTGCTGCCCTTCCACACCGGCACCGTCACCACCGGCTTGCCCGCCTCGAACAGCCGGACCGCGTCGAATGCGGTGTAGCCCCAGTTGAGCAGCTTCTGGCTTTCGTTGGCACGGCCCAGCTTCGAATCGGCCCCCATCACCACCGAGATCAAGCGGCGCTTGCCGTTCGGGAAGTCACGCTGGGCCGAAGCCATCAGGCAGTAGCCGGCCGCATCGGTGTAGCCGGTCTTCATGCCATCGACCGTCGGATCGCGCCACAGCAGCAGGTTGCGGTTGGTCTGGTGGATGTTGTCGAAGGTGTAATCCTTGATCGAATAGTACGGATAGCGATCGGGAAAGTCGCGAATGATGTGCTCGCCTATCGTCACCAGATCGCGCGCCGTGCTGTGATGGCCCGGCTCGGTCAGCCCGGAGACATTCTTGAAACTGGTGTTCTTCAGGCCCCAGGCCTGGGCCTGCCGGTTCATCATCGCGACGAAGGTGTCGGTGCTGCCGGCCAGGCCCTCGGCCAGCGCGACGGCGGCATCGTTGCCCGAATCCACGATCAGGCCCTTGAGCAGCTCATCCACGGTCGGCGTCATCTTGGGATCGATGAACATCAGCGAGCCGCCGCCCTTGCGCTCGCTCCAGGCCTGCACGCTGACCGGCAGTCGCTGGTCCAGCGACAGCTTGTGGGTGCGTAGCGCATCAAACACCAGGTAGGCCGTCATCAGCTTGGTCAGCGAGGCCGGCTCGGCGGGCGCATCGGCATTGCGTTCAGCCAGGACCTGGTGGGTGGTCATGTCGATCAGCAGGTAAGCCTTGGCGGCAATCTCGGGGGGTTGCAGCGTCTGGGCTTGCGCCCACAGGGGAATCCCCAGCGCGAGCAGGGCGGAGGGCAGCAGCAGTCGGAGTCGGAACATAGGAAGGACGGTTTCGTGAAAAGTATGAAATGCGCAAGGGCCAGGGTGTCAGCCGCCGGACGTCAGTGCCGCCACGAGGAAACCACCAACGACTTCAGCAGAGGCAGTTGGCCGTGAAAGAAATGCCCCACGCCGGGCACCACCACCACGGGCAGCCCCTGTGGGCGAGCCCAGTCCAGCGTGGCCGCCAACGGAACGACCTCGTCGGCCTCGCCGTGCACCACGAGCGTGTCGGGCGGCACCGTGGCGACGGGAAAGTTCACGGTGGCCGGGCCGATCAAGACGAGACGCTCGGCCTTCTGGCCATCGGGCAAGCGGGCGGCCGCCTGCGAGGCGACATAGGCGCCGAACGAGAAGCCGGCCACCGCCAGTGGCAGGGCAGGATCGCGCTGGCTGGCGATCACGGCCAATGCGTCGTCGACCTCGCCGCGACCTTCGTCCCACTGCCCGGCCGAGCGGCCGACGCCGCGGAAATTGAAGCGCACGGCGCGGTAGCCCAACTGGACAAACGCTCGCGCGAGCGTCTGCGCCACCTTGTTGTCCAGGGTGCCGCCATGCTGCGGGTGCGGGTGACAGACCACCGCCACTCCGCGAGGCGGCGCACCATGGGCCGGATCGTCCACGGCGATTTCCAGCAGACCGGCAGGCCCGTCCGTGAATCCACGGCGAGTGTTCGAGTTCATCGGAAGTCAGAGGCGGCCGAAGCCGCAAGGTTCAATCGCGTTTGCGACGGGCTCAGCGTCCCACCTCGGGCGCCAGACGCAGCCGCTCGACCGGGCGGCCGTGCTTCAGGTGCGATTCGACGATCTCGTCGAGGTCGTGCTCGTCGACGTAGGTGTACCAGACGGCTTCGGGATAGACCACCACCACCGGGCCGCCAGCACATCGATCCAGACAGCCGGCCTTGTTCACCCGCACTCCGCCCGGCCCGGCCAGACCGGCCGCCTTGACCGCCGCCTTGCAGTGATCGAACCCCGCCTGCGCCCCTTGCGCCGCGCAGCAGGCCTCGCCGTTGTCGCGCTGGTTGAGGCAGAAGAAGACGTGGTGCTTGAAATAGCTCATGGTCCGATTTTGACACCGCGCTGCAGCGCACCCGGGGCGCGGGCCCCGAATGGCATCAGTCGCGCCGCCCCAGTCGCCCGACCAGCCAGGTGATCGCGGCAAAGGGCCACAGCCACCCCACCCATTCGGACAGGCCATGAAAGCGCACGAACTCGCCTTGCTGCCAGGCCTGCAGGCTGTCGGCGAAATAAGGGTCGGCCGGTGCCTGGGCGACCAGCATCACCAGCGCCGAGAGCGTGACCAGCCCGAGCGCCGCCGCCAGTCGGGGCCCCGCCGCAGCCAGCGCCCCGGCCAAGACCAACGCCAGCGCGAGGCCCGGCAAGACTTCGGGGGTCCACCAGCTCAGCGCATGCGCCGGGCCGAAGTTCAGCGCGGTCGACAAGGTGGTCGCAGCCAGTCCGGACAAGGCCAGCACCAGCGCCAGCACGAGACGGCGCCAGCCCGGGCGGCTGATCGAATAGGCCAGCAGGCAGGGCCCGAGCAAGCCCAGGGTCACCCCCAAGCCCAAGACCTCAGCGGCCGGCGGCTCCACCGGCACCGGCAGATCGCTGATGGTTTCCAGCCAGGCCTGAGCCCATGGCACATCCACGAGCCAGCCGACCCACCAGCTCTGGACCCGCTCCCAGCCCAGTCCAAGCCCGAGCGGAAACGGCGCCGGAAAGAGCATGCCGACAGGCCACAGCAGCAGCAGGCTCAGCGCGCCGGCGCTGCGTCGCACGAACCAGCGATCGCGCGCGGTCTGCCAGCGATCGATCAACGACAGCGCCTGGGCCAGGGCCGCCACCGCTGCGCCGCTGAGTCCGCCGCCGGTGTTCAACAGCCAATCCAGCAGCGAAGGCACACGGGTGGGAACGAAGTTCTGCGTCACCTCCATCGCGTAGGACAGAGCCGACGGCAACAGCACCGCCAGCCACCACACCGGCCAGGGCCGGCCGCCGCTGCGAACGCCCGCCACGTAGAGCAGGAACCCCATCGGCATGTAGCCGACCCAGTTCGTCCAGATGTCGAACGCGATCCGGTAGCGCGGCATCGGCAGGCGCGCCAGTTCGGTCCACTGCGCCCCGGGGGGCCAGGTCCAGCCGGTGAACGGGTACAGGCTGGCATAGACGATCAAGACCGCAAAGACCAGCGCCAGCGGCACGGCCGAACTGCGGTGGGGAACATTCAGGCCGGCCATGGCGGTACAGCGCAGGCAGTCGGGCTCAGAACGGCTTGAGCACCACCAGCAGCACGATCGCGATGAACAGCAGCACCGTCACTTCGTTGAACACCCGGAACCACCGTTCGCTGCGCCGGTTGGCCATCTGCTCGAACGCGCGCATCAGGCCCCGGCAGTGGTAGTGGTAGCCGATCACCCCCAGCACCAGCAGCAGCTTGACGTGCAACCAGCCGCTGCCCGGTCCGCGCCCCACGCCGTAGCCCAGCCACATTACCAGCCCCAGCACCAGGGCCGGCACCATCAGCAGCGTGGCAAAGCGATACAGCTTGCGTGCCATCAACAGCAAGCGCTCTCGCTCGGCGTGGCTGTCGTGCGGCACGCTGGCCAGGTTCACGAAAATCCGCGGCAGGTAGAACAGCCCGGCAAACCAGCTCGCCACGAAAACAATGTGGAAAGCCTTGACCCACAGATACGCTTGACTCATGGCGCCGCATTATGGACGGCCACAAAAGAAAGAGCCCCGGCACCAGGCCGGGGCTGAAAAGCCTTGACGCTGTCATCACGTGAAGGCACCTGCTCAGGGAGGAAAAGCAGGGAGCAACGCCCTCGCAGGCATCGCTCAGCGCGAACTTTAACACCGCCCGGACGGTCTGTACCATAGGCGTTCTGCCAAGACCACGGCCCCCCGCGGGTCTGTGAGGCGGACCCGCGACACGCCTCTTCGACACTCCAGGACCCTCTCGCATGACCCTCCCCGCCTTTCCGCTCAGCCGCCCTCGCCGCCTGCGTCGCGATGCCTTCAGCCGCGCCCTGGTGCGCGAGCATGCCCTCAGCCCTGCCGACCTGATCCTGCCGGTGTTCGTGCTGGACGGGGAACGCCGCGTCGAGGACGTGGCCAGCATGCCCGGCGTGCAGCGCATGTCGATCGACGGTTTGTTCGCCAAGGCCGAGCAATGCCTGGCCCTGGGCGTGCCGGTGATGGCGCTGTTTCCGGTGATCGATCCGGCGTTGAAGACCCCCGACGGACGCGAGGCCACCAACCCGGAGGGCCTGGTACCCCGCGCCGTGCGGGCCTTGAAGACGCGGTTCCCGGAACTCGGCGTGCTCACCGATGTGGCGCTGGACCCGTTCACCAGTCACGGTCAGGACGGGCTGCTCGACGAGCGTGGCTACATCATCAATGACACCACGACCGTGGTGTTGCGCGATCAGGCCCTGGTGCAGGCCGAGGCCGGTGTCGACATCGTCGCGCCGAGCGACATGATGGACGGACGCATCGGCGCGATCCGCCAGGCGCTGGAGGCCAAGGGTCACATCCACACCAAGATCATGGCCTACAGCGCCAAGTACGCCAGCGCCTTCTACGGCCCCTTCCGCGACGCGGTCGGCTCGGCAGCGAACCTGGGCAAGAGCGACAAGAAGACCTATCAGATGGACCCCGCCAACAGCGACGAGGCCTTGCGCGAGGTGGCGCTCGACATCGCCGAAGGGGCCGACATGGTGATGGTCAAGCCCGGCCTGCCCTATCTGGACATCGTGCGCCGCGTGAAGGACGAGTTCCGCATGCCCACCTTCGCCTACCAGGTCAGCGGCGAGTACGCGATGATCAAGGCGGCGGCGAACAACGGCTGGCTGGACCACGACGCGGTGATGATGGAAGCGCTTCTGGCGTTCAAACGGGCAGGAGCCGACGGCGTGCTCACCTATTTCGCCCTCGACGCCGCGACGCTGCTGCGCAACGCCTGAGCGCCCGGCCGCGATGCGCATCTTCCACATCGGCACCGACCATTTCGAGGAGTTGTCCGAACTGCCTGCGACGCTGCCGGACGCCGGCTTCTTGTGGATCGGCAGCGGCCGCCGTCAGTTCGAAGCGCGGGTGTCCGAGCTACAGGTGGGCCTGCAACGCTGGGTCGGTGCCGGGCTGGTGGACCTGCATGTCTCGGACCTGCTGAACCCACAACTCCCGTCCCACTTCGACGACACCTCGTGGTATGACCTGCTGGTCTTTCGCCGCCTCGCGGCCGGATCGGGCAGCAGGGATGGGTCGGTCGATGGCGAGCGCGTCAACCTCGCCTTGGCGTACCGGGCCCTGTCGGCGATCGACACCAGCCCGGTGGGCTTCGCCCTGTTCGACCGCGTGCTGATCACGGTCCATCCCGCCGATTGCCAGGTGCGCGAGTATTTCGCGCACCGCCTAACGCAGCATGCCCAGGAATCCGACTTGCGCGGCACCGCCCGGCTGCCCGTCGGCCCGGCCGAGTTGATGTTGCGCATGACGAATCACATGGTCGACAGCTACCTCGATCTTCGACGCCTGCTGACCCGGTACTTTGCGACGCTGCAAGGCGAGTTGCTCGATCCGCGCAGCCGTTTCGCCGACTGGCCCGCCATCCTGCAATCGCGCGAGGCCCTGCATCTGCTCGAAGACACCTGCGAAGACCAACGCAGCGCGGTGCAGGAATGGATCGACGCGCTGGACGAATGGCCGGTCGAAGGCCATCCGAACGCACAGCGCGAGCGCGACCTGCTGCGAGTGCGCTCGCGCGATGTCCTGGAGCACATCGAGCGGGTGCTGTCGCATGTGCGGCGCCTGGAGCTGTCGGCCGAGGCCGCCGTCCAGATGCACTTCACGGCGGTCGGCCAGCGCACCAACGACATCATGCGCACGCTCACGGTGCTGACGGCGATCTTCCTGCCGCTGAACCTGATCACCGGCATCTTCGGCATGAACTTCGAAGCGATTCCGATGCTGCACCAGCGCGACGGGTTCTGGCTGGCGATGGGCATGATGTTGTCAATTGCCATCGCGCTTGGGTATTTTTTCTGGCGCAAGCGCTACCTGGGAACACATCCGCCCCGCGCGTGAGGATGAACTAGGGGTCTCCGGTTCCACCGCGGGCGCACCGACGCTACGATGGTCCGGCGCGTTGCGCCAAGCACTCAGGGACTCTCACCATGTACATCCACAAGCTCTTGCTGGGCGGCCTGGCCGCCGCTGCTTTGTCGCCTGCCTCGGCGATGAATTTCGACTTCGGCGATCTGACCTACAACGGCGGCATCAACGCCGGCTTTCTGCCGACCGACGGCATCTCCTGCACCGGCGGCGATCTCTGCAGCTCGAACGTCGATCACGGCACCCGCAACGGCGACCTGACCTACACCGCCGGCGGCATGACCGTCAAGGCCACCGGCTCGTACCTGGGATCGACGGCAGCCGTCGTCCAGGATCACGACAATGCCTGGGCCCCCAACCTGCTGAACGGCGCGGGGCTGGGTGTCTATCACCAGTCCAACAACAACAGCGACGACAACATCACTTCGGGCGAGACGCTCACGCTGAGCTTCGACCATCCCGTCACGATCAGCGACATCGGCCTGCGGGCCGACGGCCACAACGTCACCAACTGGGCCCCCGGTGCCACCTTCCTGCTGGATGGCGTGTCCACGGCCCTGCCACTGGGATCCGGCGAGATCAGCGGCCTGCACCTGACCGGCACCACGTTCACCTTCGCCTACGGCGGCCTCAAGGCCAATCAGTTCTACCTGAGTTCCATCAACGCGGTCCAGGCGGTGCCCGAGCCGGCGTCGGCCGCGCTGCTGATGGCGGGCCTGGGGATGCTGGGCCTGGCCCGGCGGCGGCGTACGGCACGCTGAGCCCGGTCGACGCCCCTTCAGCGGCGCTGACGGTAGGGGTCGGCCAAGCCCAGCCCTTGCAGGATCTCGGTCTCGCGCGCCTCCATGGCCTCGGCCTCGACCTCGTCATCCTCGTGGTCGTAGCCCTGGGCATGGAGCGTGCCGTGCACCAGCAGGTGGGCGTAGTGATCTGCCAGAGGCACCTGCAACTCGCTCGCCTCGCGCTCGACCACCGGTGCGCACAGAACCAGGTCGGCCACCACCACCGGTTCGTGGGCATAGTCGAAGGTCAGCACATTGGTTGCGTAGTCCTTGTGACGGTAGTCTCGGTTCAATGCCTGCCCCTCGTCGGCCGAGACGATGCGCACCGTGATTTCACCGGGCGCCTCCAGCGCGGCACGGATCCAGCGCGCCACCTTGTGGCGCGGCAGCACCGCACGGTGGGCCGGATCGGCGAATTGCAGGGACAGGCGTAGCGTCGGCCGACCGTTGGACATCAGCGCGCCTCCTTCTTGTGCAAGGCGTCTTTTTGTTCTCGCTGTGCTTCGTAGGCCTCGACGATGCGAGCCACCAGCGGATGGCGCACCACGTCGGCCGAGGTAAAACGCGTCATGGCCACCCCCTTCACCGATGCAAGCACCTCGGCCGCGTCGATCAGGCCACTGGGCATGCCGCGCGGCAGGTCGATCTGGCTGACGTCCCCCGTGACGACCGCCTTGGCGCCAAAACCGATGCGGGTCAGGAACATCTTCATCTGCTCCGGCGTCGTGTTCTGCGCTTCGTCGAGGATGATGAAGCTGTGGTTCAGCGTGCGTCCGCGCATGAAAGCCAGCGGGGCGATTTCCAGCGTCCCCTTTTCGAAGGCCTTGGTGACACGGTCGAAGCCCATCAGGTCGTAGAGCGCGTCGTACAGCGGCCGCAGGTAGGGGTCGACCTTCTGCGTCAGGTCACCGGGAAGAAAGCCCAGGCGCTCGCCGGCCTCCACCGCCGGGCGGGTCAGCACGATGCGTTGCACGGCGCTGCGCTCCAGGGCGTCCACCGCACAGGCGACCGCGAGGAAGGTCTTGCCGGTCCCCGCCGGCCCGATGCCCAGCGTGATGTCGTGGGCGAGGATCTGCCGCAGGTATTGCACCTGGTTGGGCGTGCGGCCGCACAGATCGGCACGGCGGGTGTGCAGGACGATGTCGCTGTCGCCCGCCGCAGGCACCACGATCGGCTTGTCGCCCCGCAGCAAGTCGTCCAGCGCCAATTGCAGGGTGTCGGCCGGAATCGCCTTCTTTGCCCGCTCGTAGAGCGCCTGCAGCAGCGCCAGCACCTTCTCGGCGTCGCGCTTGCTGCCCTCAATGCGGAAGGTGGCCTGACGCCGCGACAGGGTGACCGGCAGCACCGCCTCGATGGCGCGAAGGTGCGCATCCATCGCACCGCACAGGTGGTTGAGGCGGGTGTTGTCCAGCGGCTCGAAGGTGTGGCGAAGCATCATCGCTGCGATTGTCCGGCAAACGATAATCCCCGTCATGATCGGTCGCCTCACGGGTTTGCTCGCGGAAAAGTCCCCCCCGCTGGTCTTGGTGGACGTGCAGGGCGTCGGCTATGAAGTCGACGTGCCGATGAGCACCTTCTACAACCTGCCCGGCCTGGGCGAGAAGGTCACGCTGCTGGTCCACTTCGTCGTACGCGAAGATGCGCACCTGCTGTACGGCTTCCTCACCCACGAGGAACGCAGCACCTTCCGTGAATTGGTGAAGATTTCCGGTGTCGGGCCTCGCACCGCGCTGTCGCTGTTGTCGGGGCTGTCGGTGGCCGATCTGGCGGGTGCGGTCGCCCGCCAGGAGGGCGCAAGGTTGCAAAAGGTGCCTGGCATCGGCAAGAAGACGGCCGAGCGGCTGCTTCTGGAATTGAAGGGCAAGCTGGGCCCGGACCTCGGCTTGCCGGCCACCCACCTGGCCAACGAGGCCCAGGCCGACATCGTTCAGGCCCTGGTCGCCCTGGGCTACAGCGAGAAGGACGCGGCCGCGGCCTTGAAGAAGCTGCCTCCCGATGTGGGCGTCAGCGACGGCATCAAACTGGCGTTGAAATCGCTGGCCTGACGCACCACACCGCGGGCCGCGACCGAGCGTCCCCCGACCGCCGGCCCGGCGCGGGGGCGCACGGCAGACAGGGTCAGTGGGGCATGGCCATCGGCGCCATGTCATGCTGCGGGCCCGCGCCGGGCATCCCCAGGGCGCGCACCGGCGCATGGATCTCGATGACTTCCTTCTTGCCGTCCTGGTCGACCACGGTCAGCGTCAGCGGCACCTGATCACCCGCCTTCAAGGCCTGCTTCAGGTCCATCAGCATCACATGGTAGCCACCGGGCTGCAGCGTCACCGTCTGCCCGGCCGGCAGGGTCAGTGCGTCGACCGGTCCCATCTTCATCACGTTGCCGTCCATCTTCATCTCATGGACCTGCACCACGCCCGCCACCGGCGATGCCACCGACACCAGCTTGCCGCCGTGTGCCGAGGTGATCTGCATGAAGGCCCCGGTGGCCGTCTGCTGGGCGACGACCCCGCGCACCCAGGCGTCCTTGACCGTCGTCTGGGCCCACACAGGCGTGGTCAGCGCGACGGCACACAGGCTGGCCAGCAGCCGGCTTTTGGAAAGAAACATGGACATCCTCGCATCGGCCGGCCGGAGATTGAACGAAGTCGCGCAGCGGCCAGACCTGAGCTGCGCGACCGAGAGATGGCGGAGACCCGCGGCGGGCCGCCTCGTCACGACGGCGTCACCAGCGGCACCGCACGCTGGCGCCCGTCACTGCGGGTCAGGCCCGCGGGCCAGGAACTGTCCCGCAGTCTGGCCGCACTGACGCTGACGCTCTGGCGCTGGCGGCTGTCGACCAGTTGGCGGCGCTTGAGATTGGCCAGGATCCGGGACACCGTCTCCGGCGCCGTATCGATGATGGCCGCCATGTCCTTGATGGTCGGCAGTGCGAAGCGGCTGTCGCCTTCGGCCCACGGCGCGTCCGCCGGCGCCAGCAGCAGCAGCAGATGCTTCAGGCGCTCCTGCGCCGGCCCGCTGCGCAACGCAATCAAGTCGTCGTTGCGCCGCTGCTGCTGGATCAGGCCGTCGACCAGCGCGCTGCGCCGCTCGGCGTCGCCGAGCAGGCTGCGCCGCACGACCGTGCTGGGCACGATCGCCCGCGCCGTGAAGGCATGGGGATAGGCTGCCAGCACTTCCAGCCCCAACAGATCGCCGGGCAGCGCGATCTGCGCGAAGCGTTCACCTTCGCGGCTGACCCGGTCCAGGCGCAATGCGCCACTGGCGAGTTGCCAGACGGTGCCGGCAGCCCCGGCGTCAAACAAAGCCTCGCCCGAGGCGAGCGCCGTCGGCGCTTCGGGCGCCGACCGGTTGATGAGATCGAAATTCATGTCGAGAGTCCCTGAGGCCGGCGGCGGCGCCCAAGGCGCGCGGCCGACCAGACAACACTGAACGCGGCAGGCCGCAGCCCTGCCGACGGACAAACCGCTCAGGTCTCGCAGGGAGGCGCTCGGGGTTGCGCGTCACAGCGCCAGATCGCCGGCGCCACCGCCGGCGGGCGGGCGCCCACCAGCACATCGCGGCCAGGCCATGACAGGACAGGCAGGGAAGTCGGGGGCGCCATCGCCACCGTCGCCAGGCCGCACATCGGGCAGTGGCGCAGGTGGTGCAGCACGCCCGCAGCCAGATCCAGCGGGGCGCGGCTCTCATCGTCCAGCGCGGAGTGCACGCCGTCGTCGGAACACAGCACGTCCCAATAACCGCCGTCCGCACGCCAAGTCGCCGCCGCATTGGACAGCGTAGGGGCGAACACCACGCCGAAGATCGCGAGGAAGACGATCCAGGACAGGCGCCGCAGACGAAGTTGCGTCGAGGCAATCACGGTTGAATTGTAGGCAGGGTGCGAGAGGGCTGCAGCGATCCAGGTCAAGTCGTCGCGCTGGCGAAGCCGGCCCTCGCCGGCGCGCCGCTTGTGGCGATAATGCCTGTATGTCCATCCAGACCGACGACTTCGGCGACCTGCCGGCACGCCCGGCCACGCGCGTGGTCACCGCCAGCCCCGCCACCCCGCAGGAAGAGGCGCTGGAGCGGGCGCTGCGCCCCAAGGGACTGACCGACTACGTGGGTCAGGTGAAGGCGCGCGAGCAGCTGGAAATCTTCATCGGCGCGGCGCGCAAGCGATCCGAGGCGATGGACCATGTGCTGCTGTTCGGTCCGCCCGGCTTGGGCAAGACGACGCTCAGCCACATCATCGCCACCGAACTGGGCGTCAATCTGCGCCAGACCTCGGGGCCGGTGCTGGAAAAGCCCAAGGACCTGGCGGCCATCCTGACCAATCTCGAAAAGAACGACGTGCTGTTCATCGACGAGATCCACCGCCTCAGCCCGGTGGTGGAGGAGATCCTCTACCCGGCGCTGGAGGACTACCAGATCGACATCATGATCGGCGAGGGGCCGGCGGCCCGTTCGATCAAGCTCGACCTGCAGCCCTTCACGCTGGTGGGCGCCACCACCCGCGCCGGCATGCTGACCAACCCGCTGCGCGACCGCTTCGGCATCGTCGCGCGCCTGGAGTTCTACACCGCCGATGAATTGACCCGCATCGTCACCCGTTCGGCAGGCTTGCTCAATGCCCCGATCGACCCCGACGGTGCGCTGGAGATCGCACGGCGCAGCCGGGGCACCCCACGCATCGCCAACCGCCTGCTGCGCCGCGTGCGCGACTATGCCGACGTCAAAGGCACGGGACACATCAGCATGGCGATCGCCGATGCGGCGCTGAAGATGCTGGACGTCGATCCGGTCGGCTTCGACGTGATGGACCGCAAGCTGCTCGACGCCGTGGTGCACCGGTTCGACGGCGGCCCGGTGGGTCTGGACAACGTCGCGGCGGCGATCGGCGAGGAGCCCGGCACGATCGAAGACGTGATCGAGCCCTACCTGATCCAGCAGGGTTACCTGCAACGCACGCCGCGCGGACGCGTCGCGACGCTGCTGGCCTACCGGCATCTGGGTCTGACGCCGCCGCAACGCGGCGGCGACCTGTTCGAAGGCTGATCCGAGGTCAGAACGCCCACTGGGCGCCTAGCGATCCGATGACCCGGGGTGTCAACTGAATGCCGTTGAGGTGCTGATACACCGGCACCTGGAGGTTCACATACGGCGAGAAGCGTCGCGACACCGGCAGTGCAGCCCCGACGGTCAGGTAGACCAGCGTGCCGCCGGTCGCGAACGTATCGGCGGCTTGACCGGAGTCCGCTTTCGCGGCTCTGGCGTTGAGCTGAAGCATGGGAACGATGGACGGCAGGCCGACGTAATGAGCGCCAAGACTCAGGTTCAGGCTGTTGCCCGGCTTGTAGGAGCCCCCTGCCATCCCGGAGCTGTTCAGAGCCATCTGCACGCTGGCTTGCGCGAAATAGCGCCACGCGGGTGACAGGCCACCGAATCGATAGGCGCCCAGCAACAGGTCCGTGGTGCCGGTGCCCCGCTGCAGGCCAGGGTCCACCGCCGTGCTGCCGTCACTCGCGCGCTGGTCTTTGGCTCCGGTGGGGAGCTTCAGACCCAGGGTGAGCCCGACGTCCTTCTGGATCGAAAACCCGAAGTAGCGCGCCACCACGCGCACGTCGCCCCAACCGCTGGCCGACGACACATAGGCCCCGTTCGCCGGATCGAACGTCACCCCATCGCTGCCAACCCCCAGGGTGCTGTGGTTGCGGTTGATGTAGGGCAGGCTCAGGCTCACGCCCCAGGCTCGGCCATCGCTGTGATCCAGCGTTGCCGTCAGATAGTGGTTGTTGGTGTCGCGCTCGACCTCGGCCGGCCCGCCGGTCTGCGGGTTGACGGCCACGGCCGCCGCCGTGGGCGAGATCGTTCCGGAGCCGGACCAAAGCGTGTTCTGGTCCAGGAAGTCGTAGCGCAGGTCCAGGCTCCAGCCCGGCGTGGTCGCCAGCCCCTGGACCTGCCAGTCGGAATTGATGCTGCAGCCGCAACTCGCGCAGGCCCACGCCGAACCGGCAGGCAGCGCCGCCAAGGCGGTCAGCAAGATCGGGCTTGAAATCTTCATCTCGGTTCTCCAAAGAGCTCCAAAGCGGGCTGCGCTCCGCGGCCCGCGCACAGTTCGGCACACCGCCAGCACGCGGCCGCGGTGAGGTCGTCAAAGAGAGGTTCGGGGTCGCGACACGTCGCCCGGCCAAGCCGGAGCACGGTGGACCAGGGGAGGTCAGGCGCGCGGCGGTGCGCGCGGCGGAGGACGGGTGAAGCCCGTTTGTCGACGGACTGCGCATGCAACCCGCCGAGGCGCCGCCAAGCCGGTGCCGCGGATCGGCACGACCGGCACGCCCTGGCTGGGCAGACCCAGGCCCAGCGCATTGATCGTGCAAAAGACGCAATGGCCGTGAAAGGGCGTCGCCGGCTGGCCGGGTGCGGCCGGGCCCCGCAGAGCCGGACCCTCGCCAGCGCTGCAGACCTGCCCCGCATCGCCGAAGTCCGACGACGTGGAGGCAAAGGCCACGCCGAAGGTGGCCGACAGCGTCCCAAACAGCAGGACGGCGGTCAGCCAGCCTGAAATTCGGCGACGCAGGGCACGGGTCATGCGGTCATGATAGCGACCGCTCGCGGTACCGCCCGGCGCAGTCTTTTCGTTCAGGCCGAGGCGGCGACCGCAGCGCGGCGCCGCAGCCGCCACGCCAGCACTTCCCCAACGAAGCCGCGCCGGAATGCGACCACGCAGACCACGAAGGTCGCGCCGATGATCACCGTCACCCAGGAGCCGACCAGGTCCGCCAGCACGTTCTGCAAACCGACCACGGTGAAGGCGCCCAGCACCGGACCGAAGAAAGTGCCGGTGCCGCCCAGCAAGGTCATCAGGATGACCTCGCCCGAGGTCGACTGCAGCACGTCGGTCAGGCTTGCCAAACCGAGCGTCAAGGCCTTGAGCGAGCCGGCCAGCCCCGCGATCGAGGCCGACAGCACGAAGGCCAGCAGTTTGTAGCGATCGACTTCGTAACCCAGCGAGATCGCACGCGGCTCGTTCTCGCGGATCGCCTTGAGCACCTGCCCATAGGGCGAGTGCACGATGCGGCGGATCAGCAGGAACACGCCGACGAACACGGCCAGCACGAAGTAGTACATGCTGTCATCGGAATGCAGCGACACCAGGCCGAACAAGCTGCCGCGCTTGACGCCCTGGATGCCGTTCTCGCCGCCCGTGAATGGTGCCTGCAGGCACACGAAATAGACCAGCTGGCCGAGCGCCAAAGTGATCATCGCGAAGTAGATGCCCTGCCTGCGGATCGCGATGGCACCGATCACCAGCCCCAGCAGCGCCGCCGTCAGCACGCCGGCCAGGATGCTTTCGACCGTGTCCCAGTGCCGGGCCACGATCAACCAGCTCGTCACGTAGGACGAGAAGCCGAAGAAGGCCGCATGGCCGAAGGACAGCATGCCGGAATAACCCAGCAGCAGGTTGAAGGCACAGGCGAACATCGCGAAGCAGAGCAGTTGCATCACGAGTACCGGGTAGATCCCCAGCAACGGCACGGCCAGAGCCAGCAGCAGCAGGGCGCCGTAGGCGATCATCGTCAGACGCATCGGATCACACCTTCCCGAACAGACCGGCGGGGCGCCAGATCAAGACCACGGCCATGATCAGGAACACGACCACACTGGACGCCTCGGGGTAGACGACCTTGGTCAGCCCCTCGACCATGCCCAGCACCAAACCGCTGACGATCGCGCCGAAGATCGAGCCCATGCCGCCGATCACCACCACCGCGAACACCACCACCACCAGCGACGACCCCATCAGCGGCGTGACCTGGATCACCGGCGCCGCGAGCACGCCGGCCAGCGCCGCCAGCGCGACCCCGCTGCCGAAGGTGAGCATCACGATCAACGGCACATTGGTGCCGAAGGCCTGCACCAGGCGGGGGTTCTCGGTCGCCGCGCGCAAGGTCGAGCCGAGCCGCGTGTGTTCGATGATGAACCAGGTGGAGAAGCACACCACCAGCGACGCCGCGATGACCCAGGCGCGGTAGATCGGCAGGATCATGAAGCCCAGGTTGAACACGCCTTGCAACGCATCGGGCACCGGATAGGACTGGCCCGAGGAGCCGTAATGGTCGCGCATCACGCCTTCGGCGATCAAGGCCAGGCCGAAGGTCAGCAGCAGGCCATAGAGCGGGTCGAGCTGGTACAGGTGGCGCAGCAGCAGGCGTTCGAGCACGATGCCCAGCGCCCCCACCACCAGCGGCGCCAGCACCAGCGCGGCCCAGTAATTGATGCCCAACGAGTCGAGTCCGACATACGCGGCGTAGGCGCCGAGCATGTAGAACGCGCCGTGGGCGAAGTTGACCACGCCCAGCAGGCCGAAAATCACCGCCAGGCCCAGGCTGAGCATGGCGTAGAAGGAACCGTTGACCAGGCCCAGCATCAACTGGCCCAGGATCACCGGCAGTGGGTAGCCAAAGATTTCGGTCATGCGGCGTAGCTGTTCATGAGATCGGCGGACGCATCACGCGTCCGCCGGATTCGCCTCAGTGCTTGGCGATCGGGCAAGCCCCGGTGATCGGGCCGAAGGCCTCTTCGCCGGTCATGTCCTTGACGAGCTTGTAGTAGTCCCAGGGGTACTTGGACTCGGCCGGGGTCTTCACCTGCATCACGTACATGTGGTGGACCATCAGGCCATCGGCGCGGATGTAGCCGCCCTTGGCGAAGAAGTCGTTGATCTTGGTCTTCTTCATCTCGGCCATGACCTTGTCCGAGTCGGTCGAGCCGACCGCCTTGACCGCCTTCAGGTAGTGCATCACGGCCGAGTAGTAGGCCGCCTGGTTCATCGTCGGCTCTTTCTTCATCACCTCGAAATAGCGCTTGCCGAACGCGCGCGTCTCGGGGTTCAGGTCCCAGTACCAACCCGTCGTCAGGTACAGGCCCTGGGCGGTCTTCAGCCCCAGGCTGTGGATGTCCGAGATGAAGGCCAGCAGCGCGGCCGGCTTCATGGTCTTGGTCAGGCCGAACTCCTGCGCGGCCTTGAGCGAGTTGGTGAAGTCGCCGCCCGCGTTGGCCAGGCCCAGCACCTGGGCACCGGAGCCCTGGGCCTGGAGCAGGAAGGACGAGAAGTCGGAGGTCGACAGCGGCACCCGCACCTCGCCCATCGATTTGCCGCCGTTGGCCGTCACGACCTTGGTGGCGGCATCGCGCAGCTGCGTGCCGAACGCATAGTCGGCGGTCAGGAAGTACCAGTTCTTGCCACCGTTCTTGACGATGGTGCTGGCCGTGCCGTTGGCCAGTGCGGTGGTGTCGTAGGCATAGTGCACGGTGTAGGGCGTGCAATCCTGGTTGGTCAGCGAGGCGCCCGCCGCGCCGATCGCGATGAACGGCACCTTCTTCGCGGCCGCCACCTTGGCCATCGCGATCGACACGCCGGTGTTCGAGCCGCCCAGCACCATGTTGACGCCGTTCTGGTCGGCCCACTCGCGGAACTTGGAAGCGCCGATGTCCGGCTTGTTCTGGTGGTCCGTGCTCAGCAGCACGATCTTCTTGCCCAGCACCGTGCCGCCGAAATCGGCGATGGCCATCTTGGCGGCCTCGATGCCGCCCTGGCCGATCACGTCCGAGTAGACACCCGACAAATCGTCGATGTCGCCGATCACCACCTCATTGCCAGCGGCGCGCGCCGCCGATGCCGCCATCAGGCCGCCGAGTGCCACGCTCGCCGCGATGGCCAGTGTCTTGCGCTTCATGCATCTCTCCTTCGTTTGAAAAACAGCTCACACACCGAGGAACTCGTGCAACATCTCCATGTTGGCTGCCAGTTCGGACTGCGCAAATTGCTGCACGATCCGACCATGCTCCATCACGAAGAAGCGATCCGCCAGCGGTGCAGCAAAGCGGAAGTTCTGTTCAACCATCACGATCGTGTAGCCGCTCTTGCGCAGCGTGCGGATCATCTCGGCCAGCGCCTGCACGATCACCGGCGCCAACCCTTCCGAGATCTCGTCGAGCAGCAGAAGTTTCGCGCCGGTGCGCAGGATGCGACCCACCGCCAGCATCTGCTGCTCGCCACCCGAGAGGCGGGTGCCCTGGCTGGCCGAGCGCTCGCGCAGGTTGGGGAACATCGCGTAGATCTGCTCGACGCTCATGCCGCCGGCCGCCAGCGTCGGCGGCAGCATCAGGTTCTCTTCGGTCGACAGGCTGGAGAAAATGCCGCGCTCTTCCGGGCAATAGCCAACGCCCAGACGCGCGATGCGGTGGGTCGCCATCGAGATGGTCTCGGTGCCGCGTACCTTGATCGAGCCCTTGCGCGCGCCGATCAACCCCATGATGGCCCGCATCGTGCTGGTGCGCCCCGAGCCGTTACGGCCCAGCAGCGTCACGACCTCGCCCTCGTTGACGTGGAAGTCGACACCATGCAGCACGTGGGATTCGCCGTACCAGCCCTGCAGGCCGGCGACTTCCAGGAATGGCACGGCCATCAATGCGCCCCTTTCAGCTCGGCATCGGCGCTGCCCATGTAGGCCTCGATCACCGCAGGATTCTTCGACACTTCCGCGTACGGCCCTTCGGCCAGCGTGGCGCCGCGCTGCAAGACCGTGATGGTGTCGGCGATGCTCGACACCACGCTCATGTTGTGCTCGACCATCAGCACCGTGCGGTCCGCGGCCACCCGCTTGATCAGCTGGCGGATGCGATCCACGTCTTCCAGCCCCATGCCCTGGGTCGGTTCGTCCAGCAGCATCAGTTTCGGGCTCATCGCCAGCGTCGTCGCGATCTCCAGCGCCCGCTTGCGCCCGTAGCTGAGTTCGACCGCGGGGATCTGCGCGTAACGGGTCAGGTCGACCTCGTCCAGCAAGGCCATGGCGCGGTCGTCCAGCACCGTGAGCGAGCGCTCGGAACGCCAGAAATCGAACGAGGTGCGCAGCTGGCGCTGCAGCGCGACGCGGACGTTCTCCAGCACCGTCAGGTGGGGAAACACGGCCGAGATCTGGAACGACCGGATCACGCCGCGCCGTGCGATCGCCGCCGGCGATTCGCCGGTGATGTCGTGACCGTCGAAGGTGATCGTGCCGCGCGTCGGCGTCAAAAACTTGGTCAGCAGGTTGAAACAAGTGGTCTTGCCCGCGCCATTCGGGCCGATCAGCGCATGGATGCTGCCGCGCCGCACCTGAAGGTTGACCTTGCTCACGGCGACGAAGCCCTTGAACTCCTTGGTGAGTTCGCGGGTTTCGAGAAGGATGTCGTTCTGGCTCATGAGGTTCTCGGCTTGGCGGCGGCGGGCCGCGCCGGCGCCTTCGATCGCAGCGGCGCCGGTGCCTTGCCGCCCAGGCGTTCGGTCAACAGGCCGGCCGCCTTCAGCACCGCGTCTCGCAGCCGCGGCGCGACTTCACGCTGGCGCCCCGCCATGTGCACGCAGATGCCCAGCCCCGCCACCGGCCGGCCGAGCGCATCGAACACCGGCGCGCCGATGGCGTACACGCCCTCGCGTACCGCCTGGTCGTCGACGCTGAAACCCTGCGCCCGCACCTGCGCCAGCTCCTTCATCACTTCCGCCACCGAACGCTCTCTCTGGCCGACCAGCGGCGCCAGCGGGCCCGCGCCCAGGATGCGCCGCACGGTGTCGGCATCCTGGAACGCCAGCTGAGCCTTGCCCGTGGCCGCCAGCCACGCCGGCAGGCGCATGCCGACCTTGAACGCGAGGCCCAGCGGCCATTTGCCCTGGCGGGTCGCGATATAGGCGACCTCGCTGCCGTTGAGCACCGACAGGATCACCGTTTCCTCGGGCGCTGCCGCGGCGTCGGGCCAGAGCGCGTTGAACTCCTGAGCCACCTCGGTGCTCTCGACGAAGGCCTCGGCCAGCGACATCACCCGCGGCCCGAGACGGAACGCGCCATCATCCTGCCGCCGCAGATAGCCGTGGCTCAGCAAGGTGGTGCACAAGCCGTGCACGCTGCTCTTGGGCAACGACAGTTCGGTCGCCAGTCGCGCCATGCTCATCGGCTCGCGCTGCTGCGCCAGGTGATCCAGCAGCGACAGGGCCCGATCGACCGCGGGCACCAGCGCCGGCCGCGGCAACGCCGCCGCAGGCGGGCGCTTGCGGGTCGGGCGAGCGGGGGCTGACAGGGTCACAGCGTGCATCGAGTCCGTTGGGCGGTAGTACAGCAACCGGTCCGACTCGGATGAGCCGGTTCAGCCTGCTGAATACAAGTTCAGCAGGTCGAACGCAGTGTAGGCACGGCCACCGGCTTCGACGATGACCGGCGCGGGCATTCGCGGGAAAGTCCGCACAGGGATTGCCCTGAACGCGCCGCGGCGACGGACTCAGCCGGCACGCTCGGCCGCAGGGTCGGCGGGCGGCATGCACAGGCGCCCGGTCGCCCACAGACCGAGCGTGATCGACAGCGCCGCCCCCGCCTGCTGCCCCCCGCTCATCGTCTGCGCCCGCCAGAGCAGCACCGCCGTCGCCGACAGCAATCCGAGGAACAGCCCCGTCGCCAGCGCTGCCCGCAGACGTCCCAGGGTCGGGTCGAAGCGAGGCCGGTGCAGGTCGAACGGCGGGGCCGGAAAGCGCTCGGCGACATCGGCCGGCCGCCAGCCGGGCGGCCCCCACCACAACGCCAGCTTGTCGGCCCAGCGGCGGGTCTGCCAGGTGTCGCGCAGCAGCTTCGCGTACACCTCCGCATTGGCCCACAGCGGGTCCCAACTGCGCAGCGGGGTCCGCGTGCCGTAGACGATGGGCTCGAGGTCGTCCTCTTCGACGAAGGTGCCGAACAGCCGGTCCCAGACCATCAGGATGCCGCCGTAGTTCTTGTCGAGGTAGCGATCGTTCACGGCATGGTGCACGCGGTGGTTGCTGGGCGAACAGAGCCAGCGGTCGAACCACCTCAGGCGACCGATCTGGCGGGTATGGACCCAGAACTGGTAGAGCAGGTCGATCAGCGCCAGCGTCCCGAACACCTGCGGCGGAAAGCCGATCACCGCCATCGGCAGGTAGAACACCCAGCCGGCCAGCCAGCCGGTGCCGGTCTGGCGCAGGGCGGTCGACAGGTTGTAGTCCTCGCTCTGGTGGTGCACGGCATGCGCGGCCCACAGCAGCGCGACCCGGTGGCCTGCACGGTGCAGCGCGTAGTACAGCAGGTCGTACAGCAGCAGACCGGCGACCCACACGGCCGGCGACGAGGCCGGCAGCCGCCACACCGCCAGATGCTCGTAGACCCCGCTGTACAAGCCGATCGCGAACAGGCGCGTGAACAGGCCGACGATCTGGCTGAACACGCCCAGGCCCAGGCTGGACAAGGTGTCGTGCAGGCGGTAGGTGTTGCGGCCGCGGCGCCAGCCGATGACGAACTCGACGCCCATCATCAGCAGGAAGACCGGCATGGCGAGAACGATGATCTGGGCGGGTGTCATGGGCGGCGCGGCGGGCGCCGCATCATGCCCCGGGCGGGCGACCCCGCGAGACTGGGGAAAACCTGCAGCCCGGTCGCGCCAGCTTCAGGCAGCGTGGCCGACGCGGTCGCTCGATTCGTCGAGCGAGCCGTCGTCCAGATGCTGCACGTCCGCCCAGCCCACCAGCGTGAAACCCCGTCCGTTGAACAGCAACCGGTTGACACCGGTGTTGGGCAACTCCCAGGTGCGGGGCGCATCCAGCGCCATGTGCGAGGCGGCCCGGTACAGGCAGTCCAGCACACCGCCGTGGGCAACCATCAGCACGCTCTGTCCGGGGTGGGCCGCCGCCAGACGCACCGCGCAGGCGAGCACGCGGTCGAAGAATCCTTGCAGCGTCTCGCCCTGCTCGGGGCCGAAGCCGGGCTCGCGCCGCCGCCACCGCTCGCTCAACTCGGGCCAGCGCTGCTCGACTTCGGCATAGGTGTGGCCTTGCCAGACGCCGAAGCAGCGCTCCCGCAGGCCGGCATCGGTGCGCAGCGGCAGACCCAGCCGATGCGCCACCGCCTCGGCCGTCTCGCGGGCCCGGGACAGGTCGCTGCTGTAGACCACGTCCGGCGCGTCATGGCTCAGCGCCGCGGCGACGCGGCGCGCCTGTTCGCGGCCTCGGTCGTTCAAGGGGATGTCGAGCTGGCCTTGCAGCCGGGTGTCGACGTTCCAGGCGGTCTCGCCATGACGCACCGCGATCACTCGCGTCGGGTCGACGGCGCTCACCAGACGACCGGCTCGTCAGCGGCCAGCGCCCGCTTGAGCATCTCGACGAAAGGCCAGGCACGTTGGTGCAGGGAAATCGGGTCAGGGTGTTCCGCGTCGTCCGCGACCACGTTGCCATGCGCCCGCAGCGCGTCGTCCGCCGCGATCGCGGCATGCAGCGCGTCGATCGCCGCGGCCATCGCCGCCGGCTCGATGATGCCTTGTGGCGCGGGCGTCTTGCCGATCAGCGTCAGCACCTGGTGGCCATTCGGCCCCAGCATGATCACGTCGCCGGCGACCTTGCATCTGAACTTGTAAATCATGGCGGAGCCTTGTGCGCCACCGGACACGGCGGCCAAGCTGCATTGTGCCGCGGCACCCGAACCCTCAGGTCCCCGTGCCGCGGTCGCCGTCGGCCGCGACCGCCCGCTCCAGCGCACCCAGCCGGGCACCGAGCTGGGCCGCTGGCATCGGCGCGACGAACAGGAAGCCCTGCCAGGCGTCGCAGCCCTGCTCGGCCACGAACTGGCGCTGGGCCTCGTTCTCGACGCCCGTCACGAGCGCCTCGATGCCCAGCGAGGTCGCCAGGCGGATCATCGCGCTCACCAGGGCACCGGCCGCACGCTGACGCGGCACGCGGACCATCAGGCTTCGGTCGATCTTGACGGCCGACCACGGCAGGCCCGCCAGCAGCGCCATCGACGCCTCGCCGGCGCCAAAGCCATCCAGCACCACCCGCACGCCCAAGCGCTGCAACGCTTGCACCGCCGATCGCGCGGCCTCGGGATCGGCCTGCAGCGCCGATTCGGCGATCTCGAGCTCCAGGTCGCCCGCAGACCATTGAGCATGGTCGAGCACCGCCTTGACGCGCCGCGCATAGCCCGGCTGGGTCAGTTGCCAGCCGCTGACGTTCAGCCCCAGACGCATCGACCTGCCCGCCGCGCGCCAGGCCTGCATCTGCCGCAGCGCCTGCTCCATCACCCAGTCGTCCAGAACGCCGCAGAGCCCGGCCCGCTCGACCATCGGCAGGAACTGCGACGGCAGCAGCAGCCCCTGGCCGGCGTCGTGCCAACGCACCAGCGCCTCGACCGCCTGCACCTGCCCGCCGACGGTGTCGCAGCGCGGCTGGTAGAGCAGGCTGAATTGCGGATCGGCCAAGCCCTCGCGCAGCGCGCGCGTCAATCGAAGCTGCCGCTGCGAGTCGGCCGAGCTGGCGAAGCGATGGACCAGGCAATCGCTGCCGATGCGCAAGGCCTGGGTCAGGGCCGCCTCGGCATGGTCCAGCAACTCGTCGGCGCTGAGCCCGGCTTGCGGGTACGAGGCGATCCCCACGGTCAAACCCAAGCCGTCGGTTGCCAGCGCCCCGGGGCTGACGGCCCGGGCCTGGGCCAGCAAGCGCCGCGCCTGCGCTTCGGCGGCCTCGTCGCCGCAGTGTTCGAGCAGCACCCCGAAGCGCGCGCCGCCCAGCCTGGCGATGGGCTGCGGCGCGCGCAGCCCGGCGCGCAAGCCCTCGGCCAGCTCGGCCAGGTTGCGCGCCTGGCACGCGCTCTCGCCCTCGTCGAACAAGGCCTGGCGGTCGTACTCGATGCACATCACGGACAGCGCGGCGCCGCTTTGGCGGGCGTCCGCGACCGCCACTTCGAGCCGCGCCACGAAGCCTCCCCGGTGCGGCAGACCGGTCCATTCGTCCAGATGGCCGTCGTGCTCGCGCCGCGGCGCGCCCACCCGCTTGCGGTTCAGCTCCCTGAACGAGTACACCCGGCCGATCGGCCGACCCTGGTTCCATTGAGGCTGGGTATGACGCTCGAGCCGGCTGCCATCGATCAGCGTCACGGTGTCGGTGGCCTGCATCTGCAGATGCTGCTGGATCTCGTCGAGTCGCTGCTGGTAGCGCAAGGGTTCCGTCACGTTCAGGCGCATCCATTGCTGCACGCGGGCGTCATCGCGCTCGGCCATCGCCGCATCGGGCAGCGACCACAGCGCGGCGAAGCGCCGGTTGAAGGCGCGGATGCCGCCGGCCAGATCGGTGACCAGGATGCCGTCGGCGGTCGCTTCCAGCGTCGCCCGCAGTTCGGCGAGCGCCCGCTCCCGATCGCGCTCGGCCTGTCGCTCGGCGCTGCGGTCGCGCCAGGTCATCAGGTAGGCGGCGGGGGGCTCGTCCGGCCGCGCCCGGATCGGCACGATGCGGCGCAGGCCGCTCAGCACCCGGCCATGCGGTGCCGGCAGCTCGGTCTCCGACACCAGCGAACCCGGGTGGCCGGCGCGCACCTCGGCCCAGAACGCCGCGTCTTCGAGGCAGGGCAACAGGCTCTCTGCGGGTCGCCCGACCCAGGTGGCGGACGGATCGTCCAGCCACCGGGCCGCGGCGGGATTGGCGCAGCTCACCACCAGCGTGCGGGCGTCGATCACCCAGGCGGCGTCGTCCAGCCCGTCCAGCAGCGCGGCCTGAACCGGCAGCCCGGCCAGCGCAGCGGCACTGTCGCTCGCCACCAGGGCTCGTGCGGGTTGCGGCGGTCCGGCCGAGCAGCCCGCGGCGCCTTCGGGCGGTCGCACCGGCGTCATGACACCTCCGCAGGGGCCGCTTCCATGTCGAAGAAGTAGGAGATGCGCTGGCGTGGGGCGAGGTAGTCCACCGCCCGCGGCGGCAGTTGCTCGCTCCTCAGGCTGCGGCGGATGCCGATGTCCGGGGCGCTGTCCAGGTTGAGGTGAAGCGCCTGCGCTGCCGCCACATCCGGGTCGAACACCAGCACGCGCGGCTTGAGCGGCCGGGCCGAGTTCACGCTCATGACCATCGCGTAGCGCTCGTCGGACAGCTGCACCAACGAGCCGGGCGGATAAATGCCCATCAGGCGGATGAAGGCGTTGAGCATGGTCGCGTCGAACTTGTTGCGCATCTGGGCGAACATGCGCGACAAGGCCTCGTGCGGCGTCAGCGCCTGCGATGGCAGCGCCGGGTTGCACAGGTTGTCGTAGTGGTTGACCATCGCCACGATGCGCGCGGCCGCCGCCATGCGGTCGAGCGGGACCGCCTTCGGGTAGCCCGAACCATCGGCCAGCTCATGATGCTGGGCGATCACCAGCAGCGCCGCGGGCGCCAGGCCCATGCGCCGGCCGTGCGCCACGCCGTGCGCCACATGCTCCTGGTACAGCGCGGTTTCCGAGCGGTTGAAGTTGTCGTGCAGCAGGCGTAGGCGATCGGGCAGGTCGAGCTTGCCCACGTCGTGCAACAAGGCTCCGGTGCCCAGATCGACCAGGTCGGCCGGCGCCATCTCCACCGCCCGCCCCAGCAGCATCGAGATGATGGCCACGTTCATCGCATGCGCCGAGAAGCGGTCGCCGACCGGCTCGCCGAGCACCCGCACGCACAACTCGCCCTCGACCAGCATCTTGTCGAGCAAGGCCTGGGTCAGTCGCTGGGCGCTGTCGCGCGCCTGGACCGGCTCGGCGGTCACCGCATCGTTGACCCGGCGAAGATCCCGGCAGGCCTCGCCGTACTGGCGTTCGCACAGACGGATGGCGGCGCACTGGGCGTCCAGCGCCTGGGCGCGGCGCAGGCGCTCCTCCTCGGCCGCGCTCAGGGCCGGCTTGACCGGGGCTTCGGGCGCCTGCGAGGCCTCGTCCGGCACGGCGGCGGACCTGGCGCCTGCCGAGGCGGGCGTCTGCGCCACGTCGCTGCGCTCCGGGCTCCAGCGCACGCGCTTCAACCCCAGGCCGCGAATCGTCTCGATCTGGTCCGACGAGCTGATCTTGAAGCTCGACAGCGGAAACGGATGCGCCATCCAGCCCAGGTCCAGATGAATGAACATGCCGACCTGCAGATCCTGAATTTCAACCGTTTCCGTCATGATGATGCTCCCCTGGCCGCCCCCCTTGGGCCGGACCCTCTGTGCCCTGTTTCGGCCGATTCTGGAAAGAACTTGAATCCTGACCTGGCTCAAATCCGTTCGCCGCCGGGGGGTTTGCGCCGGCGGGCCGGCAGCGAACCCAGGCGACCGGGCCGCCCCGACCCCTTGCCGAGCCCGGTCGAGCCCGCGTTCCTACAATCGGGCCATGAGCACCTTGCCCGCCCCCTACACCCGCGCTGCCGCGCTGCCGGCGATCCTGGCCCAACGCATCGTCGTCATCGACGGCGCGATGGGCACGATGATCCAGCGCTACAAGCTGGGCGAGGCCGACTTCCGCAACCCTGCGCTGAAGGACCACCCCAAGGACCTCAAGGGCAACAACGATCTGCTGGTGCTGACCCGGCCCGACGTGATCCGCGAGATCCACGAGCAATACCTGGCGGCGGGCGCCGACATCATCGAGACCAACACCTTCGGCGCCACCGCGATCGCGCAGGAAGACTATGGCCTGGCGCACCTGGCACGCGAGATGAACCTGGCGGCTGCCCGCCTGGCGCGCGACGCCGCCGACCGCTACAGCACCCCCGACAAGCCCCGCTTCGTCGCCGGCGCGCTGGGCCCGACGCCGCGTACCGCCAGCATCAGCCCGGACGTCAACGATCCCGGCGCGCGCAACGTCAACTTCGACCAGCTGCGCGACGCGTACAAGGAACAGGCTGCCGCGTTGCTGGACGGCGGCGTCGACCTGTTCCTGGTCGAGACCATCTTCGACACGCTGAACGCCAAGGCGGCGATCTTCGCGCTGGACGAGCTGATGGAAGAGACCGGCCAGCGCCTGCCGGTGATCATCTCGGGCACCGTCACCGATGCGTCGGGTCGCATCCTGTCCGGCCAGACGGTGGGCGCCTTCTGGCACTCGGTGCGCCACGCGCGGCCGCTGGCGGTCGGCTTGAACTGCGCGCTGGGCGCGGCGCTGATGCGTCCCTACATCGAAGAGCTCGGCCGACTGGCCGACGACACCTTCATCAGCTGCTACCCGAACGCCGGCCTGCCCAACCCGATGAGCGAGACCGGCTTCGACGAGACCCCCGAGGTCACCGGCGGCCTGATGGAAGATTTCGCGAAGGCGGGCTTCCTGAACATCGTCGGCGGATGCTGCGGCACCACGCCGGACCACATCGCGTCGATCGCCCGCCATGTCGGCCGCTACCGTCCCCGCAGCCGGCACGAACCGCTGTTCGGCGGCCTGCTGACCTCGACCGACGCCTGAGGTCGCCACAACGCCGATCGCGCCTGCCGCCTCGCTGGATTGAACTTCCCGCGCGTCCTCGGGTCCGACGGGTTTGCCCCGACGCGGTTCGAGCCCCTCACGGGCCGATGCGGGGTGGACTGCCCGGGCATCCTGTCGACCGCCTGGGCGGTCGTTGCATGGATGACCCGCAGATGACAGCTCCTGGCTCGACGCCCTCGCCGCTCACTGACGCCGATCCGCACACGACGCCCCACACGGCTCGCGATTGCGTGCTGGTGCTTCAAGGCGGCGGTGCGCTGGGGGCGTACCAAGGCGGTGTCTACGAGGCGCTGCAAGCCAGCGGACACGAGCCGACCTGGGTTGCGGGTATCTCGATCGGCGCGATCAATGCCGCGCTGATCGCCGGCAACCCGGAGCATCTGCGCCTGGATCGTCTGCGGGAATTCTGGCAGCTGGTGAGTTCGTCGCTGCCGGCGGCCCCCGCGATGCCGACCGCGGGCCTGCGCGAGTCGATCAACGACGCCAGCGCCACCCAGGTCATGCTGTTCGGGGTGCCCGGCTTCTTCAGCCCGCGGTTTCCGCCGGCGCCGCTGCAACGCAAGGGCACACCCGAGGCGATCAGCTACTACGACACCGCCCCGTTGCGTCAAACGCTCGAGCGCCTGGTGGACTTCGACCGGATCAACCGCGGCGACGTCCGGCTGTCCGTCGGCGCGGTCAACGTGCGCACTGGCAACTTCGAGTATTTCGACTCGGCCCGGCAGCCGCTGGACGCTCGTCACATCATGGCCAGCGGTGCACTGCCGCCCGGCTTTGCACCGGTCGAGATCGACGGCGAGGCCTATTGGGACGGCGGACTGGTGTCCAACACGCCCTTGCAGTACGTGCTCGATCAGCCTGGCCGGCAGCGCCGGGTGGTCTTTCAGGTCGACCTGTTCGCCGCCCGCGGCGCGCTGCCGGCCTCGCTGGCCGAAGTGACCGAGCGCGAGAAGGACATCCGCTTTTCGAGCAGGACGCGGCTGAACACCACCCACACGCTGGACCGCCAGGTCATCGCGCAAGCCGTCCAGCGCCTGATCGGCAAGCTGCCCGAGTCCCTGCGCGACGATCCGGACGCGCTGGCGCTGTCGCGCCTGAGCTGCCTGGGCGAGATCGATGTCATTCACCTGATCTATCGCAGCAAGCACTACGAAACCCAGTCGAAGGACTACGAGTTCTCGCGCCTGTCGATGCGGGAGCACTGGCAGGCCGGCGTCGGCGACATGGCGCGCAGCTTGCTGGATCCGCGCTGGGTCAACCACGCTCCGGGCAGTACCGGAGTGCATGTCTTCGACGCTGCCGCCGACGGCAGCCCCCCACCCTAACCCAGGACATCGGCGCATGAACATCGACGACGTACGGCGCACAGCCTTTGCCATGCCGCTGACCAGTCCGGCTTTTCCGCCGGGCCCCTACCGGTTCGTCAACCGCGAATTCCTGGTGGTGACCTATCGAACCGACCTGGACGCGCTGCGGGCCGTGGTTCCGGAGCCCTTGCAGGTGACCGAGCCGATCGTGAAGTACGAGTTCATCCGCATGCCCGACTCCACGGGCTTCGGCGACTACACGGAATCGGGCCAGGTCATTCCGGTCAGCTTCGAAGGTCAAACCGGCGGCTACGTTCATTCGATGTACCTCAACGACGAGGCGCCGATTGCCGGCGGCCGCGAACTGTGGGGGTTCCCGAAAAAGCTCGCCTCCCCCTCGCTGCGGGTCGAGACCGACACCTTGCTGGGCACCCTCGACTATGGCTCCGTGCGGGTCGCCACCGCCACCATGGGCTACAAGCATCGCGCGCTGGACATGGCGGCGGTGCATGCCAGCCTGCTGGCGCCGAACTACCTGCTGAAGATCATTCCTCACGTCGACGGCAGCGCGCGGGTGTGCGAGTTGGTGCGGTATTTTCTCGAGGACGTCACCGTCAAGGGCGCCTGGACCGGCCCGGTGGCCCTGGAGTTGGCCAGCCACGCGCTCGCACCGGTCGCCCGACTGCCGGTGCTGGAGGTGATCTCCGGCACCCACCTCCTCACCGACATGACGCTGGGCCTGGGACAGGTGGTCCACGATTACCTGGCCTGAAGCGCGCCAACGCGCAGACCGCTCCCATTTCTCCCCAACGAAAGGCGCTCCATGAAACTCAAGGACAAGGTCTGCATCGTCACCGGCGCTGCCAGCGGCATCGGCAAGGAGATCGCACTGACCTTCGCTCGCGAAGGCGGCAAAGTGGTGATCGCCGACCTGAGCCAGGACGCTGCGCAGGTCACCGTCGACGACATCACGCGAGCCGGCGGCACGGCGATGGCCGTGGCCATGGACGTCACCAGCGAGGAACAGGTCATCGCCGCCGTGGCGGAGGTGGTGAGTGCGTACGGCGGCGTCGATGTGCTGGTCAGCAATGCCGGCATCCAGATCGTGCACCCGATCGAAGAGTTTCCCTTCGCCGACTGGAAGAAGATGCTCGCCATCCACCTCGACGGCGCCTTCCTGACCACCCGGGCCTGCGTGCCGCACATGCAGGCCTCGGGACGCGGTGGCAGCATCATCTACATGGGCTCGGTGCATTCCAAGGAAGCCTCGGTGCTGAAGTCGGCCTATGTGACCGCCAAGCATGGCCTGATCGGCCTGTGCAAGACCGTGGCGAAGGAAGGCGGCCGGCACGGCATCCGGGCCAATGTGATCTGCCCCGGCTTCGTGCGCACGCCCTTGGTCGAGAAGCAGATCCCCGAGCAGGCCAAGGCCCTGGGCATCAGCGAGGACGACGTCGTCAAGAAAGTGATGCTCAAGGAGACCGTGGACGGGGAATTCACGACCGTCGAAGACGTCGCCGCCGTCGCACTGATGTTCGCGTCGTTCAACTCGAACGCATTGACCGGCCAGTCGCTGGTCGTCAGCCACGGCTGGTTCATGCAGTGAGGGCCAGCGCGGCGGTGCGGGCCGGCGCCTGATCAGAACTCGATCGCGTCGGCCATTCTCTGGCTTGAGGATGACGATGCCGATCCACGGGCGGCGATGCGCGGGATCCGGGCAGGCCGGTGGAACGTCTTATGCATGAATTCGTCCGACGCCAACCCTGACGCCGGAGGATCCCCATGCTGGACAAGACGAGCACCGATTTCTCACACGTCAAGCCTGCCGACACGCCCTGGCGCGGCGACGGGTTGCGCGACTTCTTTCTCTACCGGGATCTCGGCGTGGCCGAAGCGACCCGGGGACGGGTGATCGCGCACCTCGTCAAAGCCCATTCGGCACCGGAACGAGGCACGGGATGGCACCGCCATGAGGCCGATTTCCAGATCGTCATCATGACCAAGGGCTGGGCCAAGTTCATGTACGAGGACCAGGTGACCCTGGTGGAAGCCGGAGACTGCGTCCACCAGCGCCCCGGCATCGTCCACTACCTGTTCGACTATTCGCCGGACATGGAGTACCTGGAAATCGTCGGCCCCGCCGACTTCAAGACGGTCGACATGCCGGGCGTGTGCGAGATCCCGGCGCCCACCCCCTGGGCTTGAGGCCGGTCAGAAGTCCATGTCGAGTTCTTCGATCTCGTCGGGCTCGAGCAAGGCCGCTGCCACCCACTCCTTCATCTCGGGCATCGCCATGATCGTCTTGCAATAGCGGGCGCAGGGCGCAGGCAGCGCCACGTCGTAGGTCAGGAACCGGGTGGCCACCGGCGCGAACATTGCGTCGGCCATGCAGCGCTGCGCGCCGAACAGATAAGGCCCGCCGTAGCGGTCCAGGCATTCGGTCCAGATCTCGACGATGCGCTCGATGTCGGGCCGTGCGCCCGCCCACACCTTGTGGCCCGGGAAACGGGCCTTCAGGTTCATCGGCAACGAAGACCTCAGGTTCGCGAAACCCGAGTTCATCTCGCCGCAGATCGACCGGCAATGGGCGCGGGCGATCCGATCCTGCGGCATCAGCCCGGCGTCGGGGCACACCTCGTCCAGGTAATGGGCGATCGCCAGCGTGTTCCAGACCTTGGCTCCGTCATGCGTCAGGCAGGGCACACGGATCGACGGGGCCAGCAGCAGCAGTTCCTTGCGGACATCCGCGTCGTCCGGCGACACGCTGAGCTCGGTGAAGCTCAGCCCGGCAAAGCGGACCAGCAGCCAGCCGCGCAGCGACCAGGACGAGTAGTTGCGACTGCTGAGGGTCAGCGTGCAGGCCGGCGGCTGCAGCCGGGACTTGGGTGCGGGACGCGCCGGGGCTTTGGCTGCCGGCGCACGCAAGGCGGACCCGGAACGGGATTGGGCGGGCGTGGCAACAGGCATCGAGGCATCTCCGTCGCGAGAAGGGGGCGCAGGACGGTCGCAAGCCGCATGCCACCTCAGTGGCGCGTTTGTTGCGTGGCAGCGGTCGTTGCACAACGACGGGAGTCTTCATGATGTACCAGGCCTACCAGGCCCATGTCGACTTGGCGTGGCCGCTGCGCACCGCGGCCCGGTGGTCGGCCCCCTTGCTTCGAGACCTGTCGGAGCGCAGCGCCGGTGTGGGCAGCGCGGCCGCACGCCATTGGGCAGCGGCCTGCAAGCTGATCGAGCTCGCCCAGGTGACCCACCGCAGACCGGCCTGGGACATCGCGTCGGTCAGCGTCAAGGGCGAGCCCGTGGCGGTCACCGAAGAGGCCGTGCTGACCACGCCCTTCGGCACCCTGCTGCGGTTTCGCAAGGCGGGCGATCCGGTGCAGCCCAAGGTGCTGGTGGTGGCGCCGATGTCGGGCCATTTCGCGACGCTGCTGCGCGATACCGTGCGCACGGTGCTGCAGGACCACGACGTCTACGTGACCGACTGGCACAACGTGCGCGACGTGCCGCTCGCGGCCGGTCGATTCGGCATGGACGAGTACATCGAGCATGTGATCGATTTCCTGGCGGCGCTGGGTCCGCATGCGAACGTGATCGCGGTCTGCCAGCCTTGCGTCGCGGCGCTGGCGGCCGTGGCGCTGATGTCGGAGGACCAGCACCCCGCCACCCCGGCCAGCCTGACGCTGATGGCCGGCCCGATCGACTGCCGGATCAGTCCCACGGTGGTCAACCGTCTGGCCACCGAGCGGCCGATCGACTGGTTCGAAAACAACCTGATCGGTGTCGTGCCGCTGCGCTATGCGGGGCGGGGGCGCCGTGTGTACCCGGGCTTCGTCCAGCTCTCCGCCTTCATCAGCATGAACAAGGAACGCCACGCCACGGCCTTCAAGGACTACTACCAGCATCTGGTGGACGACGAGCACGATCAGGCCGAAGTGACGCGCCAGTTCTACGAGGAGTACCTGGCCGTCGCCGATCTGGCCGCCGAGTTCTATCTCGAAACCGTGCGCCTGGTGTTCCAGGAGTTCGCCTTGCCGCGGGGCGAGTTGCGGTTCCGCGGCCGCCGGGTCGATCCGGCGGCGATCCGCCGCACCGCGTTGCTGACCGTCGAAGGCGAGCGCGACGACATCTGCGCCATCGGCCAGACGCTGGCCGCGCAAGACCTGGCCAGCAGCCTGCGACCCTACCTGCGCACCCACTACGTGCAACCCAACGTCGGCCACTACGGCGTGTTCAGCGGCCGGCGCTGGCAGAACCACATCTACCCGGTGGTGCGCGACGTCATTCACCTGTCGGCGTGACCGGGCGAGGGCCGGACCGGCAGACCGCCCCCGATGCCCTTCAGCGCGACGCGCCTTCGACGCCCAGCTCCCTGCGCCGGGCGGCACCGTCCATCACCTTCTGCAACTGGCGCTGCAGTTCGTCGATCTCGCCCTGCATCGCCGTCAACAACTGGTGGTAGACGCGCTGCTGGCGGCTGGAATCGCGCAGGCGCTGGGCCATGCGCTGGGAAATGCCCACCATCAGCTTGGCCGCCACGTCGGCCTCGTCGCGGATCAGCCGCTTGAACGCGCTGAGCGAGAGTCCTGCCGCGGTCAGCGGCGTGGTGGCGATGCAGGTCGCCGTGCGCGGCCCGCCGTCGAACAAGCCGGTCTCACCCAGCAAGTGTCCCGGCCCCAGCACCGACACGACCACCGGCGCCGCGCGGCTCGCCACGGTGTTTTCCACCGTCACCTCGCCGTCCAGGATCAGCAGCATGAAGCCATTGGTCGCCGCCTCGCCCTCGCGCATCAGCACCTGGCCCTCGCCGCTGCGCAGCAGCCGCATGTACGACACCACGCAACGCGCGTCCGCCGCACTGAGCTGGGCCAGCGCATCGTCGCCGCGCAGCAGCCGGGCCGCTGCGGCGGCCAGCTCGGGCGCCTCGGGCAGCGACGACGAGGTCAGGGATGACGAACTCATGACATGGAAGATAACAGGCGCCCGAAGATACCGCGCTCCGGGGCGGGCGGCGCGTTGGCGCCACGACACGCAAGCCGTCGGCGCGGTAAAATTGCCGCCATCCAAGGAGCGTTGCAGCAGCGTCCCAGGGCCTCAGGGCTCCTGACGCCGTCAGGCTTGGTGGCATCAACGACGCTCACCCGACCCCCCGGGTGAGCCTGCTCGCCCGGGGGATCGGGCCGACTCCGTCCCTGACCCAGCGCGCCATGACCCCCACGCCTTCCGTCGCTCCGCCGCCTCCCCTTCGCCTGTCCGGCCTGGAACCCGTCACGCTCGACGCCAGCGCCCTGTTCGTCAACATCGGCGAGCGCACCAACGTCACCGGCTCCAAAGTGTTCGCCAGGATGATCCTGGCCGGCGAGTTCGAAAAGGCGCTGGCCGTCGCACGCCAGCAGGTGGAGAACGGCGCCCAGGTCATCGACATCAACATGGACGAGGCGATGCTGGACAGCCAGGCGGCAATGGTGCGCTTCCTGAACCTGATCGCCGGCGAACCCGAGATCGCGCGCGTGCCGATCATGGTCGATTCGTCGAAGTGGAGCGTCATCGAGGCCGGCCTGAAGTGCCTGCAGGGCAAGGGCATCGTCAACTCGATCTCGCTCAAGGAGGGCGAGGCCGAGTTCAAGCGCCAGGCCAAGCTGGTGCACCGCTACGGCGCGGCGGCCGTGGTCATGGCCTTCGACGAAACCGGCCAGGCCGACACCTTCCAGCGCAAGATCGACATCTGCGCTCGCGCCTACCGGCTGCTGGTCGACGAGGTGGGTTTTCCAGCCGAAGACATCATCTTCGATCCCAACATCTTCGCGATCGCGACCGGCATCGAAGAGCACGACAACTACGCCGTCGATTTCATCGACGCCACCCGCTGGATCAAGCAGCACCTGCCGGGCGCACGCGTCTCCGGCGGCGTCAGCAACGTCTCGTTCAGCTTCCGCGGCAACGAACCGGTGCGCGAGGCGATCCACACCGTGTTCCTGTACCACGCGATCCAGGCCGGCATGGACATGGGCATCGTCAACGCCGGCATGATCGGCGTCTACGACGATCTGGACCCCGAGCTCCGCGAGCGTGTCGAGGACGTGGTGCTGAACCGGGTGCCCCGGCTCAAGCCGAACGAAGCCGCGAAATCGGCCACCGAACGGCTGCTGGAAGTGGCCGAGCAGGTCAAAGGGGCCGCCAAGGACGATTCGCAGCGCCTGGCGTGGCGCCAGGCGCCGGTGAACGAGCGGCTGTCGCACGCGCTGGTCCACGGCATCACCGACTTCATCGACGAGGACACCGAGCAGGCCTGGCAAGCCATCCAGGCCGATGGCGGCCGGCCGCTGCACGTCATCGAGGGCCCGCTGATGGCCGGCATGAACACGGTGGGCGACTTGTTCGGGGCCGGCAAGATGTTCCTGCCCCAGGTGGTCAAGAGCGCGCGGGTGATGAAGCAGGCCGTGGCCCACCTGCTGCCTTACATCGAGGCCGAGAAGGCGGCGCTGGTCGAGGCCGGCGGACAGGCCCGCGCCAAAGGCAAGATCGTCATCGCGACCGTCAAGGGCGACGTGCACGACATCGGCAAGAACATCGTCACGGTGGTCTTGCAGTGCAACAACTTCGAGGTCATCAACATGGGCGTGATGGTGCCCTGCCAGGACATCCTGGCGCGCGCCCGCGAGGAAGGGGCCGACATCATCGGCCTGTCCGGCCTGATCACCCCCAGCCTGGAAGAGATGCAGCACGTGGCCGCCGAGATGCAGCGCGACGCGTACTTCCGCGAGCGCAAGACGCCGCTGCTGATCGGCGGAGCCACCACCAGCCGGGTTCACACCGCCGTGAAGATCGCGCCGAACTTCGACGGACCGATCGTCTACGTGCCGGATGCCTCGCGGGCGGTCGGCGTGTGCTCCGAGCTGTTGTCCGACGAGCGCGCGACCCGCTACATCGCCGAGCTCAACGCCGACTACGACCAGGTCCGCACCCTGCACGCGAACAAGAAGAGCAAGCCGCTGGTGCCGATCGCCCAGGCGCGCGCCAACAAGCAGTCGCTGGACTGGTCGGCGGCGCCGCCCGCGCCGCGCTTCATCGGCCGACGCGAATTCCGCCATTACGACCTGGCCGAACTGGCGCGCTACATCGACTGGGGCCCGTTCTTCCAGACCTGGGACCTGGCCGGTCCCTATCCGGCCATCCTGAAGGACCCGGTGGTGGGCGACGCAGCGCGCAAGGTCTTCGCCGATGCCCAGGCGATGCTGAAGAAGATCATCGACGGGCGCTGGCTGCAGGCCAGCGGCGTGATCGGCCTGTACCCCGCCAACACCGTCGACGACGACGTGATCGAGGTCTACGCCGACGACACCCGCAGCCAGGTGCTGATGCGCTGGGCGCCGCTGCGGCTGCAGACCGAGCGCCCGACGGTCGACGGCGTCAAGCGTCCGAACCGCTCGCTGGCCGATTTCGTGGCGCCCAAGGGCGTCCAACCCGATTACCTGGGCCTGTTCGCCGTCACGGCCGGACTGGGCGCCGACAAGAAGGCGCAGCAGTTCGAAGCGGCGCACGACGACTATTCCGCCATCATGCTGAAGGCCCTGGCCGACCGCCTGGCCGAAGCGTTTGCCGAGCGCCTGCACCAGCGCGTGCGCACCGAATTCTGGGGCTACGCCGCCGACGAGACCTTGACGACCGAGGACCTGGTGGCCGAGAAATACACCGGCATCCGCCCGGCCCCCGGCTACCCGGCCTGCCCCGAGCACGGCGTGAAAGCGGACTTGTTCCGGGTGCTGCAGGCCGAGGACATCGGCATGGGACTGACCGACAGCATGGCGATGACGCCGGCCGCCAGCGTCAGCGGCTTCTACCTGGCGCACCCGCAAGCGGTCTACTTCAACGTCGGACCGGTGGGTGAGGACCAGTTGGCCGCCTGGGCCGAGGCCTTGGGCCTGCCTGAAGCGCTGGCGCGGCGCCGCCTGGCCAGCGTGCTGGACGACCGCTCGGCCAGGACGGCCGCGGGATCGGGCAGCCCGGGCGCGTCGGCGTAGAAGCTGGCGTTGAGCTGGTTCTCGCGGACCAGATAGCCCCGGAATCGCCGGAACAGGTCGGCGTCCACCGTGCCCGGCTCGACCCAGAATCGGTCCAGCGGGCCGCGGTTCACCAGTCCCTCGACCGCATAGATGGCGTCGCCCAGCGTCGTCACCGGCGTGCCGTGGAACAAGGCCTGCAGGCCGCTGGTGCTGTTGATCGTGACCACCCCGCGGGCATGCTGCAGCAGGCTGGGCAGGTGCTGGTCGTGGATGTAGAGCACGCGGTCCTGCACGCCTTGCCGGACGCTGCCGCGCGCGATGGCCGCCGCGAAATCGGAGTACGGCCGGTCCAGCGGGTGGTGCTTGAAGACCAGCAGGGTGTCGGCCGGCGCGCTGCGGGCGAACGACGCCAGCACCTCGTCGATGAAGTGGCTCATCTCGCGGAAACGCGAATGCACGACGATCTGGCTGTCGTTGCAGACCTGCAGCGGCACCAGGAAGAAGCGCTTGTGTTGCGCCGGCGCGCACAGGAAATCCTGCAGATGTCGCTCCCGCACGCGGCAGACCCACTTGCGCCATGCGCCGCGCACCCAGCGCAGGCCTTCGGTCACCGGGGCCAGGCTGCGATGGTGTTCATAGTGGGGATAGGCGGCGCGGCCGGCATGGCAGGCCAGGGCATAGCGCATCGCGATGCCCGCCACGGTGCCGAACTCCTGGCGGGTGGGCTCCGGGTTGGGCGTGACATCGGGGGTCAGCGCGCGATAGAAAGCCGGGTCGCGTGGAATGCCCGACGCCGCGTTCACGCCCCCCGATTCCAGCGTGACGTAGTCGGGTCGCACATAGCCTTCCTCGAACACGAACACCGCCAGGCCCCGGGCCCGCGCGATCTGGATGGCCTGCACATGCATGAGCCGGGATTGACCAAACAGCACCAGGGTGTCGGCGTCCAGTTCGTCCAGCAAAGCCGACAGCCAGGCGGAGAAGCGGTTCGGCGGCGCCTGAAAGCGCCGCACCGAATCGTCGCTGAAGTAGAGATCGTCACCGCCGTTGAAATTGACCTTCCAGACCTGCTGCCCGCGCGCCCGCAGCGTGGCGGCCAGGCGGGCGAAGAACGGACCCATCGGTCCCTGCAGCATCAAGGTGCGGCGGCGGGCCATCAGAAGATCAAGCGAGCGCGGGATCATGGCGGCAGACAGAGTACAGCGTGTGCAAGCCAGCAGAGGGTCCAATTCGGTAACAGTTACCGAAGCTCTTGGCGGATGCGGCCCAGTCTAGAGAGGAATCTCACCGTCCTGCATCCCACGAACCGGTGGCCGGTCGCGCCCGATACGTTTTAAGCGGCCCTCGTGACCGCTTCAGCTGCGCTCACACGCCGCGCCATCGGCGCAGCAGGCGCAGTCCCAGGCGCCGCACGCCCTGGAGCAGCGCGGCACCGCGGCCTGAGCGCCCCTGATCCTCGCGCCAGGCTTGCAGTTCGTCGAGCGCCCGCTCCGGTGTCGTGAACGCCCCCGTCACCCGGCTGACATAGGCCGGATAGACGATCAGCACGCCGGCGACCAGCGCATCCAGGCTCAGGCACCGGCTGCGCCGCGGGGTCGCGAGCTGATCGCGGGTCAGGCCCCAGCCGGCGTAGAACGGAAGCCCCCAGGTCGTCACCGGCGTGCCTCGCAGCAAGGCTTCGAAGCCGGCCAGCGAGGTCAGCACGTGCACGCCGTCGACCTGGGGCAGCAGGTCCTCGATGCGCGCCCGCAGCACCACCTCGTCGCAGACTTGCGCCGCCGCGGCCTCGCCGCGGCCGCCGGCGCGCAAGCCCGCCACGACGTCGGGATGCGGCTTGTACAGCAGCCAGGCGGCGGGGTGCGCCTGGCGCACCGCCTTCAGCAGGTCCAGGTTGCTGTGGAGCCCCGGCGCGCCGTGCCGGATCGAGGCATCGCCCTCCACCTGGCCAATCACGAGCAACACCTCTGGGCGGCCCGCCGGGCGCGTCCAGGACTCGCCCGCCAGGTTGTACTTGCTGAGGCCGCCGCTGACGATGCGCTCGCGCAGCCGGGCGGCCCGCGCCAGCAGGTCTGGCGGCGGGTCGGCCGTGTTCAACCCTTGCTCCAGCGCCGAAGGGGATTGCGCGTCGTAGTACAGCCCAAGCGCGTCCTGCACCCAGGACAGCGGCTGGCGCAGGTCCGCCCCCAGCCCGACCGAGCGAATGAAACCGTCCTCGAGCCGGATGACGCCCGAGGGGCGGGCTTGGGGCGGCGGCGGGCGCGCGCCCCACAGCACCAGCGTCGCCCCCTCGGGCACCGGCCGGCGCGAGGACTGGAAGCGGACCTCGCTGCCCGCCAGGAAGCGGCGTGCGATCGGCCGCTTCCACCAGGAGAAATCCAGAGCCACCAACTCGGCGGGAAAGCGCTCGCGCTGGCGACGTTGCAAGGCCATCCAGCTGACCAGGTGTTCCGGCAGACAGCGCTGGCCGGTCTCCGGGTCCACACAGCGGCCGTAATCCACCAGCGCCGCATGCACCAACGCCTCCAGCGGCGCCGGGGTGCGGCGTGCCGGCGCCGGCAGGTCGTCGCCGGTGAGGCCCCAGCCCGCGTAGAACGGCAGGCCGAAGCAGCGCACCGGGCGTCCCCACAGCAAGGCTTCGAAACCGAGCTGCGAGCTGACCCCATACACCGCGGCGACCCGGGCTAGCAGGCCCGGCGGATGGACGTCGCGCCCCAGCCAGACGATGCGGCCGCGGGTGCCCACCGACAAGGCCTGCGGGTCGAAGTGCCCGCGCTTGCGCCCGGCCACCACCTCCGGATGCTGCTTGAGCAGGATGCGCGCGCGCGGGTGCTCGTCGAGCGCGGCGTCCAGCATGCGGACGAACGAGGCGGGCGAGGCCGCGCCGAAGGCGATCGAGGCGTCGCCCGCCGTCTGGTCGACGACCAGCACGTCGTCGTCTCGCAGTTCGAAGGCCGGCTCGCGGGCCTGGTTGTACTTGGACAGCCGTCCGTCGCACCAGGCCTGCCGCAAGGCCTGCGCCCGGGCCAGGCGCGAGGCCGTCAGCGGCCGGCGTACCAGGCGCTCGAGCCGCGAGGCCTGCGACGCGTCGTAGTAGATGCCCTCGTCGTCCCACACCAGCGACAGCGGCGGCGACCGCGGTCCGGGTTCGATCGAGCGCAGCAAGCCGTCCTCGATGCGCCAGACCGGCAGGCCCTGGCGACGGGCCCAGGCTTCGGCCCGGACGGCGCTGGGCTTGCGACCCCAGGCCAACACCGCATCCGCGCCGTCGCGTCGCGCCTGGGCCGGGCTCAGCAGCCGCGCCGGCGACAGCAGGGCCGCGAGCGTGGGCACCGCGGCCAGGCCGCGCCCGTGCCATACCAGGCGCAGGCCGGCACCAGGGCCTTCGCTGCTGGGGTCGGCGTCGTCAGCGGGGGCGGCGTCCTCGTGCATGCGTCGACTGTAGCCGCCGGACCCGGCGCGTCAGCGCAGGTTCTGGATGCCGGGCATCACGATCCGCTGGCCGCGAAATGGGGGTTGTCGAAGCCCGGTTTGCCGTACCGCAGCACCTGACCGTCCGCCACGGTCCGGACCTGGCCGCCGGCAGCGCGCAGCACGGCATCGCCGGCCGCGATGTCCCATTCCATCGTGCGCCCGAGGCGCGGATACAGGTCGGCCTCGCCCGCCGCCACCAGACACAGCTTCAGAGAGGAGCCAGCGTTGGTGCGGGACGCCACGGCGCGCCCGTTCAGGAAAGCGTCGAGTGCCGCCTCGTCGCCGTGCGAGCGGCTGGCGACCACCGTCAGGCCCTGGGCCGGCACCGCGCGGCAATGGATCGGCCGCCGCCCGGCGGCATCCTCCACCCAGGCGCCGACCCCTTTCGCCCCCCCGAACAACCGACCGACCGCGGGCGCGAACACCAGGCCCAGCACCGGATAGCCGTGTTCGATCAGCGCGATGTTGACCGTGAACTCGCCATTGCGGCTGATGAATTCCTTCGTGCCATCGAGCGGATCGACCAAGAAGAAGCGGTCACCCACTTGCGGAATCTGCCCAGCCGAAACGGCCTCCTCGGCCACCACCGGAATCCCGGGCATCCGTCGGCTCAAGCCCGCCAGGATCACCGCCTCGGCGCGCTGGTCAGCCTGGGTGACGGGCGAGTCGTCGCCCTTGCGGCTGACGTCGAAGTCGGTCGCATAAATGTCCATGATCACGTGACCAGCCTCGCGGATCAGCGGCGTCAGCGCGTCCAACCAGGCGGCGAGATCGGGGGAAGTCGGTGTGGTCATGGCCATTTTTCCAAGCTGGGGATGCCCGATTGTGAGGCTGTCGTGGCACACTCAAACCCCTAAAACATTTATTGACCAGGTTTTACGCCGTGAATCCGCCCAGCCAGGCCCTGCCGTCGCTGAATGCGCGCCGCAAGCGCGCGGTGCAGTTGCGCGTCGACGGTCACAGCCTGAGCCAGATCCGGACCGAGACCGGGCTCAGCGTGCCGACCATCATCCGCGCCTGCCAGGCTTTCGAGTCGGGCGGCTGGTCGGCGATCGAGGTCGGCCCGCGCGGACGCCCCAAGGGCGACGGACGGGTGCTCGACGCGGCGCAGGAGCGCGAATTGCGCCGCATCGCGCTCAAGCCGCCGGCCGTCGGCCTGTGGGACGGCAGCGCGCTGCAGACCGAGGCACGGCAGCGCTTCGACGTGACGCTGGACGCCCGAGCGATGTCGCGCCTGCTGGAGCGCTGGGGCCTGGCGCTCAAACCGATGGCCGCCGCCGCCGAGCACAGCAGCGGCGCGCGGGCCTGGGCCGACCAGGCTTGGCCGCAAGCGGTGCAGGAGGCACGCGCCGACGGCGCACGGCTGATCTGGGCCGGCTCCGTCCACCACCCGGACCTGCCTTCGGGTGCGGCGCTGCTGGTCGGCATGAGTCCGCGCGGCAGCCTGACCTGGTTGCCCGTGGCCCGCAACGGCTCGATCGACGCCCACATCGACTTCCTGCAGCGGCTGCTGCACGGCCATGACGGGCGCTGGCACGTGGCCCTGCACGGCCCCGACCTGAGCCGCGCGCCCGCGCTCGACCTGTGGCTGGCCCAGCAACCTCGGCTGCGAGTGCGGGCTTGTTCCGTGGCGCCGACGCCGCGCCGCATCCCCGAAGCCTTGCGTGATCCGGCCGAGGTGCGGCAAGCTTTGCCCCCCCCTGCCGCCAAGGCGGCGACCGCGACCCCGCCGCTTCGGCCGGAGCGCCCCGCGGCCGGCACGACGCCGGCCCCCCAGAGCCCCGCGGGGCCCTTTGCCCGCCCCGCCGTTTCTTCCCTCCTGCCCACGGACCCCCCCATGAGCCTGACCCACCTGCAGCGGCTGGAAGCCGAGAGCATCCACATCATGCGCGAGGTCGTCGCCGAGGCCGACAACCCGGTGATGCTTTATTCGATCGGCAAGGATTCAGCCGTCATGCTGCACCTGGCCAAGAAGGCCTTCTACCCGTCGCCACCGCCGTTCCCGCTGCTGCACGTGGACACGACCTGGAAGTTCCGGGCGATGTACGAGATGCGCGACCGCATGGCCAAGGAACTGGGCATGACGCTGCTGGTGCATCACAACCCCGAAGCGATGGCGTTGGGCATCAACCCGTTCACCCACGGCTCGCAGATCCACACCGACATGTGGAAGACCCAGGGGCTCAAGCAGGCGCTGGACAAGTACGGCTTCGACGCTGCGTTCGGCGGCGCGCGCCGCGACGAAGAGAAGAGCCGCGCGAAGGAGCGCATCTTCAGCTTCCGCTCCGACCAGCACCGCTGGGATCCGAAGAACCAGCGCCCCGAACTCTGGCACCTCTACAACGGACGCAAGCAAAAGGGCGAGTCGATCCGCGTGTTCCCGATCTCGAACTGGACCGAACTGGACATCTGGCAGTACATCCACCTGGAGAACGTGCCGATCGTGCCGCTGTACTTCGCGGCCGAGCGCCCGGTGGTCGACCGCGATGGCACGCTGATCATGGTCGACGACGAGCGCTTTCCGCTGCGCGACGGCGAAGTGCCGATGATGAAGAAGGTCCGCTTCCGAACGCTGGGCTGTTATCCGCTGTCGGGTGCCGTCGAGTCCGAGGCCGAGACCCTGACCGACATCATCCAGGAGATGCTGCTGACCAAAACCAGCGAGCGCCAGGGTCGCATGATCGACCACGACGCCGCCGCCTCGATGGAAAAGAAGAAGCAGGAAGGATATTTCTGATGGCACACGTTTCCGACCTCATCGCCACCGACATCCAGAAGTATCTGCAGCAGCATGAGAAGAAGAGCCTGCTGCGCTTCATCACCTGCGGCTCCGTGGACGACGGCAAGTCCACCGTCATCGGCCGGCTGCTGTACGAGTCGAAGATGCTGTTCGAGGACCAGCTCGCGGCGATCGAGAACGACTCGAAGAAGTGGGGCACGCAGGGCGGCGACATCGATTTCGCGCTGCTGGTGGACGGCCTGGCGGCCGAGCGCGAGCAAGGCATCACGATCGACGTGGCCTACCGCTTCTTCAGCACCGACCGGCGCAAGTTCATCGTCGCAGACACGCCCGGGCACGAGCAGTACACCCGCAACATGATCACCGGCGCCTCGACGGCCGACGTCGCGGTGATCCTGGTCGATGCCCGCAAGGGCGTGCTGACGCAGACCCGCCGCCACAGCTACCTGGTCAGCCTGATCGGCATCCGAAAGGTCGTGCTCGCCATCAACAAGATGGACCTGGTCGACTACTCGCAAAAGGTCTTCGACCAGATCAACGAGGACTACCGCGCGTTCGCCCAGCAGATCGGCCTGACCGACATCACCAGCATCCCGCTGTCGGGCCTCAAGGGCGACAACATGCTGGTGCCCAGCGAGAAGACGCCCTGGTACCGCGGCACCACGCTGATGGGTTTCCTCGAAACCTGCGAAGTGGACGAGGAGCGGCTTCAGCACGAGCCCTTGCGCATGCCGGTGCAGTGGGTCAACCGTCCCAACCTCGACTTCCGCGGCTTCAGCGGCCTGATCGCCAGCGGCATCGTCAAGCCGGGCGACCGCATCCGCGCCCAGCCCTCGGGACGCGAGAGCAAGGTGGCGCGGATCGTCACGCTCAACGGCGACCTGCCGCTGGCCGTGGCGGGCCAGAGCGTGACCCTGACGCTGGAGGACGAGATCGACATTTCGCGCGGCGACGTGATCTCCACCGCCGCCAGCCCGGCCGAGGTCGCCGACCAGTTCGAGGCCAGCCTGGTCTGGATGACCGACGATCCGATGCTGCCCGGGCGCTCGTACCTGCTGAAGATCGGCACCCAGACGGTGACCGCCACCGTCACCGAGCCCAAGTACAAGGTCAACGTCAACACGATGGAGAAGCTCGCTGCCAAGCAGCTCGAGCTCAACGAGATCGGCGTGGTCAACCTGGCGCTGGACCGCCAGATCGCGTTCGACGCCTACACCGCCAACCGGGACACCGGCGGCTTCATCCTGATCAACCGGCTCACCAACAACACGGTGGGCGCGGGGATGCTGAACTTCGCGCTGCGCCGCTCGCACAACATCCACATGCAGCCGGTGGACGTGGCCAAGATGGCGCGCGCCGCGGCCAAGGGCCAGCGTCCCGGTGTGCTGTGGTTCACCGGCCTGTCAGGCGCGGGCAAGTCGACGATCGCCAACCTGGTCGAGAAGAAGCTGCATGCGATGGGGCGCCACACCTACCTGCTCGACGGCGACAACGTGCGGCACGGCCTCAACAAGGATCTGGGCTTCACCGAGGCCGACCGGGTCGAGAACATTCGCCGCGTCTCCGAGGTCGCCCACCTGATGGTCGACGCCGGCCTGATCGTGCTGACCGCGTTCATCTCGCCGTTCCGCTCCGAGCGCGCGATGGCGCGCAGCCTGGTGGCCGACGGCGAGTTCATCGAGATCTATGTCGATACGCCGCTGGCCATCGCCGAGGACCGCGACGTCAAGGGTTTGTACAAGAAGGCGCGCCGCGGCGAGATTGCGAACTTCACCGGCATCTCCAGTCCGTACGAGCCACCCGAGCGGCCCGAGCTGCGCGTGAACACCACCCACTGCAGCGCCGACGAGGCGGCCGATCAGGTCATCGCCCGGATCAGGGAGCTGGGCCTGATCGACTGATCCGACGCGGCCGTCGCACCGGCCCCGTGGCCGGCGCGACGCACCTGGTGAACGGCACACAGCGGATCCTCGCCATAGCCGGTGTCCGCCACCGTGCCATCCAACCCCATGCCGATCATGAACCAGCGGCACTCATAGGTCGGATAGCGGTAAGACCAGACCTGCTGACGCTGGTGCGCCAGCGGCCAGACTTCGGAAGGCCGGCCAAGACGGCGCAACACCTCGTCCGAACGCATGCCGGGCCGGATCTCGTTGAAGTGCGCTTCGGTGAGCACCTGCCCGGCGCGATCCAGTCGCCCGGCCGGATCGAAGACGAGCATGTAGGTCGACTTGCCGTAGGGTCCGGTGGCATATTCGAGCTCGCGCGCGCCCTGCGGCAGGGCGTACTCCGCCGTCGGCGGCCCCAGGGCCTGCACGACCGACGCCAGGGAGCTGCCTGGCGCAAAGCTCAGCGGCGCGGGCGTGACGCAGGCACCGAGCAAGACGCTGAGCGCCAGCGCGACACCCCCGCCCCACCTCGACTCCTTCATCGCGACACCTCCTGCCCGGTTGACCGCCGGTCGATTCCCGGCCGTGCAGCCCCCCAAGAATACCGGGGGACGGGGTCTCGCCGAGCCACCCGAATTGCGCCGGCCTCGGTAAAGTGCCTGGACAGGCCCGGGCGACGCCCCGATCCTTGCCAGAAACACCCAGGAGGCTCTGACCATGATCGGATTGTCACGCCGCAGCGTCGCTGTCGCCATGTTCTGGATCGGCCTGCTGGCGGCCCTGCCCTGGTACCCGCAGGCGTACGCCAGGAAACCCCGCCCCGGCCCTGCCGACGCGGTGGCGGCCGCCCCCAATCCCGCCGTTGCGGACTGCCTGGGCGCGCGCTGCGTGGTCACCGTGTCGGGCCACCAGTTCATGCGCGACGGGCAGCCCTGGATTCCCAAGGGAGTGGTGATCACCGGCTTCGTCGCACCGCCGGAGTACCTGAAAGGCGTCTATGCCAAGGCCCACAAGGCCTGGGGCGACGTGTTCCTGCGGCAGTTGCAGGACATCGGCGTCGACACGCTGCGCTTCAACCTGAGCATCGCAGGGCTGGATCCGACCAACCGCATGCCGGACGGACAAATGGGGCCGGCGCAGAAGAAGGCCTACCTCGACGAGATCGTGGCGGCCGTGGATCTCGCGGCGCGCTACGGCATGACCAGCATGCTGACGATCAGCGCGGGCAAGCCGTCCGCGTCCGTCGGTTCCGAGCGCACCCCCGGCGCCGAGGCGGCCCGCGTATGGTCGGTGCTCGCACCGCTGTTCGCCCAGCGGGGGTCGGTGTACTTCAATGCCTTCAACGAGCCCGGCTATGGCAAGGCCGACAAGCTCGCCTCGGACCCGACGCTGTGGCAGCGCTGGCGGGTGGACCATCAGTTGATGGTCAACACGATCCGCAAGACGGGTGCACGCAACGTGATCATCCTGGAAGGCATCTCGACCTCGCACATCTGGCGCAAGAACACCGATGCCAACGTGCCTGACGATCCGCTTCACCAGCTGGCGTTCGACATCCACCCGCTGCCGACCGACGACTCGCAGCACACCAAGCTCGGCGCCGCCAAGACCGACTACTACCGCAGCTCGGACATCGACTACTGGCTGGACGGCTGGTGCGACCGCCACGCCTGCATCGCCAGCGCGTTCTTTTCGGGCACCACCGCCAAGGAGGAACTGGGCCGCTGCTATGACAGCCGCAGCGGACCGGGGGTCGACTCGCCGCACATCGCCGCCGACTTCGTCGATTACTTCATTCGCAGGCGCATCGGCGTGCTGATCTTTCCCGGCGACTGGAACCACCGCATGTTCGACTTTCCAGGCAGGCCTGGCGCGCGCCTCACGAGCTTCGACGGGTTCAAGAGCTGCGACGACAAGAACATGGGCCCCGGTGAGTTGATGAAAGCCACCTGGAGCCGGCTGCGCTGAGCCCGCCGCGCGATGCGCAGGCGCGCTTCAGGCGCCTGCGGCGCTGGTGAGAAAGTCCTGGTAGGCCAGCGCCACCCCGTCGCGCAGCGACGTGCGCGCGCGCCAGCCCAGCGCCGCCAGCCGCCCCACGTCCAGCAGCTTGCGCGGCGTGCCGTCGGGCTTGGTCGCATCGAAGACGATCCGGCCCTCGAAACCCACGACGCCCATCACTGTCTCGGCCAGCTCGCGGATCGTCACGTCCTCGCCGGTGCCGATGTTGACCAGCGGGCCGTCGTAGCCCTGGTTCATCAGGTGCACGCAGGCATCAGCCAGGTCGTCCACGTACAGGAACTCGCGCTTGGGCGTGCCGGTGCCCCAGACCACGTACTCGGCGTCGCCGCGCAGCCTGGCCTCGTGCGCCTTGCGGATCAGCGCCGGCAGCACGTGGCTGTTGGCCAGATCGTAGTTGTCGTTGGGCCCGTACAGGTTGGTGGGCATCACGCTGACGTACTGGCGCCCGTACTGCGCGTTGTAGGCCTCGCACAGCTTGATGCCGGCGATCTTGGCGATCGCGTAGGGCTCGTTGGTCGGCTCCAGCGGCCCGGTCAGCAGCGCCTCTTCGCGGATCGGCTGCGGCGCCAGCTTGGGGTAGATGCAGCTCGAGCCCAGGAACATCAGCCGCTGCACGCCCGCCAGGTGCGCGCCGTGGATCAGGTGGTTCTGGATCGTCAGGTTGTTGTAGAGGAACTCGCCCCGGTAGGTGTTGTTGGCCTGGATGCCGCCCACCTTGGCCGCCGCGATGAAGATGTAGGCCGGCCGCCTGGCCTGCAGGTAGGCGTTCACCGCGGCGCCGTCCATCAGGTCCAGCTCGGCGCGTCCAGGCGCCAGCACCGCCGTGTGGCCGGCGCGCTGCAGGCGCCGCACCAGCGCGCTGCCGACCATGCCGCGCGCTCCGGCGACCAGGATCGGTGCGTCCTTGGCCGGCGCGTTCTCGGGGTGCAGGTGGGGCTTGGGATCGAAATCGCTCATCGCCTGCCCCTCACTCATGATGGTCGAAGGCCTGGAAGCCCGCGAGCTTGACCAGGCTGTCCTTGCGCGCGGTGGTGTAGTCGGCCTCCACCATCTCCTTGACCAGCTCCTGCAGGCTGGTCTTGGGCGTCCAGCCCAGCTTGGCCTTGGCCTTGCTCGGGTCGCCCAGCAGCGTCTCCACCTCGGTCGGCCGGTAGTAGCGCGGGTCCACCTTGACGATCACGTCGCCCGCCTTGCACTTGGCCTTGATCTCGCCGTTCACCGGCGTCACCGCCTTGACCGTGCCCACCTCCTGCTCGCCCTGGCCGCTGAACGCCACCTCGATGCCCAGCTCCCTCGCCGCGAAGTCCACGAACTGGCGCACGCTGTACTGCACACCCGTGGCGATCACGTAGTCCTCGGGCTGCTCTTGCTGCAGCATCAGCCACTGCATCTCGATGTAGTCCCTCGCGTGCCCCCAGTCGCGCAGCGCGCTCAGGTTGCCCAGGTACAGGCTGTCTTGCAGGCCCAGCGCGATGCGCGCGATCGCCCGCGTGATCTTGCGCGTGACGAAGGTCTCGCCCCTCAGCGGGCTCTCGTGGTTGAACAGCACGCCGTTGCAGGCGTACATGCCGTAGGCCTCTCGGTAGTTGACCGTGATCCAGTACGCGTAGAGCTTGGCCACCGCGTAGGGGCTGCGCGGGTAGAACGGCGTGCTCTCCTTCTGCGGCGTCTCCTGCACAAGCCCGTACAGCTCCGAGGTGCTGGCCTGGTAGAACCGGGTCTTCTTGCCCAGCCCCAGGATGCGCATCGCCTCCAGGATCCTCAGCGCCCCGATGCCGTCGGCGTTGGCCGTGTACTCGGGCTCCTCGAACGAGACCGCCACGTGGCTTTGCGCCGCCAGGTTGTAGATCTCGTCGGGCTGCACCTTCTGGATGATGCGCGTCAGGCTGGTCGAGTCCGTCAGGTCCCCGTAGTGCAGGATGAACTTGCGCCCATCCACATGCGGGTCCTGGTACAGGTGGTCGATCCGGTCGGTGTTGAACAGGCTGGCTCGGCGCTTGATGCCGTGCACTTCGTAGCCCTTCTTAAGCAGGAATTCGGCCAGATAGGCACCGTCCTGGCCGGTCACGCCGGTGATCAGGGCAACTTTGGAGCGGGGGGGTTGGGTCATGAGGCCGGCAAGGCAGAGACGCGAAGCTGACATTCTCGCCGATGGGCCTGCGGGCTCGCGGGCCAGGGTCCGCACCGGATCGGCCCCGCGCAGCGACCCATGTCAAAAAGACCTCAAAATCGCCCCTTTCATCGACTGCAAAGGATTGGAATCCCCCTCCAATCCTCCAGAATGCAGTCCGCTGCAGCTTTCCTGCGACAAGATCGACATGGTGGACAACAGGGTGGATTCCGACCGCATCCAGGAACAACGGCTTGCGACGTGCCGTCACCCGATGCGCCGTGGCAGAACCCCACGCCCCAGCCTCGCGGAACGGCACTCGTTCGCCGCGGCGCGACCGGCCGCCTCACGCCCCTTCGCGACGCGATGACTGTCACCGACGCCTCCACCCAACCGCCCGCAGAACCGGCCCCTCGCCGGCGCGCGTCGCTGCGCCGCCATCTTCATCGCCTGATCGTGATCTGCCTGCTGCCGCTGGTGCTCCTCGCGGGCTGGCTGGGCTACGACAGCGTCCGCGCCACCCGCCTTTCCAGCCAGGAGGCCGCCCAGGAACTGGTCGACGACACGGTGCAGGCCGTGGACTTCCATCTGAGAGCGCGATTCGCCGCCTTGAGCGTGCTGGCAGGCTCTCCCTCGCTGGCCGATCCCGCCCGCTGGCACCGCCTGTTTCAACAGGCTCAGAGCTTCAAGCTGACCCTGGGCAGCGACGTCATCCTGGGCGACCGCGGCGGTCACATGCTGTTCAACACCCACAGCCCCTACGGCCGCCCGCTGCCGCCCGTGCCTCATCCCAAGGGCCATTCCGCGGTTTCGGTGGCGCTCGCCTCGGGCCGGGCCGCGGTCGGCGACGTGTTCGCCGGCCCGGTCGCCCATCGCCCGATGGTCGCCATCGCCGTCCCGGCGGCGGCGGCGGCGGCGGCGTCCGCCTCGCAAGACTTGTACCTGTTGACCGCCGTGGACACCGACACCTTCGAGCAGGCCATGACAAAACGGGGGCTGCCGCAGGGTGCCAGCCTGAGCTTGCTCGACGGCGTCGGCGCCGTGATCGCGAGAAGGGGGCCGGCGCTGCCCCCCGACGAGCTTCGCGGCGCCCAGCATTTCAGTGCGAAATCCAGGGTCTCGCCCTGGTCGGTGCGCCTCGACGTGCCCACCGAGGTTCTCGATGCTCCCAGCGAAGCCGCAGCGAAGGCGATGGCCCTGGCCGTCGTCCTCGCCACCGTGCTGGCGGCGCTGGGCGCACGGCTGACCGCGCAACGCATCGCCGGCGCCGTCGCAAGCCTCAGCCAACCGGATCCGGAACCCCCTGCGGGCACCGACTTCGCCGAAGTGGCCGCGGCGCGCGACCGGTTGACCCTGGCCAACCTGCAGCGAGCGCAGTCGCTGCAGGCCTTGCAGAACAGCGAGGCCTCGCTCGAGGCCATGGTCCGCGGTTTGCCCGACGCCTTGCTGTTCGTCGATGCCGAGCGGCGCATCCTGCAGGTCAATCCGGCCTTCGAGACCCTGTTCGGCTACCCCGCCGAGCACGCCGTGGGGCGCACCACCGAATTCCTCTACGCCGTGCCGGCGGACTATGCGCGGCAGGGGCGGGAGCATTTCGACGCGTCGATCGACCCCTCGCCGACGCCCTACGAGGTGCAGTACCGCCGGCGCGATGGCAGCCTGTTCTGGGCCGAATCGCGCGGCATCCGCATCAAGGACACGCACGGACAAGTCCTGGGCTTGATGGGCCTGCACCGCGACGTCAGCGAGCGCCGCCAGGCCGACCGGCACTTGCGCGAACAGCACCTGCGTTTTGCCACGGTGTTCTACAACAGCCCGATGGCGATCGCGGTCGGCCAGCTGGTCGATGGCGTGTTCATCGACGTCAATCCGGCGCTCGAAGAACTGCTCGGCTTCAGCCGGGGAGAATTCCTCGGCCCCGACGGGCCGCGGTTGCCGATGTGGGCGAACGCAGCCAGCCAGCCCCGGGTGCTCGCGCGGCTGAGATCCGGCCAGCGGGTCCACGACCTCGACGTCCAATTGCGGCGCAAGTCGGGCGAGGTGATCGACGCGCTGCTGTCCGGCGGTCTCTTCGAGATGAACGGCGTCACTCACTTCGTCGCGATGGCCAAGGACATCAGCGCCGAGAAAGCGGCGCTGACGGAACTGGCCCGCCACCGCGACGCGCTCGAATCCGAAGTGACCCAGCGCACCGCCGAGCTGGCATCGACCGTGACCGAACTGGAGCGGCGCAACGCGGCCGTCAGCGATCTCTACAACCGCGCGCCCTGCGGGTATTTCTCGCTGTCGAAGGAGCGCGTGGTGGCCGATGTCAACGACACCCTGGTGTCGTTGCTGGGCTACCCGCGGCAACAGATCGTTGGCCGCCCGATCAGCGACTTCATGACGCCCGACAGCGTGGCCTTGCACCTGCAGCGCTTCCGCCACTTCCTGGAAGTCGGCTCGGCGCGCGATCTGAGCTACGACTTCGTGCGCGCCGACGGCAGCGTGATGCCGGTGCTGGTCTCGGCCGAGATCGTGCGCGACGACCAGGGCAACTTCCTGCGCAGCCGCGCCACCTTGGTCGACAACACCGAGCGCCGGGAGCGCGACCGCCAGATCAACGAGATGCAGATCGAGTTGGCGCACCGCGCCGAGGAGGCCGAAGCGGCGACCCGGGCCAAGAGCGCCTTCCTGGCCAACATGAGCCACGAAATCCGCACGCCGATGAACGCCATCATCGGCCTGACCCACCTGATCGCCCGCAGCACCCAGGACAGCGGCCAGCGCGAGCGCCTCGGCAAGATCGACGCCTCGGCCAGCCATCTGCTGCATGTGATCAACGACATCCTCGACCTGTCCAAGATCGAGGCCGGCAAGCTGGTACTGGAGGACGTCGAGTTCTCGGTCGACGAGATGATGTCGCGCGCCTTCGAGATGGTGAGTCTGCGGGCGCGCGACAAGGGGCTGGAACTGGTCCTCGACACCGATCACCTTCCGGCCCGGATGCGTGGGGACCCGACCCGCCTGTCCCAGGCGCTGATCAACCTGCTGGCCAACGCGGTGAAGTTCACCGAGCGAGGCTGGGTCCGGGTTCGGGCCGAGCTGCTGCAGGAGCAGCGCGGCACACTGCTGGTTCGCTTCGAGGTCCAGGACACCGGCGAGGGCATCGCCCCGGAACGCCTGGGCGTCCTGTTCAACGCCTTCGAGCAGGCCGACAGCTCGACGACCCGGCGCCATGGTGGCACCGGCCTCGGGCTGGCGCTGACCCGGCATCTGGCCGAACTGATGCAGGGTGAGGCGGGGGTCGTCAGCAGCCCGGGGGAAGGCAGCCGCTTCTGGTTCACGGCGCGGCTCGGTCGGGCGGCAGAAGCGGGCGAGCACTCCGCCCCCATCCCGCTGGATGGCCTGCGAGCGCTGCTGGTCGACGATCTGCCCGAAGCCCTGACGGCGCTGGGTGAGCGGCTGGCGGCGATGGGACTGCAGGTCGACAGCCGCGACAGCGGTGACGCCGCATTGCAGCTGGCGACCCGGGAAATTGCCGCCGGCAACACCTTTGATCTGATGCTGATCGACTGGCGCATGCCGGCGCCCGACGGGATCGAAACCCTGCGCCAACTGCGCCAGTTGCTCGGCGCCGGCATGCCGCCCAGCATCCTGATCACCGCCTTTGACGACCCGGCGATGTGGCAGCAAGCCCATGGCGCCGGCTTCGACGGCATCCTGATCAAACCGATCACCGCCTCGGCCCTGCACGACATGGTGGTGCGCGTCATGCGCCGGCAAGGACATCTGGCCCACCGGCCGACCTACGCGACGGGCGAGGCCGAGGCGCAGCTCCGACGCAACCACGCCGGCCAACGGATCCTGCTGGCCGAGGACAACGTCGTCAACCAGGAAGTCGCCGTCGAGTTGCTCCGCTCCGTAGGCCTGGAGGTCGAGACGGCCGGCGACGGCGAGCAGGCGGCTGCCCTGGCCACCACCCGTCCGTACGATCTGATCCTGATGGACATGCAGATGCCGGTCATGGACGGACTGGCAGCGACCCGGCGGATCCGCGAGATCGGCGGGGCAGGCACTGCCATCGTCGCGATGACCGCCAACGCCTTCGGCGAAGACCGCGCGGCCTGCCTGGCCGCCGGCATGAACGACCACATCGCCAAGCCGGTCGATCCCGACCTTCTTTATGCCGCGCTGTTGCGCTGGCTGCCGATGCCCGGCACCCAGCCGCCGCCGCCAGGGCCTGTATCAGCCCTGGCACCGCAGGAACTGACCGAGCGCCTTGAGGCCGTCGACGGCCTGGACCTTCAGAGCGCGCTGCGCCATGCCGGCGGCCAGGCGCCCACGCTGGAGCGGGTGTTGCGGATCTTCGTTCGGGTCTATGACCGGGGACTGCCGGCCTTGCTGGAGCCCGATGCGCCAGGCGCCGCGCCCCGCTGGAGCGAGCTCGGCCATGCCCTGCGGGGTGCCTGCGGAACGGTTGGCGCTGTCGAACTGCAGCAGCGCCTTGAGTCGTTTGAAGCGCAGCTGCGCGAAGGCCGCGGGAGCGCGTCCCTGGCCGGCGAGGCCCGTCAGATCCATCAGGCGCTGCTGAACCTGGTCGAACGGCTTCGGCAGGCGCTCGACGGATGACGGCATCGGTCGATTCGCAAGACGACTGCGGCGTGCTGCCAAAATCCGCTCATGAACATTGAGCGCACCGCCATCGCCGGCGTCCTGATCTTCGAACCCAAAGTCTTTGGCGACCCACGCGGCTTTTTCATGGAAAGCTTCAATCAGCGCGTCTTCAACGACGCCGTGGGTGGCGACCTGAACTTCGTGCAGGACAACCACTCCCGCTCGGCCAAGGGCGTGCTGCGCGGCCTGCATTTCCAGAAGCCGCCGCATGCGCAGGGCAAGCTGGTGCGCGTGACGGCCGGCGCGGTGTTCGACGTGGCGGTGGACATCCGTCGCGAGAGCCCGACCTTCGGCCAGTGGGTGGGCGTCGAGCTCAGCGCCGACAACCACCGCCAGCTGTGGATTCCCGCCGGCCTCGCCCACGGCTTCCTGGTCGTCAGCGAGTCCGCCGATTTCCTCTACAAGACCACCGACTACTACGCGCCGCAGTCGGAAGGCGCGGTGCGCTGGGACGACCCCGACCTGGCGATCGCGTGGCCCGACATCGGCATGGCGCCGCAACTGTCGGCCAAGGACGCCGCCGCCCCTCGTCTACAGCAAGCCGTTTGACCGCTGCGTCAGCGGTTGACGGGCGCCCCCACAAGATTCCAGGAGTTGTCATGTCGAACACGATTTCCGTGCTGCCGGTGGTGATGGCCGGCGGCAGCGGCACCCGGCTCTGGCCGCTGTCGCGTGCAGGCTTTCCCAAGCAGTTTCTGGTGCTCTCGGGCGATTCCAGCCTGTTCCAACTGGCCGCGCAGCGCCTGGCCGCACTCGGGGCGCCCGACATCGCCGTCGCGCCGTTGCTGGTCGTGGGCAATGCCGAGCACCGCTTCCTGACGCTGGAGCAACTGCGGGAACTCAGGCTGGAGCCGACCGCGCTGCTGCTGGAGCCGATCGGGCGCAACACCGCGCCGGCCTTGACGCTGGCCGCACTGCAAGCCGTCGAAGGCGGCCAGGACCCGGTGCTGGTGGTGACACCGGCCGACCAGACGGTCGCCGATGCCGCGGCCTTCACGACGGCGCTGCAGCGCGCCGTGCGCAAGGCCGCCGACGGCGCCATCGTGATCCTGGGCATCACGCCCGACCGGGCAGAAACCGGCTACGGCTACATCCGCAGCGTTCCGGCCGACGACGGTGTGGCCAAGGTCGCCCAGTTCGTCGAGAAGCCCGACCTCGCCACCGCCCAGTCTTACCTGGCGCAGGGCGGATACACCTGGAACAGCGGCATGTTCGTGCTTCGCGCCTCGGTCTGGCTCCAGGCCCTGGCGCAGTTTCGGCCCGACGTGCTCGCCGCAACGCGTGCCGCGTGGGCCGCTCGCCAGACCGACGGGCGCTTCGTGCGTCCCGGCCAGGCCGAGTTCACCCAGGTCCCGGCGGAATCGGTGGACTACGCGGTGATGGAGCGCTGCCCGGGCAGCGCCTTCGACATCCGCATGGTGCCGCTGGACGCGGGCTGGAACGACCTTGGCGCCTGGGACGCGGTGTGGCAGGCCGGCGCCAAGGACGACGCCGGCAACGTCTCCACCGGCGACGTGCTGCTGCACGACACCGGCAACACGCTGGTGCACGCCAGCAGCCGGCTGGTGAGCACCGTGGGGGTGAACGACCTGATCGTGGTGGAGACCGCCGACGCGGTGCTGGTGGCGGACCGGGCGCGGAGCCAGGACGTCAAGCACATCGTCAGCCAATTGCAGGCCGGGGGCCGCGGCGAGCAACTGCTGCACCGCAAGGTGCACCGCCCCTGGGGCTGGTACGACAGCATCGACATGGGGCCGCGCTTCCAGGTCAAGCGCATCATGGTCAAGCCGGGGGCTAGCCTGAGCCTGCAGATGCACCATCACCGGGCCGAGCACTGGATCGTGGTCAGCGGCACGGCGGCGATCACCAACGGCGACAAGACCCTGCTGCTGACCGAGAACCAGAGCACCTACATCCCACTCGGGCAGACCCACCGGCTGGCCAACCCAGGCAAGGTCGAGCTGGAGATCGTCGAGGTGCAGTCCGGCAGCTACCTGGGCGAGGACGACATCGTCCGGTTCGAAGACACCTATGGCCGCACGGTGTGAGTTTCCGCAACGTGCCGGTTGGTAAACTGGCGCAAATTTCGCTTAAAAAAAGTGGCGGCTCGGGCCACCCTGGCGCGGCCGCTCCTTCGATGGGGGCCGTGATGTCACCCGATGTCGCGGGAAGCGCGTTCCCCAGCCCCTGTCGAATCCTCATCCATGTTTGAAGAGCGAAGCGCGCGCAAGCAATTCCTGAATGCCCCGCCGTCGGTGTCGGCCACCGTGGCGGCCCTGATGGAGCCCGCGCTGGCCGGCCTGTCGCTGGCGCTATGCCATGCCGCTTTCGGCGAGCGCTTCGACGGCCCGTCGATGGCCTTGTTGACGCTGCTGGTGGTGCTGCTGTTTCCAGGTGTCAACCGCTTCGGCCGCAGCGGGATCGGCGTGCTGATCGACATCATGCTGTCCTGGGCCAGCGTGCTGATCGTGCTGGCTCTGCTGGGTTACGCGACCGGAACGCTGCGCGGCTTCAACACCCGCATGCTGTGGACCTGGGCCGGCAGCACGCCGCTGGCCTTGTGGCTGTGCACGCTGGCCGGCACCGCGTGGTTGCGGCACGAAGCCGGTCTGCCCAGCGCGCGACGGCCCGCCGTGATCGTCGGCGCCAACCCGCTGGGCATGCGCGTGGCGGCGATGCTGAAAAGCCGCCACAGCTTCGGCCACGACTGCCTGGGTTTCTTCGACGACCGCGGTGCCGAACGGGTCAATCTGCCTGCCACCGCCCAATTGCAGGGCACGCTGGAGTCGCTGCCGCGCTTCATCGACGAGCACGGCGTGAAGGACGTCTTCATCACGCTGCCGCTGTCCTCGCAGCCGCGCATCCTGAACCTGATGGAAGCGCTGCAGAACACCACCGCGTCGCTGCACTTCGTGCCCGACGTCTTCGGCGTCAGCATCATCCAGGGCCGGCTCGAAGACATGGGCGGCGTGCCGGTGGTCGGCCTGATCGTCACGCCGTTCACCGGCGTCAACGGGCTGGTCAAGCGCGTCAGCGACATTGCCTTGTCGATCCTGATCCTGATCCTGATCTCGCCGGTGCTGCTGCTCGTGGCGATCGGCGTTCGCCTCAGCTCGCCCGGGCCCGTCCTGTTCAAGCAGCGGCGCACCGGCCTGGACGGCGACATCATCGAGGTCTACAAGTTCCGCTCGATGACCGCGCTGGACAACGGCGCCAACGTCAAGCAGGCCACCCGCAACGACCCGCGCATCACCCGCTTCGGCGCATTCATCCGCAAGACCTCGCTCGATGAATTGCCGCAGTTCGTCAACGTGCTTCAAGGGCGCATGAGCATCGTCGGTCCGAGGCCGCATGCCGTCGCCCACAACGAGCAGTACCGCAAGATCGTCAAGGCCTACATGGCGCGCCACAAGGTCAAGCCGGGCATCACCGGCTGGGCCCAGGTCAATGGCCTTCGTGGCGAGACCGACACGGTCGACAAGATGGCGCGCCGCGTCGAATACGACCTCGAATACCTGCGCAACTGGTCGCTCTCGCTCGACCTGCTGATCATTGCCCGCACGGCCAAGCTGATGTTCTTTGACCGCAAGGCGTTCTGAATCCCGCGTCCAGCCGGCCAAAGCGGTTAACCTGCGGCCCGCGTCCGAGTTCTTTGCCGCGTCGGCGGCCCGCTGCCATGAACCACTCCCCTGCCGCCTGGACCCTGGTGCTGCCGCTCGCGCTGCCGCTGTTGGCGGCAATGCCGGCGCAAGCCGAAACCAGCCCGTACTCGCTCGGCCTGAAGCTGGCCGTCGCGCAGGACTCGAACGCCTTGCGCAGTGAAACCGCGGCCACCTCCGACACCTTGACCACCGCCAGCGTCGTGCTCGGCCTGGATCAACCCATCGGCCGGGACCGGCTGCATGCGGCGGGACAATTCGACGTCAACCGCTTCCGCACCCTGAGCGCGCTGGACAACAACAGCTACAGCCTGAGCGGTGGCCTCGACTGGACGGCCGCCAACCTGTGGGCCGGCGAGTTCGGTGCCGATACCAGCACCCAGTTGCTGCGCTACGACCTGGGCGTGGTTGGCGGTTTCGCCGGCCGCAACCTGGAGCGGAACTCGCACGCCTACTTCCGGGCCCGGCGGGGCGTCGTCACCCGCTGGACCTTCGAAGGCGGACTGGAGACCTTCGACCGCAACGACTCGGCCGCAGCGTTCAACTACCGCGACCTGCGGCACTGGATGGCCAACGCCGGACTGCGGTTTCAGAAGAGCCCCGATCTGAGCCTCAAGGGCCTGGTGCGCCATACCGGCGGCACCTACCCCAACGGCGAGTACCTCGGCGCCACCGCCGCGGACACCTACACCCGCGACGACGTCGAAGGCAGCCTGGCCTGGCAGGCCAGCGGCGCCAGCCAGATCGATGCGCGGCTGGCCCTCTCGCGAGAAAACCACGCCCAGGCCAACGTGCGCAGCTTCAGTCTGTGGTCCGGTTCTCTGAAATGGCTATGGCAGCCCACCGGCAAGCTCAGCTTCAGCACCGGGCTGACGCGCGACAGCGATACCGGCTCCTACGACCTCAACCCCAACCTCGCCACCAGCCAGTACAACAACGCCCGGCTGCGCACCGCGCTCGACCTGACCGGCACCTGGGCGCTGAGCAGCAAGGTCCAGCTCAACGCCGGCTACAGCCGGGCCTACCGCAACCTCGATGCGACGCTGGTGGCGCTGGGCGCCTCGGCGACCGGCACCGACACTTCGTCGCTGGCCAGCCTGGGCCTGGTCTACCAGCCGCGCCAGGCCTGGCAAATGGGCTGCAGCGTGTCCCATGAAAACCGCAGCACCTCGGGCAATGTGCAGGGCATCAGCTATCCCTACACCGACCGGACCGTGGGCTGCTATGGCTTGTTGATGTTGCGCTGACGGTCTGCGGCAGCGTGCATAAGTCCTGAAAGAGCCGCTCGCTTAGGGGGGTGACTCCCTACACCCCCCTAAGTCGTGGAGGCCCCGCGATTGACCCGTGCTAACCCTGACCCTAGCATCGGTTCCATCGCGGCGTCCTATCCATCGGACGCGCCGTTTGAACCTCAGGAGGGTCCATGAAAAAATCTCTCGTGGCTTTGGCTGTTCTGGCAGCGGCATCCGCCCCCAGCTTTGCGGCCACGTTCGCCAACGTGGTGACCACCGGCGAGACCGGTGCCGGCACCTATGCGGTGGCGCAAACCACCCAGGACACGGCGTTTTCCTGGAACCTCGGCCCAGGTACCTACCAGTTCTCGGTGGATCTGGGCACGTCGGGCAACACCCAGTTCACCAACGTCTGGCTCAGCACCAACACCAACAAGGGCTGCTGCAACCCGACAGCGGACTACGGCCAGTTCACGGTGACCCCCACGACCGCCGGCGGCAGCCTGGGTGCCTTCACGTTCGCGACCGCATCCACCGTGTATTTCGACGTGAAGACCAGTGCGTCGGCCAACTCGGGCTTCAATGGCAGCTTGTCGGTGGCTGCCGTGCCGGAACCGGCATCGACCGCGCTGTTCCTGGCCGGCCTGGGTGCCTTGGGCATCGTTTCACGCCGCCGCAAGCCGCAGGCCTGAGCGGGCGCGCCGATCGAAAGGCCTCTTCGGGGGCCTTTTCTCTTTCCGGCGCCCGGCTGCGCACCCCATAGGCCCCGAAGGGCTGCCGTCCCGGGTTCATCGCCCCAGCGCCAACGCCCTTTCCCCGTCAGCATGTCCGGCAGCCGCGCTTGACGCCAGGAGCTGCGCCAGGATCTCCGGCACTTCGAACACCGCGCGATTGCGCAGCCGACGCGTGTTGGCGTGCAGCTGCTCTCGCCGCGCCAGCAGGTCCTCCACCAGCGGACGCACGCGGCTGAGCGAGCGCCCCACCACGCCCACGCCGTGCTCCAGCAGCCATTCGGTGTTGTAGCGCTCCTGCGGCATCGTCCAGGCATTGCGCACCGTCACCACCGGCACGCCCAGGTGCACCGCTTCGCTGAGGCTGCCCGGCCCGGGCTTGCCGATCAGGAAATCGCCCAGCTGCAGATACGCCGGCACCTCCGGCGTGAAGCCGAGCACCGCGCGCGGAGCGCGTCCCGGCAACGCGCGCAGTTGGCGAGCCAGGCTTTCGTTGTGGCCGCACAGGAAGATGAGCTGGACATCGTCCAGCTGCCGGGCGATCGACAGCATGACCTTGGCGCCCTGCCCGCCGAACATCACCACGCCGGTCGCCTGGTCCGGCGCCAGGCCCAGCGCACGCCGCGCAGCGGCGCGGTCGGCGCTGCGCGCCTCGTAGAACGAGGGGCGCAGGATCATGCCCGATACGGCATGCACGTGGGACGCCGGCATGCCGGCCTCGCGCGCCTGCGCCAGCGCCCTGGGCGTGCCGCAGACCAGGTGCTGGCCTCGCCAGGGCTCGATCCAGAAACCGGGCGGGTGATCGGCCAGGTCGGTCATCACCGTCACGTAGGGCACGCCGGGCAGTGCGCCGGCCAGCGCGTCGATCATCGCGCGATTGAAGTTCGGCACCAGCGAGACGACCAGGTCCGGCTCGCTGCGCAGCCAGTGCTGCCGCAGGCGCTCCACCAGGGTCGTGTGGCCGAGCCGGATCATGCCCTGCAAGAGCTTGAGTTCCTTGTCCAGCCCCAGGGTCCAGCCGCGCGCCAGGCGCTTGTTGTACAAGTCCTCGGGCGCCATGCCGGTCACGCGCTTGAAGGTCCCCTTGGGGTCCAGCACTTCCAGCAAGTTGACGCTGCGCACCGTCCAGGGTCGGCCCTGGGCCTGGATCACCGCGTCCAGCGCACTGGCTGCCGCACGGTGACCGCCACCGGCGTTGAAATAAATGAGATCGATCGTGGGCCTGGACATGAATGGGTCCGATGCTGGCCCGGGCAAATGACGCGCCGATGACGCTCCCGGCGCTTCCGGCGCTTCCGGACCACAATGACGTGATGAAAATACCCCAGCGGCTGCGCTCGCTTGTCGAAGAAGGGCTGATCGACAGCGTCGTGCGCCAGTTGATGAGCGGCAAGGAGGCCACGGTCTACGTGGTGCGCTGCGGCGACGACACCCGCTGTGCCAAGGTCTACAAGGAAGCGCAGCAGCGCAGCTTTCGCCAGGCCGTGGACTACACCGAGAACCGCAAAGTCAAGAACAGCCGTCAGGCGCGCGCCATGGCCAAAGGCACGCGCTTTGGGCGCGAGGCCCAGGAGGCCGCCTGGCAAAGTGCCGAGGTGGATGCGCTTTATCGCCTGGCGGCTGCGGGCGTGCGCGTCCCCCGGCCTTACAACTTTCTCGACGGCGTGCTGCTGATGGAATTGGTCAGCAATGCCGATGGCGACGCGGCGCCACGGCTGAACGACCTGAGCTTCACGCCCGAGCAGGCGCGAAGCCACCACGCGGCACTGCTGGCCGAGGTGGTGCGCATGCTCAGCGCCGGCGTGGTCCACGGCGATCTGTCCGAATTCAACATCCTGCTCGGAGAGAACGGCCCGGTGATCATCGACCTGCCCCAGGCCGTCGATGCCGCCGGCAACCGTCACGCCTGCCGCATGCTGCTGCGCGACGTGGGCAATCTGGGCGCTTATTTCGGCCGCTTCGCCCCGGAGTTGCGGCACACCGGCCATGGCCCGGAGCTCTGGAGCCTGTACGAGCGCGGCCAGCTCAAGCCGGACACCCCACTGACCGGCCATTACGAAGCCGCGACGGGTCCGGTGGACCTGCGCGCCGTGCTGCGGGAAATCGAAGAGGCGCGCGCCGAAGAGGCCGAGCGCCAGCGCCGCCAACTGAGCGCCGTTCCCTGATGCCGTCGAGCCTTCCCGCGTCCGAGGCCGGACCGTCGCCCACCGCCTCCACCGCCCTGCCCGACGGCCTGCCGACGCCGCTGCGCTACCGCGCGATGGCCACCGTGCTCTGCGGCATCGCGTTGTGCGTGCTGGATGGCACGGTGATGAACCTCGCGCTGCCGGGCGTCGCACGAGACATGCGCGTCAGCGCATCCGAGGTGATTTGGGTGGTCAACGCCTACCAGGTGGCCATCCTCGCGCTGATGCTGCCGCTGGCCAGGCTGGGCGAGCTGTTTGGCTACCGGCGGGTCTATCTCTCGGGTCTGGCCTTGTTCACGCTGGCGTCGCTCGGCTGCATGGCGTCGCACAGCCTGGCCCAGCTCAGCGCCGCCCGTGCCCTCCAGGGCGCCGGCGCAGCGGGGATGTTCGCGATCAATGCTGCGCTGGTCAGAGCGATCTACCCGCGCCGACTGCTCGGCCAGGGCATCGCCATCAACTCCGCGGTGGTCGCGATGTCGTCCGTGGCCGGCCCCTCGGTGGCGGCGGTGGTGCTGTCGGTGGCGTCATGGCCCTGGCTGTTCGCCATCAACGTCCCGCTCGGGGTGCTGGTGCTGGCCTTGGGCCTGGGCAGCCTGCCCGGTCGAAACCCTGCGCTGCCCGCGGGCGAGTCCTTCTCGCTCCCCGACGCGGCCCTGAACGTGGCCTTGTTCAGCCTGGTCTACCTGGGCGTGGACCGCCTGGTGCCACGAGGTGTGCAAGCGCTTGAGGCCGGCGCATCGGTCGCAGCCGTCGGCCTCTTGGCGGCCGCGGCCGTGGTGGGGCGGATCTACCTGCGGCGCCAGCGCGCGCTGACCGCCCCGCTGCTGCCCATCGACCTGCTGCGCATCCCGGTCTTTCGCCTCTCGATGTTCACCTCCGTCGCCTCCTTTGCGGCGCAGATGCTGGCCTCCATCGCCCTGCCCTTCTTGCTGCTGCAGGATCTGGGGCGCAGCCCCGCCGATGCCGGCCTGGTGCTCAGTGCCTGGCCACTCGCCACCGTGGTGGCCGCGCCGATCGCCGGACGGCTGATCGGCCGCATCGCCGACGGCCTGCTGGGTGGCATCGGCCTGCTCACGCTGGCCGTGGGGCTCGTGCTGATGGCGACGCTGCCAGCGCACCCCGGCCTGGCGCAGATCGCCTGGCGCCTGGCCTTGTGCGGTGCGGGCTTCGGCTTGTTTCAGTCGCCCAACAACCACACCATCGTCACCTCGGCGCCGCATGCACGCTCCGGTGCCGCCGGGGGCATGCTGGGCACGGCGCGACTGACCGGGCAGTCCGTCGGTGCGGTGCTGATGGCCCTGCTGTTCGGGCTGCACGGGGCGCCGCAGCGCGCACCCGTGCAGGCTCTCGCTTTCGCGTCGCTGTGTGCTCTGGGTGCCAGTGTCACCAGCCTGCTGCGCTTGCGCGCGCCAGTCGCCAGCACAACGTAAGCCATTGGTAAGCGATTGGTAAAAGGGCCATACACGCCGAAGTGCTGCGCTAGCATCGCTTCGTGAAACTCAGCGCCCTCCTCCTTCTGACGCTGCTGAGCCTGGCGGGCTGCGGCGGCGGTGCGGCGCCCAACCTCGGCGGGGGAGGTGGTGGCGGTGGCGGCGGGGGGGGTGGCGGCGGGGGAAGTGCCTGCGGCGGCAACACCTGCGCCATCCAGGTGAGCGCGGGGCAGTTGACGCGCGACGGCGCCGCGTGGATGCCCAAAGGGGCGGTGGTCACCGGCTTCGTCGCGCCGCCGGCTTATCTCTCCGGGGTTTATGCGACCGCCCACGCCGCCTGGGGACAGTCGCTGCTGACGGCACTGAAAGCGATGGGTGCCAACACGGTCCGGCTCAACCTCAGCATCGCCGGTCTGGACCCCACCAATCCGATGCCCGATGGCAAGCTGACCGCTGCTGATAAGGCGGCCTATCTGGCGGAGATCGAGAGCGCCGTCGCGTTGATCGAGACCAATGGCATGAACGCGATGCTCACGCTTCAACCCGGCAACGCGGCTGGCGACCCGAACGAAGAAACCACACCCGGCAGCGCCACCGTCCGGGCCTGGCAGGCCTTGGCGCCGGCGTTCGCGAACGACAAGGCGGTGATGCTGATTGCCTTCAACGAACCGGGCTATGGCGGTGCCCAAACCATCGATCAGGACCCCTCGCCCTGGTTGGCCTGGCAGGCCGGCTTCACTCCGGTGGTCGCGGCGATACGCAGCACCGGTGCGACGAACGTCATCCTGCTCGACGGCCTGTCCGTCTCCCGCGTCTGGCGCAAGCTGGCCGATGCCAACGTGCCCGCCGATCCGCTGGGCCAGCTGGCCTACGACATCCACCCCTTCCCGACCGACCCCTCCGAACTCACCGGCGGAAAACAACCCAAGCTAAGCTACACCAGCCGCTCGGACATCGACTACTGGCTCGGCGGCTGGTGCGGCACGCATGCCTGCGCGGCCACCGCGTTCTTCACCGGCATCGGCAACGACCCGGTCACCGCCAACTGCTACGACGGCACGCAGCCGCCGGGACCCAACGTCACGTCGCCGCAGATCGTCGCCGACTTCGCGGGCTATTTCCAGGGCAACCACATCGGCCTGATGCTGTTCGCCGCCGACTGGACGAATCGCGTCTTCGTCGATCCCGACCTCGCCGCGCCCGTGCTGACCAGCTTCAGCGGCTTCACCAGCTGCGCCGGACCGCCCCAGATGGGGCCGGGCACCGCGATGCAGGCCCTGTGGACGACCGGCGCCGTCCCGGTGCCCGTGCCCTGACCGCGGCTTACGCGGTGTCGCCCAGCACGCCCATCTCCAGCGGCAGCTTGACGTAGAAGAGCTTGAGTTGCTCGCCGGCCAGGTGCGCCAGGAAGCGGTCGGCATCGTCGTCGGACAGCACGAAGCCCACCTCGACCGAGACGTCGCCCGCGAGCTCGAAGAAGTGCTCCTCGTGCAAGGTGCCCTGGCGGCCGAAGCCGGCGATCGCACGGAAAGCCGAGCCGCCGTGCAGGCCGGTCTTGCGCGCCTCTTCCAGCAACCACTCATAGGTCAGACGGCCATGGTGGCGATGGCTTTCCTGCACGTAGAACTTGAGGTAGACGCCTTGCATGCTGAGCCTCCGGGTCAGAAACGGATCTTGAGGATGGGGTGCCGCAAACGGTGCCGCTGGGGCTGGCTGCTGTCGGTCGCTAGGCCCGGAGGTACAGCGCGTTGGCCAGCAGGATCCCCAGCGCCGTCAGCAGCAGCGAGCCCGCCAGGTGGACGCAGGCTTCGCCCAGTGCCCAGGCGTACTGCTGGCGCCCGATCAGCGTCACCACCTCCAACGAAAAAGTCGAGAAGGTGGTCAGGCCGCCCATGAACCCGGTGATGACCAGCAGTCGCCATTCGGGGGGCAGGCTGGCGTTGTGAGAAAACCAGGCGCCGGACAGTCCGACCAGGAAGCCCCCCAGCAGGTTGGCGGCCAAGGTCCCCAGCGGAAGCGTCGGAAAGACGGGATTCAGCACCCCGCCCAGCCACCATCGCAGCAAGGCGCCGAACCCGGCTCCACCAAAGACCACCAGCATCGATAAGCCGCTCATCTCGTTCCCTCTTCCTCGAAGAAACCGGAGCGATCGGGCCGCGGATGTGCGAGTTGCGCGCACAAAGCCTACGCCGATCCGTCCGGGACCTGGGTGTAGGCATCATCAGCCCCGAGGGGCGGTTACGGGAGGAATGCCATCTCCGTGCGCGCCAGTATATCGGCGCGCCCGCACGGCCTGCCGCCATGGGGAGCTTCAGCGTCGCGGGCATGTCACGAAGCGCCGCTAGCGTTCAGCGCCTGAGCACAACTTCCAGGCGACGCAGCACCATGGCTCTCAAGATCGCCGTTGCCGGCACCGGCTACGTGGGCCTGTCCAACGCCGTGCTGCTGGCCCAGCACAACGAAGTGGTGGCGCTGGACATCGACGCCGCCAAGGTCGCGCTGCTGCAGTCCCGCCGCACCCCCATCGCCGACCCCGAGATCGAGCACTACCTGGCCCACCGGCCTCTGCGCCTGCGCTTCACGCTCAGCCAGGCTGAGGCCTACGCCGGCGCCGACTTCGTCGTCATCGCCACCCCCACCGACTACGACCCGGTGACCAACACCTTCGACACCCGCTCCGTCGAGGCCGTGGTGCGCGACGTGATCGCGCTCAATCCCCATGCGGTCATGGTCATCAAGAGCACCGTGCCGGTGGGCTACACCCAGGCCCTGCGCGAGCGCCTGGGTTGCCCCAACATCCTCTTCTCGCCCGAGTTCCTGCGCGAGGGCAAGGCGCTGCACGACAACCTGTATCCCTCTCGCATCGTCGTGGGCGAGCAGAGCGAGCGCGCCCAGGTCTTCGCCGATCTGCTGCGCCAGGGCTCGCTCAAGCCCGACACCCCTGTGCTGCTGACCCGCAGCACCGAGGCCGAGGCGATCAAGCTGTTCGCCAACACCTACCTGGCGATGCGCGTGGCCTACTTCAACGAGCTCGACACCTACGCCGCCAGCCACGGCCTGGACACCCGCCAGATCATCGACGGCGTCTGCCTGGACCCGCGCATCGGCCACCACTACAACAACCCCAGCTTCGGCTACGGCGGCTACTGCCTGCCCAAGGACACCAAGCAGCTGCTGGCCAACTACAGCCAGGTGCCCCAGAACCTGATCGAGGCCATCGTCAACGCCAACACCACGCGCAAGGACTTCGTCGCCTTCGACATCCTCAAGCGCCAACCCAAGGTGGTGGGCATCTACCGCCTGATCATGAAGGCCGGCTCCGACAACTTCCGCGCCAGCAGCGTGCAAGGCATCATGAAGCGCATCAAGGCCAAGGGCGTCGAGGTGATCGTCTACGAGCCCGCCCTGGCCGACGAGCACTTCTTCGGCTCGCGCGTCGTGCGCGACCTCGACGCCTTCAAACAGCAGGCCGACGTGATCGTCGCCAACCGCCTCTCCGACACCTTGAACGACGTCGTGGGCAAGGTCTACACCCGCGATCTGTTCGGCGGGGATTGAGGTTCCCGCCCGCTTACCGATTGACGACACGCGGTCCGCTGCGCCACAATTACAGCTTCGCAGCAATGGAGAAATCCGTGGAATCTGGCCCTAGTACCTGTTCGCCACTGGCGAACTGATCAGCGAGTACCTAGGCAGTTCCATTTCTGTCGCCGTCTCGCTGATATCAGCGGGACGGTGTGTTGTTGCAAGTTCTCTTGCCTGTCGGTTCTCGACAGCGCACCTCCCCACGTCATCACGCACCAGCGTCGCTCGTCACCGAGCGGTTGGCAGCAACGCTGCCGATCGCCGCGCATCACGGGTCGAATTTGCTGGGGCATTGTGCAAATCAGGCTGTACCTCTTGAGGTGCGGCCATGCATTGGGTTGAGGTCGAATCATGACGATTCAAATTTTCAGCGTCCGTCGCTTCGCGCTGACGTTCTCCAAAGGGCTTACCAGGGTTTGCCGAGGCCACCGTCTTGCCGATCGCGCGGTGCCTGACTCCTTCAGCCATGACCGTGTCGTCCAGCCTCCGAGGTGGGCCGGCGTGCTGGCCTTGTCCGGCGTCCGCCACTGAGCTTGCTTCCGGCAACAAGGCAAGGGGAACGAACATGACTCTACACACCACTCTGCAACTCACGTCGCCGACTGGAGAGCGCAGCGCCGTGCTTGACAGCGCCCACATCGGCGACATCCGTGGCGCCTTCGGCACCATCAAGAGCGGAGACACCCACGCGCGCCAAGGCCTTTGGCCGCGCTTGCGTACGCTGCTGGCGATCCTGGGCCCGGGCCTGATCGTCATGGTGGGCGACAACGACGCAGGCGCTTTCGGCACGTACGCCCAGGCAGGCCAGAACTATGGAACCTCGCTGCTTTGGACGTTGTTGTTGCTGATTCCTGTGCTGTTCGTCAACCAAGAGATGGTGCTGCGTCTCGGTGTGGTCACCGGCGTCGGCCATGCACGCCTGATCTTCGAGCGCTTCGGAAAGTTCTGGGGCGCATTCAGCGTCGTTGACCTTTTCCTGCTCAACGCACTGACCATCGTCACCGAGTTCATCGGCATCAGCCTGGGCCTCGACTATCTGGGCGTTTCCCGACCCTGGGGTGTCGGCATCTCGGCGCTGATCATCATCGCGGCGGCGAGCACCGGCGACTTTCGACGCTTCGAGCGCTTCTCGCTGGTCCTGGTCTTTGCCAGCTTGCTGCTGGTGCCGATCTTCATGATGATCCACCCGCCCATGGCGCAGATCACGCATGATCTGTTGACGCCTCGACTGCCCACCAGCGGCAAACTCGGCGAGGTGATGTTGCTGGTGATCGCCATCGTCGGAACCACCATCGCACCGTGGCAGCTGTTCTTTCAGCAAAGCTATGTGATCGACAAACGCATCACGCCCCGCTTCATGCGCTACGAGCGGATCGATCTGTGGATTGGCATCGCGCTGGTGATCGTGGGTGCCGTGGCGATGATGTCGTTCACGGCGGCGACCTTCGCCAACAAGCCCGAGTTCGGCCACTTTGCCGATGCTGCACAAGTGGCCTCCGGCATGGGTAAGTACTTCGGCCGCCTGCCAGGAACCCTGTTCGCGATCGCGTTGATCGATGCCTCGATCATCGGTGCGCTGGCGGTATCCTTGTCAACGGCGTATGCGATTGGCGATGTCTTCGCGGTCAATCATTCGCTTCATCGCAAGCCCAGCGAAGCCAAAGGCTTCTATGCCGTCTACACCGGCCTGATCGTCGTCGCTGCCGTGCTGGTGTTGACCCCCGGAACACCGCTAGGCCTGCTGACCAATCTGGTGCAGACCCTGGCTGGCGTGCTGCTGCCCAGCGCCACCGTGTTTCTATTGTTGTTGTGCAACGATCACGAAGTCCTGGGGCCTTGGGTCAATTCGCGGCGTCTGAACCTGTTCACCGCCGCCGTGGTCGCCGTGCTGGTGATGCTGTCGGTCCTTCTCACGGCGGCCGTGCTGTTCCCCGACATGGATGAACGGGATATCGCGATGGTGATCGCGGGCAGCCTCGCCTTCTTCGGGCTGCTGACCTGGACTGCCAGACGCTTTGACGGCGGCCGAGGCGCGGGACAGAACACTGCTCGCACCGTGGATTCGAGCCTGCGCGACAACTGGCGAATGCCTGCGCTCGACCAACTGCGCCCCATCGTCCTGACCCCGACGAGCAAGCTCTGGATGGCTGTCCTGAGAGGCTATCTGGTGATCGCCGCCGGGCTGCTGATGATCAAGCTGGTTCAGGTCGCTGTTACGGCCCATTGACTCCAGCAGGGCGCCATGCGCCCGGACCCATTTCCACTCAGCACGTGTTCCGTTGGTCGCGAGTGGGCCTGCACCAGTGCCCGTGCAGCCCACGCCGTCATCATGAACGTTTTCATCAAACCGTCGCGCGCGTCGCGGAAACTGCCGATCCTCATGGCTCTCGGATACCTCAAACCAACGGTCATCGCGCTGGCCTTGTCCGGACTCACCCTGGCGGCCCACGCCGATTCCGGCACGACGCCACCGTCGTCGACGCCGGCAGATCCGTCCGCCAGCCAGTTCGATGCTCCCGCTGAAACCTTCCAGGTGCACGGGCAGTTCACGAACGTGGCCCAGCGGCATCCGGCGTTCCGCTCCCCCTATCAAGGCGCCAACAGCCTGCCCCCCGTGGAACCGACGATGGAGACGGCGGACATCACCCTGTTCGTCGGCCTCAGGTTGGGCCAGCACACCGAGCTCTACGTGAATCCTGAAATTGATCAGGGTTTCGGGCTCGCCAACACCTTGGGGGTGGCGGGCTATCCCAGCGGCGAGGCCTACAAGGTCGGGACTTGGACGCCGTACTACCGCACGCCCCGCGCCTTCATCCGCCAGACCTGGGCGCTGGACGGAACGCGGAGCCCGGTCGCCTCCGACGCCAACACCCTGGCAGGCAGTCGCCCGGACAACAACCTGACGCTGACGGTCGGCAAGTTCTCGGTGGTCGACATCTTCGATGCCAACGCCTACGCACACGACCCGCGCGGCGACTTCCTGAACTGGTCGATCGTCGACTCGGGGGCCTTTGACTACGCGGCCGATTCCTGGGGCTTCACGCTGGGCGCGGCCCTGGAGTGGAACCAAGGTGACTGGAGCCTTCGCGGCGGCTATTTCGCCCTGTCGACCAGCCCCAACAGCGAGACCATCGACACCACGTTCGCGCAACATTCGTGGGTGCTGGAGGCCGAGCGACGATTCAACACGCTGGGCCACCCCGGCCGTGTCCGCGCACTGGCCTTTGTCGATCACGCCCGGATCGGCCGCTACGACGAGGCCGTGGCGCAGGGACTCGCCAGCGGTTCGACGCCGGACACCGCCCTCGTGCGCCGCACCGGCAACAAGGCAGGCTACGGCTTCAACCTGGAACAGGCGGTGGCGGATGACGTCGGCGTCTTCGCCCGCTTGAGCGCCAACAACGGCCGCTTCGAGACCTTCGACTTCACCGACATCAACCGTTCGGCGTCGGCCGGCCTGTCCGTCCGAGGAGCCCGGTGGGGCCGGTCCCAGGACACGGTCGGCATCGCGGGCGCCGTCAACGCCTTGTCGAGTGCCGCGCGCGCCTACTTCGCCGCCGGGGGCATGGGGCCGTTGATCGGCGACGGCCAGCTGCCCCACTACGCGCAGGAACGCATCCTGGAAGGCTACTACGCGATGCAAGTCACCCCGGCTCTCACGATCGCCGCCGATGTGCAATCCATCGCCAACCCGGCGTACAACGCGGACCGGGGCCCGGTCCGGGTCTACGGCACGCGGCTTCACGCCCAGTTCTAGGTCCGCACCGTGGGGGCCGTCCAGCTACAGCGGCCCGGTGGTCAGCCTGAAGTCGATCTCCACCGGATCCTGCACCGCCAGCAGGCCGCCCAGCACCGAATACGGGTGCACGCCGAAATCCGTCTGAAGCAGCACGAACGAGCCGCTGAAGGCGGGGTGGTCCGGCCAGCCGGCGACCTCCAGCGGCACCCATTGCTCGCGGCGCTGGCCGTGCAGCTCGACCTGGATTTTCACCGCCAGCTTGGGCGGCTCGCCGCGGACCTCCAGCGAATGGATGAGCACCCAGGGAAAGCGATCGGCCTGCAGGTTGAACGGTCCCAGCATGTGCTCGCGCGTGTCGTCGATCGCAGCCGCGGACACCGGGCTGGCAAAGGCCGGCCCCAGCCGGGCCCTCAGCTCGGGTCGGTCGATGTCGAGCTGGTCCAGCCGGAACGCCAGATCGACCCGGGCACCGGCCAGGTCGCCCGCCGCCGGCCAGGCCAGAAAGCCGACGAAGCTTCGCGCCGACAGCACGTGATTGTGGCCCAGCTTCGCCGCCCGTCCGGCGCGAAACACGTGGATCCGCACCTCGGAGGTCGCGGGATCCACGGCCAGCACCGACTGCCCTGCGCGTGCGAGTCGCTCGTAGTCGGCGCGCAAGCCGGCCGGACCTGGCGTCGACGGCGCGGCCAGCCTCGCCTCGTCACGCGGCGGCGAGACCTCCGAACAGGCTTGCAGCGTCGCTCCGACGAGCAACGCGGTCATCAGCGACAGAGGCCAGCGGCGAGACATGACAGCACTCCCAGAACAGCGCGACGATCCGACCCAACGCACCTGCAGGCGCACCGCGGTGATCGCGCCCTTCACCGGATGGTGAAGAAGCCGATTTGGCGCTAAGCTGACATGGATGCCCTTGCGGGCCCGCCCTTCCTTCACCTTTGCATCTTCGCAGGAACTTGCCATGACCATCATCGTCGCCTACGCACCCCGCCCCGAGGGCCGTGCCGCCCTCGAGAAGGGCCTTGAGATCGCTGCCCGCCGGAAAGAACGGCTGCTGGTGGTCAACGCCATCTCCGGCGACAACCAGGACGACCCGTCGTTCGCCGACCCGATCGACGCCGAAGCCGTCGAGAAGCGGCTGGCCTCTTCAGGAGTCGAAGGCGAATTCAAGCAATTCGTCCGAGGCCGCGACGCGGTGACCGAGATCCAGGAACTCGCCGAAGCGCCCGAAGTCTCGCTGGTCGTGGTGGGCCTTCGCAAGCGCAGCCCGGTGGGCAAGCTGATTCTCGGCAGCGTCTCGCGCGACATCCTGCTGGCGGTGCGCTGCCCCGTGCTGGCCGTCAAGGCCAACGAGTAAGCACGGGCCGAGGCCGCCGGCCCGGCCCTTCCTGCGGCGTCACACCGGCAGCGCAGCGCGACCCGAGGCATTGCCACGGCGTCGAGCCGGTGCCGCCACGCCCTTCACGACACCCCGGAGACACCGTCATGAGCGCCCTCTCGATGCTGATCAACGGCGAGGCCTGCCAGGCCCGCCTGGGAGCCACCTTCACGCGGCTGAACCCGCTCGACGGCCAGGTCGCCACCACCGCGCCGGCGGCATCGCCCGACGACGCGGTGGCGGCGGTCGATGCCGCCGCGGCGGCGTTTGCCGGCTGGTCCCGCACCGGCCCGGGCGAGCGCCGCGCGCTGCTGATGAAGGCGGCGTCGGCCCTGGAGGCCAAGGCCGACGACTTCGCCCGGGCGATGGCGGCCGAAACCGGCGCCTCCGGCCTGTGGGCAGGGTTCAACGTCCACCTGGCCGCCGGCATGCTGCTGGAGGCCGCCGCACTGACCACGCAGATCAACGGCGAGGTCATCCCCTCCGACGTGCCCGGCAGCCTGGCGATGGGCATGCGCCAGCCGGCCGGCGTGGTGCTGGGCATCGCGCCGTGGAACGCGCCGGTGATCCTGGGCGTGCGCGCGATCGCCGTGCCGCTGGCCTGCGGCAACACGGTGGTGCTCAAGGGCAGCGAGCTGTGCCCGGCCACCCATGGCCTGATCATCGAGGCGCTGCAGGACGCCGGGCTGCCCAGGGGCGTCGTCAATTTCGTCACCAATGCCCCGGCCGACGCGGCGACCGTGGTCGAGGCGATGATCGCTCACCCGGCGGTGCGGCGGGTGAACTTCACCGGCTCCACCCGTGTCGGCAAGCTCATCGCCGCCACCTGCGCCAAGTACCTCAAACCGGCGGTGCTCGAACTCGGCGGCAAGGCACCGGTGCTGGTACTGGACGATGCCGATCTCGATGCGGCCGTCGACGCCGTGATCTTCGGCGCGTTCGCCAACTCGGGCCAGATCTGCATGTCCACCGAGCGCATCGTGGTCGACCAGCGCGTGGCCGCGGACTTCGTCGCCAAGCTGGCCGCCCGCGCCACCTCGCTGCCGCTGGGTGACCCGCGCCACGGGCCTGTGGTGCTGGGCTCGGTCGTGGACATGAGCACGGTGCAGCGCTGCAACGCCTTGATCGAGGACGCGCTCGCCAAGGGCGCCACGCTGGTCTGCGGCGGCCCGGCCGACAACACGCTGATGGCCGCCACGCTGCTCGACCACGTGACCCCGGAGATGCGGATCTACCACGAAGAGGCGTTCGGGCCGGTCAAGGGCATCGTGCGCGTGGACGGCGTGGACGCCGCGGTGGCCTGCGCCAACGACAACGCCTACGGCCTGTCGGCCGCGGTGTTCGGCCGCGACATCGCGCGTGCCTACCAGGTGGCGCTGCGCATCGAGTCCGGCATCTGCCATGTCAACGGCCCGACCGTGCACGACGAGGCGCAGATGCCGTTTGGCGGGGTCAAGGGCAGCGGCTACGGCCGCTTCGGCGGACGGGCGGGCGTGGAGGCCTTCACCGAACTGCGCTGGCTGACGGTCCAGACCACCCCACGACACTATCCGTTCTGAGGGTTCGCACGCCCCTCCCCCGGCCGGGCGTCGCCGACGAGGTCAGGTCGGGCGCGACCGCGTCGCGCCCGCGCCAAGCGCCCGCCGCAACGCCTTGACTCCCTCGAACCACAGCACGCCCAGCAGGCCGAGCGCCACGGCCGCCGCAGCCTCGTGGGCCGGCAAGGGCGCGAAGCGCAGCACGCCGACCGCCCACGGCAGGTACAGCGCCGCCCCCAGCAACAGCAAGGCCAACGCGGCGACCGACCACAGCATCGCGTTCGGTGCCCGCAACGTGGCCCACAGCGGCTTCGTGCCGGACCGGTTGGAAAAGATCAGCGTCAGATTGGCGATCACCAGCGTGGCGAAGGCGAAGGCCCGTGCCTCGGCGTCGGGCAGGCGCCCATGGGCCCAGGCGTAGGCCGCCAGCACCACCGCCAGCACCCCCACGCCCTGCAGCAGCGCCAGCCCCAGCGTGGCCCCGCCGAACAGCGGCGCCCGGGCATCGCGCGGCGGCCGCCGCATCACGTCGCTCGCCTCCGGTTCGTTCTCGAAGGCCAGCGAACAGGCCGGGTCGATGATCAATTCCAGGAAAGCGATGTGCATCGGGTACAGCAAGGCAGGCCAGCCCAGCAGCGCCGGCAACAACGCCATGCCGGCGATCGGCACGTGCACCGCGAGGATGTAGGACATCGAATGGCGCAGGTTCTCGAAGATCCGGCGTCCCAGCCGGACCCCTTGCACGATGGCCGTGAAGTCGTCGTTCAGCAGCACCAGCGACGCCGCCTCGCGGGCCACGTCGGTGCCGCGCCCGCCCATGGCGATGCCCACGTGCGCGGCGCGCAGCGCCGGGGCGTCGTTGACGCCGTCGCCGGTCATCGCGACGATCTCGCCGTCGGCCTTCAGCGCCTGCACGATGCGCAGCTTCTGTTCGGGCGCGATGCGCGCGCAGACGCGGACGCGGGTCATGCGCGCGCGCAGCGCTTCGTCGTCGAGCGCGCCCAGTTCGTCGCCGCCCAGCACCGCGCCCGGATCCTCGCCCACGCCGATCAATCCGGCCTGCCGCGCGATCGCCCGCGCGGTGGCCGGATAGTCGCCGGTGATCATCACGACGCGGATGCCCGCGCTGCGAAACTCGGCCATCGCGTCCGGCACCTGGGCCCGCAGCGGATCCGACAACCCCAGCAAGCCGACGAACTCGAAGTCGAGGTCATGCTCGGAGTCCGGCCACGCCCCGCCGTCGAAGCGGCCACGGGCCACGGCCAGCACCCGCAAGCCGTCGGCCGCCAGCCCGTCGACCGCGGCGGCGATGCGCGCCTGCGCCGCCCGGTCCAGATGGCATAACTCGATCACCGCTTCCGGCGCCCCCTTCGCGGCCACGATCCGGGCGCCTCCCACCGGCGTGGACCAGCCGTGCGACATCGCGCGCAGCGCCGGGCTCAGCGCGTAGGTCTGCTCCAGCGTCCAATCGCGGTGGAGGTGCTCGGTCTGGGCCAGGAAGCGCTCGCCGAGCCGATGGAAGGCCTGCTCCATCGGGTCGAACGGATCGACCCGGCTGGCCAGGATCGCATGCTCGACCAGGCCGTGAAACGCCTCGGGCAGCTCGCGCAGCCCAGGCGCCGCCAGATCCAGCGACGCCTCCAGCGCGGTCCCGCCGGCCACCAGTCGCGCCACCGTCATGCGGTTCTCGGTCAGCGTGCCGGTCTTGTCGGTGCACAGCACGGTGGTGGCCCCCAGCGTCTCGATCGCGTTGATCCGTCGCGTCAGCACGCCGGCGCGCGACAGGCGGCGCGCCCCGAGCGCCGGGAACACGGTCAGCACGACCGGGTATTCCTCGGGCAGCATCGCCATCGCCAGCGCGATGCCGGCCAGCAGCGCGGCCAGCCAGTCGCCGCGCAGCCACCCCTGCACCAGCACCAGCGCCAGGCTCAGCCCCAGGGCCAGCAGCGCCAGGTTGCGCACCAGGGCCGCCGTCTGCAGTTGCAGCGTCGAACGCTCCAGGCCCAGCGTGCCGAGCGCGGCGCCGATGCGGCCGATCTCGCTGCCGGCGCCGGTCGCGGTGACGCGCGCCCGGCCGTGGCCCTGCACGATCAGCGTGCCGGCGTAGACCCAGGGCAGTTCATCGCCGCCGGGCCGCACGGGCTCGGTTCCCGCGGCCGCCAGCGGGGGCGTCGAACCGGTGGCGATCTTGCTCACCGGCACGGCCTCGCCGGTGAGCAGCGATTCGTCCGCCTGCAGCCCATCGGCGGCGACCAGCCACGCGTCGGCCGCCACCCGGTCGCCTTCGTTGAGCTGCAGCAGATCGCCCCGCACCACGTCGCGGCCGGCGATGCGCAGCGGCCGACCGTCGCGGACGACCAGGGCCCGCGGGCTGGCCAGATCGCGCAGCGCCTCGATCGCGCGCTCGGTCTTGCCCTCCTGGAACAGCGTCAAGCCGAGCGTGACCAGCACGAAGCCGAACAGCGTCAGGCCTTCCTGCAGGTCGCCGAACATCAGGTACAGCGTGCCGGCTGCCAGCAGCAGCAGGAACATCGGCTCGCGGACGGTTTCCGCCGCAATCGCCCAGAGCGTGCGGCGCCCACCGCCGGGCAAGGTGTTGGGTCCGTCTGCCGCCAGGCGCCGCGCCGCCTCGGCGCTGCTCAGCCCGGCCTCGGCATCGCCGGGTTCGCTCAGGCCCTCCCTCTCATCCATCGACGGCTCCCGCATCGGCTTGACGCCATGGCTCCAGTATCGCGGCACGGCGTGCGGCGCCATGGACTCTCGTCGTCCAGCCCTCCAAGGGATGGACGCGGATCAAACCGGCCGCGGGGACCGGCCCCCGGGTCAGGCCGAGCGCAGCGCGCCTACCATCGGCGGCAAGGCTGCCGCCATGCGGACCAGCGACAGCACGTCCGCCGCGCCGGCCTTGCGGCGCAGGTTGTGGATGTGCGTGCGCACCGTCGCCAGTGCCAGGCCCATGCGGGCGGCGATCTCGGTCGGACGCTCGCCGCCGCACAGCGCGGACAGGATGTCCTGTTCGCGGCCGGTCAGACCATGCACCTGTGCGAACGCCTGCAGCGACAAGGCCTGCACCATCTGGCGCCGCCCCAGCTTGACCAGCAAGGCCGCCAGGCCGGGCCGGCCCGGCACCGCCGGCAACGGGATCACCGAGGCGGTGCACGACCCGCCTGGGGCTTGCAGCGTGACCAGGCTGCGGAGTTGCCGGGCGCCGGCGGTCGCGAGGGTCGCGCTCAAGGCGGCCTGCTCCCCCGCATCGGTCGCAACCAGGCGCTGGCCTTGCAGGCTCAGCGGCGCGCCCGGTTCGGCCAGTTCCTTGCGTGCGGCGTGGTTGGCATACAGCACTGCGCCGTCGGGCGACACCACCAGCAAGCCGTGGTCGACCTCGTCGAGGACGGCGAGCAGCAGCCGGGGCAGCGACTGCGCATGGCGTCGCCGCTCGGGACCGACGTAGGTCAGCAGTTGTTCGAACTTGGGCAGCAAAGGGGTGCTCATGGAGTCAGGTGGTCACCCCGGCGATGGGTCGCAGCCTGGCATGCTGTGCTGCGGTGTCGTCATGGGACGCAGTTGTCTGGCGATGATCGGTATCGATGGCTGGGGCAAGACCCGTTCCCGGCACGACCGACCACGAGGCCGACCGGCAGGGCAGGGATCCACCGCCGCGGCGGCCGATGGCGTACGAGGAAGCGGCGCGAAAGAAAGGCGATGGAAGGACGCAACGAGGTGCGCAACGAGATGCGCAAAAGCTTGCACAGTCCTGTGGATCGTGCGCGCTCGGAATGGCTGCCATGTGTCCGGCATCGGTGTCCCGTGCAAAGCTTCTGCGACCCGTTGTGACCGCGCGTCACGGGCGCGCGGCCGGTTCACTGTCCGTGCCAGAACGGCGACACCCCCTTCGCGGCGATCGTCTGGCCGCCGGGCCCGCAACCTGCTCTGCGGGTGTCGTGCACGCCTGGTCTTTCTCCCCGTTCGAGTGCCTGTCGCGGTTCAAGCGGACGGGACTGCGCTCGGCGCTGGACCGCGCGTTCCGGGGTGTGTGGTCGGCGGCCTGGGTGCCACCGGCGCTGACGCTGGCGCTGTCGGTGAGCGAGCTGGCACTCGAAGCCGCGCTGCCGGGATCGAGCGCCTCGCGAGCGGCCACCGTTCTGGCCCACGGGCTGGCCGGCTGCTTCGCGGCCAGCGCAGAGGCGTTCGTGGTCGGCGCGCTCGGCCTGGGCACGATCGGCCTGCCGCTGGTGTTTCTCGCCACCTGGGCCGGGCTCGATCAACCCTTGCTCGTGATCGCCGGTGTCGAGCTCGGATCGCTGTGGGCCTTGATGGGCATGCCTGCCACCGCCTGTCCCGACGCGCCGATGTGGGCCCTGGTGGTGGACGCCACCGTGGTCACGGCGTTCTTCCAGGCACACGCCCACGGCAACCATCGACCTGAGCGGCTTCAGGCAGGCCGATGAACGCTACCCCCCACTGAAAAAAATCGGGGCCCGAAGGCCCCTGCGTTGACCGACCCCGTCCGGGCCGTACCGGAACGCTCAACCCAGCTTGCGGCGTTTGGCCAGCGTGCCCAGCATCACCAGGCCGGCCAGCATCAGCGCCAACGACTTCGGCTCCGGGACCGGCGCCGTCGTGAAGGCCGCCGTGGCGGTGTAGTTGCCCCCATAGAGGCCCGACGCGACGCCGGACACGTCGAAGAAATAGTGGCCGGGCGCCAGCCCCGAGAAGCTGCCTTGACCCTTGGTGCCGCCAAAGCTGAAGCCGCTGCCGATCTGCGTGAAGCCCGCCGCCGAGCCGGTGGACGTGCCCGAGTAGAGCGCCACGGTGCCGGCGGTGTTGAACAGCTGCGTGTAGTCGAACGAGCTCGCCGCAATGCTGGTGCTGGCGCCCGTCCCGCCCAACGTGAAGTTGTAGACGTCCTCAAAGCTGCCCGGCGCGACCGACACCGGGCCGCTGGAAACCAGGCCCGAGCTGACCGTGCCCCAGTTGGTCACCGAGGCCTGTGCCGGCGCGCTCAGCCCGGCCGCCAGCGCGAAGGCCGCCGACGCGGCGACGAACGAAGATTTGAATGACATGACCGTTCCCTTGCTTGATGGCGGTGGACTGTGATCTCACCGGATGTCGACGCGCGACGATGGTCGCGCCGGACGGTTTATAGCAAGAGCTGCCCAAGGCACGGTGCGCCGGCCGGCCAGCGCCTCATCAACTGTGATGAGGCTGGCCGCACCGTCCGGCAGAGGCGCCGGCGCAGGCTCAGATGTTCGCGGCACCGTCGCCGGGTGTGGCAGCGGGTGCGACGGCCGGGCCGTCCGACGACAGCGCGCGCAACTGGTGCCCTTCCACCTGCACCCGGGTGCCGGTCGCCGGCGCGGTGCTCTCGGTGAAGCTGCGCACCGCGCCGCTGTCCATGCGCACGCGCACCTCGTACACGGTCTTGCTGCGCTGGCGCTTCTCGATCTCGTTGCCGGCCATGCCGCCACCCACGGCCCCGAGCAGCGTCATCGCCGAGCGGCCGTTGCCGCCGCCGAAGCGGTTGCCCAGCAGGCCGCCCACCACGCCGCCGGCCACCGCGCCCAGGCCGGTGCCCTGGCCCTTTTGCTGGACCGCCCGAACCGACTCGACCACGCCGCAGGACGCGCAGGCCACCACCGGCTGGGTGCCCATGCGATACGCGGGCTCGGCGGACGAGCCACGCGCCACCTCACGACCCGACGACCGCTCGGGCTGCTGCCGTGGCGCGACCTGGGCGCCGCGCGCCGCGGGCGCGGGCGCCGTTGCGGTGGCGGGCGAGTAGACCGGCGCCGGCAAGGACGCCGCGCCCGCCGGTGCCATGGCCACCACCGGTGTCGGCTCCGGCGACGCAGCCGGCCGCCGCAGCGCCAGCCCGGCCGCCAGGCCGACGGCCGTCAGCGCGACCCCGCCGCCCAGCAAGGCCAGGCGGCTGAAACCCGTGGCGGAAGAAGCACCCGTTGAAGGAATGTTGGACATGTTGATCTCTCCTGCCGCCGAACCGGCGGCGTCGCCGAACCATGCATGCCGGGATCGGCCCGGCACGCGACAGGGGCGCAGCATCGCACCGCTGCGGCGACGCACCGTAACAAGCTGCTTCGCGTGTTTCAGGCGGGCCGATCGCGACGCCGTGGTAGTGCGGCGCCTGTTCGACGCCGGCGCAGTGCCGATGGGCAAGACCGCCCTGGACCACCGTTCGCCACGGGACTGGTGGACACTCGCTCGCCCCACGGCGAGGTGCCCAACCGCTTCGACGGGGGCCTAGGTCAGCGGTGACCCCGGCTCAAGCTTCGGCTCGGCCTCAGTCGTGGCGCGCGGGCTGGTGCCGTTGGCGCTGGGCACCGACACGGCCGGCTTGGGCCGCGGGCCGGCGGGATTCAACGACCTCGTCGGCGACCCGACCGAGATCGCCGCCTGCATCGAAGGGCCGGCGTGCGACGCACCCGTGGGTCGCCGAGCGCCATGCGGTGGTTCTCCCGTCGCGTCGGTCGAGGTTCGCGTCGCATCCGCAACACCTGGCGCGACACACCTGTCGCACCGGGACACCCTCCGTCGCCGCGTCCACGCCTGGCTGTCCGGGGTACGGCGTACCTGCCACCGATGGCCAGCGGGCAGCGCGCCACTTGGCACATCCTCTGCATACGCGATTTGTGCCGACGTCGGACGTGCAGTGCGCCAGAGGCGCCTGCGCGGCCAACGTCCTCTCAGTCGCCCGACAGAGTTACAAGGAGACCCTCATGGATGCCAGTGCCGAGCGCAAGCTCTGGATGTACGAGACGATGATCGAGATCCGCGAGTACGAGGAGACCATGGCCAAGGTCTATCTCGAAGGCAAACTGCCGCCCGCCATCCAGAAGGGACTGGCCTTCGACATCGGCGGGGGGCCGGTGCCTGGCGAGATGCACCTGGCGGCCGGCCAGGAGCCGGTGGCCGTCGGCGTGTGCGCCCACCTGAGCGATGACGACACGGTGGTGGGCACGCACCGCCCCCACCACTTCGCGATCGCCAAGGGCGTGCCGCTCAAGCCCATGACGGCGGAGATGTTCGGCAAGGACACCGGACTCGGCCGCGGCAAGGGCGGGCACATGCATTTGTTCGATCCGGTGCATAAATTCAGCTGCAGCGGCATCATCGGCGCCAGCCTGCCGCCGGCCTGCGGCGCGGGCCTGGCCGCCAAGAAGCGCGGCAAGGATTGGGTCGCTGTGGCCTTCTTCGGCGACGGCGCCAGCAATCAGGGCTCATTTCACGAATCGCTGAACTTGGCCGCCCTCTGGCGGCTGCCGGTCATCTTCGTCTGCGAGGACAACAAGTACGCAATCTCGGTCGAGAAGGCCGACTCCACGTCGGTGGCGTGGAACGCCGACCGCGCCGCCGGCTACGGCATTCCGGGCGTGCTGGTCGAGCAGAACGACGCGCTCGCGGTCTACGAGGCGGCCGGCGCGGCGGTCGCACGGGCCCGGCGCGGTGAAGGGCCCTCGCTGCTGGAGGTCAAGACCGACCGGTACCTCGGCCACTTTCAGGGCGACGCCGAGACATACCGTCCCAAGGGCGAGGTCGATGAACTTCGCCGCCATGACCCCATCCCGCGCCTGGGCGAGCACCTGCGCAAGCTGGGCCTGCTGGACGATGCCCGCGACGCGGCCCTGCGCCAGCGCGTGAGCGCGCGCATCACGGAGGCCTACGAATACGGCCGCACCAGCCCCTACCCGAAGCCCGAGGACGCGCTGCTGCACGTCTTCCACTGAACCTCGGAGCCCACACCATGAGCACGACACGCAAGCTGACGATGGCCGCCGCCATTTCCGAGGCCATCTCGCAGGAAATCCAGCGCGATCCCGACGTCTTCGTGATGGGCGAGGACATCGGCAAGTACGGCGGCATCTTCGGCGCCACCGGCGGGCTGCTGGCGCTGCACGGCAAGGAAAGGATCATGGACACGCCGATCTCCGAGACGGCGTTCATCGGCACGGCCATCGGCGCCGCAGCCGCCGGCCTGCGCCCGGTCGTGGAACTGATGTTCGTCGACTTCTTCGGCGTGTGCATGGACATGATCTACAACCACATGGCCAAGAACACCTACATGGCCGGCGGCAACGTCCAGCTTCCCGTGGTGTTGATGACCGCGATCGGCGGCGGCTACAACGACGCGGCCCAGCACTCGCAGTGCCTGTACGGCACCTTCGCCCACCTGCCTGGCCTGAAGGTGGTGGTGCCGTCCAACGCGTACGACGCCAAGGGCTTGATGACGCAGGCCATTCGCGACGACAACCCGGTGATGTTCATGTTCCACAAAGGCATCATGGGCCTGCCCTGGATGGCGTACTTCGAAGGCAGCACCACGGAGGTTCCGCAGGAACAGTACACCCTGCCCTTCGGCCAGGCCCGCGTGGTGCGTGAGGGTGCAGATGCGAGCATCGTCACACTCAGCCAGATGGTCCACAAGGCCCAGATCGCGGCCCAGCGGCTGGCGGCCTCGGGCATCCAGGCCGAGGTGATCGACCTGCGCACCCTGGTTCCGCTGGACCGCGCCACGGTGCTGGCTTCGGTGCGCAAGACCGGGCGCCTGCTCGTGGCGGACGAGGATTACCTGAGCTTCGGCCTGTCCGGCGAGATTGCCGCGCTGATCGCCGAAAACCTGGACAGCGTGGCGCTGAAAGCGCCCGTCAAGCGGCTGGCCGTACCGGATGTGCCCATCCCCTACAGCCGCCCGCTGGAGCAGTTCGTCATTCCGCAGGTCGATGCCATCGAGCACGCCGTGCGTGCCCTGATGCAGGCTCCCGTGCCGGCGATGGTGGCAGTATGACCGACGTGGTGCTGGCTCCGGAGGCCTGGAAGGACATCGAACCCGGCACGCAGGCGTTGATGGACGCCTGGCAGGTGAGCGAAGGCGAGCGTGTTCGAGCCGGCCAGACGCTGGCCACCGTGGTCCTGATCAAGAGCACGTTGGAGATTCAGGCGCCAACGGACGGCGTGGTCGATCGCATCCTGGTGGCCAAAGACGCGACCTTCAGCCCGGGCGAGGTGTTGGCCCGGTTGACGCCCTGAGCGATGCCCGGGTGAGACGGGTTACCTGGGTCTCGGCGGCGCAAGAGCAGCTCTGGAACGAGCAGGCGCTGATCGCCCCTGTCGCGCGCCCGGAGTGGCGGCTGTGGGGCTACCTCGAGACGGCGGTGGTGCTGGGACGCTCGCAGCGCCACCTGCTGGCCGAGGTGGCAGGCCGCGCATCGGTGCCAGACATCGACGTGCTCAGCCGCGCGGCGGGAGGCGGCGCGGTGCTGGTCGGACCCTGGATGCTGGGGATCTCGGCGGTGCTGCCAGCCGCCTCTGCGTGGGTGGGTGGCGGTGTGGTCGCCAGCTACCGCGGGCTGGGCGAGGCCGTGGCGCGGGCCCTGCAAGGCTGCGGGGTCGACGCCACGGCACGGGGGCCGGCGCAACTTCATGCGCTGCCCGGTGCATCGCAGGCGCCTCCTCTGGATTGGGCCTGTTTCGGCGGGATTTCGCCGTGGGAGGTCTTCGTGGGTGATCGCAAGATCGCCGGCCTGGCCCAGGTGCGCCGGCGCGAACGTGTGCTGCTGGTGGGGGGCGTGCTGTTGGCGCCGCCGCCGTGGGAGATCCTGTGCGCGTGCTGTGACCGGCCGGCTGGCGATGCGAAACGGCTGGACCGGCTCACCACGGACCTGCTCAGCTCGCGTCACCAGACTCAGGCCTCGCCGGGCGGAAACCAGGACCCGGCCGAGGTGCTGTGCCAAAACCTGGCCGCCGAACTCTCGGCGGCGCTCAATCCGGCAGTGCCATCGACCCGGGATCGGTGAACATCAGGCCATGGCGGGCCGCGTACTCCAGCGTGGCCGCAACGTTCAAAGTACGAGGCCCGAACCCGTCGAGCTCGACCTGCAGCGCGGACCGGACGTCGACCTCCAATTCTCGTTCGCCGTCCAGCGCCACGGTCCCCTGCATGGCAGGCAGTGCGACCGGCCCCCCCGGCCACAGGCGGCGCAGACCCGCCACCGTCACGGCTTCAACGGTGCCCGGCATCAGCGGTGCCAGCAGCACTCGGCCCGGTCCGAAATGCACGTGCACGCCGAACGGATCGTCCCGGGACACGGGGTGCGCCATCGCGGCAATCGCCGAGAGTCCGAGCGCCGTGGGCTCGGCGAAGGTGGCGTACAGGTCGCACAAGTCCTCGCCGCGCCCCACGGCGCGCGCGCCCGTGCCCAGCTGGCGGGTGAGGCAGATGTCGACCAGCGCCTGCTCGTCCACGCCGTCGCCGCTCAGGCGCAGGCGCTTGTTGGCACGCAGTGCGACGCTGGCCGGCACCAGCCCGCGGATGAACAAGGCCCCGGCCATGCCGGCCAGCGTGGCGTCGCATCGCAGCGGAAAGGCGTTGTTCGTGCCGGTGGAGAGCGTGGCCAGCGGAATGTCGCCGCAGCCGCGGGCGACCGCACGGTGAGTGCCGTCGCCCCCAAGCACCGCCATCAACCGCACGCCGAGCCCGCGCAAGCGCGTGGCGGCCTCGATGCTGTCGGCAGCGCCATCGCGCAGCGGCATGTCCAGCACGCGCACCTTGGGCATCGCGGCCGGGTGGTCGGGCCGCTTGCGCGCCAGGTCAGCCGCCTCGCTCACCTTCAGGGCGATGCCCGCCGCATCGGGCGGCATCCAGGCCTCGTCCACCCCCAGGCTGCCCATGGCGCACAGCAGGCGCAGGATCACGTTCACTTTTTCCGACGTCGGAAAGACCGAGGCCCAGCCCAGCAGACGCCTGACATCGCGGCCGGACGCCGGATTCGCGATGACGCCAACGGCCAAGGGCGTGCCAGGAGGCCTCGAAAACGGTGGCTGCATGGCGTGCCGTGGTCCCAGATCAATGAATGGCCACGAGCAACATCGGTGCCATGGCGCACGGCGCGCCTCGGCGAGTACGATGGCCGTCGACGGCGCGACGACGCCGGGGTGATGGAGACATGCCGATGACGCACGTACCAGCTTCCCTCCCGGTGGCGACGCCGGGGCCTTCGTTCGGGTCCGGCGCGCCCAGCGTGGACGCCTTGCTCAGGCGATCGCGCCAGCGCTCGCTCAACGTCCACGGACTCGATCCTGCGCACGGCCAGCCGCGCGTGCTGTCAGCCTCGGCGCTGCGCGATCACCGCGAGCCGATGGAGCCGCTGCTGAACCTGGCGCGAAGCGGCATGGAGTCGCTGTTCCTGCAAATCCGCGACGTCGGCTACGTGGTGCTCTTGACCGATGCCCATGGCGTGGCGGTCGAGTTCATCAACAACCCCGGCGTGGAGCGCGAGGCCCGTCGCGCCGGCTTGGCCGTGGGCGGCTGCTGGACCGAGGACCACGAGGGTACTTGCGCGGTCGGCATGGCGCTGGTCGACCACCTGCCGATCACGGTCCATCACGGCGAGCACTTCCTGGCCAACAACAGCTTGCTCACCTGCAGCGCGGCGCCGATCTTTGCGCCCGACGGCCAGTTGATCGCGGTGCTGGACGCCTCGGCTCTTCATTCGCCCGGCGACCGCAACAGCCAGCACTTGGTGCTGAAGCTGGTCCATGCCACTGCCAAGATGATCGAGAACGCCCACTTCCTGCGTCAGTTCGAGCGCCATCTGGTGCTGCGCACCAGCGGCCGGCGCGAATTCCTGGAGGTCGCCACCGAGGGCCTGCTCGCGCTCGATGGCGCCGGCCATGTCGTGGCAGCCAATCAGCGGTTCGTGCACGACATGGGGCGCAGCCCGGCATCGCTGTTGGGCACGCATGTGGAGGACTTGTTCGGCGTGCGCTATGAGGAACTGACCAGCGCTGCCGCGGCTCCGGGCGCCGCCCCCCTGGCGCTGACGCTGCAGTCCTCAGGCAGCCAGTGTTTCGCGCTGGCCCGTGGGCCCCGGCCGCCGCGGCAGGCCGCATCGCCCGCCGCGGCGCTCAGGCCTCGCAGACAACCGGGGCCGACGCCGACGACCGCTCCCGCACATGGCGATCGCCTCGGCCTGGACGAGCTGGCCGGGCAGGACCCGCAGATGCAAGCCGAGGTGGACAAGGCACGGCGAATCGTGGACAAGGGCGTCGCCGTGCTGCTTCAAGGCGAATCGGGCACCGGCAAGGATGCGTTTGCACGCGCCCTGCACGATGCCAGCCTGCGGGCTGCGGCGCCCTTCGTGGCACTGAACTGTTCGGCCATTCCAGAGACCTTGATCGAGAGCGAACTGTTCGGCCACAGCGAAGGCGCCTTCACCGGAGCGCGTGCCAAGGGCGCGCGCGGCAAGTTCGCCCAGGCCCATGGCGGCACCTTGTTCCTGGACGAAATCGGCGACATGCCCCTTGCGCTGCAGACCCGGCTGCTGCGGGTGCTGTCCGAACGCCAGGTGCTGCCGCTTGGGGCCGAGCGCGAGGTGGCGGTGGACCTGCAGATCATTTGCGCGACGCACCGCGACCTGCCCTCGCTGGTGGCCTCGGGTCAGTTTCGGCTCGACCTGTACTACCGCCTGAACGGGCTGGCCCTCCGCCTGCCGCCGCTGCGCGAGCGCCGCGATCTCGGACATCTGGTAGACGCCGTGTTGGCCGAGGAGGCTGCGCGCCAGGACCGGGCTGCAGCCCGCCTGTCGCTGGCCGCCCGTGCCTTGCTGCTGAGCTACCGGTGGCCCGGAAACATCCGGCAACTGCGAAACGTACTGCGCGCCGCGTTGGCCCTGGCCGCCGGCGAGCCGATCGACCTGGCCCAGCTGCCTGCGGAGATCGTCAACACGTCGCACGTCGTGCTGCCGCCCCCGCGCTTGGCCTCGCGCAGCTGGGATGACGGCGGACCGGACGCCCAGGCGCTGTCACCGGCACGATCACATGGCACACTGCTGGCGGCCTTGAAAGCGCACCACTGGAACGTCAGTGATGTGGCCCGCAGCCTGGGGGTCTCGCGCTCGACCGTCTACCGGCGCATGGCCATGCACCAGATCGTCGAACCCAACCGCCTCGATTGAACCCATCGTCCCCATGGCCGGCCCCACCCCCGAATTCTGGCAAGAACGCTTCGAGACCCAACAGACCGGCTGGGACCGCGGTGGCCCCAGCCCGCAGTTGCTGGCCTGGCTGGACAGCGGCGCGCTGGCGCCCTGCCGCATCGCCGTGCCCGGCTGCGGCAGCGGCTGGGAGGTGGCGGAGCTGGCGCGGCGCGGCTTCGATGTGGTGGGCATCGACTACACCGCCGCGGCGGTCGACAAGGCCCGCGCCTACTGCGCACAGCAGGGCGTGAACGCCCAGGTCCTGCAGGCCGACGTGCTGGGCTTTGCGCCGACCGAGCCCTTCGACGCGATCTACGAGCAGACCTGCCTGTGCGCGCTGCACCCGGATCACTGGGTCCGCTACGCCGGCCAGCTGCAGGCCTGGCTGAAGCCCGAGGGCCAGCTGTGGGCGCTGTTCATGCAGATGCTGCGGCCGGCCGCCAGCGAAGAAGGCCAGGTGTTCGGCCCGCCCTACCACTGCGACATCAACGCGATGCGCGCGCTGTTTCCCGACAGCGCCTGGGCCTGGCCCAAGCCGCCGCACGCCAAGGTGCCGCACCCGAACCTGGCACACGAGCTGGCGGTGCCGCTGCGGCGGCGCTGAGGCCCGGGCGGCCCGGGCCAGAAGAGGAGCAGGAGCAGATCGAGTCGAACGCCTGAGCCGGCGCCCCAACGGAAAAGAGCCCCGGCGGGGCTCTTTTTGTCGGTCGGGCGAAGCGCCTCAGCCGTTGATGCGGCGACGGAAGGCCATCAAGCCCATCAGGCCAATCACCAGCAGGATGGCGGACGCTGGCTCCGGCACGGCGGCCACGTGGGCCGTGATGCTGCCGGTGTTGTCGGCGTAGTTCGAATCCCAGTAGTACAGGTTCAGCGTGCCGTTGGTGGACGCGACGCCGCTGTAGTTCGTGCCGACCAGGAAGTAGTTGCCGCCCCCGATCTGGCCCACCAGCGCGCCGTAGGCGGCCGTCAGGTTGCCCTGGCTCCAGGTGCCGAAGCTCTGGCCGATCAAGGTGCCCGCGGGCTGGCCCGAGGCATCGGTGCCGGTGGCGTACAGATTGCCGGTCAGGCCATTGGCGTTGGACCAGCGCGGCAGCGCGCCTGCGCTCCAGAGCTGGCTCGGATCGACCGAGACGGTGAAGGCTTCACCGCTGGTCAGCGCGATCGTGCCCAGCGCCGTGCCGCCCGAAGACGAGTTGGCATAGGCGTTGACGGCAAAGTCGGTCGCGTTGGCGGCGAAGCCCAAGGCCCCGAGGGCCGCAGCCAGGAACAGATTCCGAAACTTCATGACATTCCCCTTTTGTTGTTGAACTGCGAAACGGCACGCGCCTGGATCAAGCGCGATTCTTGCGGCGGCGGCTGACGCCACCGACGATCGCCAGGCCAGCGAACATCAGCGCCAGCGAGCTGGGCTCAGGCACCGCGGCCACCGACACCCCGCCCACCACCGGGCCGTAGGCGCCACTGCCGTCCTTGCTGGTGAACGACAGCGTGGTGGCGGCCGCCGTGGTGAAGCTCAGCGTCTGCAACTGGAAGCCCATGTTGGTCTTGCTGTTGCCCAGCGGCGAGCTGGTGAAGGTCTGCGAGGCATTGCCCACCGACACCAGAACGCTGTTGTTGTAGGAAGGATTCGGGTTGTCCGGGTTGGACGCGAGGTAGAAGCTCAGCTGATACGAGCCGGCCGCCAGGCTCAGCGACTGGCTGATGCCGCCCGGGCTGCCGCCGTCCAGATCGACCGAGTAGCTGCCGCCCGGCGCTTGTTGCCAGTAGGTGCCGATCAGGTCCACCGAACCCGAGGTCACAGCCCACGGGCCGATGTTGCCCCCCGCCGAATAGGTACTGAAGCCATTGACGGCAGCGCCTTGCGCGAAGTTGCCGTCACTGACCAGATTGGGCGTCGCCAGGCTGCCTTGGGAGAAGGCGAGCGCCACCGCCGCGGTTGCGCAGAGCTTGAATGCAGAGAGAGCCATGGCGTACGTCCTGATGATGAGAGCTTGGCCCCGACTCTATCGGGGTCTTGCCGATTTCGCCCCCCCTAGGGTGGCGCCTTGACACGCTTCGAACCGCCACCGCGGACGCGCCACGCACCGAAAGGCGCACCGTGCGCAGCCCGATGGCCATGCACCCGTTCACCGCGAACGCGGCCAACGAGCACCGTCAACGAAAAAGCCTCCCGGCGGGAGGCTCTTGACGGCTGGCGGCGCGGGCCGCCGGCCTTGGGGGGCTCAGACGCGGTTCTTGCGACGACGGCTGACGCCACCGACGATCGCCAGGCCGGCGAACATCAGCGCCAGCGAGCTGGGCTCGGGCACGGCCGCGACCGACACGCCACCCACCACCGGGCCGGTGGCACCGCCCGCATCCAGGCTGTTGAACGACAACGTCGTGGCCGCCGCGGTCGTGAAGCTCAGCGTTTCCAGCTGGAAGCCCATGTTGTTGGCGCTGTGGCCCGCCGGCGAGACGGTGTATTGCTGCGAGGCATTGCCCACCGACACGGCGACGGTGTTGGACTGGCCGCCGTTGTACCAGTTGGCATCCGGGTTGGAGGCCAGGTAGAAGCTCAGCTGGTAGCTGCCGGCCGCCAGGTTCAGCGTCTGGCTGATGCCGCCTGGGGTGTTGCCGTTCAGATCCACCGAGTAGCTGCCGTTGGGCGTTTGCTGCCAGTAGGTGCCGATCAGGTCCACCGAACCCGAGGTCACCGACCACGGGCCGATGTTGCTCGCCGCGTTGTAGGTGGTGAAGGTGCCCGCCGTCGCGCCCTCGACGAAGTTGCCGTCGCTCACCAGATTGGTGGTGGCCAGGCTGGCCTGCGAGAAGGCCAGCGCCAGAACGGCGGTGGCGCAGAGCTTGAACGGGGTGAGGGACATGGCGTACTTCCTGAATTTGTGGTGACTACAGCGGTCGCGGAGAGTGTATCGAGGTGTTGCCACCCCCTACCCCCCCTAACTCGGTAGATTGACGAACGCCATGGAGTGCAGTGGCGCCACGCAGATGACCGCCGCCATCAACATCAAGGCTCGCGCAGCGCCTGGTCGACCGTGGCCAGCATCAGGCACAGAGTCATGGGCTTGATGGGCGACTCGTGAAGCCGCGCGAGAGGTAGAAGCGCCGGGCGGGCTCCGAGATCGCGTGCACCAGCAGCGCGGTGACACCAGCGATGCCGGCGGCCTGGATCGCGCGCCGGATGGCGTCCCCCAGCAGAGCGGTGCCGATGCCCTTCTGATGGTGATTCTTGTGGATGGCCAGGCGGCCGAGGACGAGCACAGGGACCGGGTCAGGCCGATTGCGCTTCAGGGTGGAAGGCGCCTCGGCGTGGCCGATGGCGCCGGCCGCCAGGCCGTAGTAGCCGATCACGCGATCCAGGTTCGGGCCCTCGCACACGACGTAAGTGCGGGACGCGCCATTGGCCTGATTCTTGGCGGCACGATGCTTCAGCCAGTCGTCCAGCGACAACTCGCCGCTGTCGAAGGCGGCAAGCTGGTGGTGGCTGGCCAGCGGTTGTGGCGCTGAAAGCATCGGCGCCGTCACTTCACACGTTGGCCGGTCGCCTTGGCCGCGGCGGTGTCCCACGGCGCACGGGCCTTGAGGGTGCGGCGCAGGCGATCGGTGGGCGCGGGCGGCGTGTCGAGCAGGTCCTGGAAGCTGGTAAAGGTCTTGGTGTCGAGCGCAAAGTAGGTTTGATCTAGCAACACGTCCTCAGCCTGCCTGCAGGCGGCTTCGAGCATGAAGTCCGAGCGACTGCGGCCCAGGCGGTCGGCAGCCTGATCGATCAGGTCGCGTTGCCCTGCCTTGGCGCGAATGCTGATCGTGACGGGATCTTGGGCATGGGCCATGAGGCACCTTTCGGAGTATTGCGTTCGTAATGTCAATATTGAATGTCATTTGTCCATACATTGAGACTTGACGATTCTGCAGGGAACGCCCATCACGCTGCGCATCGGGGTCGCGTTCGGTTCGCTGACGCCGCCCAGGCCAGGAGGGACGAGAGTGCCTGCACATCGAAGTAGCGCTCTACACCACCAGATCACCAGCAGCCTTCCAATGCCTACGGCCGCAGCCGCGATCACCAGGCAATTCGAATCGTCCGCGGGATTCTGAGATCAGCGCCGTGGCAGCCAGCCCGCAAGCAGTGTTTCGTATTGCGCCAGCACTTGAGGCCAGGTCAACCCATCTTTGAAGCGCTGGCGACTCGCCTGCCCCATTCCATGAAGGGATCCGCGATCGGCAAGCAAGTCATCCAACAGCGCCGAAAATTCCCAGGAACTTTGAAAGTACCGTGCCCCACTCCCGGCCACCCACCTGTTGAATCGGTTGTCATGGGCGATCACAGCGTTACCTGCGCCAAGCGCCTCTACCAATGAAGGATTGGTTCCGCCAACTTGGTGACCATGAACGTACGCCAGGCTATGGAAACGCAGCGCCTGCACGACCGGCTTGTCGTAGATTGCACCTAGAAAGCGGACCTCATCACTTGCCGCCGCCTTAACCGCTCGGTGGAACCGGTTGCTGTCGTCATATCGACCCAGCACCGCCAATGTCACCCCCCGCCGAGCCGCTGAAAAACCGGTGACGATCTCCAGCAACGAGTTTTCCGGTTCAGGACGGGCGATAACGGAAAGGTATTCGCCCGGCGTTAAGCCTAGTGCACGCACACTGGTTTCATATGCTGCCCCCACCGCGTCTGCACCATAAGGAATCATGGTGATCTTGGATGCTGATGTACGGCTTGACAGATGCACTTTGATCTCAGGATGGTCAGCCACCAGATGATTACCCAGCCAGCAACCTACCCAATCATTGATCCAAAACCAAGCCTTGGCCGTACCGGCCCACTTCGCGCGCGACCACTCAATGCCGTCCATGTTGATCACGTTGGGCACACCACGCAGGCGCAGCGCTGCACAAAAAATGGCGGTGTTGTAGCCTAGAGTCAGGCATAGATCGCCCTGCTTTGCAGCGTGCTGTGTGGCCTTCCAATCGAAAGTGACGGTGCTTTTAGCACCGTCACCCCTTACTGGAATACAAACTCGCTCTATGCCGTTCCAGACGTCAGTAAACACAGGGCCACTGCCGTCTTCTTGGCAATACACCACAACGCGCCAACCTCGGTTGATTAGGTACAGCGCCAGATGTTCCGCAAAGGTCTCAAAACCACCATGAGCGGCTGGCACACCACGGGTGCCTAGAATTCGAAGCGCTTTCATTGAGTTTGTACACCAAACACCTTTTTGACCTTTTCGAGATAGCTGAATCCGTCCTTCTTGGTAGGCTCAAGGTAAGAGCCTTCTCCAAACTCGTTCCAGCAGCAAATCACACCCATTTTTAGATTTCCAGATCGCCCTGAATCCATGATGGATTTAGCAGCCCGCAAGTGCACCTCAAACTGATTTGCGGTGCCTCTAGACCGGTCATGTAAGGGATTTACGCTCCCCCCCCAAGGACGCTTATCCCAGCCCACAGTCATAGGAACAACCAATGGGAGATCCCCCTTCGAAAGAAACTGGACCCACTGCTCTTGGTAATCCTTATCCAATTCTGAGAAACTTTCCGACATCACTGGCGACCTAAGCCCTTGGTGATAATTGTAGGCCGACAGTGCAGAATAACCAGAGGCTCGCGCATAGCCGTCGATCATGGGTGAAACCGCACCAGTACCAGCAACAAAATATATACCTGGCAAACCATTCCGCCTAGCAATAGATTGTGCAGAATCCAGTAGATCCTTGGTAGTGGCCCCAAACTTAGCAGCATCATCCTTCAAAAAGTCTGCATAAAAGACAAAGACCACCGGCTTATTGTCGATTCGCAAAAATTCTGGCCTCTGAAAATAATGCGTTACCCAATAAGTTATCATACTGTCGAAGTTCTGGCGACTAGACGGCACACCGTTATGATTAGCCCAGAGTAAGGAGATCTTAACCTTGTCCCTATTGGGCGCCCGCATGTGGGCGGAAATAGCATGCTCCAAAAATACCTTTCCGTCTTTGCTCCAATACCAGTCGTAGGCCACAAATCCAATTCCGTATTTCGCCATCCAGTCAATCTGTTGACGCATCACATCGTCAGCACCGTCATGGTACCAACCCAGCATCGGCTCTCGCTCAGGATATGGCTTTATTTTCTCCCAAGGTTTCGAAAACTGTGCTCCATTTTGATTATCAGCCCACCCTGGAAAATAATATACACCCACACTATATTTAGCAGTCTGGGCCGACGCATACAAACCACTCATGAAAAGGACCACCAAAAGTAGAGTACGCTTCATTATTTTAGTCTTCGTGCAAAATGATCTTATATCTGCTCGCCACCCTGGTAGCAGCCGCATCCCAGGAAAACTGCTTTGCCTGTACCAATCCCTTTTGCACGGTCGCCTCGCGCAACTCTGGATCAGTCGCGATTTCATACAGCGCATCTCGGAGTGCACCCATATCGGTCGAGCTCACTAAGCGCCCAGCAGCACCTACCACCTCAGAAAGTGCCGTGTTATTCGCAACGATCACAGGCGCTCCGCTCGCCATGGCTTCTAATGGGGGCATGCCAAAGCCCTCAGCCAACGATGGGTAGACAAAGGCTAGGCAATGCCTATAAAGGGCAGGCAACTCCTTGTCGCCCACATTGTCGAGAAAAATAACTTTGTCTTTGATCCCTGACTCCACGACCACTTGAAATAGGGGATCAAAGCCAAAATCCTTTTGACCCACAACAACCAATGGTGGCGCGTCTTGCCCTAGCGCGGCATAAGCCTTGAACAGGGTTACGTGATTCTTTCGTGGTTCAAGTCGGCCCACGGTCAAAAAATAACTACGCGACAGCAATCCTCTCGCGGCCAGGAACTCTCCACCCTCGTTGCCAGAATAAAATCGCGCTGAGTCCGCAGCATTGGTTGTTACCGTTAATCGGTTCTCAGGCACACCATATCGATTACAAATTTCGCGCTTCGAAAATTCGCTTACCGTGAAAATATGTTCGGCGCGGCACGCAGCCCAACGCATCAGAATACGCGACCGAACCCGGAATAGTAATTGAAAATACTGAGGATGGCTTTCGAACAAAACATCATGAATGGTGACTACTGTTTTGGAGAGCGAAGGCAGGGGAATGATGTATTGCGTGTGAAGTATATCCAACCCCAATGATTTTTGCAGACGAGGCAGCTCCCATATTAATCTCCGCACGGATCCCGTCTTGGCCAATCTTACGAGATTGACATTGGGCAAGTCAAAGGCAGGGTACCTAGTCAAAAACGACTCCGTTTCCGCCAGCAAGCAGAAAAAGTCAATTTCCGGACACAATTTAGCCACCCTCGAAAAGACTTCTATGACATGCGTACGCGAGCCTTGGAAGAGGCCGTCGACCACATGCAGGTCGAAGCCAACCTTCATACGTGATTGCTCGGTTGCTTTTGGGGCGTCACTTATCATCGACTAACAACTGCTTGAATTAACATTTCATTCAATGAAGCCCGTTTGGCTTGCCAAGAGAACTGTACTTCAGCCAGCGCTCGGGCACAGATGCTGAGGCGTTTGCTCAGATCGGGGTTGTCCAGCACCGCCACCACCTGTCTCGCAAACTCTGCGGGTGAATCCGCGATAAGCATATGTTTGCCCGACTTCGCTCCGGTTTCTTCCGCGCCAATGCTCGTTGACACGATGGGGCAGCCGCAAGCCATGGCCTCAAGCGTCTTGATCTTGATACCACCGCCACTCAGTAAGGGCACCACCACCAGTGAGGCGGAACACAAAAATTCAAACGCGTCGGGCACGATACCCACGAATCTGATATTTTTATTTGCTAGCGCCAATATGGCGGTTGGAATGCCTTTTCCAGCAACCTCAAAAATCGCGTCTGGATGTGCTCGCAGCACGTCTGGAAGCACTTTATTAATGAAAAACATTAATCCTGTGACGTTGGGCAGATGGGAAAATGAGCCAATGAATGCGATTTTTTTTGTCGTGCCGATTTTCCAAGTTTTTGCTGGCATGACGACCGCCGCAGGACTGGTCACTGCGCCTAATCCGGGATTAAAAACCTCCAGACCCAAACGATCTTGCTCAGTCAATACGGCTATCAGGGAAAATTTACGGTAATACCGAGCTTCATAACACAACCACCCCAGCCAATTCATAAGGGCCAACGCCCGTTTCATTATCCGCTTTTGAGACCTAAATTGTCGATAGGCTGAGATTGAATAAGCATCTTGAACATCCATCAGCGCGGGAATCCCGTTGCTTGCATCGATGTACTGCGCCATCTGGGGAAATTGGATCAGCACCGCATCAGGCGCCAATCGCGCGATGGCGTCCCGCACGGCCAATGACATTGCCGGCACCCTGCACAGATATGCACCGACTGGCGTCAGGCGCAGCACTTGTGCCACCTTGGCACGCATGATGGTGAGCCTACCCAATGGCTGGTGCACCGTGGTAACGGAGGCACAGATCCTCTGCAAATGCGGAAGCGCAACAGCGAGCTCTTCGGCGCCTGCTTGGGCAAACGCCAGAAAGTGAACCTCGTGTTCCGCAACCAGTCCTTCCAGCTGCCCCCAGCACAATGCGCCGCCGCCGTGCGGCACGCCGGGGTAATAGACAAAGGGCGATAGAACGATGAGTTTCAAAGCGTGGTCACCCCTCCACCCGTTGCAGGGCCTGCCTGGCCGCAGCAGCAAAGCCCCGCGCCCTTTCCAGATCAACAGCATGGCCGCGCACTTTGTATCGTGCGGCGTATACAGGCACCCGCAGTGCCAACACCAAGGCGATCAGCGTACTGCTTACTGCAGCTACGGTGACGCCGTGGTGCTTGGCTAGGTACAGCCGGTAAGAGCGAACCGTGCGCGTCAGCGCCCCTTGGCCGATCCATGGCTTGCCAGCCCCCTCATAGTGCGTCACTCGCACGCTGGGCACATAAGCAACGTCAAAGCCCAGCATCCGCACTTGCTTGCAGTAGTCCACGTCTTCTACGTACATGAAATAGCGTTCGTCCAACCCACCAATGGTTCGCCACAAGCTGCGGCGCGTCATTAAGAACGCGCCCGATACCCACGCCACCTGAGCATGGGGCTGATCGTAAAACGCCGGCTGCGTCTCGGTCCGGCGAAACAAGGTGGGCAACGCCGCCACAGAGGCCAACCCCAACCAAGACAGCACGATGCGTGCAGGCGTGTGTTCATAGCCAACGGACGGTTGGTTGCGCCCATCGCCATAGAACAGGTGCGCACCCGCGGCACCCAACTTAGGGTTGTCAAAGGCAGTCACAACGTCAGCGATCGGGCCCAATAGCTTGGTGTCGTTGTTCAGCAGGAGCACCAAGTCGCCTGCGGCAACATTCACACCCAGGTTGTTCCCTCCGGTAAAGCCACTGTTGATGGCGTTCTTGATCAAGTGAACGCTTGGGAAATTTGCTTCTATGTAGGCCGAACTGCCGTCGCTGGAAGCGTTGTCCACGATGATCACCTCATGGGTGCAAGCCACGAACCGCACCACCGAGGCCAGACAGTCGTCCAGGAAACGGCGGCCGTTGTAGTTGACGATGACGATCGACAACAAGGGCTTAGGCGGCATGGCGGCCCCCCACGCGGCGCAAGGCGAACAAACCGAGCATTGTGGCGAACAGAGCGACTTTGGCAGTCTTGAACTGCTTGCGTTTGAGGAACGTCAGCAACTCCAGGCCAATCTGGGCCAGGCAGCGAATGAAGTTGGCCCGGTTGAACTTCCAGTTGAAGATTACCCTGTTGCGATAGAGATACCTGGTAGAAAGGGTAGACGGCTGACCCAAGCTACTGGAGCCGATGGACCCACCCTCCTTATGCCAAACCAAGCTTGCATCGGCATAAGCCAACTTGAACCTGCCTCGCGCCCGAAAAGCCCAATCTATCTCTTCGAAATAAAGAAAATAGTCTTCACACATCAGCCCCACAGACTGAAGGAAAGCTGCGCTCACCAGCATCGAAGCGCCCACCACATAGGCCGTCTGCGCCTCCACCGCTGCTACATTGCATTTGGCACTTGTAGGTTGAAACTGCCCAATTGGCACCACCACGCCTCGCGAAGGATCAAAGGCTGCCCCGCCGTAGGCCTGAACCGTATCCCGCTGATGATGGAAAACAAGTCTGGAGCCACAGATGCCCACAGTGGAATCCTGCTGCATACGCTCCACCAGCTTCAGCAAAGCATCCGGCGCCACCACTGTGTCGTTGTTCAATATCCAAACGTAGTCAAAACCGCCGTGAGCGATACAGTAGCGCAGGCCGACGTTGTTGCCCCCCGCAAAACCAAGATTCGCCCCGGTTTGGATCAGAACCAGCGGGGCCTCTGGATCATCAGCCCCCCCTGCCTCGGCTTGTGCTCGACCATACAGCACAGAAGGAATTGCCTTAGCTTCAGCCCATGACGATATTTTCTCAAGAGAGCCATCATGTGATAGGTTATCGCACACCACTACTCGGAAAGCCACGCCGGCACTTTGGTATAGGCTTTCAAGACATTCAATGGTGTCTTGCCAACCATTCCAGTTCAAAATCAATGTGACGACACTCGAAACTTCGTGCCTTACTAACATGCAGCAACAGCCTTCCGTTGCAGAAACCGCTTTTCCACCAAATGCCATGACGCTACCGCAAGCAACAATGAAACCGGTAGAGATAGCATAAACACGACCCACCAAGTCAAATATCCAGGCATTGATCTTGTGACTAGGTATATTACAAACTGCTGCACCGGGAATGCATAAATATAAATTCCGTAGGAAAAGTCCCCAAATTTAGCGAAATTTGACAACCCAAACCTACAATAACCAACACGAATTATCAAGTAAGCTATGAACGGCGACCCGATGAGCACATTGATCTTCAATAGATACAGGAGCAACACAAAAAATATTGCACCGAACAGTTCAACACTGCCTGACAGGCTTTCTTTATAAAGAAATGCAATTGTTCCGGCAAGAAACCAACCACAAAGGGGTATAAATTCGCGAAAGAAATTAACGAAACCAGAATCAATTGTCGACAAGCCAATACAAATGATCCAGAGCAACCACACCACTGACTTTCGCAAAATGCCAAAATAACCCAAGGCCGCAATTAATAAGTAGCAGGTAAATTCATGCCGCAATGTCCAGAGGGAGCCATTAATTGCTGACCCATAGGGATTGCGTCCAAAAACCCCAGGAAGATCAAATTTACCTTTATAAAGGGTTATATTTTTTATGAAATAAATGAGACTAGCCCCCATAAAATCAGAGAGATCAGCCGATGTAATGAACGCCCCAACCACAATTGTGATTAACAGAACACTAGCGAGCCCTGGAAATATTCTGCGTACTCGCGCATTCAGAAAGGCATATATATTTTTCTTACCCTCCCAACTCGCAGCGATTAAGAATCCACTGAGGATAAAAAAAACGACAACCGCGAGCCTGCCACCATTAAGGCGGCCATTGCTAAGCGCAACCAGCGGTTCATCTCTTGCATTTAGCACCAAGGGAAACGAGTGCGAAAACAAGACAAGAACCGATGCAGCAAGTCGCATCGCATCAAAATTATTTGGGCTGCGCGTATTCATATCGACTGATATATGGCCTAGTCATCAATTTGAGGCATTATTAGTATCGCCTTCCTGAGTGATTTTCGCGCATACAACGATCAACAAAATGAACCACATCTGAGAACTCAGCGAGTGGATACCCATTTGAATTGAATATGTCAACAACACGGTGACAGCAGATGCATGAGTTCTCGCTTCATTTAGCTTGTCAACCTCAATTAACCGGCGCCAAGGAATACCACCCAATATTAACACTAAGAGCAACAAAGCTGCCGCCGAAAAGCCCGATTCCAAACTGATTAGCAGATAATAGTTATCTAAAGTTCTAATGCCTGCCCGACCGACAAGGGAGAATACAGACAGTCCTTCTCCAAGACCATGCCCAAGGAAGGGCGCCTCCAACGCCCGCGGCAGGCCACCCAGCAGCATTTCGACTCGCGCACTCGTGCTAGAAATGGTTTCTTGGGTGCGCCCGAATAAAGTCCCCACATAGAAATAGAACGCTGAAATCAATCCCGCAATTGCGAGCGGCACTTGAGACATAACCAGATACTGCAGCACTCTATTTTTAGAACGCCTTGTCCACGCATATATTTCCCAAGACAACATGATCACCGCGACAGCAAACACCAAACCTAGTGCCGCACGCGAACCACTCGCATATATGGACGCCAAAGCCAAGAGCCCAGCCGTCATATACAATAATTTGTTTGCACTTCTAGTTGTTTGACAAAACAGTGCCCAAATTATCGGCAAGAGTAGTATAAAGAATTGACCAAGCAGAATGGGATGCTCGAAGGTGCCTTCAGCGCGGTAACCACCATCGCGCGTTTTGTCCAAAAACACACCCATCAAATAGTCACTATTGATGGGAAAGAAACTCATTAACAGGTTTCTTTGCTTATAATAGTCAATGAGTGCAACGATGCTGGCCAAGCACCCAGATATCACCAAGGTGACCATCACTTTGTGTGCATTCTTTTTGAAACTGATTGCAAGCAGCGCATAAAACAACAGGGGAAACGTTACAAAAAATTCGTTTCTAAAAAATGCATACAACTCAAATATTGGATTCTCTGAATATGCTGCACTAACCATGCGAACGCCATAAAACAAACTCAGCGCAGAAATAAATAATCGATATTCCAGCAAACGCCGCTTCATTAATTGAATAGCGTCAGAATTGGTAAAAAAATTCCAAATGAACCCAACTAATAATGCAAATCGAAGCAATCGATCTGGCGCAACATTGGGTAAACCGCCAAACTTTAACTCTGCATAATTAGGCCAAAGAGGCAATATAAACACGAAGACCAAGAACAAATAAAAATACTTTGATTCTTTTCCGTCATTAATGCTTTTTGTGCTCATGGTCGTCATTAATCAATCAGGCGCCGCAGCGTGCCTCTGAAACTGCTGATGTTTTCGCGCAAGCTAAGTTCGGCAGCCAAACGAAACAGTGGCAAGTTGACATAGCGAGGTGCTAGGCGACGCGCCACCCATAGCGCCGCAATGCGCGACATGACCAAGCGCTTGCGGTTGAGTTGATACGGTTGCATCTTGGCAATTTCTTCCTCAGGCAACGGTTCAGTGGCAATGGCACTGGCCTGCATGGCGCTTTGCACCAGGGCTTCGCCCTTTGCGGTGCGTGTTATCACGAGGCTGCGGCCTTCGCGCTCGTCAAACTCTGGGTAGCCGTCTTTGCCGTACCAAGCATCAGCACCGACCACGTCCGCAAATTCGCCTGTACCGTCGGGGCAAATCTTGCAGCGGAATTGCAGATGCCGGTTAAGGACCGTTCCCCAGGATGTGGCGTAGTCAGTTTCAAAGCATTTGTTGTCGAACGTGATGGCAGTGGTTTTTCCGGGCCAGCCGTCGCCACGAAAAACAAATGACTTCACCCGCTCCGGCTGGACTTCAAACTTCTCCAGTAGGGTCAATGTGCCTTTGCGGCTCGGTATTCCAGCGCACATGAATGACAGCATAAAGGGCACTTTGGTGCTGATATCGGGGTGCAAGGCCTCAAAGCGGCGCAGGGCAGCAACGTCACAGGGTTTGCCCACAAAGGCGAATCGGCCGGGCATGGCAAGTAGTTCGCGCAGTTGGGCCAACGGAGCGGATGGGGCGTAGCGGGAGCCCGCCCCATCAAGTACCTGCCCGGCTGTACGGCTGATGCTCATCTCGTTGCCCAGCGGGTCATTGGTCGCGGCCTTGATGTGGGCCACGTAGTCCACCTGTCTGCTTTCAAGCAAGTGAATCAACAGGGCAGACAGCACGCCGCCAGAAGAGCCCCGGTGCCTCGTCTGGGGGTCATGGGCGTGCCCTGTGCGCACCTGCACCAGTGGGCCCCAATGGGGGTGATAGTTTGTCAGCTTGTCCTGGTGTTGGATGAGTACGCCGGGGCACACATTGCCCAACTGCTCGCACTCGTCGGCGTCCAGCGCTTGCTGTGCAACGGGGCGCAGGTAGCCCGCATGACTGAGCGCGATCTTCACCTTGCCTGGAAACAGGGTCTGGCACAGGCCGCAGCCCGTGCACAGGCCGCTGGCACTTATCGATTCGATACTGATGCGTTTACGCACGCAATTCCTTCAGCATGCCAACCAGATAGCTCTCGTATTTGGCAAGCCTGCTTTCGGCTACCCGGTTGCCAGCGTCAACCTCTGCCTTCAGGGCCAGGCGCGCCTCGAATGACTTCTTTATCAATGCCATCACCTCCTCCTGGCTGTCTGCCTTGCAATCGCCAAAGTGTGGATAGCCTAGCGACGCAAACAGCCCGTTGAATTTACGGCTGTAGGCCAGTGGCACGACAGGTACGCCACTGGAAAATGCGCCGATGCAAGCGTGCATGCGCGCGCCCACGAAAAAGTCCATGCCCGAGATGAAGGACTTGGCGTCACCAGGGGAGGCAAATCGAGGGGCCACTTGCACACCGGGATAGCGCTGCTGCAACGCAAGTGACACGCGATGATCGTCCTCGACTTCCATGGATTCAGGGATGACATGTGAAACAAGGAAGACATCGCAGTCCGCCTTGGCTGTGAACCAATCCAGCATGGCGTGGGTAAGTGCAGCGTAGTCCAGACTCAAGGCAAACTGATTGTTGCGGGTGTAGCCACCGTGGTAGAGCAGCGCGGATACATTGATGCCCACCCGAATGCGGCCTTCATCGTGCCGCACCGGCTTTTGATAGGGCAGTGCAAATGCAACGTCAATGACCTCCGCCGCGTTGGAAACGCCGTGGGAGCGCAGGTACTCCATGGACAAATGGTCGCGAGCAAACACTTGCTTGCTGCGCTTCATGATGAACAGAGCACCAGCCCGGCTGAACCTGCGCTCAAATGGGCCTATGGTTTGAGGGCTCAAGATCAAGGGGATACCAGACAACCAGACTGAATATTTGGTGCCTGTCAGAATGAGGTACCGTTCAAGGCCGTAGATGTCAGTGAAGCTGTCACCCTCCCCGATATCCAGCACCAGATCACACTCGCGCAGTTGTCTGAGAAAGGGCGATTTCCAGGGGGCCATGAAGTTGCGCTCAACACCGCAAACGCTGACAACATTCGTTTGCTGGCCATAGTCTTCCGCGCCTAACGTGCCAAAGAGCTTGAATTGCACCTTCAGGTCGAGTTGCGCGGCCGCACTTTCCAGGATCGCCATCTGCGAGAGCGTGAGAGCGCCAACGCCAAGATTGCTGGAACTTAGCGAGTGCCAGAGCAAGCCTATGGTCAGCATTCAACGACTCATCATCAGGAGGAACACCACACCGATGACGACGACCAAAGTCGTCGCATTCATGGCACTGATTCCCAATGGAAAACCACGCAGAACCAAGGTGAAGGCATAAATGAAATAGAGGCTGGTCACCGCAATAATGGACGCATAGAGCATGCCGAGCAGCCCGAACGTCGGGATGAGGAAATAGGCTGCTATAAATAAGGCTGCCAATGCAGCGGCAACAGCCGCGACGCGTGTGGACTGAAGCCTTACTGCACTGAGCGTGACGCCATGGCTGGCCGCGACGTAGCGGACCAACAGCAGCATGCCAAACCAGGGCATCAGACGTCCGAGCTCGTCGTATCTGTGGCCATACAGTTTGTGCGTGATGACCTGTGCGCCCGTGACAAAGAGGAGCATGAAGCCACCGCCGATCAATAACATCTGCAAGAAAAGCCGGTTGGCAAGCAGCTTCAAGCCGGTCTTGTCCCCGATCTTGCCGGCCATGGCGGGCAGGTAGACATTACTCAGCACCTGTGCAAAGGTATTGGCGCCTTGCATGAGACGAAGCCCGGCCTGGTACAAGCCCACCGCACCTGAGCCCAGGAAGTGTTGAACGATGAGCGTATCGGCCTGGGATTGAAAATTGGTGAAAGCCGCCTCAGCCGCAAATGAAAGGCCCACTCGAATATTCTGCAGGCCATGTTCTATGGTGTGGTGGGAACCTCTGTTGGCTCGCGGCACCAGCCGCTGGTAAGTGCGGGCGGTAAGAATGAGGAAAAGAATGCGTGAAGCCAAAAAACCCAATGCAACTTCGATAACACCACAACCCATGATCAATAAACCCAACACCACACCGAAGTGAACAAGATTCACCCAAAATGCAATGTGAGCTTCTTCCTTGTACTGACCTAACCCACGAAATACGGCGTTGAAGGTGTCTGCAAATGAACTCAGGATACCGGTTAAAAGCAATACCCAGAAAAGCATCAGGGGTTGCCTTTCTCCCCATGACGTCAGCAAAGCAACGCAAGAAACAAGAACTGTTCCAATTGTGAGAATCACCTTGGCAGCCATCACGCCGGCCATCAACTCACCAGTTCTTTCTTGGTTGTAGCCAACATCCCGCATCAACTGTTGACCGAACCCGAAATCGACTACGAGCCCGATCAAGGAAGTTGTCGTAAACAGGTACATGAATGAGCCGAATTTCTCAGGCCCCCACATTCTCGCCATCACAATGAAAATGACGACGCCCGTCAACAACCGCAGGGCTGTTGACAGAGTCATAAAGAAGGTGTGCTTAAGCAATCCGCTCGTCTCCAATAGGTATTTCGTAGAGCCGAACAGTTTGGCTGTTATGCCAAAGGTGTTAAGGAGCCGAGGACCATGGTCCGCATTGAGGTTAGATTCAATATGGACAGCATTGATCCTGCTCTGTTGCAAGGAGATGCGCTATAGCGCTCTGGTTGAGAACAGCGCATAACCGCACAACCAGTTCTTAAAGACACGTTGGTTGCTGGCCGGAAAACTTTTTTTGGCGTTTCATGGCAGTGCCTTAACGGTGACGCGAACCTGGGCGGTGCCGGATATCACTCATACCATGCACGAGGATCCACGGTTCAGCAGGATTACCGACTCTCGTGCTGGCCATGCTCAAAGGCTTCATTCATCGGTGAATCCCTAGCATATCAAGCATATGGTCATAGACTGCAGGCCTTTGATGCTCACCATGGCAACCGAGGAGTAGAGCACGAACGGGTCATATGTTCAGCTCAATGAGAGCCCTCAGCCCCAGCAACAGCTCTAACATTTGCAGAGGACATGGCATCCAGCAGGTCTCGCACAAATTGGTCTTGCCGCCTCCAAGCATAGTCGCTGTTACCGTCAATCGACGAGACCCGAAATAGCAGCCCGTCTGCAATGAGGCCCTTCAAGCTGTACCGAAGTCGCGCAATTCCTTGTTCCACATTACCTCGCACCAGCAGGTCGCCGATGCGAACCCAGTAGGTGACGGGCTCAACGCGGTCCCCAAGGCGAGTGGTCATTCGCATCACTGGCAACCGAAATTTCCCAAACGCAATCTGATCTTTGTGAATTTGAGCCACTTGAAAACCTTGCGCCGAATAGCAGACCTCGGGGCGATGAACCTGCAGGTCACGACTTTGATCACCTCCATAGGCGATCGATAGCATGATTCGATATCCGTCGTCGTTCACGTAGGTTCGCGACAAGGTCTGGCTATAGATGGTCTCGAGCTCGTTCTCGGTTTCCGGATTTACAAGCAAGCCAGAATCAGGCAATTGATGCCAGTGCGAAAAACTCTCGGGTGCGATGGCGAGCAAGTGAAGGGCCGGTCGTTGATCTGCCAGACGCAATCGCGGCTTGAAAAAATGTGCACAAATCGAAGATGCCACCATCAAGACCAAGCAGAGCAACGCGGCTTGGATGCTGCCAAGCACAGCTGACTCGCATTCGACCGTTCGGGTCATATCGCTAGCCTTGGTCATGGGGATTCCCTTTGGCAAGACCCACTCTCAACAGACCATCGATTGACATGATGAGGAGCAGTGCCGCTAAAAAGAGGACGATCCCGGCAAAGCCATGGAGAAACCCCTGACCGGCTGCATCACCCCAATAATACGTAATCAGCGCAAGCAGGCAAACTCGGATGACGTTTGCGACGAAGCTGATCGGAATAATCAGCACGCCTAACACGATATTTCTAGTCGACGATGAGGACCGGACCACGTTGAGGTAGACAAGGCCCAACGCTTCGAGCGTGAATAAGGTGTGAAGCCCAGCGCACGCGTCAGCAACCAGCAACTGATATGGCCCAATCTCTAAAATAACTCCGCTTCGACTGATAGGGAAACCCACGAAATAGAGAATTTGGTCAACGCAGTAAGAAACTGCCAGTTTCATGGGTTGAGTCATCGCATCCACGAACACGCCTGGCAATGGCAACATGAATACGAGAAACACCAATGGGAACCATACAGCCTTGAGTTGCTTCGTTCCGCGCAGCAAGAGCATGATGCCCGCGAGCATGGGTATCAACGAGGCAGTCTCAACCAACAAGAGGCTTTGGGATCGGCCGAATATGTAGAGGAGATTCGCTAACGCAAGGATCAGCCAGGCCGCGCTACGCAATGGCACTGCCCCGACCGAACCGCTCCAAGCAGGCCAACTACGCCAAATCAACCAAATAGCCAGCACAAGAACAATCGGCCCCTGCCCTTGTTGCTCGGTGGACCAAACGCTCTTGAACAAGTCAACCAGCGTTGGAACGTAAAGCAGCAGTAGGCCGGCAAGAACAACCAGCCACGCTTGTGCTGGCCGCTCAAGCAGCCTTTGCGTTAGCGAAGGTGAGTTCATGGCAAATGGCGCGCTGTTCCCGTCAAAACTCGTTCATCACGACGCCAGCAACCCGCGCATTCGCAGCCGTCAGCGTATGAACCAGCGCCTGGAGTTCATTGACGCGAGCCATGTTCTTACGCGCTATCACCAACGCCACGCCACACCGTGCTGCGATCACAGCCCCATCAGCGCCATATTGCCCGGCCGGAGTGTCCACCACCACATGGTCGAAGCGGGTGAGCAATTCGTGCAGCAGCAGGCCGAAGGCGGGCCCCTCGACCAGTTCCAGCGGGTTCGGCGGGCGGATGCCTACCGGCAGCACGAAGAGGTTAGGCACGCCGGCCACTGACCGGATGACGCTGTCGCCGCCCCGGCCCGAGAGCAGGCCCGAAAGGCCGGTGTCGCCTTCGACGCCGAAGACCTCGTGCAGGCGCGGGCCGCGCAGGTCGGCGTCTACCACCAGGGTGCGCCCGCCCAACTGGGCCAGCGCCACGGCCAGGTTGGCGCAGAAGAAGGTCTTGCCTTCGCCGGTGTTGGGGCTGACCACGGCCAGCGCGCGGCGGGACTTGACCTTGCCATCCTCGCCCTCGGGGTGGGTGCGCAGCATGATTTGCGCGCGAATGGCGCGGAAGGCCTCGGCCTGCTGCGTGAACGGCTGGTTCAGCACCACCAGCTCGGGGCTGCTCTGGCGCCGCTCTTCGCCGCCGTAGGCGTAGTTGAACTGCTGGGCCAGCGCGCGCAGCACGTCGTCCGGCGTGGCGTAGCCCAGCGCGATGGCGGCTTCGCCGAACTTGAGACCGTGGCTGCGCTGATGGGCCAGTACCTGCTCCACCTGCTCGGCGCTGAGGTTGCGGGTGTCGCGGATGATGTCGCCGATGGAGCGCACGTCTTCGGCGCTGGGCAGGCCGCCGAAGGTGGAATTGGCGCCTTCGGGGCTGCGGAGGTCTGCGGGCATGGTGGCGGGTTCCCTGGGTTACTTCTTGTCGGGCGCGGGAAGCTGGCCGGAGATGACGCGCTGCGCCATCAGGCTCAGCGCGTTGCCCTTCAGCGCGATGGCGGGGCGCGGCATCACACCCAGCACCGGCAGGCCCAGCGCTTCAACCAGGTCTTGCGGGCCGCGCACGCGGCGGTCTTGCAGTTCGCGCACCAGCGCCGAGCCCACGGCCAGCAGTCCGCCCAGGAAGATGGCCACCAAGGTATTGAGCAGCAGCTTGGGGCTGGAGGGCTTGAGCGGCGGCGTGGCCGCGCTCAGCAGGTTGACGTTGGTCTGCTGGGTCTGGCTTTCCAGGCTGCTCTGGGTCTGGCGCGCGGCGATCGCGTCCAGCGCCTTCTGCGCGTTGTCCACATCGCCTTGCAGCACGGCCATGCCGTCGCGCGATTGCTTGAGCTTCATGACCTTGGCGCGCTGCGCGTCGAGCTGTGCCTGGAGCTGAGCGACGCGGGCAGCGTTGATGTTGGCGGTGACGCCCATGCTGCCGCCGACGTTGCGGGTTTCCGCCGCGATGCGGTTGCGCAGCTCGGCGATGTTGGCCTGCGCCTGCAGCACCTGCGGGTTGTTGGCGCCCAGCCGGGTGTTGAGTTCCTGCAGGTTGGCCTCGGCGCGGCTCAGGTCCACCTTCAGCCCGGCCACCACGGGGTTGTTCAGCGTGTCGCTCAGCTGCGCGGTGTTGCCGCCGTGAGCCTGGGCGCTGCGGCCGGCGCTGTCGGTGGCCAGCGCCTGCATCATCACCAGCTGGGTGCTCAGGTCGTTGAGGCGGCCGGTTTCCACGTCCAGCCGCTCGTCATTGCCCTGGATGCCGTTGGCCTGCTGGTACTGGCTGAGCTTGGTCTGGGCCGCCGCCAGCGCGGCCTTGGCGTCCTTGGCGCGGCGGTCGAAGAAGCCGCTGTACTGCTTGGCCGGGTCCACGCGCAGTTCCAGCGAGGTGTCCAGGTACGCCTGGACGAAGGCATTGGCCAGCGCGGCGGCGAAGTTCGGGTCCGGCGCCTTGTAGTCCACCGCGATGACGTTGCTTTCGCGGCTGGGTTTGACGTCCAACTGCTTTTGAAAGACTTCGACCAGCCAGTCCTGCACCGTGCCCTGCCCCCCAGTCGCCTCCTGCCACTGTTGGCGGATGTCGGGGTTCTGGTCCAGCTTCAGGTTCTGGATGACCTTGCGGGCCACGCGGTCGCTGGTCAGGATGTCCACCTGAGTGGCCATGACGGCCGGGCCCATCATTGCGCTGGCCATCGCGCCGCTGATCGGGTCGGGCGTCACGTCCACCACCACGCTGGCTTCGGCGGTGTACTTCTTGGGCAACACCAGGCTCAGCACCACGGCCGTGGCCACGGTGACGAAAAACACCAGCAGCGCGAGCTTGCGCCGGGCGCGCAGGATGGCGAGGAAATGGGTGAAGTTCATGGCGTGAGGGAGTGTGACCCGCAGCGCGCCCGCCGGCGTGGCGCGCGCCGCGGCAGTCTCGCTAGGGTTGAGGGGCCGGCGCCGGGCTGGCCGGGGCGCGGCGGGACTTCAGAACAGGCTTTCGCGAACGTAGATCACGTCGCCGTCCTGCAGCGGCTCGTCCATGCCGGGCTGCAGTTCGGTGGTCTTGCCGTCGGCACCACGGCGGCGCACACGGATGCCTTTTTCGGTGCCGCGGGGCGTGAGGCCGCCGCCGGCCGCCAGGCCTTGCATCAGCGTCATGCCGCGCATCAGCGGCATCTGGCCGGGGCGCTGCACCTCGCCGTAGATGTAGAACTGCGGGGCGCGGTCCACATAGACCACGTCGTTGCCCTGCAGCACCAGGTCGCCCTTGCGCTCGGCCGTGGCGAAGATGGCGGGCACGTCCACCTTCTGCAGGAAGGGTTGGCCGCCCCGCGTGCCCACCACGGTGACCATGTCGCCGCCCAGTTGCGGCAGGATGCCGCCGGCCAGCGCCAGCACGTCGGTCAGCCGGGTGCCGGCCTGCTCCAGCGCGTAGCGGCCGGGCCGGTTGACTTGGCCCAGCACGCTGACCTGGCTGCCGCGAGCCTGCATCAGCACCACGTTGACCTGCGGGTTCTTGACGAAATCGCCCTTGGCCAGGCCGCTGGCGATCAGCTTTTCCGCATCGCCCACGCTCAGCCCGCCCACGTGCACCGCGCCCAGCAGCGGGTACGAGATGACGCCGCCGTCGGACAGGCGGGCGTCCAGCGTCAGGTCCTGGTTCTGGTAGACGGTGATGTGGATCGCATCGCCGGGGCCGAGCTTGTACTCGGCCGGAGCCACAGCGGTGCTGCCAGCGGCCGTGCCCTGGGCGTGGGCCGCGTCGGGGGCCAGCCAGAGCCCGAAGGCGACGGCGAGGGCCAGCAGCAGCAATCGAAAGAATCGGGAATGAAGCATGGGCGCAGTCACTTGATGCCTAGGCCTTTCTTGAGCGTGGCGTCGTCCAAGCCGGCCGGGGACGCTGCCGGGGCCGGAGCCGTTGCACCGGAAGATGCATTTGCCGTGCCCGCGTCAGCCGCCCCAGTGTCAGGGGTCGCGGCCGAGGCGGGGGCCGCGGCCGGCGCAGCGGCGGGCGCCGATGCGGCATTTTTGGCAAAAGCGCCCAGGTATTCGACTTTGGCGGCCGTGCGCAGGCGCTTGACCTCGGCATCGGCCGCGTCGCGCCGGCGCTGCTGGGTGATGAACTGCTCGATCGCCGGGCGGGCCTGGTCCAGCGTCACCGGGGCGTCCTGCGCGCTGAGCACGAACAGCACCTTGGCGCCGCCCGGGCCGGGTTGCACCACGGCCTGACCTTCGCTGAGCTTGCTGAGCGGGTCGACCAGGGCCAGCGGCAGCGCCTCGGCCGGCTGGGTGGCCTGGCCGGTGGTGAACTGCAGGCTTTGCGCCTTCAGGCGGGCCATGAAATCGGCCGGGCCGGTGGCGGCCGTCAACTCGGCGCGGATCTGGGCCAGCTGCGCCTCGGTGGTCTGCACGTTGACCTCTTGCAAGGTGTAGATGCGGCGGTGGCTGAACAGGCCGGGGTGCGCGTCGAAGTATTTCTGCACGTCGGCGGGCGTGGGCGGCGCCGTGGTGGCGCCGATTTTTTCGAGGTAGGCGCGGGCGATGATGTCGCGCTTGGCGGCCTCGATGGCCGAGACGACGGCGGGCTCGCGGTCCACCTTCTGGTCCACCGCCTGTTGGTAGACGACCTCGCGGTCGATCAGGTGTTCGAGCACCTGGTGGCTGGCGGCGTCCATCTGCTCGGGGCGCAGGCCGCGCTGCTGCTGCAGCACGTCGTTGACCTGATGGACGGTGATCTCGCCGTCGTTGACCTTGGCCACCGTCTGGGTGGCGCCGCTTTCGTGGCCACCGCAGGCGGCCAGAGCCCACACCGAGACGCCCACTGCCAGCGCGCACGCGGTGCGGCGCAGCCTATCGTTTGAACTCATTGAACTCCCCAGCGCCACCGGACCCCCCCTGCAAGAACTGCTGCACGCCCCGTGCGGGTGCACGGGCCGGGAGGTGGAGGGTTCAACGAGAGCGAAAGTTCATTCTAGTGGCCGACATGTCCGCAAAATGTCGGCTCCACGAACTAGGGGGATCGCTGCGGCGCAGGCCTGCGCCGCAGCGATGTCAACGCTGGGAGCGGCTCTTGCGGATCAGCGCGTCGGCCACTTTCAGAGCCTGTACTTCGCTGCCGGCCAGCTCGGGCGAGGTGATGAAGCGGCCGTTGATGGCCAGCGTGGGCACGCCGTCCACGTGGTAGGCGGCGAACAGCTGGTTGGCCGCGCGGATCTTGGTGGCGACGGTGAAGCTGTTCATCTCGGCTTCGAGCCGGGCCTTGTCGAGCTGGTTGGCGGACGCGAAGGCGGCCAGCCCGGCGGCCGTCTCCAGCTGCAGGTGCTGCACGTGCACGGCGCGGAAGACCTTGGCATGGATGTCGCTGGGCGCGCCCATCGCTTCGAGCGCGAAGTACAGCTTCTGGTACGGCAGGTGCGGCGGGGCCCAGCCCACCGGGATGCGGCGGAACGCGACATCGGCCGGCAGCGCCTTGACCCAGGGTTCCAGCATCGGCTCGAAGGCATTGCAATGCGGGCACCAGTAGCCGAAGAACTCGATCACCTCGATCTTGCCGGGCACGGCCACGGGCTGCGGGGTGCCCAGGCGGGTGTAGTCCTTGCCTTCGATCGGCTCGGCGGCCTGGACCAAGCCCGGCAACAGCGGCGCGGCGGCCAGGACCAGGGCGAGATGGCGACGTTTCATGGTGTTTCCTTCTTGGGGGTCTGAACGGGATCCGGGGCGGATTTGAACCGATCTCGCGTGCCCCGGTGTTTCCCGCTGTTGAACGGGCCACAGGCCGCTTCGGTGCACGCCTGTCCCGCAAGGCCGGCGTCCGCGCTCGCAAGGCGAGGCGTCCACGCTCGTAAAAAAAGGTTCACCTGCAGCGGCTGCGGGTGAACCTGTGGCGGGCCCGGTGCGCCCCGGGCCGCGGTGGATCAGGACGTGGCCGGAGCGCTGTCGTCGCCGCTGTCCTTCTCGGCGAGCTTTTCCTTGATCAGTTCCACGCCCTTATAGCCGGCGACCGCAGCCGCGGCTTCGCCCAGGAACGACGCGTTCGGATCGACCTTCTCCAGGCCTTCCACGGCAGCGACGGCCCCGGCGACTTCTTCCAGCTTGTCCAGAATACCCATGGCGATTCCCCTCATCAGCGGTTGAACAGAGCGCGCTTTCCGCGCGCCGCCGGATGATACGGCGGCGATGTTGCGGAAGGATGGCTGAGCGAGCCGGATCCAGGTCGGTAGCGCGGAACAATAAGCGTCATTAAAGGCGTCAATTTATAGACTCTGATAAATTTAATGGCATGCCAAAGTCTTCCGCCCACAACGACTGGCTGGCGCCGCAGGCCGCCGAGAGCCTGAAGGCCCTGGGCGAGAACCTGGCCTTGGCCCGGTTGCGCCGCAAGGAGTCGCTGCGTGACTGGGCCAAGCGCATCGGCGTGTCGGTGCGAACGCTGCAGCGGCTCGAAGACGGTGATCCCGGTGTCGGCATGGGCATCTATGCGGCGGCGCTTTGGTTGATGGGGCGCGCGCAAGCGCTGCCTGATCTGGCCGATCCCGCCAGCGACCGGGGGGCACTCGAGCTCGACCTGCGCCAGGCACGCGAACGCCTGAACCGTCGGACAAGGGCGGCCAAGTGAGCGCCTACCGAGTCGCGCCGTAGTGCTCCATCCATAGCGGGCTGGCAGCGATAGCTGCCCCAAGGCGGAGCCTACCCGCTTGGATGGTGGTGAAGCGGCGCACGCTGCTCGCGCCAGCGAGCAGCGTCACAGTGGTCTCGCTTGCTGCTCGATGTACTGTTTGATAACGGACAGTGGCGCTCCGCCCACGCTGGCAACGAAGTAGCTCCGACTCCACAGCACCGGCTCCCGGTACTTGGCGCGCAGCGCCGGGAACTCCTTGCGAAGGAGCCGGCTCGTGACGGTCTTGAAGTTGTTCGCCACGACGCTGGGTGCGCACTTCGGGTTCAGCCCAAGAAGGAAGTGGACATGGTCCTCTTCCCCGTTCATCTCGATGAGCTCGGCCTCCCAGTCCTCGCACAACGTCGCGACGACATCCTTCAGCCGGTCGAGCATCGCGCTGGTGAAGCACTTGCGGCGGTACTTCGTGACGAACACGAAGTAATAACTAAGCGAGTAGCTGCAGTGGTAGAGCTTGTTGACGCGCATGGTGTAGGTCGATATACTGTATGCGCATACAGCATATAACTAAGCGCGATTTTCGTCCATGCTCGTCCGTCAAGGCTTCCAATTCGCACTGCGCCTGAAGCCACAGCGTGAAGCCGTGCTGCGGCGCTGGGTGGGCTGCCGGCGCTTCGTCTTCAATGAGGCGCTCGCGCATCAGCGTGCCGAGGTGGCTGCCGGACGCAAGCGTCCCGGGTACAGCGCGCTGTGCGCGCGCCTGCCGGCGCTGAAGGCGCAGCACCCGTGGCTCTGCGAGCCGCCGGCCCAGGCGCTGCAGCAGGCTCTGAAGGACCTGTGCAAAGCCTGGGACTCCAAGTTCAACTCCAAGTTCGGCGCGCCGCGCTTCAAAAAGAAGGGCGAGGGCGACACGCTGCGCCTGCCGCAGGACTGCAAGTACGACGCTGCCGCCGGCACGGTGACGCTGCCCAAGCTCGGAGATGTGAGCTTACGGCACAGCCGCGAGGCCCTGGGCGAGCTCAAGAACGTGACGCTGCACCAGGAGCGCGGCCGCTGGGTCGCCTCGCTTCAGACGGAGCGCGAGGTCGAGGTCGGGTATCCCGCGGCCACCGCCGCGGTGGGCCTGGACTTCGGCGCGGCCACGACCATCATGCCGAGCAACGACGCGCTCGCGCCCATCGAGCTGCCCGAGCGCATCGGCCGCTACGAGCGGCGCATGAAGCGCCAGCAGCAGGCGGTGTCGCGCAAAAGAAAAGGCTCGGCCAACCGCAAGAAGGCCGTCGCGCGCCTGGGCGCCATTCACGCCCGCATCGCAGCGATGCGGCGAGACTTCCTGCACCAGCGCACCACCGAGCTGGTGCGTGGCCACGCGCTCATCGCCATCGAGGACCTGGCGGTGCGGTCGATGACGGCCTCGGCGGCCGGCACGGTCGAAGCGCCGGGCAAGAACGTGCGCGCCAAGGCAGGCCTGAACCGGACCATCCTGCGCAACGGTTGGTCGATGGCCCGCTCAATGCTCGAGTACAAGGCGGCCTGGTCGGGCGCGATGCTGGTGGCGGTGCCGCCGGCGTTCACGAGCCAGGCGTGCAGCGCTTGCGGCCACACGGCCGCGGAGAACCGCAAGACGCAGGCGACGTTCGAGTGCGTGGCCTGCGGCCACGCGGAGAACGCCGACCGCAACGCGGCGAAAAACATCTTGGCCAAGGCGCAGCTGATGCTGGGCTCGGCCGACGAAATCCAGCCGGGCGGACGCCCGGCGAGTACCGCGGGATACGCGGGAACTGATGCCTGTGATGGTGCGCAGCTCATCTCGAAAGAGAAGCTGCAGCACCGGAGGCCGCGCTCAGCGGCTCAAGGAAGGTCTGTTGGACTTCCGTTGGCAGGAACCAGCTCGGGACTGAGCCTCCCCGGGAATCTCCATCCATAGCGCGCAGCGCTTGGGTGGAGAGGATGTCAACGAATCACCGACGTGCTGTACCTCTGGTGGTTGGCCGATCCGCACGCGCCGCGGCCGGTGGGCGTCTTGCGCCACGTCGCGCGCCATGGGCGGCAGCCTGGCGGCGTTTCGCTCGAATACCACCCGGACTGGATTTCAACGGGCCATGCGCTCAGCGAAGATCTGCCTCTGCAGCGTGGCGAGTTCCTGCCGGCGGAGCCGGACGCGGTCGCCGGCGCGGTGGACGACGCCAGGCCGGATCGCTGGGGCGAGCGCATCGTTCGATTGCTGGACCATCCGGCCAGGCTGTCGACGCTGGAGTTCCTGTATTTCGCAGGCGACGACCGGTTCGGCGCGCTGGGCGTCTCGACCTCGGCCGACGCATACCTGCCCCGGCACCACGGGGCGATGGCCCAGCTTGGCGAAGTGGATGCCATCCACGATCTGGTGCGGCGGGTCGAGGCGGGCGAGCCGGTCGAGGAGCGGCTGCGGCGCCTTGTCACACCGGGGGCGACCCTGGGCGGCGCGAGACCCAAGGCGCTGGTGCACATCGACGGCGCAGACTGGGTCGTCAAGTTCGCCGAGACCGGCGATCCGCTGGACAGCCCGGTGGTCGAGCATGCGGCGATGACGCTGGCGGCACGTGCCGGCATCGAGGTGTGTGCCACGCGCTTGATCACCTTGGCCGCCGGCCATGCCGTGGCCGTGCGCCGCTTCGACCGAGACGGCGACCAGCGGCTGCACGCGCTTTCCGCGCACGTTGCCTTGCGAGCGGCCGGGCAAGCCTACGGCTATCCGGAACTGGCGCTGCTGCTGCGTCGGCGAGCGCCGGCCGATCGGTTCGAGGCCCAAGGCGAGCAGTTGTTCAGACGCATGGTGTTCAACATCCTGATCGACAACACCGACGACCACGAGAAAAACCACGCCCTGTTGGTCGACGCGGGCCGGCGATACCGGCTGGCGCCGGCCTTCGACGTCCTGCCGGCCGGCCAGGCCTTGGGGTACCAGCAAATGAGGGTGGGGCGTGACGGTGCACAGGCGACCATGGCGAACGCGCTTTCTGAACATCGGTCGTTTGCGCTGACCTTGCCGCGCGCAAGGCAGGTGGCGGCAGAAGTGGCCGCCGTGGTCGACGCATGGCGGCCCCACTTCGAGCGGCTCGGTGTGTCGGGCCGTGATCTGAGCTCGCTCAGCCTTCAGATCGATCGACCGTTCCTGCGGGAACAGCGACGCGCAACCGGTCCGTGAGATCCGGGGCTGGAGGAGCGCGAGGCCGCATCGACGGGTGTCGAGGCCGCACTGCCGCCGTTTCAGCCGAAGGCCTGTCGCAGCGCTTCGGCGCTGGCCAGCGAGCGGCCCATCGCCCGCACGCCGTCGGCGGCGCGCCGCACCAGCGCGGCGTTGTCGGGCGCCACACTGCCGTCGGGCAGCAGCAGGTTGTTCTCGAAGCCCACGCGCACATGGCCTCCGAAGGCGGCGGCGGCCATCATGCAGGCGTTTTCCTGCGGGCCGAACGCGCACACCGCCCACGGCTCGGGCCCATCGTGGCCGGCCAGGAAGGGCAGCAAGTCGCGAGGCTCGCTGCGCTGGCCGGCGCTGTAGCGCCCCAGCACGAACAGCAGGAACCAGGGCGCGTCGGGCACGACGCCACGTTGGCGCAACGCGCGCCAGCGCTGCAGGTCCTGGGCGTCGTAGAGGATCACCTGGGTCATGATCCCGGTCTTCGCGAGCCACGCGAGAAACTCCGCCGCCTCGGCCTCGTGCGAGGGATCGGGGATCAGTTCGCGCACCGCCACCGAGACGGCCTCCGGCACGAGTTCGCGCACCACCGCCATCTGCTGCGCCGGGGCATAGAGGCGGCCCGACTCGCTGGTCACCTGCACCACCAGCGCCTGCCCGACGGCCGCGCGGATCGCCTGCGTCGCTTCCCGGTAGGCGCCCGCGTCCAGCAGGTGCAGGCCTTCGGGCGTGCGGACGTGCAGGTGGATCATCGCGGCGCCGGCATCCAGGCAGCGGCGCGCCTCGGCGGCGAGCTCCGAGGCCGTGAGCGGCACGCCCGGGTGGTCGGCTTTTTGCTTGTAGGCGCCGTTGGGCGCGACGGTCAGGACCAGCGGGTCGTGGAAGGTCTTCATTCAATCTCCGTCGTGCGGGCTGTGGGGACTCAGGCCGGCCCGAGGGGTCTCAGGGCGTGCCTTGCGGTGGTTCAGGGCGCGCCTTGCGGCTCGAGGCCGAAGCGCTTGAGCTTGTCGTAAAGGGTCTTGCGTGGGATGCCCAGGTGCTCGGCGGCCTGGCTGACGCTGCCCGCGGTGCGCAAGGCCTCCTGCACGAGCTGGCGCTCGAAGCGCTCGACCAGCGCGGGCAAGGCGTCGCCGCCGGGGGCGGCGGATTCGTGCTCGTAGATGCCCAACGCATAGCGCTCGGCCGCGTTCTTCAGCTCGCGCACGTTGCCGGGCCAGTCGTTGGCCAGCAGGCGCCGGTAGACGGCCGCGGCCACCGGCGGCGCCGGCCGCTGGAAGCGCGCCGCGGCCTGCTGGACGTAGTGGTCGAACAGCAGCGGGATGTCCTCGCGGCGCTCGCGCAGCGGCGGCAGCGAGATCGTGACGACGTTGAGCCGGTACAGCAGGTCGGCACGAAAGCGGCCGGCGCGCGCCATCTCGAACAGGTCTTCCTTGGTGGCGCCCACCACGCGGCAATGGATGGGCACCATGTCATTGCCGCCCAGGCGCTCCAGCACGCGCTCCTGCAGCACGCGCAGCAGCTTGGCCTGCAGTTGCAGCGGCATGCTCTCGAGCTCGTCGAGGAACAGGGTGCCCCGACCGGCGTGCTCCAGCTTGCCGATGCGGCGCCGGCCCGCGCCGGTGAACGCCCCCGCCTCGTGGCCGAACATCTCCGACTCGAACATGGATTCGGGCACCGCCGCCGCGTTGACGGCGACGAAGGGTTGTTCGGAGCGGCCGCCGGCCGCATGCAGCGCGCGCGCCACCAACTCCTTGCCGGTGCCGGTCTCGCCCAGCACCAGCACGTCGGCGCCGCTGCCGGCCACGTCGTGGATGAGGCGGCGCACGGCGGCCATCTGCGGGTGCTGGCCCAGCAGCAGGCCCTCGACGCCGCGCGCCTGTCCGAGCGCGAGCCGCAGGCTGCGGTTCTCGGTGACGAGGCGGCGCTTGTCGAGGGCGCGCCGCACGACGTCGATCAGGTGCGCCGACGCGAAGGGCTTGGGGATGAAGTCGTAGGCACCCTCGCGCATGGCTTGCACCGCCAGCGCGACGTCGCTGTGGCCGGTGATCAGCACGACCGGCAGTTCCGGGTCGATCAGCCGCAGGCGGGCGAGCAGCGCCATGCCGTCCATGCCGGGCAGGCGCACGTCGGTGACGACGATGCCTTCGAACTCGCGCCCGGCCAGCGACAGCGCCTGCTCCGCGGTCTCGCAGGCCTGCACCTCGATGCCGGCCAGCTCCAGGGTCTGGCTGCAGGCGCGCAGGATCAGCGGCTCGTCGTCGACCAGGATCACTCGTTGCGCAGCATCAGTCATCACGGGGCTCGTATCTCTTCGGCCAGATCCATGCGCAGGATAAACCGCGCGCCTGCGTTCTGCGCGTTGCCGGCCACCAGGCTCGCGCCGTAGTCGCGCGCGATCGCCAGCGAGATCGGCAGGCCCAGCCCGAGCCCGACACCCGCCTCCTTGGTCGTGAAGAACGGGTCGAACAGGTGCGGCAGCACCTCGGCCGGGATGCCGGGGCCGTTGTCCTCGATCGTGAGGACCCAGCTCAGCGCCTGACGCTCGGCGACGATCTCGATGCGGCCTTCGCCGACGTGCTCGCGCAGCGCGTCCAGCGCGTTGCGCAGCAAGTTGACGAGGACCTGCTGCAGGCGCACCGCCTCGAAGCGCACCAGCGCGTCCGGCGGCACCCGCAGCGCGATCACGACGCGCTGCTGCATCACGCGCTGCTCGAGCAGCGCCAGCGCGTCGGCGACCGCGCCCCGCAGCACCACCGACTCCGCATCGCCCGGGCTCTTGCGCGAGAAGTTGCGCAGCTGCAGCGTGATGCGGCCCATGCGCTCGACGAGCTGGGTGATGAGCTGCAGGTTCTCGGCCGCCTTGTCCGGGCGGCCTGCGGCCAGCAGCGTGCTCGCGTTGTCGGCCAGCGAACGCATCGCCGTCAGCGGCTGGTTGAGCTCATGGGTCACACCGGCCGCCATCTGCCCCAGCACGGCCATCTTGGCGGCCTGCACCAGTTCGCTCTGCGCATCGCGCAACTCGCGCTCGGTGCGGGCCCGCGTGGCGACCTCGGCCCCCAGCGCCTGGTTGGCCGCCACCAGGTCGGCGGTGCGCTCGCTCACCTTGTGCTCGAGCTCGCGGTGCGCCTGCGCCAGGGCCTGCTGCGCCTGGAGGTTTTCCAGGATGCGGCGGCGGCGCTGCTGCAGGTACAGGCCCGCCACGGCCAGCGTGACCAGCAGCAGCAGGCTGGCCATGCGCGTGGCGCGCGCCGCCAGCACGATGGGCTGCGCATCGGCGAACAGCATCAGGTGCCAGCCCAGCGGATCGATCTGGCGCGTCTCGATCAGGTAGTCGCCCCGGTCGTCCGGATCATCGATCCGCACGATGTGCACCGCCTCGGCGGCGAGCGGCCGCCGGTGCCAGCGCAAGGGCGCGAACGACTGGTTCTCGTATTGGCGCGTGGCGGCGATGTAGGCCCGCGCGGGCGCCGACAGCGCGTCCACCGCGCGGTAGCGCCAGGCCGGCTCGGACGACAGGAAGCTGATGCCGTGGCGATCGGTGACGATCACGCGGTCGTTGGCGGCCTTCCAGCTCGCCTCCATGCCGGCGAGGCTGACCTTGACGGCCACCACGCCCAGCGCGCGGCCGTCGGGCGCGCGCACCGGCGCGGAGATGAAGTAGCCGGCGACCTGCGTGGTCACGCCCACGCCGTAGAAGTGCCCCGATCCGCCGTGCATCGCGTCGAGGAAGTACGGACGAAAGCCGAAGTTCAGCCCGACGTAGCTCTGCGGCGTGTTCCAGTTGCTGGAGGCCACCGTCGCGCCGTCGGCGCCCATCACGTAGAGCACCATGCCGCCGGCCTGCTGGTTGACGCGGGCGAGGTAGTCGTCGACGCGGGCGGCGGTCGCCACGTCGCCGGGGGCCGTCACCAGCCGCAGCAGGTCCGGGTTCTGCGAGACCGTGTAGGGCAGGTAGCTGAACTTTTCCAGCGCCGCGTCCAGGCTGGTGCTGTAGACCTCCAGCCGGTGGCGGGCCGCCTCGCGCACGTCGGCGCTGGCCCGCCGGGCCGCCAGTTCGCCGCTGCCCCAGAGCACCGCTCCGGCCAGCGCGACGACGACCAGCACCGCCGCGTAGAAGCCGGGCGACCGCCGGCCCGCGGGCGTCGTCGCTGGCACCGGCACTCAGTCCATCGTGAGGCCGCTCAGTTCGGCCTCGTCGTGGCGTGCCTGCTCGGCCATCACCAGGGCCCCGATGTCGCGCTTGAGCGCATTGAACGCGGTGGCGCTGGCGTCGCGCGGGCGCGGCAGGTCCACGCGCACGTCCGCCTTGATCGTGCCGGGGCGGTAGGTCATCACCACGATGCGGTCGGCCAGGTAGAGGGCTTCCTCGATGCTGTGGGTGACGAACACGATGGTCTTGCCGAGTTCGGCCCAGATCTTGGTCAGCTCATCCTGCAGCGCCCGGCGCGACAGCGCGTCCAGCGCCCCGAAGGGCTCGTCCATCAGCAGCACCGGCGGGTCGATGGCCAGCACGCGGGCGATGGCCACGCGCTGGCGCATGCCGCCCGACAAGTCTTTCGGGAAGCGATCGCGGAACTCGCCCAGCCGCAGCAGTTGCAGCCAGCGCTCGACCGCCACCGCGATGTCGCCCTTGGACAGGCCCTTGATCTGCAGGCCGAAGGCGATGTTCTGCGCCACCGTCATCCAGGGGAACAGCGCGTACTCCTGGAACACCATGCCGCGGTCCGGACCCGGCCCGAGCACCGGCTGCCCGGAGACCTCGATGCGGCCCGAGGTGGGGGGCGAGAAGCCCGAGATGGCATTGAGCAGCGTGGATTTTCCGCAGCCCGAGGGGCCCAGCAGGCAGACGAACTCGCCGGGCTGGACCTGCAGGTCGATGCCCGCGAGCGCCACCACGTCGGTGCCGCCGGCGGTGGTGAAACGCTTGTGCACGCCTTGCACGAGGATGGACGCGGTCGTCATGTCACTGCTCCAGGCCGCGGTGCCAGCGCAGCAGGTGGTTGTTGATGCGGCTCATCACCAGGTCGATGCCCAGTCCGAGCAGGCCGATGGTGAACATGCCGGCGATGATCTTGTCGGACCAGAAGTACTCCCGGGCCTCCAGGATGCGGTAGCCCAGCCCGTTGTTCACCGCGATCATCTCCGAAACGATGACGACGATGAACGCGGTGCCGATCGCGATGCGCATGCCGCTGAGGATGTAGGGCGTGGCCGCCGGCAGCATGACCCGCCGGAAGATCGTCATCTGGCTGGCGCCCAGGTTGCGCGCGGCCCGCAGGTAGATGCCGTCGACGTGCCGCACCCCGGCGATGGTGTTCATCAGCACCGGGAAGAAGGCCCCGATCACGATGAGGAAGATCGCAGGCGGGTTGCCCAGGCCGAACCACAGGATGGCCAGCGGGATGTAGGCGATCGGTGGGATGGGGCGCAGCACCTGCACGAGCGGGTTCATCAGCTTGAAGACCCGCTCGTTGGCCCCCATCAGCAGGCCGAGCGGCAGGCCCAGCAAGGAGCCGAGGAAGAAGCCCGTGAGCACCCGGTACAGGCTGCCGGCGGCGTCCTGCAGCAGCTCGCCCGAGAACAGCCACGCGACGTGACTGCCCTGCGAGGGATCCCAGGCCTGCATCGGCGCGAGGTACTGCCACCAGCGCACCGCCACCGCCACGGGCGACGGCAGCACCTGCGGGTTGACCCAGCCCAGCGAGGCCACGGCCTGCCACAGGGCCAGCAGCAGCGCGGGCACCGCCGCGCCCTGCAACCATGGAATGACGTGACGGCGCATGGCGATCACTGGACGTGGAGCGACTTCTTGGCCGCCTGCAGCAGGTCGGTCTTGACGTAGTCCGTCGCCCGCGGGGCCTGGCGGAACTTGCCGATGCCGTACTTGACCATCAGGTCGGCGGTGGTCTGCAGGTGCTCCGGCGTGATGTCGTAGCTGTAGGGCGAGTTGCCGATCGCGGCGTCGAAGTCGGCCTCGGTGATCTGGCCCTTGAACAGCGTCTCGCGCACGTAGCGCGAGGCGAGCTTGGGATCGTCGATGAAGGCCTTGGTGGCCATCACGAAGCAGCGCATGAATTTCTCGGCCACCAGCGGCTTTTCCTTGTAGAACTTCTCGGTCATCACCAGCGTGCGGACCGGGCTGCCGATCGGCGTGTCGTAGGGCTTGAGCAGTTCCACGCCGAAGCCCTTGTTGATCGCCTGCGACGACTGCGGCTCGGTCTGCATGATGACGTCGACGTTCTTGGTCAGCAGCGCCTGGTTCAGGTCAGGGTAGTTCAGGTAGGTGATCTGCACGTCCTTGCCCGGCTGGTCCGAGAAGCTCAGGCCGGCCTTGCCCAGTTCGGTGGCGAGCAGGATCTCCTGGATGCTGCCGCGCGTGACGGCCACGCGCTTGCCCTTGAGGTCGGCCACGCGCTTGATGCCGGAGTCCGGGCGGGCCAGAAGGCGGGCGCCGCCGTTGGCGAAGCCGGCCACGACGTAGATCGGTACCCCGCTGGCGCGCGCCGAGATCGCCGCCTCGGAGGCGGTCGCGCCGGCGTCGAGGTCGCCGGCGATGATGGCCTGCATCACGTCCAGGCCCTTGGCGAAGATGCGCACGTCGATCTTGAGGCCGCACTGGGGCCCGATCTCCTGCATGTACGAAACGGCGCCGAAATGGGCGAGCTTCAGGTTGCCCAGCCGCACCACTTCCTGGGCATGGGTCAGCGGGCTGAGGGCGAACAACAGGGCGGCCACCGGCGCCGCCAGCGTCTTGAATCGGGTCATGTCTTGTCTCCAGTCGGGTTTGGAACTCTGCGGGCGATGACCAGGGGGTGACCCCTCGCACCGTGCCCGAGGGGTTTCATCGCAGCTTCCATGCCATCCGGCTGAGGCGGCGGCGCCCGACGCCAAGTGACTGACAGGAAACGAGTTTCTGCCCAGGACCGGCACCACCGGGCCGCGCCGGATGGCGGATCTCCGGAATGGCGGGCGGATCGAGTCCGGAGAACGTGACAGCTTCGCCACTGGCCCCCAGGGTCTGGGGCGACGGGTGGAGGCGGGCGAGCCGGGGCTGTGCCGGGCGGCAAAGGCGCTGCGCCGGCCCCGCCCGCGCCGGCCGGGCGCCCGGCCGCTCAGCGGCTCGACAGCATGAAGGTCTTGGTCCAGGACAGTTCGGCCACCGGGCTGGTGAAGCCGCTGCGCACGGTGCGCTGCTGACCCAGGCCGAGGCGCCATTCGCCGCCATGGCGGCTGGGCGAGACGCCCAGCCAGCCCATCCACTGCGCCAGCGCGCCGCCGCCGGTCTGCACGCCGCCACCGCCCGCGGCACCGGCCAGCACTTCGAGCCCGGCGCGCGCGGGACCGATCCGGGAGCTGGCGAGGCCGGCGCCCAGCAGGCCCATCGAATAGGCACCTGCCCCGCCCGCGTAGGCGCTGTGGGCCTGGCCGGTGAGGTAGACATGCTGGCTGACATAGCGGTCGAGCTTGATGCCGACGGTGTCCAGCGGGCGGAAGCTGCCGTCGTTGCGCGCCACCCGGCCGTGGTGCTGGATCACCGCGGTCCATTCGGTGCGCACCACGGGCGCGGCCTGGCTTTGGCCTTCGAGATCGACGCGCATCCAGAGGTCGAGCTGCTTGGCGCGCAGCAGGTGCGACGGCGTGCGCACGATGCCCAGCCCGGCCCCCATCGCCCAGCCGGGGTGCGGCGAGATTTCGGTGACGGCGCTGAACTTGCCGATCACGCCGCCGCCGGTGGGCACGGCGCCGCCGCCGCCCAGGCCGATCGCGGCGCGCACGCCGGTGCGCCAGGACGGCAGCGCTTCAGGGAACGGGGCCGCGCTGGCGGTCGCATCGCCCAGGATTTCCATGTAGCCGGCCGCGTTGCCTGACGCGGCGGCGGCGGTCTCCACACCGAAGACCAGCCCGTCGCCGGTGGAGAGCCGGTCGGCCCGCGCGCCGACCAGCGCGATGTGGCGGCCGCCGGCGAGCCGGTACTGCGAGGCGGTGATCGCCAGGCGATCGAAGCCGAGTCCGCTGGCACCGCGGGTGAAGGCGATGTCGCCGGGCGCGGCATCACCGTAATGGCGGTACTCGCCGTACCAGTCGATCACCAGACCCAGCTGGTTGCTGTGGATGTCGCCGCTGGGAAAGCGCACCTGCGACCATGCGATGCCGGCCTCGACCGTGGGCGAGAGCTGGGTCAGCCACTTGACGGAGGGACGCAGCATCAGGCCGCTGCCCACCGGCGCCGCGCCGCCCCCGCCGCCGCCCGCGAAGAAGCTGGCGACGATGGCCTGGCTGTCGCTGATCGGCCAGCCGTGCTCGACCTGGACGCCGCCGACGAAGAGCCCGCCGCGGTGGCCGGTGAACGCCCCGTAGACCGCCGGGCCGACGCGCCACGATGGGCTGGGTGCGAACAGCATCGACGCCCCCATCAAGCCCATGCGTTCGCCCTGGGGCAGGCGCACCGACTCGATGCTGAAGCCGGTCGAGGTCGGGAGCGATTCACTCTCCAGCGGCGGCCAGTTGCCGGTCGCCTGCGCCGCGCCGGGCGCCAGGCCCGCCACCAGCACGGTGAGCGACAGGATGGCGCCCGCCCGCCTGGAACAGGCCGAAAGCGCGCGAGGCGCGACGGCGGGAGAAAGGGGATGAAGAGGCTGAGGCATGGGACGACACCGATTGGGGGCGGACTCTACCGCAGCAGGCGCCCTGCCCGACCGGCCCCGTCGGCGCGGGAGGTTCATTGCGGCGGCTTTGATCCAGGTCATGCGCGACACCATCAACGCCGGCGCCGCAGGAACCGATAGCTCAAGGCATGCGAAGCGCTTTGCCATCGAGGCCCCTCCCGCGCACCCCGGGTGTGCCCTCGCCCCGCCGAGCGTCCTGCCGTCTTTGATTCCGCGCCCTGTCGCGCCCCAGGAAAACTGCGATGTTCAAACCGCGTCTCAAGCTCAAGGTATCCCGTGAAGCCTGGATGCTGTTCCTGTCGCTCTTCGCCACGGCCTTGGCCTGCGCCCTGCTGCTGCCGGCACTGCCAGGTTCCGGCCGTGCCGGCACCGCCACGGCCGGGGCGCTGGAGGCCCTCGGGCTGGCACTGGCACTGGCGCTGGCCGTGTCCAGCGTGGAGATGGCGGTGCTGCACCGCCGCCTGCAGATTCCGGCGGGCCGTGGACTGCTGCGCCGGCAGGGCTCGGACGACCGCGTCGCGCAGGGCGCCGACGAGGTCAACTCGAGTTCGGAACGCCTGGCCGCCGCGGCCAACGAAATCTTGTTCTCGGGCCAGATGCAGGCTGCCGCCACCGACGGCGTCAAGGACTTGATCGATCAGGTCTCAAGCAGCGTCGGCCAGGTCACGACAGTGGCGCAGGACCTGCAATCGCGCTCGACGCTGGCGCACGAACTCTCCAGCCAGGGCGGCACGCTGGTCGACAACGTGGCGCTGAAGATGACCGAGATCGCCACCGCGATGACCCAGGCCTCGGCACGCATCCAGGCCTTGTCGGGCCAGGCGCGCAACATCGGCGAGGTCGCCACGACGATCACCCGCATCACCAGCCAGACCAACCTGCTGGCGCTGAACGCCGCGGTCGAGGCGGCGCGCGCCGGGCCGCATGGCCGCGGGTTTTCGGTGGTGGCCCAGGAGGTCAAGCGCCTGGCCCAGGAAGCGGCGGTGGCGACCAAGCACATCTCGGAGACGATCCACCTGATCCAGACCGACGTGGCCGAGTCGTCGCAGGACATCCACCACGCGCTGCCGCTGGTGGCCGCCGGGGTGCAGATGGTGCAGGACGCCGCCTCGGCGCTGCGCGACATCCGCTCGGGCTCGGACGAGTTGCTGGCCCACAGCGCCGCGCTGGCCGGCGAGATCACCCAACAGAACCAGCTCATCCAGGACATGGTGGGCGGTATCGGACAGATTCTGGACATGACCGGGCAGACCAGCCAGGTCGCCGAACGCGCGCTGGAAACCTCCGTGGCCTTGTCGGCCACCGCAGCGGACATTCTTCAGGCGGTCCAGGCCTGAAGCCCACTCCTCCCCCCACCCTCACTCAAGCGAAGCAAGGAGCTCTCCATGGCACTGATCACCTGGGGCCCGATGCTGGCCGTCGGCGTCAAAGACATCGACGACCAGCACAAGAAGCTGGTCGAACTCGTCAACCAGCTCAACGACGCGATGCACGCCGGCCAGGGCAAGGCCGCGCTGCAGGCCGTGCTCAACGAACTGGTGCGCTACACGCAGTACCACTTCGGCACCGAAGAAAAGCTGATGGCCTCGCACAAGTACGAGGCCTCGGCCGCGCACAAGGCCGAGCACCACAAGTTCGTCGCCGACGTGTCCGCGTTCAAGCAGAAGTTCGACAGCGGCAACGCGATGATCTCGACCGAGATCATGAATTTCCTGCGCGACTGGCTGTCCAAGCACATCCTGCAGACTGACAAGAAATTCGCCAAGTCGCTCAACGCGCTGGGCGTCAAGTAGCGCGGCCCAAGCCCTTGCTGCGTCGGGCGTGCGCCGCCGACATAGGGATTTACAAGCAAAGTGGCGGGCTCGCGCGGGCCCGACCCCAGGGGGGACGCCGCCGCTGTTCGCAGGGCCGTTCCGCCGGCATCGACCCCCCTAAGGGATGTGGCCCAATCGCCACAGAAATCGCACGCGTTTGGTTGCAAAATCATTCGGCCGAGACCTGTTTCGAAGGTTGTCGCCAACCCTTGTCGAGCAGGCTCATCAACTGAAGAGGCATGACCCCATGAACATCAAGGAACTGGCCACCAAGCTGTCGGCCGCGAATCCGGACGTCGCACAGAAATCGATCGAAAAGCTGCTGCGCGCGGCCTTCATCGCCGTGCGCGACGAGTTGTCTGCCGCCACCGAGGGGGACGTGAAGTGCCTGCCGCTGGGCAGCTTCAAGGTCAACAGCAAGCCGGCCAAGGCCAAGGAAGGCAAGCCGGCCCCCGCCGCGGGCGAGAGCGTCGTGCGCATCTCGCTGCGCCTGGCCAAGGGACAGGCGGACAAGCCCGCCAAGACCGACGCCCAGAAGGAACAGAAGAAGGAAGCCCGCAAGGCGGAACGCAAGGCCGCCAAGGCCAAGGGCGCCGCCAAGGCGTGAGCCGGGCTTGCCTGGGGCCGGCACCGGCCGGCCTGCACCTGTGAAGCCTAAGAAGAGCGAAGGCGCCGCAGCTGCGGCGCCGTTCTTCATTCTGGGCTGCGTCCGCTCGGGCACGACGATGCTGCGCAACGTGCTGCGCCTGCATCCGCACCTGTGCTGCCCCGAGGAAACGCATTTCTTCCGCTGGAGCGAGCCTTTCGGCGCGCCGGGCTACCGGCAGGTCGCCACCGCCAACCCGACGCTCAAGCGGCACCGGCAGCTCGACGGCATTTCGGAGCCCGAGTTCGCCGCGATGCTCGACGCGGCCAGCTCGCGCGGCGACCTGTGGCAGCGCTACCTGGAACGCTACCGCGCGCTGCACAAGCCCGGCGCCACCCGCTTCTTCGACAAGACCCCGCAGAACGCCTACGGGGCGGCGATGATCGCCACCGAGTTCCCGAAGGCGACGTTCGTGCACATCGTGCGCAACCCGGTGGACGTGGTGGCCAGCCTGCGCATCGGCAAGGTGATGAAGGTCGACAACCTGGTGGCGGCCTGCAGCTACTGGAACGAGGCCGTGGCCAACCTGGCGGTGTTGAAGAAGGCTTATCCGGGCCGGGTCTGCGAGCTGAGCTACGAGCACTTCAGCGCCAACCCGATGGCGGGCCTGCAGGCGCTGCTGGCTTTCCTGGGCGAACCGTTCGAGGCCGCCGATTTCGCCAGCGTCAAGACCTCGCCGGTGCGGCACGAAGACGCCGGCGTGTTGACCGCCGACGAGATCGACCGGGTCAAGCACCTGTGCCTGGCGGGGCGCATTCGGCACGGTTATGCGGCACCCGATGAGGCGGCGGATCGCCAGACCGTGGCAGGCCCCGCCGTCGAGGCCCAACGCGCGGCGCGGCGTGCCCGGCGGCAGGCGGAGCGCCAGGCCACCCGCCGCCGGCCAGCGGCCTGACGGCCTCGGCGCGGGGTGCTGCTCATCGCCGGTCGGCGATCCGTCAAAGACCGCGCTTGGCCCGCGTCAACAGGGTCGAGACTTCGCTGGAGACCTGGGCGAACCGGGAGCCGGAGCCGATCAGTCGCTCTGCCTGTTGATACTGGCCCGCGTTGATCTGGCGCGCCACGGAGCCCGCCGTCTGGTGGAACTCGGCGTGCTTGCCGACCAGTTCGACGAACGTCGGGCGCTGGCCCCAGCGGCTACCGCCCGGGCCGTGGATCCACTGGCCCAGCGGACACTGGTCGTCCCGGCAAATGGTGTCGGCGTCCAGCCTGGCGTGGTCGGCAATGGCCTTGCGCAAGCGGACCTTCCAGGCCCGGTGGGCCTCGATCGCCTTGTCGAAATCGAAGTCGGCCGGCGCCACGGATTCATCGGCGACGGCCAGGGTCAGGCCCGCCGGGATGATGAAGCGCGCGACTTCTTCGGCCAGCGTGTGCGCCTGGTCCTTCATCGCCGAGGCCGCGGCAGCGGTTTCCTCCACCAGCGCGGCGTTCTGCTGGGTCATGCGGTCGAGCTCCTGCACCGCCTGGCCGATCTGGCCCACGCCCAGGCTTTGCTCGTGCGCGCCCGTGGCGACCTCGCCCAGCAGGTGGTCGACGCGCTTCGACGATTCGACGATCTCCTCGATCGTGACGCCGGCGCTGCGCACGCGGGTCGTGCCGGATTCGACCTGGTCGACGCTGCGGCCGATCAGGGTCTTGATCTCACGGGCGGCGTCCGCGCTGCGCTGGGCCAGGGTGCGCACTTCGCTGGCCACCACGGCGAATCCCCGGCCTTGCTCGCCGGCCCGGGCCGCTTCGACTGCGGCGTTGAGCGCCAGGATGTTGGTCTGGAACGCGATGCTGTCGATCGTGCCGATGATCTCGCCGATCTGTGCCGACGACGCGCGGATGTCTTCCATCGTCTGCACCACCTCGCGCATCGCGCGCCCGCCCTCGGTGGCGGTCTCGGCGTTGTGGCGCGCCATCTGGGATGCTTGCTGCGTATGGTCGGCCGAGCTCTTGACGGTCGAGGAGATTTCCTCCATCGACGCGGCGGACTCTTCCAGGTTGGCCGCCGCCTGCTCGGTGCGGGCGGACAGATCCATCGCGCCGGAGGCGATCTCGCTGCTGGAGTGGACGATGTCCTCGGTCGAGCGTCGCACCCGCAGCACCATGCCGCGCAGCGAATCCTGCATCGCCCGCAGTTCGAGCATCAGCTGCGCCGCCTCGTCGCCGCCCCAGGGCGAGGGGGAGGTGGTCAGGTCGCCGTTGGTCATCGCGCGCAAATGACGTCGGGTCTCGCGCAGGCCGCCGTCCATCACGCGGTAGAAGCACAGGAACAGGTAGGCGGCCAGCAGCAGCGACGTGGCGACGATGCCGGTGTCCCAGGCCGCCTTGCGCAGCGCCGCCTCGCGCAGGTCGCCGCTGTAGACGCCCGAGCCGATCACCCAGCCCCAGGGTTCGAATCCCATCACATAGGACAGCTTGTCCACCGGCTGGTCCTGGCCGGGTTTGGGCCACTGGTAGCGGACGAAGCCCTTGCCGTGCTGCTGAACCTCGTCGACGAAGGCCTTGAACAGCGGCAAGCCGTTGGGATCCTTCAGATCGCTCACGTCCTTGCCGTCGAGTTCCGGCTTGATCGGATGCATCAGCACCCGCGGCTGCATGTCGTTGACCCAGAAGTATTCGCCACCGTCGTAGCGCAACCCCGCCAGCACGCGCAACGCCGTCTGCTGGGCCTGTTGCCGGGACATCGTTCCGCTGGCTTCCTGCGCCTGCGCCCAGGCGACGACGCCCCGGGCGATCTCGACGTGCTGGCGCGTGGCGGCCATGCGCGCCTGCTGCGCCTGCTGGTAGTCGCCCACGCTCAGCCAGGCCAGCACCGCCACCATCGGCACGGTGAACGCGAGCGAAATGATCAGCGCCTTGGTCGAAAACCGCAGTTGCCGGAACAGCCGCACGCCGGGCGCCCAGATGCCGTGGTAGGCGAAGAACCCGCCCTCGCTGTCCTGGAATCTGGAGCCCGGAGCGGACGAGGTCGGCGTAGGGGAGAGAACGGCAGACATGTGTTTCCTTGAATCGATCCCGGCGGGCGCGGCAGCGCACCCCCCGGATTGGGCGGCGCACCGAGCGGTCACATTGCTCATGGATTGTCGGCAGACGACCGTATTTGCTTGAGGCGAATTGCAATCGATAACAGGGCTATTTCGCTCAGCGATCGGCCGCTGGCCGATGCCGCCGCCGCAAGGGCGCCAGCGAATCCCCAGGACGGCACTGGCCATCCGCCTCCCCGGCGAGTACGCTGGCGCCTCACCTTCTCGGGAGTCGCCCATGAACGCGTCCGCAGCTGTGGCCCCCTTCCCTCGCTGGGCACGCGCATGCTTGGCCGGCCTGTCGATGGTGATCGCGTGTGCGCAGGCGGCACCGCCCCAGGCGGATCCGGCGGCTCCAAACGGGCCCGGCGCGGTCAGCGTGTTGGGCGGCCGCGAACTGCTGCGCGATTGCGTGCCCTGGGTGCCCCGCGGTCTGTCGTACTTCGGTCGCATCGTGCCGCCAGGCTGGAAGACCGACGATGAAACCCGCGCAGCGGAGGAGAATTTCGGCCAGGTCAACATGGACACGGTCAAGTTCCTGCACGGCGACACGGTGCGTTATCAGGTCGGCCTGCCTTTCATCGATCCGCAGTCGCCGCAGTTCTCGCGCCCCTACCTGGCGCAGCTTCGCGAGGCGGTGGCGCTGGCCCGACGCAACGGCCTGAGCGTGTTCCTGTCGATGCAGTGGCAGGGCCGCACGCGGGTCAAGGCGGTCGAGACCCTGCCCGGCGAGTCCACGCTGCGGGCGTGGCAGACCCTGGGGCCGATGTTCGCCAACGACCGCGGCGTCGTCTACGAATTGTTCAACGAACCCCAAAGCGCCAACCCGCCCGACGCCACCGCCTGGGAGGCGTGGCGCAGCGGCCACCAGGCGGTGATCAACGCCTTGCGGTCGCAAGGGGTGGGCAATGTGCTGCTGGTCGACGGCATGAACGGAGCGCGCACGCTGCGCGGCGCGCCGGCGTTGAGCGACCCGATGAACCAGCTGGTCTACGGCGTCCACCCTTATCTGCGGAACGACCTCAACAGCGTGCCCAAGTGGGAGGACCATTTCGGCCGTTTCGCCGCTGATCACGCCGTGGTGGTGACCGAATGGAGCCACTGGGCGCGCACCTGCAACATGGCCGACATCAACACCGTGCGCGGCTTCCTGGCCTACCTGGAGCGCAAGCACATCGGCCTGCTGGCCTACGGGGCCGACTCGCGCGACAGCCGCGTGATGCAGATGGCTGGCGAGCGCAGCACGCTGACCCGCTTCGACGACCTGGCCTGCGACGCACCGGGCTCGGGACCCGGCCTGGACCTGCAGCGGATGTTCGAGCGCGAAGCCGATGCGGCCCGGCACGTCGCTCCCGTTGCACCGGCCGCGTGCGGGCTGCCGACACCCAGGCCATGACGCCGCTCTTGCCGGCCCCCGACTCGACTGATCAGGGCTTCGTCGCGCCGCTGGCGATGTTGACCGCCTGTCATCGTCGCCTGACGCAGTCCTGCGCCGCGCTGCAGCGGCTGATGGGGCCGCTTGCCGACGGAGCACCTGACAGCGACGCCCGCAACGTGGCCGTCGCCCTCATGGCCGACTTCGACGCCGCGATCCGAGACCACCTTGCCGACGAAGAGGTCGGCCTCTTCCCGGCCCTCCTCGAGTCGATGGCGGGCTCGGATGCAACCTGCATCCGCGCACTGGTGACCTCGCTGACGACCGATCACCGCGCCATCGAGGCGCAGTGGCGGCGCCTTCGGGTCACACTGGCGCAGCTCGCTGCCGGTGGCAGCCAGGGTCTGGCAGCAGGGGACGTCTCCGTTTTCGTCGCGTCTTGGGAGCGGCTCCTTGCCTGCGAAGACACCCTGTTGTTGCCCATGGCCGCGAGACTGCTGAGCGACTCAGCGCTCGACGACCTCGGCCAGTCCATGGGTGAGCGCCGTCTTGCGAGAACCGGCGCCAAGGCCGCGCAGGCCGGCGGTCCTTGAGGCCCGCTCCTGGCCTGGGCAGGCGAGGCCAGGCCGCCCGCTCAGGTCACCGCGGTGGCGTGTCCGTTGCGCCCAGCTCGGCCACGATCTGCTGATGCACCCGGAACAGGTTCTCGGAGTAGTCGATCAACCCGAGGGTGTGGTGCTCGCCGCTGAAGATGAAGCGCAGCAAGGAGGCATCGTCGAGGATCGACGCACGCGACCCCAACCCGGCGAAGGCGAAGATCTCGTCGGCCAGCGACAGCGCCTTGACGCCGTTGCGGAAGAAGGCCTCGTAGGTCACGGTGAGGCAGTCGAGGCGGTAGCGGGGCAGCTCGGCGTCGATCCAGCGGCGGTAGCCCGCTTCGTCGCGCACCAGCGCACTGACGCGCGCGGCGGCGATGTCGGGGGCCGGCTCGCGCTGCCGCAGCCGCTCGCGCACGCCCTCGATGCCCTCGCGCGCCCAGGTGCTGAAGTGGCTGGCGACGAGCAGCGAGAACAAGCGCTCGTCTTCACGTTCGCGCTCGACCCGGATGACGCGGTAGCCGCAGGCCTCCAGTGCCTGCAGCAAGAACGTGTTGAAGCCCCAGGACTCGGTCTCGAACTGGTGCTTGAAGGTGACGCCCTTGCTCAGCTCGGCGTACAGCAGTTGCTTGGCCACGTCGAGTTCGCCGGCGTGGAAACGCTTGGAGACATCGCCCATCGACCGCGACCACAGGAAAGGTTCGTTGCCCTTGCGTTCCCAGGGCAGGTAGTTGCCCAACAGCCGGTACAGGTCGGCCGCGCCGGTGCGCCGACGCGTCAGGATGACGCAGGGAGGGGCGGAGAAGCTCATGTCAGGTCCGGATGGGCATCCCGCAGCCGAGCCTGGGCCCAGTCCCGAGAGGCATAGAACCGGCCGGCATCGACTCGCGGCACGGCGGCCTTGAGCGCGAGCAGCGTCGCGTCCTTTTCGCCATTGCCGACGTCCTGCAGCCGGATGGCCCGGCAGGTGTGCTTGTGCTCGTGGATGGCCTGGGCATAGTGCGCCAGCGGCAGCCAGCGCGACTGGTCCGCCACGGCATCGAGCGTGGCGGTCATCAACGGTGCCTCGTGCGCGGCGTTCATCTCGCGCAGCGCGGCCTCCGCCAGCTGGAATCGGTTCTGGTCCGGCGGATCGCAGCACACCAGGGTCGCATTCGGATCCCACAGCACGAAATTGCGCGCCCAGCACGGCACGGCCGGGTTGATCGCGAAGGCGCTGTTGCGCTGGGTGTCGAGGTTGACCACTTCGTGCAGGAAGGCGCAGGGGTCGTAATCGCGCCGGGCCCGCATGCCGCTCTGCAGGCCGCGCCACGAGCCCATTTCCGAGGCCGGCACGAGTCGGGCGGGATCGAACAGGAAATCGAAGATGGGCAGGCTGCCGCCGACGCGCGCCGCGCTGAGCAGGTGCTCGAGGTAGCGACTCGACGCGGCATACAGCACGTAATACGGCCGGTGGCTGAAGTCCATCACGCCGCGCCACGGATCCTCGGCGGTGCCGATGTGCGACCGGGCACTGCGCACCCTCAGCGCATGGGCCAGGAACCGCTGGTAGTCGTTGGTGGCGTGACCGGCGCGGTTGAAATAGCTGAGGTCGTGCTCCTGGCTGACCACCCGGGCATGGATTTCGCGGGTCAGCACCAGCGCATCTGGCGAGACCTTGCGGGCGAAGAAAAAGGGCTGGCGCATCAGGTGCGCGTAATGCCCGTTGTCGAGCACCAGCGGCCGGCCCTGGTCATCGAACTCGTAGTAGGTGAGGTTGTGGCCGGCGATGAAGGCCGGCTTCTGCACGTCGGCCACCAGCGTCTGGATCGCGAATTCATCGGGGATCCAGGACCGGCGGAAGAAAGCCCGCAGTTCGGGCTCGTCCAGCCGGCGCACCACGCCGGCAGCCGTCTCGCGGGTCAGGCAGAACCACTGCGAGCCGAAATGCATGCGCAGGCCGGGCGGCGCCGTGCGCTCGATGCCCAGGCGGCGCTGCCAGGCGGTGAAGCGTTCGAACCAGTGGCGCTGGGTCTGGAAGTTGAACGGAAAGTAGTACTGGAAGCGCTCGCGCTCCAGGCCATCCTTGACCCAGCTTCGCTGCGAAATGTCGACCGCCTGGATGAAATCGATGCCGCGGCGCCGGCGCAGGAATTCCTGCAGGCTGGCCAGCGGCCGGATCGGCATGCAGCTGCCGCTGACGAGGGCGAGGTAGTCGGCCTGGAAACCGGTGTCGGCCAGCGCCTGCGCCATCAGGCGGTGGGTGGCCGCCACCAGCGAGAACTCGCCCCAGGCGCAGGTCTCGCGCTGCGTCAGCAGCTCGAACTGCAGGTCGGCAGGCAGCAAGGCCTTCAGGCGTTCGAGGTCCGCGGCGCCGCGCCGCGCGTCGTAATGGACGTAGACCTTGACGTCAGCGCTGGCGTAGAACGGCGACGACAGCCGCAGCGCGATCTGGTCCGGTGATTCGTGGCATAGCAGGAGGATGGCGATTTTCATGCGATGTCAGAAGCACTTCAAACGCCCTTCGGGGTCATACGAACCAGCGCGCGAGACGTTTCTGGCGCAGGCTTTCCAGCAGCCCGCTGTAGTTGGTGACCTTGTCCTGTTGACGACCGGGATTCTGCCGCTTGATCGGCTCCTCCACCGTTTCGAAACGGTCCTTCACCCCTAGAAAATCGACCAGTCCATTGAGCACGTCGAGGTCCTTGATCTCGGAGTAGTCGATGTGGAAGTAGCGCTGGCCGGTGCGCTGCAGGATGGTCAGCACGTCGTTGTAGTAGAGCGACTGGCGCAGCGCGAAGGTGGTCAGGTCGGCGACGTCCACGGGCACCTGTTCCGGCTCGCGCTTGCGGTTGGCCTCGGTGGTCAGCCAGACGTCGGTTTCGCGGGCGATCTGCAGCGAGATGAACGAGTCGAGCAGGTTGCGGGTGAGCACGATCTTGCGCACCTCGGGGTTGTACAGCGCCTCCGACGTCACCTGCGGGTCGTGGTCGAGGAACATCCGGAAACCCACCTGCTCTCGGTCGCTGGCGGCAATGACCCGATTCAGGAAGTCGACCGGGTCGCGGTTGCGCGCGGCCAGATCGTCGCGGCGGATGCCCAGCAGTCCGTCCTTGTACTCGGCGGCGAAACCGATGAACTGCGGATTGAACAGCTCGCCGTGGCAACGGATGCTGGGCAGCAGTCCCAGCTTGCGTTCCAGGAAATTCGAGCCGCTGCGCATCATGCCGATCATCATGAACGCGGGCCGGGCCACCTGGAGATGCGGTTCGACGGGTGGCTTGATCGAGACTTTCATGCGGGAACTCCCTGGGCGCGACATCCGAACAGCGGGGGCCTGGACAACCCGGCGCGGCCACCCGATTGATTATTGTCGAATCCTGCCGGCCCTTCGGCAGCGCAGGCGCCGGGCGGGCTCAAAACCATGTGCCGGTTTGCATGAATCCCAGCCTTTGCATTTGCGCGCTGCCTTCGAAGCGGATCGACAACTGCGGGTCGTAGAGCACGACGTCGCCGGCATCGAGGTAGGCCTTGTACTCGACGCTGCCGGCGTAATGCTCGCCGCGCTGCAACTCCTCGGCCGCCTTCTCGCGCAGCAGATTGACATACTTGAAGTGGAACAGCACGCCGGAAATCGCGTCTGGGCGCTGGAACACCGTGCAGTTCAGGCTGGGCTCGTTCAGATGGTGCATCGACGACACGTAGTACAGCCCCTTGCGCCAGCGCACCAGCGGCACCTTGTTGAGTGCCGGCGCCTGCTCGGGCTTGTCGGCGAAGAAGCGGCGCATGCGCACCCCGCCCTGGACCCAGAAATTGCGGTTGGCCTCGTTGTAGCGCTGCGTGAGGTTGAACCGGTCGAAGTACGGGCACAGCGCGAACGGGTCCGCGTCGGGGGTCAGGTTGGCCTGGCTGAGTCGGCCGGGGCCGTAGGCATCGACCAGCACGGTGAACAAGCTGTCCTGCTCGATCGCTTCCATCTGGCGGGTCAGGCTGCGCAGGCCGCGCGCCTCGCAGTAGGGGTAGACCAGGAATTCGTCGGGGTCGACCGTCACGCACCACTTGCCCACGCCATGCCGGGCCAGCAGGTGGTTGCACCAGTCCATGCCGAAGTTCGACGCCTTGTAGCTGCCGTCGGCCAGCCAGACGGAGCAATCCGGCTGAGCCGCCAGGTAGTCGGACAGGCCATCGGTGGACTGGTTGTCGATCACCAGGAAGTGCGCCACGCCGAGCCGGCGGTAGTGCGCCAGAAAGGCCGGAAAGCGCGGCATCTCGTTGCGCGCGCAGCAGACCAGCAATGGCGACGCGGCGGCGATGGCCGCGTCCTTGACCGCGATCGCTCGAAGCTGTTTCGCGTTGCGCTCGATGCGGGCGAGAACGACCAGGGATTCGCGTTTGATCATGGCGATGACGGCGTGGGCGCAGGATCGTCACTCGGCGAAAAAGACCAGGCCCAGGCGCCCCCCGCGCCGGCCTGTCTGGCCTTGGCAGCGGCCTTGGGGCGCAGCTGGAATTGCCCCAGGCCGGCCACTTCGACCATTCCGACCGCGGGCGCCGACAAGGCGTCGCGCAGCGCATCCATCACCTGCTGGACAGCGGCCTGGGCGTCGGCGACGGAGACGTCGGACGCCAGGCCGGCGCGTTGCAGCGCCTGCTGCGCCAGGGCGCGCGCGCCGACGCGTCGCATCTGCACCAGGGCACTGTTGTCCTTGAGCTTGCCGCGGCGGCCGCCGGTCGCGATCTTCTCGCGCAGCTGGTGCATCCACTGCGCCACCTGTTCAGGCGTCGGCAGCGCCTGCGCGTCGGGCGCCGCCTGCCCCACTTCGGCGGCCAGCCACGCCAGCGCGGCCGGCGACGGATGCAGCAGGTCGTCCTCGCCGGCGATCGCGTCGGCCCCGGAGATGCCCGGAGGCTCGGCCAGCGACTCGCCCAGGCGCGATTCCATCCAGGCGATGTCGTCGGCCTGGGCCTGCAGGATCGGGCGCACGACCTCGGCGCTGAGCCGGATCCTCGGCCCGCCCACCTGGCGCAGGTAGCGCTGCATGCGACGGTTTTCCTCGACGCTGCCACGGCCGGTGCCATAGCCCGGCCCCAGCTTGCGATAGATGTAGAGCAGCGCCAGGCCGTCGCGGCTCAGGCTTTCGTTGGAACGCTGGAACGCGCTGGCGGGCACCTCCAGCGCCAGGCGCTGGAGGAAATCGGCCACCACGTCGTTGCCGGGGAAGCGGGCGGGATCGAACTTCCAGTAGCGGATGCGCTCGCGGCCGAACACCTCTTCCATCTTGCCGAAGCGCTGGCGATAGGCGGGATAGCGCTTGGCCAGGTCGACCATCCCCTGCCCGGCCTTGATCTTCTGCTGCAACTCGCTGGCCATGTAGCCCATCGGAGCGCGCACGTAGCCGACCAGTTGCACGTCATCGAAGCGCTCGTCCAGCCACGCCTTCATGCGCTGGAGCGCGCTGGTGCTGAGGGTGCTGATCACCTCGGCCGAGATGAGGCAGCGCTGGCCCCCGCTGGCCTGGATCTGCTGGTCGAGCGTGGCCCGGGCGGCCTGGCTTTCCTGGTCGAGCTGCTCCTGCGGGACGGCCCACTTCCGGTTGAGGTGGAAATCCTGCGGGCGGTCCATGAACAGCGTGGCCAGGACCCGGCTGGAGTTGCCGACGCCGACGTTCAGGAACGTCGTGCCTGGCAAGGGCGACGCCGCCAGCAGCGTGGCCTGGATCGAGGTGCTGCCGGTCTTGGGCATGCCGAAATGGACGATGCACTGGCTCATGACGTTCCTTGCCCCAGCGTCGGCGTCGACTCGGCAGGGTCCGAGCTGGCCTCCCCCTCCTGCCTGGTGGCAGCCTCGACGCGGAATTGAAGTCGGACGGTGGCCTCCGAGGGGTCATCGGCGGCGGCGCGGCGCTGGCGGATCTGGCCCAGGCCCACGAGTTCCAACCCCGCGCCGGGGCTGAGGCAGGCCTGACGCAACTGGGCCAGCGCGGCCACGACCAGCGCCTCGCGTTGGGCCTCGGTCATCGGGGCATCGGGAGCGGCGTCGCGGATCCGGCGGGCCAGCATGCCGACGTCGAGCCGGACGGTGCCGGGCTCGTCGGGGGCCGCCGCACGGTCGTCGTCGAGGCGGCTCAGGTCGCCGGATTCACCCAGGTCGGCATCGTCGCTGATGTCGTCGGCCCCCTCGACGTCCGGCTCGGCGTCTGGCTCGGTGGCCGACACGTCCGCCGTCTTGCGTGCAACGCGGCCGAGGTAGGCGTCCAGCACCTCGGCCAGGCGGGCCGGATCCATCGCCTCGTCCACGCCCGGTGCATGCCGGGCCCCCAGGCGCGTCCTGAGCCAGCCCAGGGTGGCGTCGGAGTGGCGCAGCAGATCATGCTCGCTGGCGATCACCGGCATCCCCGGCACCGCGTAGCTGGGTCGCAGCGGTGAGTCCAGCCGCTCGGACACCCAGGCCAGGTCGTCCGCCTGCGCGTCCACCACCTCGCGCAGCAAAGAGGGTTCGATCTTGAGCTTGTCGCCGGGGACCTTGGCCAGCAGACGGATGAGGCGCCGGTTGCGGCGTATGCCCTGTGCTCCCGCCTCGAACTTGGGGTGGATCTGGCGGTAGGCGTAGAGCAGACCCACGGCCTCGCGCGACAGGCCTTCGTTGATGCGGCGGATGTCGGATTCGGGCAGGCTCAGGTCGATGGCCGAGAGGAAGTCGCGCACCACGCATTGCGACGGAAACCGCTGTGGGTCGAAGCGGCGATAGCTGACCTGGTCGCGTCCGAAGATCTGCTCGAGCGGCTCGAACCGGCTGCGGTAGCCGGGATAGCGCCGCGCCAGATCGAAGCGGCTGTTGCCGTTCTTCAGCGACTGCTGGAACATGCTTTCGATGAACGAGGCCGGCTCGCGCACATAGCCGATCAGGCGGACCGCATCGACCCGCGCCATCAGCCAGTCGCGCAGGCCGGTGAGCGTGGCGGAGTCGAAATTGGTAAGCATCTCGGTCGACACGATCACCCGCGGCTGAGGGCCGGCGAACTGCTGTTCGAGTTGCGCCAGCACCTCGGCCTTGCGCTCGCGCAGGTCCTCGTCGCTGAGGCCTTGTTTGCGGTTTGGCCGGAACTGGCGCGGCTTGGGCATGAACGCGGTCGCCAGCGCCCTGCCGGCATTGCCGTTGCCCAGCGTCAGGTAGTGGAACGCGTCGCTGGCCGGCGCGCGCAACAGGGTGGACTGTATCGAGCTGCTGCCCGTCTTGGCCATGCCGAAGTGCAGGATGCAGGTCTTCATGGCGCGTCCAGGGGATCAGGATTCGCTGGCATAGCCCAGGCGGCTGTAGTCGTCGGCATAGATCTCGCGCAGCCGGGCCTCGACGGCCGCGTCGGCGATCTCTTCGTAACTGAACGGCGGCTTGGGGCCTTCGTTGAAGCGAACCCCCAGGTCCGGCCGGTGGGGCAACGGGAACTGGTCGAGCACGTAGGCGAACTGCGATTCGAAATGCTCGACGCGGCCGATGAAGTCGATCAGGAAATAGCGCTGGAAATGCTCCAGGATCTCCGACTGCCGACCCCAGTGGGCATCGACGCGCACGGGGGTCTGGCGGGCGAAGTTGGCCTGCACGAAGTCGAGGAAGCGCATGAAATTGGCCCGGTGCGCCTCGAGCGTGTAGCCCATCTCGCCGGCGGCCGGCAGCCGCAGGCCGTGGTTCGCGACGATGTAGTCGCGTACCTTGGGAAACGAGTACTTGCTCTGGTGAAAGATCTTCTCGCTGAAGCACGAGTAGGTGCGCTTGCCGGGATGGCGCACGAAGGTGAACACAAGATGCGGCCGGGCGAGCTGGGCGCCGAACAGCGATTGGGTCTCCGGCGTGCGCTCGCGGCTGCGCAGCAGGCCGTCGAAGGCATGGATGTCCAGCGGCTCCTCGATGTAGCGGCCGTGCTCGATGAAGTAGAGCTGGTTCTTGATCGTCGTGCAGGCCGACTTCGGCACGTTCAGATAAATCAGGGGCACGCCATTGAGCGTCACCGCGCCCGCCGGCACGCCGGCCTGGCGATGACCGCCACGCCGCCCTGCGGACAGCTTCTGGACGTTCTGCGCCTTGGACTTGTGCCCTCCACCGCCCTGCCCGGCCGCGGCCGTCGGCTCACCGGGGGACTTGGCGCGGCGCGGGTTCGGGTGCTGGGGCATGCGACAGGCGTGGTGGGTGGAGCGGGTCAGCGACTGGCTTCGACGAAGCCGGGGCCGAACTCGCGTTGCAGGAAGTCGAGGGCAGGCTGCACGCGCTGGGTGACATGCTGCAGCACCTCGGGTGGAATGTCGATCGCTCGGGTCGAATTCACCTGCCGATCGAGCACGTAACCAGTGAAATGCGGCACGCCGATGAAGTCCTCGACCTCGGCCAACAAGGCCGCCGGCGCCTCGCGCACCCGGCCGAACGGAACGATCAGGGTCCGTTCCGGCGGCACGAAGCGACGCCAGCGGGGCAACTGGTTCTGGTAATCCCCCCGCGTGAAGATCTGGTCGTTGGCGGCGAGCAGGGCCAGCAGACCCTGGGCGCTGGGCTCGGCGTCGCGCCGATACGCTGCCATGCGCAGATGCGACAGCGCGCGGTCCACCGGGTGGCGCAGGATGTGGATGATGCGCACCTGCGGCAGCTGGCGCACGACCTCGGTCACGCCCTCGTCGCTCAATTCGGCATAGGCCGGGGTGATTTCACCGGCCACGCCGCCGGCCTTGTCCGGCCGCTCGAAGCACGCGCGGTACCACGCGGGCGAGAAGGTCTCGATCGCCACCACCGAGCGCAGGTGCGGCATCAAGGCCCGGGCGGCCTCCCCGCCCTTGCCTTGACGGGCCCGGCGCAGCTCGCGCTGGAATGCCGCCGAGACGGCCTTGAGTGCCCACTTGCGATGGCTGGCCGACTCCAGGGCGCTGAAGTAGTGCAACTCCTTGACGACCGGCATGCAGACACCCGGATGCTGCTCCAACTGCTCGTTAAGCCAGGTGGTGCCGGCCTTGGTCGCGCCGATGCAAAGAAAGGAGGGCAACGCCATCGAGCAGGATCGTAATGCAAACCGAGCGAGATGACTGCACGGCAAACGGCTGAGCCGGCCACGTCGACCGGTCCGGCCCGGGGATGTCGTCCGGCGCGGACAGGAAAACCTGGGGGCCAGTGTCACGGACTCGCGCGATCGCGCCTATCCCTTGAACGATTGCCCCACCTGCCGGGCGGCCCGTGACGTGGTGTGGCACCGTCACTCGCCACGGGCCGGCGGCGATTCGGCGTCAAGGTAGCCATAGCGGCGCATCCCGGCGGCGCAGCGGCTCCGGACGGTCTGCACGTCGGCCTCGCTCAGCACCCCCTCGGGCCGATGATCGACCAGTTGGGTGGTCAGCGTGGCGAAATGGTCGGCGTCGAACGGTTCATCGATGAACTCGCACAAAGCGCGCAGACCGGCCAGCGGATCGGCAACGAAGTCCTCGTACCGCAATTCATGAACCCGCGCCGGATAGGCCCGCTTGAGTCCGCGCACGATGCCGGCCGCCTCGGTCCAGTAGTTGATGGCCCCGTTGAGGCTGTCGACCTTGATGACCTTGCCGATGCGCAGGCTGGCCACCACGTTGAGGGGATGGCGCACGATGTGAACGAACTTCGAGCGCGGCATGGTGCTGGCGGCGAGCAGGGCGCCATAGACGTTCTGGGGTGTCTTGTCGAACCAGCGTGTGGCACCCGGCTTGCGGCGCTGCATGAACAAGGCCATGTAGCGCTTGTAGAGGTCCGCGCGCGAGCGGCAGTCCCGGAGCATCTCCTTGAATTCCAGCTCGGTGACGCCGTCGAGTTCGCGGTGTCGCCGCAAGACCGGATTGGTCATCAGCATGCGGCTGAAATTGTCCGTGCCTGCCGGGTCGCCCCAGCGCAGGAAGTTGGTCTCCTCGGGACAGGCCAGATTCGGATGCAGGCGCAAGGCGTCGCGCAGCAGGGTGGTCCCCGAGCGCACGCAGCCGACGATGAAGAACGGCGCGCGGCGAGGGTCGTTCGCTGGGGCTTCTGAACTCATGCAGGATGCCGACAAGGGTCCGTGGGGTGCGATCGATTATGTCGCCGGCAACGCGCACTCCGGGGTGCGGATGGGTCCGAGCTTGTGAGGTATTCTGGACGCGTAGTCCTCAACCCCTTGTCATGCTCGCGAGCTCGCCGCCCTTCATCCTCTGGACATTGCAACGCACCGGCGGCACCAACCTCTGCTCGGCCCTTGAAGCGCGTGCCGGCCTGCCGCGCACGCAACATGAACCCTTCAACGGGGATCGGGTTCACGGCGCGGTCACCCGGCATTGGCTCGACAGCGGCGACATCGCGATGCTCGAAGCCCGCATGCGTCAGATCTGCGCGCGGCCCTCGGTCATCAAGCATTGCGTCGAAATGGTGCCGTGGCCTGTCACTCAGGCGCTGGCCCGGGCCAGTTCGCAGGCCGGGTACGGTCACTTGTTCCTGTACCGTGAGAACGCGGCGGACCGCCTCCTGTCGCTGCATTTCGCGAACGTGAGCGGCATCTGGGGACCACCGCAGGTCGCAGGGTCGACGATCGATCCGGAGACCGGATCGGTGGATGACGCACCGCTGCCTGTTGACGATCTGATCGCCCATGAGACCCGTTGCACGCAGACCTTGCAACGAGCGTGGGATCTCCTTCAAGGGCACGGACAACGGCCGACGGCCGTGTCCTTCGAGGAACTCTATGCACCGACCGAAGCGTCCCGAGGCGAGGAGCGGCTCTACCGGCTGTTGACCGAATTGAATCTCGCGCGCAGCCCCGAGGCCGATGCCGCATTTGCGCGGAACGTCATGCAGTCCGGGGATCAGCACACCCGTCATCGCTACAAGCACTTCCGGGGGTTGGAGGAACTGATCGCCGCGTTGTCGACGCTCGCCGGCTTTGCTCCGACGCGCCCAACGGCCTGGGCCCGCAGCGGTTGACCCGGCCCGACCTCAAGACGACAGCGCTTCTTCGTTCCAGTAGTAGATCTTTCCGATCCAGTCCGGAAACCGCACCGACACCGTCGGCGCGACACCGTTGTTCCATTCGGTGAACTGAGCCTCAGAAATGCCGACCGAGGTGTCCTTCAAGTCGGGTACGTCGTACTTCTCGGGCACCACGATCACGATGTTTCTCGCCACCCGCTTTGCTTCCAGAAAGCATTCCCGCTGCAGCGGCCACAGGTGGTGGTAGACCCGCAAGGCCACGAAGACGTGATAGCGCTTGTCGCCGATGGGCCAAGGCAGGCTGCGGGCATCGTGCAGGTAGGTCGGGTTGAACCCCTTGTAGTTCCACTTCTCTGCATAGTCGATGGTGTCACTGCCGTGGACCAGCGACACGCCCATGGTGCCCATCTCCAGGACGGCATCGGGCGCCGCCGGCTTCGACAAGCGGACAAAGTCGATCGCGCTCTTGTGGTAATCCCAGCGGGCCGCCGCATTCCTCCAGTGGCCGCTGGAGGCCGCCTTGGTGGCGGCGAGATACTCGTCGTGGGTGATGTAGGCGTTCATGGTTTTGCCCTCCTTCAGACCTCTGAGATGCTCGGCAATGGCGCGTGACACATCTTCCTTGGGCCATGATCCGGAGCTCAAGGCGGGATCGGCTTGAGGAGACCGACCCAGCCGTTGCTCAAGAAATGCGTGGTGGACGAAGACCACCCGCACGGGAATCCGGCTGACCGACAGGAGCTTGGCAATGGCAAGGCGGTGACGCCCGTCCAGGAACAGCAGGTCGCCGGCCTCGTTGATGCCGATCTTGATTTCGTGGTGCGGACCGAGCGTCGAGTGATAGCCGACCTGGCCGAACACCGCCAGATCGTTGGACGGGTTCTTGGCCCGCCGACCGATTTCCACCTGATCGAGGTAGCCGTTGACCTTGATCGACTCGTAAAGCGAGCGCACCTCGCCGTTCAGTCGCTTGAGCAACTCGGCCTTAGTGTGGCAGTTCCAAAGCGGCCGGCCCGACTCGATGAGCTTGAGGTTGTACTTGAACCACTGGGTCGACTGCCACCCCGCGCCGCCGAGAAAAACCGAGCGGAACGCCTTGTAGACCATGCCCTGCTCGAAGACCTCGCCCTTGCCGATCTCGGGGCCGTCCAGAACCTGCTCGAAGACATTGACCTTGCCCCAGTTGTCGCTCCCGAAGGCGCGTGGCGACAGCGTGCTCTCGAACAGCGGCGTCGAAAAATGGATTCTGTGCGTCTGCGCGGTCATGGCACTCGGGGGTGTGGGATCGGTCGGATCGAGCGCGGCGGGATTCATGCCGGGCAGGCGTTCAGGCCTGAAGCAGATCGATCAGGCGCGCGCTGCCGGACCACTCGCACGACAGCGCCGGATCGCGCAGGGGCCGATCGGCCTCCGCCAGCAGGGCCAGATATTTGCGGTATTCCTCGGCGCCATTGAAGTGCTGCTTGCGCGCCACCTCCTGCAAGACCTTGCTCTTGAATCCGGCGTGGTACTTGAAGTGCGCGAAGCAGGCGGGCTCGGGCGCCGGATTCAGGTTGGAGGCGTAGTGCAGGCCCTCCGACAGGCGCACCCACGGCTGATAGCGAAACACCGCCAGCTTTTGCGAGGTGTAGAGGTTGGGTGCCGAATCCGGGATCAGCCGATGGCGCAACGCGCTGAGATAGGTCGGCCCGTTGGAGAAGCAGCCCGAGCCGAGATGCCAGCGCCGCACCGGTTGCCGGTCGAAATAGGGGGCGGCCTCGAAAGGCGGGGTCTTGCTGAAGTCGGCGTCGGCGAGATCGCCCTCCGGGTACATGTCGACCATGATCGTGAGGGCGGCGTCGTGCCCGGTCTGCGCCAGACCGGCGATCCAGTCGGTCACGGGGCGATGCTCGCAATCGCGGTAGACCAGGAACTCGTCGATGTCGGCCAGCACGACCCACTTGCCCAGCGCATGGGCGCCCAGCACGGCCTGCTGCCATTCGACGCCGAAATGGGAGTGGCGGTATTCGGTGTCGGCGCTGTAGAGGACGACATCGTCTTGCTGAAGCAGGAGTTCGCGCGTGCCGTCGTCGGACAGGTTGTCGACCATCACGAAGTGACGGACGCCCAGGGCCCGGTAGTGGGCCAGGAAGTGCGGCATCAGCACCCGCTCGTTGCGGGCCACGGCGACGACGATCAGCGGCGCATCGCCCAGTGCCCGCACACCCGCCTCGCCGCTGAGCAATTCGAGCTGGTTGGTGCCGGCGGGACTGCCCAGCACCGGTGCCGAGTGGGTGGGCCAGATGCGGGCCGGCCGCAGCGCCACTTGCTGCAGGCCGCGCTGGACTTCCGGTAGGCGCGCGGCGTCGTCCAGGTGGCTGACCACCGTCGGGCTGCAGGGCCCCGGAAAGAACACGTTCTGGTAGGCGTTGACCGGGTGGGCGTTGCTGCCGAAGCGGCGACGAACCAGGGTTTCATGGCCTTCGCTGGACAGCGCGAAGCCGGCCAGCGCGAGCAGGTCGCCCAACAGTTTGTCTTCCATGTAGGCGCTGCGGGTCAGCCGCGCCCCGGCATCGGTCTCCAGCGTGGCCAGCACGCTGGCCATCGCATAGCGCGACAAGCAGTAGCCGGCGCCGCCATCGGCGTAGACCGAGGGCTCGGGAGATTTATCGAGCGCCTGGGCTGCCAAGGGGGTCGACGAGCGTGCCTGGTGCCAGCGCCGGTCGGTGCCGCCTTCACTCCGGTGCAGGCGCCGACCCAGGTAGTGCTGCGCGAGATGGGTGGATTGGTCGAAGAAGGCGTCGACCGCGAGATGGCAGTCGTCGTCGATCTTCAGCAGGTGTTCGAAATCGGTGTGCTCGGTCACCCAGCGGATCAGCGCCAGCGTCTTGGCCGGCAGGGCTTCGTAGGCGTCGGAAACGTCGAGTTCGAGGACTTGATCGTGCAAAGCGCCGTCGCCATCGCCCACCACCACCACCCAGGCGATGCCGCGCGCGTCGAGGTCGCGCGCCCAGGTCTCGCGGATCAGGCGCACCCGGCTGTCCAGGTTACGGCGGCAGGAATAGATCGCCACGAGCGTCGACGCCAGCGGTTGCGGCACCGACAGGCGGCGCATGCCGGCGTCCGGCGGCAGCGTCCGATCGACGGCGTGACCCCAGCGCTGGTGAAGGTGCCGTGCCCAATCGGCCAACAGGCTGGCCAGCAGCTCGGTCGGTTGGCGTCGATGGGCTCGCTTCAGCACGCTCCAGGCGCCGATCAAGGCCTCGGGCGGCACCGCGTGGGTGCCGCACTCGGCATAGGCCGACAGCCAGAGTTCGCGTACCCCGTACAAACTGTCCTCGGCCCAGCCCGGGCCAAGGACTTCACGCTGCAGCACCCACGAGAGTGCGGCCACTCTCACCCCGATGAAGTAATGGCCCTGTCCCCCCAGCAGGCGCCAGGCGTGCCAGCGACGCTCGTCGCCTGCCGGATCGGCCAGGGCCGCCACCGACTGCGGATCCCCCAGGCCCCGCAGCCGGGCCATCTCGGCCACCAACACGGCGCGCGCCGGCGGATGCGGGACGCCCGTCACCTGGCGGATGCGTTCGGCGTGCTGAACGGGAGAGCCCACCCAGTCGGCCGTGGCCAGCGGGTGCGCGGCCAGACGCAGCGGCTCGGAGCGGGCGATGCCGGACAGCAACGCGGCGGCGGCGGCGGCGTCCCTGACGCCCGACTCCCCCGCAACCAGCGCGAGCAGCACTTCGCGCGTGATGTGGTTGGCATCGTCGCTGCCGACCGAGCGGGCCACCGACAACTGCGGCTGCAGCAGCCAGATGTCACCCCGCCCCAAGGGGCGCGGCTGGGTCAGCGTGGCCTGGACGACCAGAAACTGCTGATAGGCATCGTGAAGCCGGATGGGCCAGTCGCGCTGACCGGGAACTCGCGCCGTCAGACGGTGCCAGAACGACGGGTTGAGGGCGTGCAGCCACAGCGCGTCCTGCTCGATCCGATAGGCCACCGGGCCCGGCAGGTCCGCCCGCAAGGCCAGCAACTCGACCAGGCCATCGATCAGGTGCACGTCGTGCAGGCGCGTCCAATAGCTGGCGCCATGCGCGTCGAACAGTCCCATCAACGCGCCGATCACCGGTTGCACATCGTCCGAGGCCAGCGGCGTGTGCTCGCCATGCCGCGCCAGCAGGCGCACCGATTCGGCAAGGCATTCGGTGTTCAGCCAACCCGGCGCCGTCGCCAGTTTCTTCAGCACCTGGGTCGCAGCCTCGAGATCGGCGCAGGCCACCAGCTCGGGCAGCACGAGCGAAAGCTCCCAGGCCTGGTTGCAGGCCATCAGCGGCCGCAGCATCGCCCCCTCCAACAGCGGACGAAGTCGCAAATAAGCACCGCGACTGCAGAAATAAGGCAGGACCGCCAGCAGAAAGCGCTGGCGCACGTCACCCGGAGCCCGGTTGCGTTGCAGCACCCGGACCAAGCCCTCCACCGGGTCGGCCTCGGGCAGGTCGGCGACCGTCTGATTGAACTCGCGCAGCAGGCGCCAGAGAACCACATTGCCCTGGTCGTCGATCACCGCCGCGCCGGGCTCGTCGACCTGGACGTCGCGCGGCCCCGCGCCCAGCCAGTCGGACAGTCCGAACCGCGCGGCCTGCTGCCACAGGAACCTCGCCTGTTCGGGCGACAGCATCGACGGCTCGGCGGCGGTCAGGCCGGCCGCCGCCGCGTGCTCAATCAACTGGAGCGTGCGGTACTGTCGATGGGGGGCGTCCGCCGAAGGCGCAGCGCTGCCGTCCTCCACCGGAGCCTGCGCAGCGCTGCGACGCTCGCGGTCGATCAACGACAACAGATCCCTGCGGTGCAGCCGCAGCGGCTCCGCGTTCAGCACGGTGCCGTCGACCAGGAGGGTCAGCGCCAGTCCGCCGTCGGAGGACGCCTCGCGCCAAACCTGTGACGGCAGCTCGACTTCGAACCCCAGGCGCAGCCGCTCGCCACCCACCGCCGCCCGCACGTCTTCGCGCTCCAGCCGAATGGCGACGATCTCCAGGGTCTGTGCATTGCACCGGAGCTGGAAATGTTCCTCCCGCCCTGAATCCGTGCAGGCCCAGCCGCGCAGCAACAGGCCCTCCAACCCTTCGACATGCCCCCGAACCGCGGGCGCACTTGACGCACGCAACTCCGACGACCCGGGCTCGGGCGGCGACGGCTTCTTGCGAGCGAAGATCATCGCTCCGCGCCTGCCGGCTACAGGCCCAGCGCCACCTTGGCGGAGACGGCGATCTGGTAGATCACCTGCGTCAGCGCGCGCCACAGCTCCACGTTCTTGCTCTCGAGCTTCGGCAGGATCATGATCTCGTCGCCCGGCGCGGGCACGGAGCCAGCCGGCGCCACGCTGCCGTCGACCCGCAGCACCAGCTGATGGTCATGCCCGCTGGGCTGGATGTAGCCGCCGGCCTGCGCGACGTAGTCGTCGACGCTGAACTTCGGGTTGTACAGCAGCGCGTTCGGGAACAGCACCTCGCCGCTGACCAGCACCGTGTTGCTGCGCGCCGGGATGTTGATCGTGTCGCCCGCTTCCAGCGGCAGCTTGCGCGCCTGCTCGGCGTCGGCCAGCACCACCTGGCCCAGCGGAACGACGGTGCGGGCACGGTCGATGAAGTTGAGCAGCATCGTCGATTCGAGCGTGCGCAGCTGCGATTCCTCCAGCGTCTTGGAGCGCCCGGTCAAGGCCATCGACTCCAGCCGCCGCAGCGAGATTTCCAGCGTGGCCTTCTGCCGCGCCGCGACCGACTTTCTGAACAGCTGGATGCCTGCCATGTTCGCGCTGGCCGCCGGCGTCAGCTTGGCCAGCAGGTCGCCCAGCGTGGCGCCATTGGGCATCGCGAACGACTGGTCGCCCAGCTCGGCGCCGTTGACGTTCACCAGGATCGTGCTGGCGTACTGGTCGGCGTTGAAGGTCACCACGTCGCCGTGATGGAAGCTGACGCCGGCCAGCTGGCCCAGCGGACGGTAGTCGACCGTCGGGCTGCCGCCGCTGGTGTGCTGGATGCTGACATTGGTGGCATTGGCCATCGGCACGGCCAGCTTCAGCAGGTCGGCCGCGGCGAGGCTGGTGCCGGCCGGGAACTCGAACACATAGGGGTTCAGGGCCTGGCCGTTGACCGTCACGATGCTTTGGCGCGGCAACACCGAGATGATGTCGCCGTCCTGGAACTGGATCGGCGCCAGCCGGCCCTTGAGCAGGAAGTCGTACAGGTTCACGTGGGCTCGCACGCGGCCGGCGCGCTGCACCTGAACGTCGATGTAGCTGCCGCGGTTCGGATCGACGCCGCCGGCCTTGTCGAGGAAGCTGATGATCGAGTCGGACGACAGGCCGGCGTACATGCCTGGCGCACTGGCGTAGCCGGTGACGAAGACCTTCACCGGCTGGGCCGAATCGACCGTCACGTAGACCCCGACATTGGCCTTGAACACGCTCTTGACGCGGTCCACGACATGCTGGTTGAGCTCGCTGTTGCGCACGCCCTCGAGGTGCACCGGGCCCACCTGCGGCACGAAGATGTTGCCGGCCGCATCGACGTTCTGGTACGCCTCATAGGTGACGGCGCCCCACAGGCGCACCAGCAGCCGGTCGCCGACGGTGACCTGGTAATCGGGGTTGAATCCGGTGAAGCTGAGCGCGCTGAAGCGCCCGGTGAAGATCTGCGAGCCGAACATCACCGGCGTGGCGCTGGTGGACGGATTGACCGGCAGCGGCAAGGCCAGCGTGGACGGCACCACCGGTGCGCCGGCCGGCGGCACGCTGACCGACCCGGTGGGAGCCGGGATGGCGGGCTGGGCCAGGGTGGTCAGCGGCGTGGTGGTCCCGGCCGTCGGCGTCGGTGCGGGCGAACCGGCGGTCGGCGTGGGTGTGGGCGCTGACGGCGTGGGGCCGGCGGTCTGGGCCAGGGCGACACCGCTCGCGCAAAGAGCCGCGCCGAAGAGGATCGTTCGGAATGAGAGCTTCATGATGTTCAATCCAGGTGTTCGCGGATGGTCGCCACGATCAGGCGTGCGATGCCGAAAAGGATCAGGCACAGGACGAAGACGGTGGCGATGTCGTACAGGCGCTGCGGGTAGATGGCCGACTCGGGCTTGGTGGGCTGCTCGACCACCACGACCCAGCGCAGGCGACGGGTCGAATCCATGCGAGCCTGCTCGGTGGCCAGCAAGGCGGCCTGGTAGGCGGTGTCGAAGAAGCCGGCCTGCGTGATCAGGGTCTGGTACTGGACCTGCAGGCTCGCGAGCTGGTCCGACGCGTCGCCGGTCGTGCCCCGCGCGGCCTCGGCGCTCAACTGGCTGCGGGTGGCCGCGATCTGGTCGCGCATCACCTTGACCTGGTAGGAGTCCTCCTGCATGTAGCCCAGGGCGGACTTGAGCGCGGCCTCCTGTTGGTTCAGATTGGCCTGCAGCGTGGAGGTCAACGTCGTGTTGGCCTGGGCCAGCGCGACCGGATCGAGCAGCTTGTGCTGCGACTGGAACGCGATGAGTTGCGCCTTGACGTTCTGGGACCGCTTCCAGGAACGGCTGACCTCCTGCTCGGTGAATTTCAGGCGATCCAGCGCGATCTTGTGCCAGTAACCGTTGAGGAACTCATCGCCCTGCTCGATGATCGCCTTGCCCATGCGCTGGGCGTAAGCCGGATCGAAGGCTTCCACCTCGACCGTGATCAGCCCGGAGTTCGGGTCGATCGCCGAGGTGACCCGGTTGCGGAAGTAGTCCAGGAAGTATTCCTTGCTCATCCAGGAATAGATCCGGTAGAACACATCCAGCCCGCCGTCGGCATAGTGCTGGCGGATCTGCATGGTGCTTTGCAGCTTGTCCAGCAAGTCCTCGGACTGCAGGTAGCTTTGCAGGTACATCGTGTCGCTCAGCGCCACCGGGTTGGTCGAACCGGTCAGGGTGCCGATCGTCGTCACGGTGCCTGGCGTGGCGGTGCCGGCCTGGGTGTTCAGCACCGCCACGATGTTCTCGCTGACATAGCGGCCACGGGCCAGCACCGTGTAATAGACGATCGCCAGCAGCGTCGGCACGAGCAGCAGCCAGATCAGCAGGCGCCGCGTCGTCAGTGATTTCAGCTTGATCATGTTTTTTTCTGGGCTTTCGCCGGCTTGGGTTTCTGCGGACCTTGATAGACGGCCAGGCCCTCTTCCACGTCTTCGTACAGGGTGGCCTTGCCACCCTCCAGCACCACCACCTGGTTGCACAGGTCGCGGATATCGAAGATGTTGTGCGAGACCAGGATCAGGTTCGAGCCGCTGGTGCGCTCCTTGAAGACGTTCTGCGCCTTCTTGCGGAACACCGGATCGCCCGTGGCCATGCCTTCATCGACGAGGTAGTAATCGAACTTGAAAGCCATGCTGATGCCGAAGTTCACCCGGCCGCGCATGCCCGCCGAATAGGTGCGCATCGGCAGGTCGAAGAATTTGCCGATCTCGGCGAACTCCTGCACGAAGGCGATCTTCTCCTGCATCTCGGCGCCGCTGGCACCGTACAACCGGCAGACGAAGCGGACGTTGTCGCGCGCGCTCAGCGAGCCCTGGAAACCGGAGGCCAAACCCACCGGCCACGAGATGCTGTGCGGCGTGTTGACGACCCCGCTGTCGGCGGTATCGACGCCGCCCATGATGCGCATCAGCGTCGACTTGCCGGCGCCGTTGCGCCCCATCAGGCCAATGCTGATGCCATCGGGAAACGTGAAGTTCAGGTCCCGGAAAACGTAATGGCGCCCGTTGACCGTCGGGTAGGACTTGGTGAGATTGATCAGCTCGATCATGCCGGCCTCAGTCGTGGGCGATGAGCTTCTGGCGGCGCACGCTGTACATGCTCATCGCCAGCCCCCAGATCAACACGATGACCTCGGTGGGATAGGTGAAGTTGATCCCCGCCACCGGGATGTAGCCGGGAAGAAAGGCCATGCGCGCCAGCTCGGCCAAGTGCATCACCGGGTTGTACAGAAAGTACACGAGCAGCTGAGGCGGGAAGTTGTCGACCGAGAACAGGATGCCGGAAATGAAGTACAGCGGCAGGGCGATCAGCGACACCAGCACATCGAACTTGGGCAGCACGTCGATGATGACCGCCGACATCAAGCCCAGCCCGGCCCCCAGCATCAGGAACAGGAACGTGACGTAGGTGTACATCAACGGATCGACCGGAACGACCGGATAAAACCCGATCCGCCCCAGGAAGAGCAGCGTCAGCACCAGCATCAGCACATGCAGCGTGCCCTCGACGATGGTGCGGGAAATCATCGTGTCCAGCGGCTTGACCTGGCGAAACCCGAACAGGCCGCGGTTGGCACCGACCGAGCTCATCAGCTGACCCCACAGCCGCCGGAACAGCATGTAGGGCATCAGCGCGACGATCAGGAACGGAAGGAACTCGTAGGAGCCTCGGCTGAGCCGGCCGCGCAGGACGTTGTTGATGAAGGCCATCATCGCCATCTGCGACAGTGGCGTTCCGATCAACCAGAACACGCCCGTCCAGCGCCCGCCGAAGCGGGTCTTGATCTCGCGCATCATCAGCGCGAAGACCACCGCGCATTGAACCTGCCAAGGGGAGCGTTTGATCACTGGAAATTCAAGAACTGCCATGAAATTCCGCTGCGGATCGCGCGGGACCGGATTCGGGACCACTGTAGCGCAGAGCGGCAAAAATGCACGCGTCGAACGGCGTACTGTGGGCGGATTCCATCACTGCCCGACCATCGCCTCCGCGAGCCGTCACAGGCTCACCCGGATCTGCTCGTCGTTGGGCGCCCGCTCGAGCAGATCCAGGCCGGGCGCGCGGGCCGATTGCAGCAACACATCGGCCAGCGCATCGGGGCGATCGGCCAGGCTCAGCGGCAGGACCAGATGATGTGGATCATGGCGGCGGGCGCGATCCGCCTGGGCGCCCAGGTCGAACACCGCCACCCGGCGCCCGCTGCGAAGCGCGCCGGACAACGCATAGCAATAAGTTTCGGGCCAGATCGACGGAACCAGCAGCACATGCGGATCGGCCGCGTTGATGCGCTCCATCAACTCGTTGTCGAAATAGCGGCCCAGCAGGCGGACCCCCTCGGCGGCCAGCTTGCTGTCGTCGCAGGAGTAGCCCAGGAGCGACAAAGCCAGTGGCAGGCCCCGGGAACGGGCCGACGCCGCCACGCCATGCAGCACGCGAAATCCCTTGATCGGGCTGATGGCACCGACCACCATCACGCGCACCGGCAGGTCCAGCGGCACCAGCGGCGACGCCGACACGCGGCGCGGCGGATCGGGCTCGTGGGGTCGGACCGCAATGCGCAGCGCGGGCCACCGCGACATCACCCGGCGGGCCACGTCGTCGGCCGGCACCAGCACATGCTGGGCCTGATGCAGCATCGGCTCGAACCGGGCCCGCCACTGGCTGATCGCCCCCGTCTGGTGATTCAGGTGATCCTGGCCGAGGCACTGGTCGCAGTCGGCATCGGCCGGCTGGCCGCAGTAGCGGCCGTCGGCCTTGACCAGGTTCACGCGCGGGCAGATCGTGTAGTAGTCGTGCACCGACACCTTCAGGACCAAGCCCAGCCGGCGCGCGGTGGACGCCAGGGCCTGCGCGGTCTCGGCGGGAAAGTCGATCAGGTGGTGGACATGCAGCTCGGTGATGCCCAGCAACGCGATGGCCTCGTCGAACAGTCCGCCCTCCCCGAGCGGCAGCGTTGCGAGGTTGTGCAGCCCGAACATGCCGGGGTGCAGCAAGGCCACGCAGCCGGCTTGGTGGGAGGGCCGCAACTCGAAGACGCCGACGCCCTGGGCCAGCAACTGCTGGGTCTGTTCGAGCAGGTGGCGCTCGGTCCCGCCGCCCCGGTTGTGGCAGACGAGCAGGACGTTGCGCTCGCAGGCCAATCGCTGGAGCCGGCCCAGGTCGATGCGTGCGCGGTAGACCCAGGCCGGGTCGGCCTCGATGTGCCGGGCGACCTGATGGTTGTAGTCGGGATAGAGTTTTTCGAGCTTCTTGATCGCCGCCGCGATGCGGGCCGCCGCCTCGCCCTTGAAGCTGACCGAGCCGACGTGGCGGACATAGACATCGCAGGCCAGGGCGTTCGTCCAGCCGGCCTGAAGCGCACGTTGGCAGAAGTCGTTTTCCTCACCGTAGCCGCGGCCGAACCGCCGGTCGTCGAACAAGCCGACCTGGCGCAGCGCAGCGCGCCGCAGGTACATGCAAAAGCCCACGCCGGTCGGCGCCTCGACCTGCTTGAGCCGATTGACCGAGGCCGCGATGCGGTCGATTTCGGCGTGCGACACCTCCAGCGACAGGCGGTTGTCCCCCAGGGTCTCGGGGTAGCTGCAGATCGTGGCGTTGTTCGACAACGGGGTGAGGGTGGCCGCGCGCGGATGCGCCTCGGCCTGTGCCACGAGCCGGTCCAGCCAGTCGCCGTAGACCTCGGTATCGCTGTTGAGCAGGACCACGTCGCGGTCGCGGTGCTGGCGCATGCCCTTGTTGACACTGCGCACGAAGCCCTGGTTCTGCCGGTTGACCTCCAGCGTGATCAGCCCCCGGGAGGCCAGTGTGCGCAGCATCGCACCCAGTTCGGGGATCGGGCTGGCGTCGTTGATGACCACCACCTCGTGGGGCGTGCGCACCGGCGCGGTCAACACGCTGTGCAGGCAGGCCAGGGTTTCCTCCAGGCCGCCGTAGACCGGGATCACCACGTCCACCTCGGCCGGAGCCGACCAGCGCCGTGCTTCGATGCCGCTCCAGAACTCGCTGGCCAGCAGGTCGCTCTGGGCCCCGGGGGCAGGTGTCGCCGAACGGCTCGGGCAGCTGCCGTGGCGGCTGCTGGCCCCCTCCATGTGGCGAGCCACCGCGTCGGTCGCGAACACCGACAGCGCCGCGCCCTTGACCACCTGCATCTCCGGCAGGGAATTCATCAGCCGCCGGATGTCCAGCCCCGGCAACGGGTTGCGTCCCTCGCGCCAGCCCCAGCGCTGAAAGTGACGCAGCGGGTCCATGCCGGATTGCGCCACATCGGGGTTGCAGCGGAGGTAGTACTCCGCGTCGAACCACGGCGATGGCGACAGGCCCCGAAACCGGGTGATCAGCCCGTAGTGCAGCAGGCGATTCAGGCCATGGGTCTTGCCACACTGGGCGTCGTAATGCGGCACGTCGAACATCGGGCTGGGCCACAGCCCCCGGGCATCCCCCTGAACCACGTAGTGCTTCAGCGCCGACATCCCGTCGAGCTCCGCGGGATCGATCTGCGACAGATAGAACTCCCGGTCGAACAAACCGGTACCCCGGGTCAACTCGATCTCGAACTTGAGCAGCGACTGCGGCTTGCCCACCGCGCGACCGAGCGAACGCAACAGGCGGATGCTCTGCATCATCACCTGCGCATCGAAGGGCCGCTTCGGTACTTCGATCACGGCCTGCCCCGGCTGCCAACGATCACGGTGTTCACGCTCATCCTTGCCAGGCCGGCTACCCGCGTCACCCACTGACATTGAACTACGACTGTCACAGGATGGACCCGAAAATGTTTGATATGTGCTGCTGAATGTAGCCCAGGCCGGCGATTCGTCTGCCCCCTAATTCCGCGCAAATCCCCCTTGAAACGCGTACTTGTGCCCGGAGCGACCGGGCAGCAAAGGGGCGCCGGGACGGCGGTCAGCGGCCGAGGTCTCTCAAGCCCTGGGATCGCCAGTCCTGGACCAGCGCCGCCTCTGCGTGCCAGCGATGGCGACTCCGCGAGGGCGGGTTGGCGGCCAGCAGGTGATGGCGCCCATCGGCCGCCCGGCCCCAGCCGATGCCGGCCACGCGAAGCCCGTCCCACCCCCCCAGCAGGGCCTGAAGCCACCACAACACCAGCACCCCGGCGCTGGGCGGAGCCTGCAGCGCCCGCACGGCGTCGCGCCAGATCGGCAGCGGCACCGTCAGCACCGGCACGCCGGCGGCCTGCAAACGGGCCGCCTGGGTCCAGCGACGCTGCAGGAAGCGCGGATCGGGGCCGGTCATGATCGCCCACGACAGACCGGCGGGCACCGGCGCGTCGACGTCGGGCGAGAACACCCAGACGTCGATGCGGCACCCCACGTCGTCCACGGTCGCACGAGGACCTTGCCACTGATTGAAGCGCAGCACCGCGGCGTGGCGGTCGATCGCCCGGCCCAGGCCGCCGCCGGCCAAGCCGGCGGCATTGCCCACCGAACACAGGCCGCCGGCCTGGATGCGCTGGCGCAGCCAGTGCCCGAACGCCGCGCGCAATGCCGGCTGCCCGTCGCCCAGACCGTTCCCCGCCAGGTCGGCGGGCGGGTGCCATGCCGCCACGCCGGGCTGGCCACGGGCGGCATCGTCCAGCACGTCGGGGTCGATCGCCCAGAGTGCCGCGGGGGCCGATTCCGCAAGCAGGCCCAGCGCCCGCCGCTGCCACACCCGAGGCAGGTCCGGCACAGCCTGCGTCAGCGCAGGCACCCAGCGCCGCGGCAGCGGGCGCCCCAGGTCACGGCGGAACAGGGCGAGCCGGCACAGCGCCGCGCCGCTGTCAGCCTGTCGGCGCCAGGCGGCCGTGAACCAGGCCAGCGTGATCTGGTCGTAGCGGCCCGCCTGCCGACGACGCCGGCCCCACCAGGCCTGCAGCCAGGCGGGCGCGAGAGCCCGCCAGCGCCGGCCCGCCACCGCAGGCGCCGAGCTAGCAAGCATCGAGTGCCTCGCCGCCGTCCGCCCCCGCACCGTTCGGTGCCAGGACGAAATCCAGCCACGCGCGGGCCACCGCATGGATATCGGCCTGCGCCAGCACCCGCTCGCGCAAGCCCTGCGTCTGTTGCCGGTACCACGGCGCATCGCTCAGCAGGCGCTCCAGCAGGGTGTCCCAGTCCGCCTCCGCCTTCGCCACCCAGGCTCCGGCGCCCTCGAACCGCCGGGCATCCGCCAACGGCGAGCACAGCGTCGGAATCTGCCAGAAGCCGGCCTCCAGCACTTTGAGCGCGGTCTTGCAACGGTTGAAGCGGGTCGGCTCCAGCGGTAGCAGATTGACGTGGGCGCGTCGCACCACGTCGGGATAGAACGCGAAGTCGTGCCGCGCCAGGCGCACGACCTGGGCGTCGGGCAGGTCGAGCGGGAAATGACCCGGGCCGGTCACCTCGATCCGGACCTCGGGGTGGCGGCGCAAGACCTGCTGCAGCACCGGCGCGACCAGGGCGAAGTCGCGGTCATGGCTGCGGGTGCCGGGCAGGTAGCTGATCAGCGGCGGCGTGGCTTGCAGGGGGGTCGCCGGCAGGCCGCGCCAGCGCCAGTGCACAGCATTGGGCAACACGGCGATCGGCGGGGCCGCCCCGCCCTGCGCACGAACCGCCGCCTGCAGCTCGTCGCGCAGCTGCACCGTCGAGACGCTGACCCGGTCGACTTGCTGCAGCGCGCGCCAGTGGGCGCAGAACAGGGTCCGGATCTCGCCTTCGCTGACCAGTCCGTTGAGCACGCCGGGGCTGGCCGAGGCCAGGTCCGGCAGAAAGATCAGGTCGTCGACGTCGGCGATCACCCGGGTGCGCTGCCGGCGCCAGCGCGGCAGCCACCATTGCAGGCGCCAGGTCAGCCGCGGCCGGTGCAGCACCACCCCATCGAAGCGCTGCGCCGGGCAGTCGTTGAGATGGCCGACGAAGATCTCGTGTCCCAGCCCCGCCAGCGCCAGCGCCAGGTTCTCGCAGCGGTACACGAAGGAGGCGTCCTGGCGGTAGCGTGCCGGGTTCTTGTTGCAGGCCAGAAAGGCGATCACCAAGGGACGGGTCAAGACAGGCGACTCCTGCAGCGGGCACCGACCGGCACGACAACGCTGCCGCGCGCCAGGGGCTCGGTCCAGTCTAGCCCAGGCGCGTCGGCTCCCTGCCGTCCGACCGCAGCGGCCGGTTCAGCGCTGCGGCAGCGCCCGGCGAAGCTGGATGGCTTCGGCCAGGTCGGCCACCTGCACCTCGTCGTGACCGGCCAGGTCCGCCACGGTGCGGGCCAGCTTCATCGCCTTGTGCAGGCTGCGCCCCGACCAGCCCAGCCGGGTGGCGGCGTTGCGGACGAAGGCCAGGGTCGCGGCATCGAGCGAACACGCGGCGTCCAGGTCGGCCCCTGCCAGCTGCGCATTCGGGTGGCCGGCCAGCCGCATGCGCTGCCGCTCGCGCGCGGCGGAGACCCGCTGCGCCACCGCGGCCGACGATTCGGCCGGCGGCACCGCCAGCAACTCTCCCGGCGCGACAGCCGGCACCTCGATCTGCATGTCGATCCGGTCGAGCAGCGGCCCGGACAGGCGGCCCTGGTAGCGGGCCACCGCGTCGGGCGTGCAACGGCAGTGGCGACCGGTGGCCGCGAACGCGCCCAGCCAGCCGCAGGGGCAGGGATTCATGGCCGCCACGAGCTGGAAGCGCGCCGGAAACTGGGCTTGCCGCGCGGCCCGCGAGATCGTGATCTGGCCCGTCTCCAGCGGCTCCCGGAGCGCTTCCAGCGCCGCACGCTGGAATTCGGGCAGCTCGTCGAGAAACAGCACGCCGGCATGGGCCAGCGAGATCTCGCCCGGTCGCGGAGGCACACCGCCGCCGACCAGCGCCACCGCGCTCGCACTGTGGTGCGGGCTGCGCACCGGTCGGCGCCGCCATGCCGCGGGGTCGAAACCGCCGTGCAACAAGCCGAGCAGCGCCGCGCTGGCCAGCGCCTCTTCGTCGCTCATCGGCGGCAATAGGCCCGGCAGCCGCTGCGCCAGCATCGACTTGCCCGAGCCCGGCGGGCCGATCAGCAGCAGGCTGTGCCCGCCCGCCGCGGCGATTTCGAGCGCGCGTCGGGCCCCCGCCTGGCCGCGAACGTCGCTGAGATCCGGCCCGGCAGCGGCCGGCGACACCGCGGCGGGCTCGGCGCGCGGCAACGCGGTCGCCCCCTCGGGCAGCAGGCTGGCGACCACGTCGCCCAGGTGAGCGGCGGCCCGAACGTCCAGCCCCGGCACCCGAGCCGCCTCGGCCGCGCTGGCCGTGGGAAGCACCAGCGTGCGGGCGGCGGCCTGGGCCCGTGCGGCCAGCGCCAGCGCCAGCGCGCCCCGCACCGGACGCAGTTCGCCCGCCAGCGACAGCTCGCCCGCCAGTTCGACCCCGGCCAGCCGCGACGGATCGATCACCCCTTGCGCAGCCAGGATGCCGATGGCGATCGGCAAGTCGAAACGGCCGGATTCCTTCGGCAGATCGGCAGGCGCCAGGTTGACGGTGACGCGTTTGTTGTGGGGAAACTCGAAGCCGCTTTGCGCCAGCGCCGCGCGCACCCGCTCGCGGGCCTCCTTGACCTCGGTCTCGGCCAGGCCGACCAGCGAAAAGCTGGGCAGGCCGTTGGCCAGGTGCACCTCGACCCGGACCTCCGGCGCCTTCAATCCGTCCAGCGCCCGGCTGGACACCACCGCCAATGACATGGCACGCCTCCCTGTCTGTGGAGCGCGGTACGTCGCCGGCTCCTGGCTCGGATTGTGCCGCCACCCGGGCTTGCATGGGCATGCACTGCAACAGTGCCGCTCACCGCGCACCACGGTCGTGCATGCCCGCTCCGATGCACGGTCGGAAGGCATTCAGAAGAGCTGGGCGCACCACCACGGTCGGTCTCACAGGCGGATGGCCCGGCGTCGCACGGCATGGCACGGAAGCTGCAAAAGGGACTGCGATCCCCTTCATCACCCACCCCCTGCACCAGGAGTTCGCATCCATGATCAAGAAGTCGTTCGTTTCGATGGCCGCCGTGCTGGCCGTGTCCGCCGTGCCGGGCCTGAGCTTTGCCGACGATGCCGCCGCACCGGCCGCCAGCCCGATCACCTACAACATCGGCGTCGTCACCGACTACCGCTACCGCGGCATCTCGCAGACCCACCTGGACCCGGCCATCCAGGGCGGCATCGACTACGCCGGCCCGAACGGCGTCTACCTGGGCACCTGGCTGTCGAACATCAACTGGATCAAGGACGCGGGCGGCAGCGACAGCGTCGAGTGGGACCTGTACGGTGGCTGGAAGGGCGAGGTGGCCAAGGGACTGACCTTCGACGCCGGCCTCCTGAGCTATGTCTACGTCAACAACAAGCTGCCGACCAGCGCCAACACGACCGAGATCTACGCCGATCTGACCTACAACGTCTTCACGGTCAAGTACTCGGACAGCGTGACCAACCTGTTCGGCTTCGCCGACAGCAAGAACAGCGGCTACCTCGAGGCCGTCGCCAACTTCGACCTGGGCAAGGGCTGGTCGCTGGCGCCGCACATCGGTCACCAGCAGGTCAAGAACAACGGCAGCTTCAGCTACACCGACTACTCGCTGACGCTGGGCAAGGACCTGGGCAACGGCGTGACGCTGAGCCTGGCCGCGATGGGCACCGATGCGGACAAGACGCTCTACGTCAGCCCGAGCGGCAAGTTCCTGGGCAAGTCGGCCCTGGTCGCCGGCGTCAAGTACAGCTTCTGAACCCCCTTCAGCAAAGGAAACAGCCATGAAGATGGTGACCGCGATTGTCAAGCCGTTCAAGCTTGACGAAGTGCGTGAGGCCCTGAGCGCCATCGGCGTGCAAGGCATCACGGTGACCGAAGTCAAGGGCTTCGGCCGCCAGAAGGGCCACACCGAGCTGTACCGCGGCGCGGAGTACGTGGTCGACTTCCTGCCCAAGGTGAAGATCGAAGCCGCCGTCGACGACGCGCTGGTGGACCGCGTGATCGAAGCCATCGAGGCCTCGGCCCGCACCGGCAAGATCGGCGACGGCAAGATCTTCGTCTCTGCCCTCGAACAAGTCGTTCGCATCCGCACCGGCGAGACCGGCAAGGACGCGCTCTGATCGCCCCCAAGCAACCAACCTACAGAAAACACCATGAGAAAGCTGATTGCTTCCCTCGCCCTGGGCCTCGCGGTCCTGGGCTTCGCGGGGACGTCGTTCGCCCAGGACGCCGCCTCCGCCCCGGTCGCGGTCGCCTCGGCGGCCGCCACGCCGGCACCTGACGCCAGCGCGGCGGCAGCGGCCCCCGCCGCCTCGGCGGCGGCATCCGACGCCGCCGCCGCGGCCTCGCAGCCGGTGCCCAACAAGGGCGACACCGCCTGGATGATGGTCTCGACCCTGCTGGTCATCATGATGACCGTGCCGGGCCTGGCGCTGTTCTACGGCGGCCTGGTGCGCAGCAAGAACATGCTGAGCGTGCTGATGCAGGTGATGGTCACCTTCTCGATGATCGTCGTGCTGTGGGCCATCTACGGCTACAGCATCGCGTTCACCGAGGGCAGTGGCACGTTCGCTCCGTTCATCGGCGGCTTCGACCGGCTGTTCATGAAGGGCATCTGGGACAACGTCGCAGGCACGTTTGCCAACGGTGCGACCTTCAGCAAGGGCGTCTACCTGCCTGAGCTGGTGTTCGCCGCGTTCCAGGCGACCTTCGCTGGCATCACCTGCACGCTGATCGTGGGCTCGTTCGCCGAGCGCATGAAGTTCTCCGCGGTGCTGGCCTTCATGGCGCTGTGGTTCACCTTCAGCTACGCGCCGATCGCCCACATGGTCTGGTTCTGGGAAGGCCCGGACGCCTACTCCAGCAAGGCCGTCGTGGACGCGATGAACGCCAAGGCCGGCTACCTGTGGAACATGGGCGCGCTGGACTTCGCCGGCGGCACGGTGGTGCACATCAACGCCGCGGTCGCGGGCCTGGTGGGTGCGATCCTGATCGGCAAGCGCGTGGGCTATGGCAAGGAATCGATGGCCCCGCACAGCCTGACGCTGACGATGGTGGGCTCGGCCCTGCTGTGGGTGGGCTGGTTCGGCTTCAACGCCGGCTCGGCGCTGGAAGCCAACGGCGTCGCCGCCCTGGCCTTCTTCAACACCTTGCTGGCCACAGCCGCCGCGGTGATGTCGTGGTCGCTCGGTGAAGCGCTGCACAAGGGCAAGGCCTCGATGCTGGGTGCCGCCTCGGGCGCCGTGGCGGGCCTGGTCGCCATCACCCCGGCCTGCGGCAACGTGGGCATCGGCGGGGCGCTGGTGATCGGCCTGGTCGCCGGCTTCGCCTGCCTGTGGGGCGTGACCGGTCTGAAGAAGATCATCGGTGCGGACGACACGCTGGACGTCTTCGGCGTCCATGGCGTGGGTGGCATCCTGGGTGCGCTGCTGACCGGCGTGTTCAACTCGCCCAGCCTCGGCGGCCCGAGCACGGTGGCCGACTGGGTCTCGGTGACCATGACCACGCCGGACGCCTACTCGATCGCGGCCCAGGTCTGGATTCAGGCCAAGGCCGTGATGCTGACCATCGTCTGGTCGGGCGTGGTCTCGTTCGTCGCCTACAAGCTGGTCGATATGGTGATCGGCCTGCGGGTGACCGAGGAAGAGGAACGCGAAGGTCTGGACATCAGCTCGCACGGCGAAACCGCCTACGGCAAGTGATGCCATGAACCGGGAGCCGGCCCGCGCCGGCTCCGCAACGAACCGAGCAATCGGAGCGAGTTGGGGACTGTCCTAGGGCAGTCCCCTTTTTTCGTTGGGCCGTGCCAAGCTCCGCCCCCTTGACCGCGGACCGCCCCCTGTCGTCCAGGGTGCACGGAAACGATCCCCGATCTGCCAGAATCGGTCGTCCTCCCTTTCCCAAGCCCACTCTCATGGTTCCGCACCTGGTTACTGCGCTCACCGGCCCGATCAACGAGTTGGAACAACGCGTCCTGGAATCGATGCCGGCCATCGAACGCTGGTTCCGGCTCGAATGGATGGAGCACACGCCGCCGTTCTACACCTCGGTGGACATCCGCAACGCCGGCTTCAAGCTCGCGCCGGTGGACACCAACCTGTTCCCCGGCGGCTTCAACAACCTGACGCCCGAGATGCTGCCGCTGGCGGTGCAGGCGGCGATGGCGGCAATCGAGAAGATCTGCCCGGAAGCCAAGAACCTGCTGCTGATCCCGGAAAAGCACACCCGCAACATGTTCTACCTGATGAACGTGCAGCGGCTGATGCAGATTTTCGGGCAGGCAGGCCTGAACGTGCGCCTGGGCACGCTGGACGAGGGCATCACCGAACCGACGGTGCTCGAACTGCCCGATGGCAGCTCGCTGACGCTGGAGCCGCTCAAGCGCACGGGGCGTCGGCTGGGCCTGAAGAACTTCGACCCCTGCACCATCCTGCTCAACAACGACCTGTCCGCCGGCATCCCCAAGGTGCTGGAGAACCTGAACGAGCAATACCTGCTGCCGCCGCTGCATGCCGGCTGGGCGGTGCGACGCAAATCCCATCATTTCCGGGCCTACGAGGAAGTGGCGAAGAAGTTCGCCAAGCTGCTGGGCATGGACCCGTGGCTGATCAATCCGATGTACGCCCAGTGCGGCGAGGTGAACTGGCAGGACGACCGCGGCCTGGACTGCGTGCAGACGCAGGTCGATGCGCTGCTGACCAAGATCCGCCGCAAGCACAAGGAATACGGCATCAACGAAAAGCCGTTCGTGGTCGTCAAGGCCGACAACGGCACCTATGGCATGGGCATCATGACGGTGCGCGACGCCAAGGAACTCACCGAGGTGAACCGCCGTACCCGCAACAAGATGGCGGTGGTCAAGGACGGCCAGGAGGTCAGCTCGGTGATCATCCAGGAAGGCGTGCCGACCTACGAGCGGGTCAACGAGGCCGTGGCCGAGCCGGTGGTCTACATGATCGACCGCTACGTGGTCGGCGGTTTCTACCGCATCCATGCCGACCGCGGCATCGACGAGAACCTGAACGCACCCGGTGCCGCCTTCGTGCCGCTGGCCTTCGAGGAGAGCCACCTGCTCCCCCGCCTGGGCACCCGCCCCGGTGCCAGCGCACCGAACCGCTTCTACATGTACGGGGTGATCGGCCGGCTGGCGATGCTGGCCGCGTCCTACGAGCTCGAAGCCACCGACCCCAACGCCGAGGTGTACGACTGACACCCGCCCCCGCCATGCCAGGCGCCGCCCCGGGCGTCTCGCATGGCGTCATCGAAGCCTGCCCCCTGCATCTTGAGCGCTTCTCATAAACCCTCCCGATCCCCATCGGCGCTGGCCGGCCTGACGCTGGCCGCCCTGGGCGTCGTCTATGGCGACATCGGGACCAGCCCGCTCTACGCGCTCAAGGAGGTGTTCCACGCCGGCCATGTGCCGATGAGCCACGCCAACGTGCTGGGCGTGCTGAGCCTGATCTTCTGGACGATGACGGTGATCGTCTCGCTGAAGTACGTGTCGCTGATCCTGCGCGCCGACAACAACGGCGAGGGCGGCCTGATCGCGATGCTGGCCCTCGCCACCACGGCCGTGCGCGACCGGGTGACGCTGCACCGCGTGCTGATGGTGGTGGGCCTGTTCGGCACCGCCGTCTTCTATGGCGACGGCGTGATCACGCCGGCGATCTCGGTGCTTTCGGCCGTCGAGGGGCTGGAAGTGGCCGCGCCGGCGCTGCAGGAAGTGGTGATCCCGATCACCCTGGTCGTGCTGGCGTGCCTGTTCGCGGTGCAGCGCCTGGGCACCGGCGGCATCGGCAAGTTCTTCGGCCCCATCACGCTGGTGTGGTTCTTCGTGCTGGCCGCGCTGGGGGCCCCGTACATCGTGCGCAATCCCGCCGTGCTGGTGGCGATGAACCCGGCCTATGCGGCCTCGTTTGTGTGGGCCCAGCCGCTGGTGGCCTTCGTCGCGCTGGGCGCGGTGGTGCTGTGCGTGACCGGCGGCGAGGCGCTCTATGCCGACATGGGGCATTTCGGCCGGCGGCCGATCCGCATCGCCTGGTTCGGCCTGGTGATGCCGGCCCTGGTGGTGAACTACTTCGGCCAGGGTGCGATGCTGCTGGCCCACCCGGAGGCGATCGACAACCCCTTCTTCATGATGGCGCCCGCCTGGTCGCAGCTGCCGCTGGTGTTCCTGGCCACCGCGGCCACGGTGATCGCCTCGCAGGCCTTGATCTCGGCCGCCTTCTCGGTCACCAAGCAGGCCATCCAGCTGGGCATCCTGCCGCGCATGGCGATCAAGCACACCTCGGTCAAGGACACCGGACAGATCTACGTGCCCTTCATCAACTGGGGCCTGTTCGTCTTCATCGTGCTGGCGGTGGCGCTGTTCAAGAGCTCGTCGAACCTCGCGTCGGCCTACGGCATCGCGGTGACGCTGGACATGTCGATCACCACGGTGATGACCTTCTTTGTGCTGCGCTACGGCTGGAAATACCCGCTGGTGCTGACCGCGCTGGCCACCGGCTTCTTCTTCGTCGTCGACGTGACCTTCTTCCTGTCCAACCTGCTCAAGCTGATCGCCGGCGGCTGGTTCCCGCTGATGATAGGCAGCGGCATGTTCCTGCTGATGCTGACCTGGCAGCAAGGCCGCGCGCTGATGCGCCACCGGGTGCGCGACGAAGCGATCGCGCTGGACAGCTTCCTGAAGGCGGTGTTCGTCAGCCCGCCAGTGCGGGTGCCGGGCACGGCGGTGTTCCTGGTGGCCGACGAGGACCTGACCCCCAACGCCTTGATGCACAACCTCAAGCACAACAAGGTGCTGCACGAACACAACCTGTTCGTCACCGTCAAGCACCACGAGGTTCCCTGGATCGGCTTCGACAAGCGCCTGACCATGCGGCCGCTGGGCCACGACTGCTGGCAGGTCAGCCTGCATTTCGGCTTCAAGAACGACCCGGACGTGCCTGAAGCGCTCAAGCTGCTCGAAGGCCGCGGCGTGCCGCTCGACGACATGGACACCAGCTACTTCCTGTCGCGCGACACGGTGATCCCGACGATCGGCCACGGCATGGCGATGTGGCGCGAAAAGCTGTTCGCCAGCATGCACCGCAACGCCGCCGACATGGCGGACTTCCTGAACCTGCCGTCCAACCGCATCGTCGAGCTGGGCGCCAAGGTCGAGATCTGACCGTGCCGCCGCGCCTGACGCTCGCCGCGCTCCGGCGCGATCTCTCGCTGTCGGCCGTCGTGGCCGGTTTCGTCGCGGTACTGGTGGGCTTCACCAGCTCGGTGGCCATCGTCTTCGCCGCGGCGCAGGCCCTGGGCGCCACCCCGGCGCAGACGGCCTCGTGGATCTGGGCCCTGGGCCTGGGCATGGGGCTGACCAGCCTGGGGCTGTCGCTGTGGTACCGGCATCCGGTGCTGATCGCCTGGTCCACGCCCGGCGCGGCGCTGATCGCCGCCACCCATGGCGTCGCGCTGTCCGACGCGATCGGCGCCTTCATCGTCAGCGCGCTGCTGATCACGGCGGCGGGTTTCAGCGGCGTGTTCGAGCGCGTGATGAACCGGCTGCCGATGGCCATCGCAGCGGCGCTGCTCGCCGGCGTGCTGGCCCATTTCGCGCTCGACGCAGCACTGGCCGCGCGCAGCGCACCGCTGATGCTGGCCGCCATGACCCTGGCGCTGCTCGCCGGCCGGCGTGGCTGGCCCCGCTACGCCGTGCCCGGCGTGCTGGCGGCCGGCCTGGTGGCCGCGGCGCTGCAGGGCCGGCTGGGCCTGGGCGCCGTGCACTGGGCCTGGGCCGTGCCGGTCTGGACCTCGCCGACCTTCTCCGGCAGCGCACTGATCGGCGTCGCCCTGCCCTTGTTCGTCGTGACCATGGCGTCGCAGAACCTGCCCGGGGTCGCGGCCCAGCGCGCGTCGGGCTACGCCACGCCGGTATCGCCGGTCATCGGCACGACCGGCCTGGCCTCGTTGCTGCTCGCGCCGTTCGGCGGCTACGCCCTCAACCTGGCGGCGATCACGGCGGCGATCTGCATGGGCAAGGAGGCCCACGAAGATCCCTCGCGCCGCTACCTGGCCGCCGCCGCGGCGGGCCTGTTCTACCTGGTGGTGGGGCTGGCCGGCGCGGCGGTCGCCGGCTTGCTGGCGGCGTTCCCGCGCGAACTGGTGGCAGGCGTGGCCGGCCTGGCGCTGCTGGGCACCATCGGCAGTGGCCTGGCCACCGCGCTGCAGGACGAATACCACCGCGACGCCGCCTTGCTGACCTTCGTGGTCACGCTCTCGGGCGTCACGCTGGCCGGCATCGGCTCGGCGTTCTGGGGCGTGGTCGCCGGCGCGACGGCCCTGGCCTTCGCACGCCGTCGCTGAGCACGGCCGCTGCCGCTCGTCGGCCGGCCGAGGCCGCTCGTCCCGAGCGCCGCGCCCGTCGCCGATCCGAAGGCGTACGCTGAGTCCCAAGCTGGGGTCTCGGGATGCTGGCGGCTCGGGTCCATGGCATCGAATCTGGCTCGGCCGCGCCCGTCCAGCAGGGTGTCAGACCCTTCAGCCGACGATGAAACTGCCGAAAACGAACGAGACCACCCGCCTCTTCAACCTGCCTGGAGCCCCCATGCGTTGTCCCTCCCGCCGATCGTCTGCCGCCTCCCTGCACCGTCCCGGCGGCTTCACGCTGATCGAGGTCATGGTCACCGTCGCCATCGTGGCCATCCTGGCGTCCGTGGCGGTGCCGGCCTACACGAACTACGTCAAGCGCGGCAAGCTGCCCGAGGCCTTCAACCAGTTGACGGGCATCGCGATGGCCACGGAACAGTTCTACCAGGACAACCGCACCTACGTGGGCAGCCCGGCCTGCAGCGCGATCGCGTCGACCACCAACTTCAGCTACGCCTTCAGCAACTGCGCGGCGACGACGTACAAGATCACGGCCACCGGCATCTCCAGTTCCACCACCGGCTTCCAGTTCACGCTCGATCAACAAGGTCAGCGCGCCACCCCCGCCGTGCCCAACGGCTGGACGACCAGCGCGGCCTGCTGGGTCACCAACCAGTCCGGCACCTGCCAATGAGCCTCTCGCCTGCTTCATGTCGGCGGCAGTCCACCGGCTTCACGTTGATCGAGCTGATGGTGACGATCTCGGTCATCGCCATCATGCTGGCCTTGGCGATGCCGTCGATGAACACCACGATCAGCAATTCCCGCGACCGCGGCGTGGTGCAGAAGTTTTCGCAAGATTACGACTGGCTGCGCAGCAAGGCCGGCTCGTCCACGGTCACGCTGACGATCAACGCCGATTGCAGCTGGCAGGCCTCGGTCAACAACGTGGCCGATGCCGCCCATTCGATGGCCGCGGCGGACCTCGCCGCGATCAAGTCCACCGTCACCTGCGCGGGCAGCGGCGCCACACCGCTGGCCCTGCCCGCGACCTTGCGCTTCAACGCCCAGGGCTTCGAGACCGGCCCGACCGGCGGCCTGACCTTCCGCGCCGCCAACGGCCAGGCCTGGCCGCTGCAAATCCTTTATTCGGGCTCGATCGTCCGTGTCCAAGGAGCGTCCTGACATGACGGCCTTCCTGCGTCCACCGCGCCGCCAACGAGCGCATCGCCGAACGGCCCGTGGCTTCACGCTGCTGAGCGTGCTGGTGGCCATGGTCATCCTGGCCTTCGGCCTGCTGGCGATGGGCAAGTTCTATGTCGCCATCACCTCGGCCGGCACGCAGAACGAGAACGTCTCGGCGCTGGCGCCGGCCAGCAATGCATTCTGGGGCCTGGTGCAGAACAACCAGGCCGCGTTGCTGCCCGGCATGGCAGGTACCTACACCAGCGCCAACGTGGGCAGCGCGCCGGCGGTGCTGCAGTCCTGGCTGACCCAGGCCACCGCGCTGCCGCAAGGCAAGGTGCAGATCGTCACCGCGCCCGATCCGGTCAGCGGTGTCGCCTGCGCGCCATCGAGCTGCCTGGTCACGCTGACCCTGAGCTGGCAGCCGAACGCCAATGTGCTCAATGCCACCGCCCTGCGCACGCAGACCTTCACCTACCAGTTCATGGGCAACTGATGAAACGCCTCCCGCCCTCCCGCCCTGCGGCCCAACACGGGGTGACGCTGATCGAGTTGATGGTGGCCCTGGTCATCAGCATGCTGCTGGCCATGGCCGTGATGCTGGTGCAGAAGAACCTGGCCACGCAGAAGTCGCGCGGCAGCGACGTCGCGCTGCGCGACAACGAGGCCCGCGCCGCGATGGACCTGATCGCTCACGACATGAGCGGCGGCGGCTTCCTGCTGGGCGGCACCGACCTGCGCTGCGATGAGCTGTTCACCTACAACAAGGATGCCCCCCCTAACGGCTATGTCGCGCGGCTGCCGGTCGACGCCATGGCCGCGGCGGCGAACACGGTGGTGCCCTTCGCACCGACGCTGACGCTGAACTACCCGACCGCGGCGCAGAACTATCCTTCCGACGTGCTGGCCATCAATGGGGCGACCGACGCGACGACCTTCGGCAACGGGCCCACCGGCGCGGCGCCGACGGTGCCGCTGTTCCAGAACCCGACCTATTCGCCGATGAACGCCGGCGTGATGCCGGTCACCACCACCACCGGCCTGACCGCAGGCCACGTGGGGGTGCTGCAGATCCCGAACCTCAGCCTGGCCGCCGGCTCCTTCCTGACCGGCGCGGCCTACCCCAACCGGCAGGCGCCGTACGCCTGCATCCGGCTGCCGATCTCGGGGGTCAGCCTTGCCAACCGCACGGTGTCCAGCGCGGCGGGCGCGATCTTTCCCGGCGCGTACGTGGGCGGCTTTTCGGCCAACCTGATGGCGGCCAACGGCTTCACCGGCCCGTTGAGCGACGCGCTGATCTACAACGGCAGCGCCCTGGTCGACCTGGGAGCGCCGACCGCGGCCAACCCCAACCCGACCCAGCGCACCACGGTCTACTACATCGACAACAGCAACGCCTGGCCCACGCTGATGCGGGCCCAGTACAGCCTGCTGGACGATGCCATGGTCGCGATGCCCCAGCAGGCCGCGCCCGCGGCGCAACCGGTCGCCGCCGGCGTCGTGTCGCTGCAGGTGCTGTTCGGCGTGGACCCGGGCTCCACCGGCCATGTCACGGCCTACAAGACCGCCGCCCAGGTCAAGGCGGCCCCCTACCTTCAGCATGTGATCCTGACCGCCAAGGTGCTGCTGGTCACCCGCACGCTCTACCCCGACCCTGAGACGAACGCGAACGCGGCGGACGCCTACATCGCCCCGGCGACCGTGGCCATTCCCAGCAATGCCCCCACGCCCGGCGATTTCCAGCCGGTGCCGATTCCCGCTGCCTTCGCGAAGTACCGCTTCGTCGCCCATGTCACCGAAACCGCGCTGAGAGACTTCACATGGACGCCTTGACCTCTCATGTTCCCAGGCGCGTGTCGATGCGCGTTGCCCGCCCCCGGGCCCAGCGCGGCGACGTGCTGCTGATCGTGCTGATCAGCCTGATGGTCAGCCTGCTGGGCCTGGTCTACGCGATGCGCGACACCATCATCAGCACCCAGGTGACCGGCAACAACCTGGCCAAGCAGAAGGATGCGCAGATCAGCGACGTGGCGCTGAACATCGTCGAGAACACCATCCGCACCAGCTATGGCGGCCAGGTGCTGGAGCTGAGCGCGACCGGCCAACCCTGGTGGCGCAACGTGCCGGCCGGGACCGCGCCGCCCGGCGACTTGGTGGCCTCGCCCACGTACTGGACGAATTGCCTGAACAACGGCGATGTCACGCTGCGCTGCAGCCAGGTGGCGCTGCCGGCCGCGCTGGCGGCGAAGTACAGCGCCTACGCCGTCGTGCAGCCCACCGGCCACACCGGCGGCACCGGGCTGTGCCAGGGCATCGTGCTGCTGACCCCTTATTACTACGACGTCTTCGTGCACGTGGTGGAAGCGTCGCAAGACACCAGCGCCACCACCGAAACCGTCTTCAAGCTGTGCGCGCAGTAAGCGCCCTGGCCGCCCGCGTCCGAAACGCCTAGCCCGAACCAGTGAGATCGCCATGAACCACTCCCCTGCCCTGTGGCTGCGGCGCCTGACGGCGCTGACCAGCGTCGGCGTGCTGCTCTACACCGCCCTGATCCCGGTGGCCCAGGCCGCCGCCCCGGCCACGGCGCCGCAGGTGCTGCTGGCGATCACCAACTCGGAGTCGATGGACGGCACCACCAGTGGCGCCATCATGGTCGGCAGCGGCACGGTCACCGGCCTGTCCAGCTCCAGTTCGCCGGTCACCTACACCGTCCCCGCGGGCTTCACGCCGCCGGTCAACGGCGGCAGCGGCGGCGTCGCCAACTACACCTACGCCTGCGGTTCGTACCAGTGCGACAACGGCCCCAGCCGTCTGAACCTGGCCAAGGCGGCGATGAAGGGCGTCATCAACCAGTACGCCACGACGATCAATTTCGGGCTCTACGGCTACAGCACCAGCGGCACCTCGCTCTACAGCACTTGGTTGTACCTGATGAGCAAGACGGGCGGGTTCACGTTCGTCAACACGCCTCCCGACGGCACCACGACGCTGGCCAACCCCTGCTACAACTACTCGGCGATGCCGACGAGCACCGCCAAAACCAATTGCTCGAGCCTGGCGAGCAAGTATCCGACGATCGCGGCGAACCAGTCCGTCCAGATCCTGGACACGTCGGACGAGGCCGTGATCAACGACGTGCTCTATGCCCCCAGCGGATACGGACTCCCTGCGGTGTTCGTGACCTACAACGGCCCCTCGCCGGCCAATCCGTACACCGCCTATTCGCTCAGCACTTACAACACCAATCTCGGCGGCTACTCCGTCGGCTACAGCAGCACGCTGCCGAACATCGGCGGTTGGTCCACCACACCCACCAATGCCGGCTACGTGCCGTTTTCGTCGCAGGTGTTGTACGCCCAGCGCGGCTGGGGCTACGGCGGCTCGCAATCGGCCACCACCGGCAAGACCATCGTCGCGATGGGCACCGACCCGACCACCTCGTCCGCCTTCACCAACGCGCTGGCACCCGAGACCAATGGCCCGTCGACCGCGGAGATCAAGTCGGTGGCCGGGCAATCGGCGATCGCCGGCCTGATGGCCGGCGCCAAGTCCTACCTGGGCGGCATCACCAAGGCGGCCTGCCAGAACCAGTACGTGGTGCTGCTGACCGACGGCCTGCCGACCATGGACTTGCGCGGCTACGCCTGGCCGCCGCTGGGCACGGTGACTGCCAACGCCTACCACCTGACCGCCACCTTCAACGCCGACGGCTCGTTCGCCAGCAGCAATTCGCAGGCCGTCACCGATGCGATCGCGTCCATCACCGCGGCCAAGAACGCCGGCATCAAGACCTACGTGATCGGCCTGGGCGCCGGCGTCAACAACGCCGCCAATCCGATCGCCGCCCAGGTGCTGCAGGCGATGGCGATCGCCGGCGGCACCAGCAACTTCTTCCCGGCCACCGACCCGAACTCGCTGACCGCCGCGTTCAACACCATCGTCTACCAGATCTACACCTCCAGCGCGGTGGCGGCGCCGATCGCGCCGATCAGCGTGTCCAGCGGGGCGGCCTATGAATACAGCCTGACGTCCAACCCGATGTCGGGCAGCGGCGATGTCTCGGCCTACAAGGTGGCCGCCGATGGCACGGCTTCGCAGACCGTCAGCTGGGATGCCGCCACGCTGATGACCGTGACCCAGCGCGGCACCGCGTTGATGGCGCCGAACGCGACGGGCAGCGCCACCGTGCTGTCTTCCATGGACGCCGCGGCGTTCAACCTGACGCCGACCACCTGCGTGCCCGCCACCTCGACCATCGTCAACTACCTGGTCAACCCGAGCTACAAGGCCAACGGCTGCAGCTTCCTGGCCGGCCGCCAGTCGGGCCTGTTCCTGGATCAGTTCGGCACACAGAACACCGGCAAGTACGTCGGTCCGCCGGCCAACGGCACGCTGATCCAGCAGTCCGCCGGCTACCTGGCCTATGCGCGCAGCAACGCCTTGCGCAACCCGATGCTGCTGTTCACCAACAACGACGGGTTCCTCTACGCGGTCGATCCGAACAGCGGCACGCTGCAGTGGGGCTGGACCACACGCAACCTGCTGGCCAAGATGCAGAACTACAGCACCTTTGCCAGCGGCGGCTACGCGAACGGCAACTTCACGGTGGTCGATGCGCCGGACGCCAGCGGCGTCTGGGGTTCGTACCTGGTGGGCAGCCTGCAGTCCGGCGGCGAACACTTCTCGGTCAAGCTCAGCAGCCAGAGCGGCACCGCCAGCCCGTATGTGAGCCAGCCCACCACGCTGGTCTACGACAGCGTGACCGGCGGCACCTCCCCCGGCGATGCTCCGGGCGCCACCGGGGCCGTGCCGCTGCGTCAGCCGGTCGTGATCGCCTATGTCGGCAACAGCGCCTACGCGGTCTACGTGGTCAACAACGGCAGCACCAGCACGCTGTACGAGGTCAACGTGGCCACCGGCGCCAGCAGTTCGTTCACACTGCCCTTCCAGCTCAGCAGCGCGCTGTACCTGAACAGCGCCAACAACGAGCTGTGGCTCGGTGGTGCCGACGGCAGCCTGTGGGAAACCGCGATCGTCAGCGGCACCGCCGCCACCGACGCCAGCTACCTGCAAAAGGTCGGCAGCACCATCAGCCCGACCACCGGTGCCGTCGTCAAGCCGGTGCTGTACGTGGGCTACACCGTGGTCAACGGCACGCCCTATGCCTATGCGCTCGATCAGAGCCAGGTCAACGTGTACAACGTCACGGCCTCGGGCTGGACGCCGCTGTGGGCCGCCACCACGACGGCGGATTACACCTACACCGGCAGCGGATTCGCGGTCAAGAGCGGCGGCGCCACGCTGACGAGCGGCGCGTCGGTGTCGGATCAACCCACGGTGGTCGCCGGTGCCTTGATCGTGCCGGTCGGGGTCCCGGGCGATGTCTGCACCATGGGCCAGGGCGCCTATGACTTCTTCAGCCTGGCCGACGGCACCTTCCCGACGCTGCCGTTCACGCTCAATGGCCAGGCGGTGACCGGACCGATCATGCTGGGTGCCGATTCCGGCGCCGCGCTGACGCCCAGCATCACGCTGACGAATGAAGGCCTGGCGATCAACCTCGGCGCCACCGGCGCGATCAACCTGGCGGGCGGTGACGGCGGTGGTGGCGGTGGCGGTGGCGGTGGCGGCGGTGGCGGTGGCGGTGGCGGCGGCGGCGGCGGCGGCAACCCCGGTGCGGGCACGCCGGCCCCGCCGCTGCTGAACAACAGCCTGGCCTTCAACAAGCACCTCAACTGGCTGCAGCGCTGAAGGCCCTGCCGGATCCGCTGCCCTCTTTTCCTAGGACAACCATGAAGCACTCGTTGCGTGTGAGCCTGGGGCTGGTGGCCCTGCTGCCCGCCCTGCTGTCGACCAGTTTTGCCGCACAGATGGCCGGCGGCACGATCGGCCAGGCGGCTCAAGGAGATCCGGCCCAGGCCCTGGCGGCGCAGGCCGACGCCAGGGCCGCCGCCGCGACGGCTACGGCCGACACGGCGGGCAGCCATGTCACCTCGGTCAACGGCAAGCCGCTCACGGCCCCCGCTGCCAAGCGCCCGGCGTCGAGCAGCGCCCGCTGAGCGCAGGGCTGCCAAGCCGGTCTCAGTCGACCGTCTGGCGGTAGCGTTTGAGGGCGATGGTGCCGGCCACGAGCAGGAAAGCCAGCATCGGCCACAGCTCGGGCCACAACTCGGCGAAGCCATTGCCCTTGAGCAGGATGCCGCGGACGATGCGCAGGAAATGCGTCAACGGCAGCAACTCGCCGATCATCTGGGCCCAGTGCGGCATGCCCCGGAACGGGAACATGAAGCCCGACAGCAGCATCGACGGCAGAAAGAAGAAGAACGTCGCCTGCAGCGCCTGCAACTGGTTGCGCGCCAGCGTCGAGAAGGTGAATCCCACCCCCAAATTAGCCAGCATGAACACGCCGATCATCGCCATCAGCAGCGTGAAGCTGCCGACCATCGGGACTTCGAACAAGGCCCGCGCCGCCAGCAGGATCACGCCCAGCTGAAGGTAGCCGATCACGACGTAGGGCAGGATCTTGCCCACCATCACCTCGAACGGCCGCACCGGCGTGGCGAGCAGGTTTTCCATCGTGCCGCGCTCGCGCTCGCGGGTCATCGCCAGGCCGGTGAGCATCACCATCGTCATCGTCAGGATCGTGCCGATCAGCCCCGGCACGATGTTGTAGCGCGACAGGCCCTCGGGGTTGTAGCGGCGGTGGATGCGGATCTCGAACGGGGCCGCGGCCGGCTGCAGCGCGCGCAGCGAACCGCCCAGGTCCGCATGCAAGGCCGTGTTCGGCAGCAAGCTCAATGCCGCGATCGCGTTGCTCGCCGCCGAGGGGTCGGTGGCATCGGCGCTGACCAGGATCGCCGGCTGCTCGCCGCGCACCACGCGACGCGAGAAATCCGGGGGTATCTCGACCAGGAACTGCACCTCGCCGTCCTCCACCAGCCGGTCGCCCTCGGCAGCGCTGGCGGGTTGCCGGGTGATGCGGAAGTAGCCCGTGTTCTGCAGCGCCGCCACCACGCTGCGCGCCATCGGCCCGCGGTCGGCGCTGACCAGCGCGGTCGGCAAGCCCTTGGGGTCGGTGTTGATCGCATAGCCGAACAGCACGAGCTGGATGATGGGCACGCCGACCGCCATCGCGAAGGTCGGCCGGTCGCGCAGCATCTGCTGGAACTCCTTGATGAAGATCGCCAGCAGGCGAGCCGGACTGAAGCGGGTCATCGTGCGCCCTCCGCATCGGCGAAGTTGTCGGGCGCCTGGCCGATCAGGCTGATGAAGACATCTTCGAGATTCGCGTCGGTCGGCGTCCAGCGCAGCCCCGCCTGATCGCGCCAGGGCGCGATCGCCGCCTCGACCTCGGCCGCGTTGCGGCCTGCCACATGCAGCGCGCTGCCGAACGCCGCCACACACTGCACGCCGTGCGCCGCCTTCAGCGGTTCGACCAGGGGCATCAGCCGTGCCGCATCGTCCGCCTGCACCGCCCAGACCACCAGGCCGGCCTGCTGGATGATTTGCGCTGCCGTGCCGCGCGCCAGCACGTGGCCGTAGGCGATGTACACCAGTTCGTGGCAGCGCTCGGCTTCGTCCATGTAGTGGGTCGAGACCAGCACCGTGATGCCCTGCGCCGCCAGGCGATGGATCTCGTCCCAGAAGTCGCGCCGGGCCTTCGGGTCGACGCCCGCCGTGGGTTCGTCGAGCAGCAGCAGCCGCGGGTGGTGCAGCAGGCAGGCGGCGAGCGAGAGGCGTTGCTTCCAGCCGCCCGACAGCGATCCGGCGAGCTGGCGCTGGCGGCTTTCCAGCCCCAGGCGCTGCAAGGCCTCGTCAACCCGCCGGCGCCGCTCGGGCAGCTCGAACAGGCGCGCGACGAAGTCCAGGTTCTCGCGGATCGACAAATCCTCGTAGAGACCGAACTTCTGCGTCATGTAGCCCACCTGGCGCTTGATGCCCGCCGCGTCCTGTCGCAGGTCCAGGCCCAGGCAGCGGCCTTCGCCCGCGTCGGGCGTCAGCAGGCCGCAGAGCATCCGGATCGTGGTGGTCTTGCCGCTGCCGTTGGGGCCCAGGAAGCCGCAGATGCGCCCGGGCCGGACCTGCAGCGAGACCTGGTCGACGACCGTTCGGCCGTCGTAGCGCTTGGTCAGGCCGTGAACGTCGATGGCCCATGGGGAGTCGTCGGTCATAGCCCGGCCTGGCCCGACTCGGCCGCCGCGGCGCGCTGGACGTCCAGCGGCTGGCCGGGCTGCAGCCGCGTGGCATCGGCCGGCGCCGGAACGGCCTCGACCATGAACACCAGGCGCGACCGCTGTGAGTTCGAATAGATCACCGGCGGCGTGAACTCCGCCTGCGACGAGATGCGGCTGATATGGGCCGCGATCGGCTGGCCGCAGCCGTCGCAGCGAATCGTCACCGCCTGGCCCGGCGCGAGTCCGCCGACCTCGGACTCGGGCACGTAGAAGCGTGCCTTGCGCGCCGACGGTGGCAGCAGCGACAACACCGGCTGACCGGCGGGCACGTACTCGCCCACGCGGAAGAAGGTGTCGGCCACCAGCGCCGCCGCCGGCGCCGTCTGCGTGGCCTGCTGCTGGCGCCATTGCGTCTGGGCCAGCACCTGGGCCTGCGCCGCGGCGGTGGCCCGGGCAGCGGCCTGCGCATCGGGCCGGGCCGGCAACTCGGCGACCTGCATCGACGCGGTCAGCTCGGCCACCCGCTCGCGCGCCTGGTTGACCGCGGTGATCGCGTCGTCCAGGTGCGAGCGGGAGATGAACTCCTGCGCCACCAGCGCCTGCTGCCGTTTGAGCTCGATCTCGGCCCGCTCGGCCTGGGTGCGAGCCTGTGCCAGCTGCGCCCGGGTGACCGCGATCTCCTGGGCGCGCCGCCCGGTCGTGGTGTCGGCCGCCTGGGCACGGGCCGCGGCCAGCCGCGCATCGGCCTCGGCACGGGCATCGCGGGCGGGCTGCTCGTCGAGATGAAACAGCGGCGCACCGGCCGCCACCGTCTGGCCGGCCTGCACGCTCAGCTCCGTCAGGTTGCCGGCCACCGGCGCCGAGACATAGACGTACTCGCCCTCCACATAGCCCGACCAGGCCGCCGTAGGCGCTGACGCACCGCAACCCGCCAAACCGAGCGGCAGGCCGATCAACGGCCACAGCCGCGACGCGGCCACCCCAGATCGCTTCATGTCTTTCTTCTCCTGGAAGAGGCCGCCGGTGCGGGCACGCTCAGCGCCCGCAGCGCCAAATCGACGCGTTGGAGGATCGCGGCGTCGCTGAACACTTCTTCTTCGACCTGGCTGCCCAGCCACGCCGGTGCCAGTTTCAGCGAGACCGCGCCCGAGGCCGCCAGCAGCGGCGCCGCGACCGAGCCCATCACGAACAAGAAGCGCTGCAAGCTGGGCAGTTCGCGCACGTCCCCCTCCTGCTGAGCCTGAGCCAGCAACTGCATCAGCAGGCCCAGGTGGCGCGGCGCGTTGGTACGCAGCACATCGCGCACCGCCGCCTCGCCGGACAACGCGTCCAGTGCAAGGCGGGCGATCAGCACCCGGTGCGCGCGCAGGAACTGGCCCAGGGCCAGCAACACCGCGCGCAGCCGGTCGACGGCCGGCCCGTCCTGCATGCTTCCGGCGCTGAGGCGCTCGAACAGCGATTCATAAATCCCTTGCAGCAAGCGCTGCAGAAAGGCCTGCTTGCTGCCGAAGTGGTAGTGGAACATCGCCGGATTCACGCCAGCATGCTCGGCCACCCGTCGCACCGACAGGCCGGTGCAGCCCCAATGCGGGTACAACGCGACGCCACTGCGCAGCAACGCATCGTCCAGGCCTTGGGAGGGGCGCACCATGCGGCGATTATTGGTCAGTCGACCAGTAAATACCAGCCCCCGCGCCAGCCTCGCGCGCTCGGGACCTGCGGCAGGTCAGACCGAGCGGCCAGGCGGCCCGGACTGCTAAACTCCGCCGCACACAGCGCCGATTTGTTCCGCATTGCGGGCGCTTTAGAAATGCCGCTAAGGCGCCTGCGCCGCGGTGACCTGGCCCGCCCCGGTGCGATGCCCTCTCCGAGCGCCATGTCGACCTCCGGCATGGCGGCCCGGCCCGCGCAGACCGCCGACGGCGTCATGACCATCACTCTTGGGAATCTGGGGAATCAGGGTCCATGCCTTCCGTCGGATATGTGGCGCCACAGCGCATGCACTTCAGCGAGCCGCTGGCGCTGCAAAGCGGCTCGGTCCTGCGCGACTACACCCTGGTCTACGAGACCTACGGCACGCTCAACGCCGAGCGCAGCAACGCGGTGCTGGTGTGCCATGCGCTCAATGCGTCGCATCACGTGGCTGGCGAGTATCTGGACCAGGCCAACAGCCTCGGCTGGTGGGACAACCTGGTCGGCCCCGGCAAGCCGCTGGACACCGACCGCTTCTTCGTCATCGGCGTCAACAACCCGGGTTCCTGCTTCGGCTCGACCGGGCCGATGCACCTGAACCCCGACACCGGCACGCCCTACGGCGCCGACTTCCCCGTCGTGACGGTGGAGGACTGGGTCGACGCCCAGGCCCGCCTGATCGACCAGCTGGGCATCCGCCGGCTGGCCGCCGTGCTGGGCGGCAGCCTGGGCGGCATGCAGGCGCTGGCCTGGACGCTGCGCTATCCCGACCGCCTGTCCCATTGCGTGGCCGTGGCCACCGCACCCAACCTGTCGGCGCAGAACATCGCCTTCAACGAAGTGGCACGGCGGGCCATCGTCACCGACCCCGAGTTCCACGGCGGTCATTTCTATGCCCACGGCGTGATCCCGCGCCGCGGCCTGCGGGTGGCCCGGATGATCGGCCACATCACCTACCTCTCCGACGACTCGATGGAAGCCAAGTTCGGTCGCGAACTGCGCAACGCCGAACTGAACTACAGCACCCAGGACATCGAGTTCCAGATCGAAAGCTATCTGCGCTACCAGGGCGAGAAGTTCAGCGAGTACTTCGACGCCAACACCTATTTGCTGATCACCCGCGCTCTGGACTATTTCGATCCGGCGCGCCCCCACGGCGGCGACCTCACCAAGGCCTTCGCCGTGGCCCGCCACACCAAGTTCCTGCTGGTCAGCTTCACCACCGACTGGCGCTTCTCGCCGGCCCGCTCGCGCGAGATCGTCAAGGCGCTGGTGGACAACAAGGTCGACCTGAGCTACGCCGAGATCGCCGCACCGCACGGCCACGACGCCTTCCTGCTCGAGGACCCGCGCTACCACGGCGTGATGCGGGCCTACTTCGACCGTATTGCTGTCGAGGTGGTGAGGTGAGGCGGGCCGAGCGCCGGGCCGCGCCCAAGCCGGCCCGCATTCCCTCGGGGGATCGGCCAATGTGCCCATTGGACGAGGGGCGGAGATTCCAATGACCGAGAACAAGAACCTGGAAGTCATCGCCCAGCTGGTGCCCGAGGGCTCGCGCGTGCTGGACCTGGGCTGCGGCACCGGCGAGCTGCTGGCGCATCTTCAAAAGCACCGCGGTTGCACCGGCTATGGCGTGGAGCTGGACGATGCGAACCTGCTGGCCTGCGCCCGCCGCGGCGTCAACGTGATCCAGTTCAACCTCGAAGAAGGCCTGCAGCTGTTCAAGGACCGCAGCTTCGACGTGGTGCTGCAGCTCGAAACCCTGCAGCATCTGCGCAATGCCGAGAACATGCTGCGCGAAACCGCGCGCGTGGGCCGCATCGGCATCGTCACCTTCCCGAACTTCGCCCACTGGCCGAACCGGCTGAGCGTGATGCGGGGCCGCATGCCGGTCACCAAGGCCCTGCCCTACCAGTGGTACGACACGCCCAACATCCGGGTCGGCACGCACGCCGACTTTGAAGTGCTGGCGCGGCGCAACGGCCTGGGCATCCTCGACAGCTTCGGCCTGCAAAGCGGCCAGGTCGTGCGCCGCTGGCCCAACCTGCTGGCCAGCGTGGCCGTGTTCAAGTTCGAACGCGCCTGACGGCCCTCGCCGGTCAGGGGCGCGGGTAGGGCAGCTCGAAAACCTGCGCGTGCCAGCGCAGCCGGGCCGATGCCGGGCCGATGCGCTCCAGCACCAGCCCCGGCGCCACCGTGTCCCCCTCGCGCAGCACCTGGTCGTTGATCACCAGCACGCTGGCCGTCGGGCTCTCGGAATACATCGATCCGCCCAATTTCAGCGGCGGGATCTGCCGCTGCAGATCGGCCGGCAGATCCTGCAGCCGAGGGGTTGGCGCCTTGGCCCGCCGCGCGGGCGCCTCGCCCCGGTCCGACACCGCCTCGCCGCTCACCTTCGCCGGCCCGGCTTTCAGCGCCGGCGCCGCCGCCCGTGCGGTGTCCGGGTCGATGCGTGCTGCGGGCATCGGCCTGGGGGGACGCGCGGCCGTTCCGGGGCGAGCGGCCGAGGCAGGCCAGGCCGCCGAGGACGCAGCCGGAGCGAAATCAGGCCGGGGCGCCAGCGCCGCCACCGGAACGGTCGGTCGGTCCGGCGCGTCGGGCGCCTTGGCGCTGGCCACGCCAGGCGCCAAGGCCGCCGCCGGCGGTGGCGCCACCGCGGCGCGGCGCCCCCACCAGAAAGCCAACGCCACGGCGGCCAGCGCGACGACCCCGAACAGCGCGAGCGGCAGTCCCCGTCGAGGGGCGGGCGGGCGGGCGGCGGCACCTGCACGGTGGGCCGACAACTCAGGCTGGTCGTACAGGCCGGGTACGGTGCCGCGGCCCCGTTCACGATCGGCTTCGGCGCGACGCAGGGCGTCGAGGATGATGGACATGGTGTGCGCTTCCGTCGATCGAATCAGGGCGCCGCGGCGGCGAGAGGCTCTCCCAGGCGCGGCTCCTCGACGCCGACCGCCCGGTTGAGCTGCATGAAGGTGGCGGGACCGGCCACGCCATCGGCCGCCAGGCCACGGGCTCGTTGGAACGCCTGCAGGCGCGCCACGAGGGCCGCGTCCATGGCCGTCCCAGGCGGGGGCGGCGAGACGCCGGCCCACCGGGCCAGCGCGGTCGCCAAGGCGTCGACGGCGGGCCCCTGCTGACCGGCCGAGAGCGGCGCGCCGTAGCCGGGCGGCGCGCGCCAGAAGGTCTCGAAGTCGCCCGTCCACGACCGACCCAGCGCGGCCAGATCCAGGCGCTGCCGCTGCGTGCCGTCCTGCAAGACCGCGGCGTGGGCATCCAAGGCCAGCAGGCGAGGCCAGCGCAGGCGCCCTTGATCGTCGCGCATCGCCATCAGCCCGGGCCGGTCCAGCTCGCGGATCATCGGCAGCGGCCACGGCAGGTGGGCGCATTGCAGCGGCGAGCCGCTGCGGGCCGCCTCGCACGGGTCCGCGCCGGGCGGCAGCGTCACCCCCCAGGCCATGGCCAGGTCGCGCCACGCGGCGGCTTCATCGCGCACTGCGGCCGCCGGCGGGTTGGGCGTCACGACGCCTTCGGTGGTGGACGCCGCGGCGGCGGGCGCCGAGGCCGCCGCCGCCTGGATCGCCACCGCAGGGCCGCTGGCGCCAGGTCCCGACCCGTTCCGGCTGATAGCGGTGCTGGCCTGAACTCCCGGCGGCGGGCTCACCTTGGCGATGCTGCCCGCGCCGGATGCCCCCCCGTGTCGCCCGGCCCACCACGCGCCACCCCCTCCGCCCAGCCCCAGCAGCGCCAGCGTCAGCAACCCCAGCTGCCAGCCGCGCCAGGCGTGCGCGGCACGCGGCAGCTCGGCGGTGTCGAAGACCTCGCGGGCCGCCTGTTCGATCAGGGCCACGCTCGCCTGTGCGCGTCCCTGCGCGTAGGCCGCCAGCAAGGCCCGGTCGGCCAGCAGATTGATGCGCCGCGGCACCCCGCCACTGAGCGCATGAAGGCGTTGCAGCGCCGCGTCGTCGAACGGCAGTTCGCCCTCCCGCCCGGCCACCGCGAGGCGATGCGCGACGTAGCGCGCGGTCTCCGCCGGGCTCAGCGCGCCCAGGTGGTAGCGCGCGATCACGCGCTGGGCGAGCTGCTCCAGCTCAGGCCGCGCCAGCATGCTGCGCAACTCGGGCTGGCCGATCAGGATGATCTGCAGCAGCTTGCGCTCCGAGGTCTCGAGATTGGTGAGCAGGCGCAGCTGCTCCAGCACGTCGGCCGACAGGTTCTGCGCCTCGTCGATCACCAGCACGCTGCGCCCTCCGCTGGCGTGGACCGCCAGCAAATAGGCATTGAGCGCGTCGATGTGGTCCTTCAGGCTGGCCGCACCGGGGCCCGGTGCGCGCACGGCGATCCCGAACTCGTCGCAGATCGTGCGCAGCAACTCCAGCGCATCGAGCTTGGGGTTGAAGATGTAGGCCACCCGGGTGTCGGCCGGCACCTGCTCCAGAAAGCCGCGGCACACCGTCGTCTTGCCGGCACCGATGTCGCCCGACAGCAGCACGAAGCCGCCACCGCCCTGCAAGCCATAGAGCAGGTGGGCCAGCGCCTCGCGGTGGCGTTCGCTGAGAAACAGGTAGCGGGGATCGGGCGCGATCGAGAACGGCGCCTGCTTCAGGCCGAAGAAGGGCAGGTACATGGGGGCGGAGGATACCGCCAGTGCCCTCGTCGCCGGGCCGCTTGTCGTGCCTGGCGGTCGCGCCAGCGGCCTCAGGCCCGCGGGCCGCCGGCCTCCCGCTGCAGGCGGCCGAAGAACAAGTCGAACACGTCGGGCTCGTTGACTTCGCGCACCTCCAGACCCGGCAGGCGATGGCGCAGCAGTCCGACCGAGGGCAGGCCATCGAGCGCAGCCGGCAAGGTCTCCGCCCAGGCCGGCGCCGTGCCCTGTGTGGACTCGGCCGACGCCACCAGGTGGCTCAGCGACGGCAGGTCCTCCCAGTCGATGCCGCCGGCGGCCAGTCGGTGGCGAGGGGTCCCGGCCTGCAGGGTCGTCGGCTTCATCATGGCGTGCTCCTTGGTTGCCTTCAAATTTAGCGCCAGCGGCCGGCGGCAATCGCCCAAGAAACCGGCGAAAAACGCGTCAGTCCGCCGGGTCCAGCCCGGACGTGGAACCGGCCTTGCCGGCTGTTCCACGCCCGTGAGCGGTGCTCAGAACCCGAAGCCGTAGACCTTCTTCGAGCCCGTGGCGCCGCCGACCGAGAAGGTGCCGCTGCCCCACAGCACCATGCCGTTGGCGATCGACGGTCCGGCATTGCAAGGAGCCCCGCTGTTGGCGGACCACAGAGGTGCCCCGGTGCCGGCGTCCAGGCCGTACATCGTGCCGTTGGCCGGATCCAGATTGCAGCCGAACACCACGCCGTTCGCAACGCTGACCGCCGCTTCGGCACGGCTGCCCAGCGGGTCCTTGGTGGTCCAGAGCACGCCGCCGGTCTTCGGATCCAGCGCCGCCCAGCCGCCGGACGTGGTGGTGCTGCCGTCCTTCAGCGTCCAGACACCGGGCGAGGTGCCGCCGCCGGTCAGGCCGCTGTTGCTGACCGCCACGTAGATCCGGTTGCCGTCGTAGGCCGAACCCCATTGCAGGCCGCCGGTCAGTCCTGGCGGCGCCACCTGGGTGACCCAGGCCAGCTTGCCGTCATTGGCCTTGAACGCCCAGAACTTGCCGCTCTTCTGTCCAGCGCCGACGATCTTGCCCTGGTTGCCGATGCCGACGCCGTTGCCGTTGGCGATCAGCATCGGACCCTGGGCGAAGTCCCAGTCCGGACCGTTGGGGTTGGGGCAGTTGTCGTTCGGCGGATTCACGAAGCCCGGCACGTTCAGGCCGCAGCCCACGTTCCAGGCGTCAAAGGGCAAGCCCTTGGCCGACCAGACCAGCGCCCCCGTGTTCATGTCCAGTGCGACGATGGAGTCGAAATGATCGTCCGGGCTGAGGCAGGTCGCCGGCGCGCCACCATTGTTCAGGCAATCGAGTACCGACTGCGGCACGCTGTAGTTGTTGCCCGTGGCCATGTACAGCAGCCCCTTGTCGGGGTCGACGGCCCCGGTGCTGCCCCAGACCGATCCGCCGCTGTAGCCGCTGGGCACGGTGTAGGTCTGCCACTTGATCGCCCCGGTCGTTGCATCCAGCGCGACGACGCTGCCGCGGAACTTGAAGGTCCAGTAGGCCTTGGGCACGAAGCCCGCGACCAGCTCCTCGTTAGACGCCAGCCCCACGTAAACGGTGTTGTTCGCCACCACGGCCGATTGCGTCACGAAGGACATCACGGTGTTGTCGACCTGGGTCGACCACAGCAGGCTGCCGGTGTTCTTGTCGACCGCGAACACGTGCGCCGGCTGCGGTGCCGGCTGGCCGAAGGCCTGCAGGAACTTGCCGCTCTGGTTGCCCAGGATCAGCGCATTGCCGGCCACCGCCGGCGTGGCCCGCGCGAAGTCGCCGGTGATGCCGGTGTAGGCAGAGATCGGGTTCTTCCAGACGATCGCGCCGGTCAGCCGGTTCACCTTGTACAGGAAGCCGGCGGAGTCGGGGTAGTAGGCGTAGTCGCGGGGTTGGCCGTGACGTCGCCATCGCTGGGCGCCGTCCATTTCAGCTTCAGCGAGGCCACCGTGCTGGGGCTGATCAGGGTTTCGCTGGCCTGGTTGCGTGAATTGCCGAGGTTCTGCCCGGCCGTGGGCCAGTTGGCCTGCGCCCACGCCGTGCCGGAAACCGCCCATCCGAGAGCAGCCCACGCTGCCCAGCGGACCATCCAATGCTTGGTCGTGATCATCATGCAATGTCCTCAAAGATGAAGGATTGAAGTTCGGGTGAGATGCGCTGAACCCACCCTCGTCCGCTCCAGGCGTACCGGCAGCCTTCGCCTTCCCCCTCGGTGGAAATCACGCCGACCTGGCACCGTCGCCCGGCACGTCGCAGGGCCGCGCTCGTGGCGCCGCCCGACCGTCCCGGCAGCACCTGCCGCTCAGGTGCCGCAACGCATGCGTCCCTCGCGCCCGACGCGAGAGGAAGTCGTCACCATCCCGGTTGACTCCACACCTTCTGCCCAGCTCCTGACTGCCCACTCCGCCGAAACGCCGAGCCTGTTTCAACGCAGCAGCATCATGCGCGCGTCCCCCTCGGGCCGCGATCCAAGCCCATCGCTAAGAATGGCAAGCGCGTTCATAGGGAGTCCCCCTAGGACGTCCAGCCACGGGGAGGCTGCAGCACGGAAGGCTGCCGAGCGCGGCGCCGGGGCCGGACGCGGCTCAAGTCGGCGGCGAATGTACCGACAATCCTCGGATGACCGTCGCCAACCGTTGCATGTCCGAGCCGCAGGCGCTGGAGGCCTTGCTCCACGGCATCGACCGCGGTATCGAGGCCCACCTGGCCTGGAACCAGCGGCTGCTGCGCTGCGCGCTGCTGCGGGAATCGCCGGGCGACGACGCGCTGCAGCCCGATGCCCACAGCCTGTGCCAGTTCGGCCGGTGGCTGAACGACCATCGGCTTCAGGTCGACACCATCGATGCGCCGCTCGTGCGCGGCATCGACCAGTCTCATCAGCACATGCACGAGGCCGCGCGCCAGCTCTGCCATGCGGTGCTCCACGGAGAAATCGCCCAAGCGGCCCACCTGGACGCCTACATGGAGCAGCAAAGTGCGATGGTCGGCATGCTGAACAAGCTGCGTCTGCGCGTGACGGCGTATTCCTCGCGCTTCGACGACCTGACGGGCCTGCCGCTGCGCCACGGCCTGGATTACTGTTTCCGGGTCCGGCAGATGGATGCGCAGCGCACCGGCGCGTCGCTCTGGGTGGCCGTGTTCGACGTCGACCACTTCAAGCGGGTGAACGACTTCCACGGCCACGCGGTGGGCGATGTGGTGCTGCAGCAGATCGCGCGGCGACTGACGGCCGGACTGCGGGAAACCGACTTGCTGATCCGCTTCGGCGGGGAAGAATTTCTGGCGCTGTTTCTGGTGGCGGAACCCCAGGACGTCCCGATCCTGGCTGCGCGCGTGCTGGAAAGCGTCAGCGCGACACCGATCGTCACGCCGTCGAATCTGAACCTGGCGCTGACCGTCACCGCGGGCCTGGCCCGGGTCCATCGAGACGAGTCCTTGATCAGTGCCACCGAGCGCGCCGACCGCGCCCTGCTGCTGGGCAAGACCCAGGGCCGCGCCCGATTCGTGCTGGCACCGGTGTAGCGACTTGCGGCGCCGCGCTTTGGACCCCGCGAGAGGCGCCCGCCCGCAGCGACACCCCGGGACCTAGGGCAACACCTGCCCGTCGCGAGCCAGCCGGCCCGCCAGTTCGCTCAGTGCACGGTATGCCTGGCCCAGCGCCGCGTCGCGGGCCGCCATCGCGTCGCCTTGGCGCGCCAGCACCTCGGCATCGCCACGGGCGGCCGGGCCGGTCAGCGCGGTCCGCGGCCCCAGCGCCTGGAGATTGGCCGCAGCGCGCTGCACGAAGCCTTCGGCCAGGCCGGGCACCCAGGCGGGCGGCACGCCGGTGCCCTGCCAAAGTTCGGTGGCCACCGCCTGCAGCACCGGCAGGAAGTTGCTCGCGAACACCGCCGCCCCGTGGTAGAGCGGCTTGTCGGCGGCGGCCAGCTCGAAGCAGCGCCCGCCGATCGCCTCGAACAGCGCACGCAGTGGCAGCAGCGCCGCGGCGTCGCCCTCCAACGCGCACACCGTGCCGGGGAACTGCTGCACCGCCACCTCGACCTCGGCAAAGCTGAGTGCCGGGTGCGCGCTCGCCACCGCCCAGCCTCTGGCCTGCAGCGGCGCCAGCAGGCTGCTGGCCAGGAACCCGCTGGCATGCCAGGCGACCGCCGGCGGCCCCGCCTGGGCGGCGATCGCCGCGGCCGTGTCCGCGATCTGCGAGTCCGGCACGGCCAGCAGCCACAGCTCGGCCGGTGCCATCGCGGCCACGGTGTCGACCGCATCGCCCGTGCCCAGGCCGGCGACCGCCTCGCCCGCCGATGCCGGTCGCCGGCTCAGCACGCTGCCGAGCCGCACCTGCCCGGCCTCGATCCACAGCCGGGCCAGCGTGCGCCCGACGCGGCCGGCGCCGACCAGGTTCAAGCGCGGCAACGCGTCGCTCATCGGCCGCCGTCCCGGCGCGGCAGGGCCGCATGTTCGGCCGGGCTGAGCACGCGCAAATGCCATTCGCCGTCCAGCGTGGCCAGGCCGTGCAGGTCGATCGAGCGCTGGGTCTGCAGCAGCCGCGTCAGGTAGGCCACGACCTCCGGCGTGACGACCTGCCCCGGCACCAGCACCGGAATGCCGGGCGGATAGGGCACGATCTGGTCGCAGCAGACGCGGCCGACCAGGGCCTGGTTCGGCTGGCCGCGTTCGTCCAGCAGCGGCAGGCGCTCGCCGGCTTCATAGAACGCGTCGCGCGGCAGGCAGGCCAGCTCGGAAAAGCGCGGGGCCTCGGGCATGCGGGCATAGGTCAGCGGCGGGCGGCGGTCCTTGGCCAGGCGCAGCATCGCGTCGAACAGGCGCGAGACCTTGCTGCGCGTCGTGGCGATGGTCAGCAGCAGCGTCAACGTGTTGTGGGTGTTCTTCTCGACCTGGATGTTGTAGCGGTTGATCAACTCGTCGCGCAGCTCGTCGGCCGACCAGCCGCTGGCCGACAGGTCGATGGTGAGCTTGGTCGGATCGAGCCGGACGCCGTCGCCGCGCAATGCGTCCGGCAGCAACTCGTCCAGCGTCAGGACGCGGAACGCGCCGGTGGCGTTGATCTTCTCGCGCAACTCGCGGGCGAAGCCCAGGGACCGGTCGAGCAGGCGGTAGCCCTCCATCACCGCCTGCTTGCGCGCCACGTCCAGGCTGGCGATCAGCGTGTACTGCGGGCTGGTGCTGGCATGCATGTTGAAGTTCTCGCGGAACAGGTGCTCGTCGAACGCCGGATCGTTCACGTGGATCATGCTGGCCTGCGAGAACGCGGACAGCACCTTGTGCGTGCTCTGGGTCGCGTAGTCGGCCCCGCATTCGAGCGCGGTCGGACGCAGCTCCGGGTGGAAGCGTGCATGGCCGTACCAGGCCTCGTCGACGATCACCTTGATGCCGGCGGCATGGGCCATCGCGATGATGGGCTGCAGGTCGTAGCGCAGGCCGTCGTAGGTGCAGCTGGTCAGGATCAGCACCTTGGCGTCCGGGTGCGCCTCGATCGCGGCACGGATCGTCGCCTTGGGCACCGGACCGAACAGGCCGAAATGGCGGTTCAGCGCCGAATCGAGGTACACCGGCCGGGCCCCCGACAGGATCACGCCGTGGTGGACCGATTTGTGGCAATTGCGGTCCAGCAGCAGCTTGTCGCCGGGCGCCAGCAAGGTCTGGAAGATGACCTTGTTCGAGGTGCTGGTGCCGTTGGTGGCGAAGTAGGTCTTGCGCGCGCCGAAGGCCTTGGCGGCCAGCTTCTGGCTCTGGGCGATGACGCCGGTGGGATGCAGCAGCGAATCGAGCTGCGGCACGCTCACCGACAGGTCGGCGCGCAGCATCTCGTCGCCGACGAAGTCATGGAAATCGCCCACCCACGGGCTGCCCTTGAACGCGTCGCCACCCGCATGCCCCGGCGTGTGCCAGCTGTCCTTGGCCTGCGCCACATAGCTGCGCAGGGCGTCGTAGAACGGCGTGGCGGCCTTGCCCGCGACCTCGGCGGCCAGGATGCGGAACCAGCCGTTGAAGTCCAGCTCCTCGCGATCGAAATAGCCGTGCACCGCCTCGCTGGCGTGCTGCTCGACCCGCAATTTGTCCGCATCGTCCTGCAGCAGCAGGTAGATCGACAGCTCGGGCCGGGCCGCGTACAGGCGCCTGGCCAGGTCGGCCGAGGTCGGCGCGTCGCCCGCGGGGCCGGCCGGCAGGCTCGCCCCATGGTCCACCAGCACCACCTGCACATGGGCCTCCGGGTCGGCGCACAGCACCTTGCCCACGGCCAAGTCGGCATCGGCGGCGCAGGCCTCGGCCACCAGTCCATGCGGATTGTCCAGCGCCTCGCTGGCCTGGTTCAGGCCGGCGCAGACTTGCTCGCGCCAGGCAGGGTCGGCGCTGACGATCAGCACCCGGGTGGTCGGTTTCATCGGCGCAGCGCCCTTGAGAGAACAGCGCCCAGTGTAGGCAGGTTCCCGGCGTGAAAGACTCGGCGAAACAGACCGGCGGCCGATGGATCCACGCCGGCGCCGGGTTGTCGGTCTCGCGGAAACCTCACGGCCCGGTCAACCATTCAAGCCCTCGCGCGCCCGGGCCGACAACCCAGAGACTGCCTTGCCCGAGTTCGATCATGAAAATCGCCTTCAAACTCCCGGTCGTGTTCGGCGCGACGACGCTGCTGGTCGTGGCCGCGGCCCTGTTCGGGATCCAGCGCATGGACCGGGCGATCGACACCTACCGCACGACCGTGCAGACCAAGGTGACCAACGAGCGCGATGTCAGCGCGATGCTGGTGACGTTCAAGCTGCAGGTGCAGGAATGGAAGGACACGCTGCTGCGCGGCAAGGACCCTCAAAAGCTCGCCAAGTACTGGGGCGCATTTCAGGAACGCGAGGCGGCCGTCGACACGCTGGCCGCGCAGCTGTTGAAGTCGCTCCCCGAGGGCGACAGCAAGGCCTTGGTGCAGCAGTTCGCGCAGGCCCACGTTCGCATGGGCGGGGGCTACCGCAAGGGATTCGAGGCGTTCAAGGCGGCCGGATTCGACCCGACCGCGGGCGATGCGGCGGTGGCGGGCGTCGATCGCGAACCGGCGCGTCTGCTGGCCGAGGCCGGGCGCAAGATCGCCGAGGAAAGCGCGTCGGTCGCCGCCCAGGCCGCCGCCCAGAGCGAGCGTGCGCTGAAGCTCAGCCTGGTGCTGATGCTGGCGGCGTCGATCGGCGGCCTCGCCGTCTGCGTGTCCCTGGCGCGAGACATCAGTCGGCCGCTGCGTGCCGCATTGGGCATCGCCCAGGGCATTGCCGAGGGGAACCTCACGAACACCATCGACATTCGCGGTCAGGACGAATTTGCAGCGCTGCTGCAGGCGCTCGACGCGATGCAATCCAGCCTGGGCCGGGTCGTCACGGAAGTGCGGCGCAATGCCGAGAGCATCGCCACCGCCTCGTCCCAGATCGCGTCGGGCAGCGGCGACCTGAGCGTGCGCACCGAGCGCCAGGCCAGCGCGCTCCAGCAGACCGCCGCGTCCATGGAGCAGCTCAGCAGCACCGTGGCGCAAAACGCCGGCCACGCCGGGCGGGCCGATCAGTCGGCCCAAGGCGCCAGCGCGGTGGCGCTGCAGGGCGGCGAGGTCGTGGCGCGCGTGGTCGACACGATGAAGGGCATCAACGACAGCTCCCGCCAGATCGTCGACATCATCGCGGTGATCGACGGCATCGCCTTCCAGACCAACATCCTGGCGCTCAATGCCGCGGTCGAGGCCGCGCGCGCTGGCGAGCAGGGCCGCGGATTTGCGGTGGTGGCCCACGAAGTCCGCAATCTCGCGCATCGCAGCGCCGACGCGGCCAAGGAGATCAAGTCATTGATCTCGACGAGTGTCGAGCGGGTCGAACAAGGCTCCACGCTGGTGGATCAAGCCGGCTCGACCATGGCCGCGGTGGTGGCGGCGATCCGCCAGGTGACCGACATCGTGACCGAGATCAGCAGCGCCAGCGCCGACCAGAGCAAAGGCGTCGGCCAGATCAGCGAAGCGGTTTCCGACATGGACCACGCCACCCAACAGAACGCTGCGCTGGTCGAACAAAGCGCGGCGGCGGCGGAGAGCCTGCGCAACCAGGCCCGTCAACTCGTTCAATCGGTGGCCCTCTTCCGGCTCGCCGACGCCTGCGCCTAGAACCTGCGCGCCCGAATCCGGGCCGACGGCCTCAGGCCCGCGCGGGCTGCCGCCGAGCTGCCGGACTCAGGCCCGGGTCCAGGCGACCACCTGGGCCGCCGGCATCGCACCGGAAACCCGGTCGACTTCGCGCCCGCCCTTGAGCTTGAGCAGCGTCGGGATGCTGCGGATGTTGAAGCGCCCGGCAGTGCGCGGGTTGTCGTCGCTGTTGACCTTGACGAACAGCGCCCGGCCCTTGAGCTGAGCGGCCGCCTGTTCGAACTGCGGGGCCATCGACCGGCACGGGCCGCACCAGGGCGCCCAGAAATCAACCACCACCGGCAGGCCGGTGGCCGAAGTCACCGCGTCGAAGTTGGCGTCGGTCAGGGCCACCGGGTGACCGTCCAGCAACGCAGCGCCGCAGCGGCCACAGACCGGGTCGTCGGCAAGCCGTGCATCGGGCACGCGGTTGGTGGCGCCGCAGTGCGGGCAGGCCACATGGGTGGAGGCGGGGGTGTTCATGTGCCGGATTTTGGTACCGGGAACGGTATTTTCAAGAGCGGGCTTTTCACGTCCTTTCCCTCCCCTGCGCCGCGCCTCGGGGTGAACGGCCGGTGCCCACGCTGGGCGACAATGCCTGCATGTCCCTGGGTGAATTCGACCTGATCGAGCGCTTTTTCCGGCGTCCCGTCCAACGCGCAGTGCTGGGCGTCGGCGACGACTGCGCCTTGCTGCAGCCGCGGGCCGGCATGCAACTGGCCGTCTCCACCGACGCGCTGGTCGAAGGACGCCATTTCCTGTCCACGGTCGATCCGGCCCGGCTGGGTCACAAAGCCTTGGCGGTGAACCTGAGCGATCTGGCGGCTTGCGGCGCCGAGCCGCTGGCCTTCACGCTGGCTCTGACCTTGCCTGCGGCGTCCGAGGCGTTCCTGGCACCGTTTTCGCGCGGGCTGCTGGCGCTGGCCGATGCCCATGGCATCGAACTGGTGGGGGGCGACACGACGGCCGGCCCGCTCAACATCTGCATCGGCGTCTTCGGCGAAGTGCCGACGGGCCAGGCCTTGCTGCGCAGCGGCGCGCAACCCGGCGACGAGTTGTGGGTCAGCGGCTGCCTGGGCGACGCCCGCTTGGCGCTGGAAGTGTTCCGCGGCACCCTGAGTCTGCCGGGCGACGCCTTCGAGCAGGTGCGCAAAGCGATGGAATGCCCGCAGCCACGGGTGGCGCTGGGGCAGGCGCTGCGCGGCGTCGCCGGTGCCGCGATCGACCTCAGCGACGGCCTGCTGGGCGACCTGGGTCATCTTCTGCGTCGCTCGCGGTGCGGCGCCACGCTGTACCTGGACGCCCTGCCCCGCAGCGCCGTGCTGGCGGCACAGCCCGACGCCGTGCAGCGCCTGTGCCTGCTGACCGGCGGTGACGATTACGAGTTGCTGCTGGCCGCGCCGCCTTCGCGCCATGCGGCGATGAACGACGCCGCCGCACGTTGTGGCGTGGCACTGACCTGCATCGGCCGCATTGAGCCCCCAGAGGCCGGCCTGCGGGTGCTTGACGGCCACGGGCAGGCGCTGGACCTGGCCGGTTGCCGCAGCTTCGACCATTTCCAATGAGGCGGCCATGAGCGAGCCCACCGCGCCCGATACCGACCCGGTCAGCGAGGCCCGCGTGCTGCGCGAGACGCCGGTCGAACGACCCGCCGTGCCGCCCGAGCCGGCCGCGCGCGCCGAAGAGCCGGCCCGCCCGACGGCCGCGCCGCGCCGCGCCAGCCTGCGCCTGATGCTCAGCTCGCCGCTGCACCTGATCTCGCTGGGTTTCGGCAGCGGCCTGTCGCCGATGGCGCCCGGCACCGTGGGCACACTGTGGGCCTGGCTGAGCTTCGACCTGCTGGCCCCCTGGATGAGCGACCGCCTGTGGGCCGGCCTGCTGGGCGGCGGCCTGCTGATGGGCTGGTGGGCCTGCACCCGCACCGCCCAGGCGCTGAACGTGGCGGACCCGAGCGCGGTGGTGTGGGACGAGATCCTCGCCTTCTGGACCATGCTGTGGCTGCTGATGCCCGGGGGCTTCGGCCTGCAGTTGGCGGCGTTCGCGCTGTTCCGCTACTTCGACGCCGCCAAGCCGGGGCCGGTGGGCTGGGCGGATCGCCTGTTCAAGGGCCGGCCCGGCCGGCCGCCGGGGTGGGCGCAAGGCTTCGGCATCCTGTTCGACGACTTGGTCGCGGCGCTGTGCAGCCTGCTGGTGCTGGCACTCTGGCGAGTGCTGTGATGCCCTTGCTGGCCGAGGAGGAACGCCTGATGGCCGAACTGGGCCCGCTGGGCGACGACTTGCGCGCCCGCGGCTGGCACCTGGCCACTGCCGAGAGCTGCACCGGCGGCCTGATCGCCGCGCTGTGCACAAGCGTGGCCGGCTCCAGCGACTGGTTCGATCGCGGCTTCGTAACCTACAGCAACGCGGCCAAGACCGAGCAGTTGGGCGTGCCGGCCACCTTGATCGCTGCGCAGGGCGCCGTCAGCGAGCCGGTCGCCCGTGCGATGGCGCTGGGCGCGCTGGCGCACAGCGCGGCCCAGTTGGCGGTCGCGGTCACCGGCATTGCCGGGCCGGGCGGTGCCGTGCCGGGCAAGCCGGTCGGCACCGTGTGGCTGGCCTGGGCCTGGACCGGGGCGCGCGGCACGGTGAACTGCCGGACCGAGCACCTGCTGCTGCCCGGTGACCGCAGCGCGGTCCGATCGCAATCGGTGCAGCGCGCCCTGGCGGTGCTGCGCGAACTGGCTGCGCCGGACTGAGCTGCTGCTCAGCCGTGTCCCATCAGCGCCCGCGCTAGATCGACCGGCCCGTGGTCGTTGGCGCCGGGCCCAGCGGGCGCCCCGCCGGGCGGCAGCGGCCAGGCCGGCTCCGGCAGCGCGGGTTGCGGTCGCGCGAACAGATAGCCTTGTTGCAGCGTGCAGCCCAGTTCGGCCAGCGCGTCGCGCTGTGCCTCGGTTTCCACCGACTCGGCCACCACGGCGATCGACAGGCTGCGCGCGAGTCCGACGATGCCCGCCACCATGGCCCGCGCCTGCGGGTCGTCCGGCAGGCCGCGCAAGAACGTCGCATCGAGCTTGACCATGGCCGGGCGCAACTCGCCCAGGCGCGCCAGCGAGATCAGGCCCGAGCCGAAGTCGTCGATCACCAGCGACACGCCCAGGCCCCGCAGCGCCTCGACCCGCTGCTGGGTGCTTTCGGCGTCGCCCATCAGCGTGCTTTCGGTCAGTTCCACGGCCAGATCCTGGCCGGCGACATGGTGGCGCTGCAGCGCCTGCCCCAGCTCGCGGGCCCAATGGACGTGGCGGAACTGGGGCGCCGAGACATTGATCGAGATCCGGCCCGGCCGCAGGCCCATGAGCTGCCACTGCGCGACCTGGGCGCAGGCCTGGTCCAGCGTGCTCAGGCCCAAGGCGTGAAGCTGCCCGCTCTCCTCGGCCCGGTGGATGAAGCGGGCCGGTGGCAGCAGGCCTTCGCGCGGATGCTGCCAGCGCATCAAGGCCTCGGCCCCGACCGCCTGACCCGTCACGGTGTCGATGACCGGCTGGAAATGGAGCTGCAGTTCGCCGTGGTCCAAGGCATGCAGCAACTCGCCGTCGCCCCCGGCGGCGACGCGCTGGTCGTCATCGTTGAGCGTCGGCTGGAACACCGCATGGCGCCCGCGGCCCAGGGTCTTGGCGCGGTACAACGCCTGGTCGGCGTGCGCCAGCAGCGTGTCGAAATCCTCGCCGTCGCGCGGAAAGCGGGCGACGCCGACGCTGGCCGACACGTCGCCGCAAGACCGACCATCGTCCAGCGTCACCGGCGCTTCGGTGGCGTGAATCAGGCGCATGGCGGTCAAAGCCATGGCGTCGAAATCCACGGTGTCGACCATCAGCACCGCGAACTCGTCGCCGCCCAGGCGGGCAACGAGGTCCGATCCGCGCACGGCCTCCTGCATGCGGCGCGCGACGCAGTGCAGCAGCGCGTCGCCTGCCGGCGTGCCGTGCCGGTCGTTGATCTGCTGCAAGTGATCCAGATCCACATACAGCAAGGCCATCGAGCGGCCGCTGCGCTGTGCCTGCGCGGCCGCATGGTCGAAGAGATCGCGGAACAGGCGCCGGTTCGGCAGGCCGGTCAACGCGTCGTACACGGCCAGGCGCTGCAGATCGCCGGTGCGCAGCTCCACCTCGTCGACCAGCGCATCCACCCGCTGGCGCGCTCGCGTGAGCTGGCTCACGAGTTCGTCGAGCTCGTTCACGAGCCAAGGGCCGGCCCCCGCCGGCAGCAGCCGGTGGCGGCCGCCCGCCAGCATCTGCGCCAACTGACGCACGCGCCCCAGCTTGCGCGACACCCCCCCGATCCAGACGCCTGCCAGCAGCAGCAGCAGCGCGATCCCCTGGGCCAGCAGCACCCAGCCCCAGCCGGGCAGTCCCGCGCCGGGCGGTGCGATGCCCGAGGGACCGGCCCACAGCGTTGACAGCAGCGGCACGGCCAGGGCCGTCAGCCCCGCCATCAGCACCATCAGGCGGATCGACGCCACGCCCGCCTGGGCCACCGGCTCATGCCGGACATGCGCAGCCCGCGGCGGCGAGGAGCCGTCGCTGGCTTGTCGAAGTCGCACGCCGATCTCCATTTGGCACCGTCCTTCGCCCCATTCGGAAGAAGCACACGCCGTTTGATTCTGAACCGGTTACGCTTGTCGGATGTCGGTTTTGCTATGTGGCGATTGGGGGGGTGACGAGGCGGCGGTCTGGCGCCACCACCTGCAGCAGGCCTTGCCCGGCGAGCGCCTGCTGCTGGAGGGTGAGGCGATCGACGCCGCGACCCGCGCGGCCATCGATGTCGCCCTGGTCGCGAATCCGCCGCCAGGCCAACTGCAGGGTCTGCCGGGCCTGCGATTGATCCAGTCGCTGTGGGCCGGGGTGGACCGCTTGCTCGGCGACTCCCGTCTGCCGCAGAACGTCGCGCTGGCGCGCATGGTCGATCCGGCGATGACCCGGGCGATGGCCGAGACCGCGCTGTGGGCGGTGCTCTCGCTGCACCGGGGCTTTTTCGGCTACGCCCGGCAGCAGCGCGAGGCGCAGTGGCGGGTCGGGCCGCAGCGCCGTGCCGACGAAGTGTCGGTCGCGGTGCTGGGCTTGGGGCAGATGGGCAGCGCGGTGGCCGCGCGGCTGGCGGCCCAGGGCTACCGGGTCGGTGGCTGGCGCCGGCAGGGCCCGGCCGGGCACCTCGGCGGGGTCGAGGTGTTCTGCGGCGCCGATGGGCAGGCGGCCCTGCTGCAGCGCAGCAGCATCGTCATCAACCTGCTGCCGCTGACCGACGCCACCCGCGGCATCCTGAACGCGAGCCTGTTCCGGCAGTTGCCGGCCGGCGCCGCCGTGGTCAACCTGGCACGCGGCGCGCATCTGGTCGAAGCCGACCTGCTGCAGGCGCTGGACGACGGCCATCTCTCGCATGCGGTGCTGGACGTCTTCGGCACCGAGCCCTTGCCCGCGCCGCACCCGTTCTGGCGACACCCGAACGTCACGGTGCTGCCGCACGCGGCGGCGTTGACCGATCCCCGCAGCGCGGCTGCGGTGGTGGCCGACAACCTGGCCGCACTGCGCGCAGGCCGACCGCTGGCCCATCTCGTGAGCCGACGCGACGGCTACTGAGCCCGCTCGGGCGCCGCCCTCGGCCCGCAGGCCGGACCACCGGGCGCCGCGGTCAGGCTGGCAGGCTCAGGCGGCGCGGCGGTTGGGTGCCGCGCCGCGTCTGCGCTGCGGCGATCAGGTCCATCGTCATCAGGGCCAGGCGGCGCAGGCCGTCCCACGGGTCGCTGGGCCAATCGGGATCGCGCAAGCCCTTGACCAGGCCGTCGCAGGTGCTGGCCGCGCGCACCAGCACCGCGAGCGACGGACCGTCCAGCCCCGCCACCACCCGCTCGAACAGGCGTTCCTTGTCGCCCCAGACGCGCGCCTCGCGCAGCGCCATCGGCTGGGGTTGCCCGGCATCGATCGCGTCGCGAACGCGCTTGAGCGCGCGGATGTCCTCGGCCAGCGTCCAGTGCACCAGCACCGCGGCCTCGCCCTCGGCCTTCAGGCTGTCGAGCATGCGCAGCGCCCGCCCGACCTGCCCGGACAGCACCGCGGCGCCGAGTTGAAACACGTCGTAGCGAGCGACGTCCAGCACCGCCGCCTCGATCTGCGCGAACCTCAGCGGCCCGGCCGGATACAGCAGCGCCAGCTTCTGCAACTCCTGGTGCGCCGCCAGCAAATTGCCTTCGACCCGGTCGGCAAAGAAAGCCAGCGCCTGCTGGCCCGCCTCGCCGGGCTCGACGCCCTGGCCCTGCGCCGTCAGGCGCCGGGCGATCCAGGCCGGCAACTGGTGGCGCTCGACCGGGTCGACGCGGAGGGTTGCGCCCGCCGCCTCCAGCGCGGTGAACCAGGCGCCCTGCTGCTGCTGGCGGTCCAGCCGCGGCAAATGCACCAGGGTCAGCACGCCCTCGCCGCGCCCGTCAGTCTGTTGGGCGCAATACTGCTGCAAGGCCGCCGAGCCGTCCTTGCCCGGCTTGCCCGACGGGATGCGGATTTCGATCAGTTGCCGGTCCGAGAACAAGCCCATCGATTGGGCCGCCCCCAGCACCGCGCTCCAGTCGAAATGCGCGCCGCTGACGGTGAACACCTGGCGCTCGCCAAACCCCTTCGCACGGGCGGCCGCACGCACGGCGTCGGCCGCCTCCTGGGCGAGCAAGGGCTCGTCGCCGTGAACGGTGTAGATCGGCAGCAGTTCGCCGCGCGCGAGGTGCGGGCCGAGCTGGTCGGAACGGATCTGCATGGCGGCCGCCGCGTTCAGCCGCGCCGGGCCGCCCGGCCGCTGGCCGACAGCATGTGCAGCAATTGGGCGGCGATGTCGGCGCGCATCTCGTGCTCCAGCAGGCGCTCTTCGTCTTCCTTGCCCAGCGCGGCGGTCTCGGTGTAGCTGAGGTCACGCGACTGTTCCAGCTCGGCATCGGGCCCGAGCACGCGCCCGTCGGGGCTCGTGAAGCGGAACTTCAGCGTCACGCGCAGACGGAACTCGCGCACCTGCCCAGCGGCGGTGGAAGCGACCACCGTGCGGGTCAGGCGATCCTCCAGCGCCACCACCACCACGTCCGCATCCCGGGCGGCTTCCACCACCCTGGCGTTGGCGGGCAGGCTCTCGGCGAGGACCTCGGCCATGGCCGAGTTGCGGGCAAAACCGGCCAGCGCGACACGGGCGTAGGGCAACTCAGCCGGCTGGCGCAGCTGGAAGCCGCAACCCGCCAGCAGCACGGCGCCCGCCATCGCCCAGGCCACGGCGCGACCGGGCGAGCGACGCGTCGGGACCCCGAGGGACGGCGCGGCCCGGCTCATCCGACGACGATGTTGACCAGCCGGCCCGGCACGACCACCACCTTCTTCGCCGACTTGCCTTCGGCAAACTTCGCGAAGTCGGGGCTGGCCAGCGCGGCGGCCTCGATCGCCGCCTTGTCGGCGCTGGCCGGCACCTTGATGGCACCGCGCAGCTTGCCGTTGACCTGCAGCATCAACTCCAGCTCGTCCTGCACCAGCGCCGCCTCGTCGACCATCGGCCAGGGGGCATCGAGCAGATCGCCCAGCCGATCGGCATACCCCAGCTGCTGCCACAGCGCATGGGTGATGTGCGGGCAGGCGGGGTAGAGGCCGCGCAGCAGCACCGAGAAGCCTTCGCGCAGCACGGCGGCATCGCCCGAAGAATCGTCGGGCTTGAAAGCCTCCAGCGCATTGAGCAGCTTCATCGCACCAGACACCACGGTGTTGTACTGCATGCGCTCGTAGTCGTAGCTGATCTGTTTGAGCACCACGTGCACCTCGCGGCGCAGGGCCTTCGCATCGGCACGCAGGTCGGCCGCGGCATCGCCCGCGGCGCGCAGCAGGTCGGCGTGCCTGGCGCCGAAAGCCCACACCCGCTTGAGAAAGCGATGCGCGCCCTCGACGCCGGCGTCGTTCCACTCCAGCGTCTGTTCGGGCGGCGACGCGAACATCACGAACAGCCGCGCGGTGTCGGCGCCGTAGGTGTCGATCAGCTGCTGCGGATCGACACCGTTGTTCTTGGACTTCGACATCGTGCCGATGCCGTCGTAGCTCACCCGCGAGCCATCGCTCTTGAGCACGGCGTGGGTGACCTTGCCGGACGCGTCGGCGACGTTGTCGACTTCGTGCGGCCAGAAGTACTCGATGCCGCCCGCCTCGCTGCGGCGCGAGTAGATGTGGTTGAGCACCATGCCTTGCGTGAGCAGCCGGGTGAAGGGCTCGCTGACCTTGACCAGCTTCAGGTCGCGCATCACCTTGGTCCAGAAGCGCGCGTAGAGCAGGTGCAGGATCGCGTGCTCGATGCCGCCGATGTACTGGTCCATCGGCATCCAGTAGTCGGTGCCTGCACCCACCATCGCATCCGGGTTCGTCGGGTCGCAGTAGCGCATGAAGTACCACGACGAATCGATGAACGTGTCCATCGTGTCCGTCTCGCGCCGAGCCGGCTTGCCGCAGCTCGGGCAGGCCACGTTCAGGAACGAGGCGCACTTGTTCAGCGGATTGCCCGAGCCATCGGGGATCAGGTCTTCCGGCAGCACCACCGGCAGGTCCTTTTCCGGCACCGGCACCGCGCCGCAGCTGTCGCAATGGATGATGGGGATGGGCGTGCCCCAGTAGCGCTGGCGGCTGATGCCCCAGTCGCGCAGGCGCCAGGTGGTCTTCTTCTCGCCCAGGTTTTTCTCACCGAGCAGCTCGGCCACCTTGCTCACGGCGGCCTTGTACGGCAGGCCGTCGAGCACACCGGAGTTGACGCAGACGGCGCGCTGCTTGTCGCCGTACCAATCGGCCCAAGCCTTGTCGCTGAAGGTCTCGCCTTCGACGGCAACAACCTGCTGGATCGCTATGCCGTACTTCTGCGCGAATGCGAAGTCGCGCTCGTCGTGCGCCGGCACGCCCATCACGGCGCCGTCGCCGTAGCTCATCAGCACGTAATTGCCGACCCACACGTCCACGTCCGCGCCGGTCAGCGGATGCGTCACGACCAGGCCGGTGCGGACGCCCTTCTTCTCCTGCGTGGCCAGTTCGGCCTCGGTGGTGCCGCCCTGGGCGCATTCGGCGATGAAGGCAGCCACCTCGAGCCGCGATGCAGCCGCGTGCACCGCCAGCGGATGTTCCGGCGCCACCGCGCAGAAGGTGACACCCATGATGGTGTCGGCCCGCGTGGTGAAGACGAAAAGCTTGCCGTCCTGGATCAGCCTGCCGTCCGTGCCCGCGATCTGGTGCGGGAAGGCGAAGCGCACGCCCTCGCTCTTGCCGATCCAGTTCTCCTGCATCAGGCGCACCCGCTCGGGCCAGCCGGCGAGGTAATTCGGGTCCTCGGGGTTGGCGACCGCCGACAGCAGCTCGTCGGCGTACTGGACGATGTTCAGGTAATAGCCGGGGATCTCGCGCTTCTCCACCGCCGCGCCAGAGCGCCAGCCCTTGCCGTCGATCACCTGCTCGTTGGCCAGCACGGTCATGTCGACCGGGTCCCAGTTGACGACCTGGGTGCGGCGCTCGGCGATGCCGGCCTTGAGCATCTGCAGGAACAGCCACTGGTTCCACTTGTAGTAGCTGGGCTGGCAGGTCGCCACCTCGCGCGACCAGTCGATGGCCAGCCCCATGGCCTGTATCTGGCCTTTCATGTGGGCGATGTTGTCGTAGGTCCACTTCGCCGGCGGCACCTTGTTCTTCATCGCCGCGTTCTCGGCCGGCAGGCCGAAGGCGTCCCAGCCCATGGGCATCAGCACGTTCATGCCCTTCATCCGCAGCTGGCGGGCGAGCATGTCGTTGATGGTGTAGTTGCGCACATGGCCCATGTGCAGCTTGCCGCTCGGATACGGCAGCATCGAGCAGGCGTAGAACTTGGGGCGGCCGGCGTCCTCGGTGACGCGGTAGGCATGGGCGGCGTTCCAGTGCGCCTGGGCAGCACTTTCGACCTCGGCAGGGACGTATTTCTCGTTCATCCGCCGATTGTAGGAGGCGGCACCTGCCGCGGCGCTCCTCAGGGCGCCGACGCGGGCGTGGCGGCCGGCGCGGTGATGAAGCCGATGCGCGACAGGCCGGCCGCCTGCATTGCGCCGATCAACTCGGCCACCTGGCCATAGGGTACCTTTTCGTCGGCACGCAACTGCACTTCGGTGTCCGGGTGGGCCTGGGCCACCGTGGCCGCCTGCTGGCGCAGCGCGCTCATCGAGCTGCGCTGCTCGCCAACAAACAGCCGCCCTTGCGCGTCCAGCGCCACCGCCAGCACCTGCGGCGCGGCGCTGGGCTGGGCCGCCTCGGTCTGGGGCAGGTCGAGGCGCAGGCCGCTGGTCATCAGGGGCGCGGCGATCATGAAGATCACCAGCAGCACCAGCATCACGTCGATCAGCGGCGTCATGTTGATGTCGCTCATCGGCTGCGGCGCGCGGGTCCGTTCGAGCCGACCGAAGGCCATCGTTCAGCCCCGGCGCTGCAGCGCGGTTTCACGCAGGTCGTGCGCAAAGCCTTCGAGCTCGGCTTCGCTGGCGCCCAGCCACTTGCCGAAGACGTTGTAGGCCAGCACCGCCGGGATCGCCACCGCCAGGCCGGCGGCGGTCATCACCAGGGCCTCGCCGACCGGTCCGGCGACCTTGTCGATGGTCATCGAGCCGGCGCTGGCCATGCCCAGCAGCGCGTGGTAGATGCCCCAGACGGTACCGAACAGCCCGATGAACGGCGCCGTGGCACCGACCGAGGCCAGGAAGACTTGGCCGAAGTGAAGATGGCTCAGCCCGCGGTGCAGCGCGTCGCGCAGGCGGCGCGTGAGCTGCGCCTCGGCCGCGCCTTGCGCTTCGAGCGTGCCGGCAACGGGTTCGGCGAACGCCGCATCGAGCATCGGCAGCAGCAACCCTTCGCGGTCCGCCGACGCGAGGCGCTCGCGCGCCGCGTCGAGGTGGGGCGCATCCCAGAAGATCGCCAGCCCGCGCGCGATGTCGCTGCTGGCGCGCCGCAGCACCCAGGCCTTCCAGAAGATCAGCACCCAGGCCCCGATGGACATGGCCATCAACAAGGCCACGACGCTGCGGCCGATCAGGTCGCTCTGCGACCAGAAGCCCGACAGGCCGTCCATCAGGCGGACAGGCCCAGCACGTCGTTCATCGTGAACAGGCCACGGGCGCGCTGGCGCAGGAAGCGCGCAGCCCGCAGGCTGCCCTGCGCATAGGTGACGCGGCTGGCGCTCTTGTGGGTGATCTCGATGCGTTCGCCGGTGCCCGCGAACAGCACGGTGTGGTCACCGACGATGTCACCGCCGCGGATGGTCGCAAAACCGATCGTGCTCGGATCGCGCTCGCCGGTCACGCCTTCGCGGCCGTAGACGGCACAGGCCTTCAGATCGCGGCCCAAGGCGGCCGCCACCGTCTCCCCCATCGCCAGCGCAGTACCGCTGGGAGCGTCGACCTTGTGACGGTGGTGGGCTTCGATGATCTCGATGTCGTAGCCTTCGCTCAGCGCGCGGGCCGCCATGTCGATCAGCTTCATCACGACGTTGACGCCCACGCTCATGTTGGGCGCCATGACGATGGCGGTGTCCTGGGCGCCGGCCGCCATCTCGGCCTTCTGGCCTTCGGTGAAGCCGGTGGTGCCGACCACCAGCTTGACGCCCCGGCGGCGGCAGGCGGCCAGATGCGCCAGCGTGCCCTCCGGCCGGGTGAAATCGATCAGCACTTCGGCATCGGCCAGACCCTGGTCCAGATCGGCGGTGATGATCACACCGCTGTGGCGACCCAGCCAGGCGGTGGCGTCCTGGCCGATGGCGGTGCTCGAAGACAGGTCGAGTGCGCCGGCCAGGGCGCAGTCCTCGGCCGCGCTGATCGCCTCGATCAGCATCCGGCCCATGCGACCGGAGGCGCCGGCCACGGCGATGCGCAGAGCGGCCGTCATGGTGCCTCCAGCGGCGGATAGCTGCGTGTCGCACCCGCGGTCGGCGCTGCAGGCTCAGCCGCCGCCACCGCGGCGGCCGGCTTCGGGGCCGGCAGCGCGGCGCGCTCTTCGGGTGTCAGTTCGAGCTTGCGGGTGCTTTTCGCGGCATCGCCACGGCTGATCGATGCGACGAACTCGCGCTCGCTCGGCAGGTCCGGTGCGCTGACCGAGCTGACCTTGTCGTTGTCGAACAGCACCACCACCGAGCGCTTCTGCGGCGGCGTGCCCTGACGGTTGATCAGGAAGACGTAGTCCCAGCGATTGGTGTGGAACGGGTCGACCAGCAACGGGGCGCCCAGCGCCTGACGGACCTGCTCGCGGCTCATGCCCGGCTTGACCTCGGCCACCTGCTCGCTGGTGACGACGTTGCCCTGCACTACCTCGACCCGATACGGCGTCATGACGGACGAGATCACGTGGCTGACCCGGCCGGCCATCGAGGAACAGGCGCCGAGCAGCGCACTGGCTGCCAGCGCGGCGCCAAGCAGGGCGGCACGGCGAGGAGAGAAAGACAAGGGCATGGGCGGCAGCGTCCGGCGGCGGGCTGAGGAAACACCCGTCGAACCCTGCGCGCAGCCGGGCATCACAGGGTGGCTATGATGCGACGATTCTAGCGGCCCGCCCGATGGGCGTCGCGGGCCTGGATGCCACCATGACCCACGTCGACGAACTCAAGAGCAGCGGCCTGAAAGCCACCTTGCCCCGGATCCGGATTCTGGAGATCTTCCAGAAGGCCAGCCAGCGCCACATGACGGCTGAAGACGTCTTCAAGGCCCTGCTGGCGGAGGGTTCGGACATCGGTCTGGCCACTGTCTACCGGGTGTTGATGCAGTTCGAGCAGGCCGGCATCCTGTCGCGCAACCATTTCGAATCCGGCAAGTCGGTGTTCGAACTCAACGAAGGCCAGCACCATGACCACCTGGTGTGCCTGACCTGCGGCCGCGTCGAGGAGTTCTACGACGCCGAGATCGAAGCCCGCCAGCGCGCCGTCGCGCAGACCCGGGGCTTCACCCTGCAGGACCATGCGCTGGCGCTGTATGCGGTCTGCGCCAAGCCGGACTGCGTTTACCGCAGTGGCCAGGCCGCGCTCAGGAATCCCGGTGCGACTCCATCGCCGCCTGGTGGCGCTGAATGAACTCCTGGTAGGTGTCGATGCCGCGCAGCTGCAGGATCGTGTTGCGCACGGCGGCTTCCACCAGCACCGCCAGGTTGCGCCCGGCGTCGACCGCGATCACCACCTTGCGCACCGGGATGCCCAGGATCTCCTCGTACAGCGGCTCGTAGGGCAGCCGCTCGAACTCACGGTCCATCGTTTCCTTGCGCACCAGGTGCACGATCAGCTTGAGCCGCATCTTGCGGCGCACTGCCGTCTCGCCAAAGATGGCCTTGATGTCCAGCAGGCCGATGCCACGCACCTCCAGCAGGTTCATCAACAGTTCGGGGCAGCGTCCCTCCAGCGTGGACTGCGTGATGCGAAACAGATCCACCGCATCGTCGGCCACCAAGCCATGGCCGCGTGAGATCAGCTCCAGCCCGAGTTCGCTCTTGCCCAGGCCGGATTCGCCGGTCAACAACACGCCCAGGCCCAGGATGTCCATGAAGACGCCGTGGCGCGTCGTGCGCTCGGCCATCAACTGAGCCAGATAGGTGCGGACCACGTCGATCACGTGGCCGGCGGAGTGGGCCGTGGTGAACAGCGGGATCTCGGCCCGGTCGCACATCGCAACGAGCCGGTCCGGGGTCTGCTGGTTGTCGGCGACGATGATCACCGGCGGCTCCAGCGTGACAATGCGCTGGATGCGCCGCTCCAGCACCTCGGACGGGCCATCGCGCAGGTAGGCCACCTCGCGCTGCCCGACCAGTTGCACCCGGTAGGGATGGATGTAGTTGAGGTAACCGACCAGGTCGGCCGCAGAGCGCGCGTCGCGGACGGCGGCTTCGTCAAACCGGCGCTCGGGGTGGGCGTGGCCGGCGATCCATTCCCACTTCAGCGCCGGCTGGTGCTCCTCGAAGAGCGCCTCGGCGCTGATGGAAATGGGTTTCACGCGATGCCGCCCGGTCGCATCAGGCGACCGACTTCAGCGGCTCCCAGCCGGCAATCAGACGGTGCACCTCGGCCGCGTCGGGCTCAACCTTGAGCTTTTCGCGCAACTCGCGGTCCGACAGCAATTCGGCGATCTCGGACAGGATCTCCAGATGACGCTGGGTTGCCGCTTCCGGCACCAGCAGGAAGATCAGCAGGCTGACCGGTTCGTCGTCCGGAGCGTCAAAGGCGATCGGGTGCTCCACCCGCAGCACCGCTGCCAGCGGATTCTTCAGCCCCTTGACGCGGCCATGCGGCACCGCCACGCCATGGCCCAGACCGGTGGAGCCCAGGCGTTCCCGGGCGAACAGGTTGTCCGTGACCGTGCCGCGGGCGATGGCGTGCTGGTTTTCAAACAGCAGGCCGGCGTGTTCAAACACACGCTTCTTGCTTGTGGCGTCCACACCGACCAGCACATTGGCAGCAGGCAGGATGGCGGCAAGGCGGTTCATGGGCGACTCTTTCGACGGCGGGTCACGGTGAGGGAGACTTGAAACCATTTGCGACGGATCAAGGTGGCGGATTATAGAAATCGACACCTGATCCATGAAACTTGAACGTCGCGCCAACACGCGGGGTTGACCCCACTTGCTGCGTCGCAACAACAGTCATCGTGCCGCAGCGGCCCTCAAAAAACAAGGCGGCCCGTTGCCGGGCCGCCTCACGATGTCACGGAAAGCCCGATCAGGGCGCGGCGACTTCCTGCCGTTTGACCGCTTCGTGGTGATGTTCCTGGAGTTTGTCCTTGTAGCGGCACACCTGGCGATCCAGTTTGTCCATCACCTGGTCAATCGCCGCGTACAAATCCTCGTGGGACTGCTCGACAAAGATGTCCTTGCTTTTGACATGGAGCGTGATCTCCGCTTTCTGTCGTCGCTCCTTTTCCTTCAGCTTTTCGACTGTCAGCAAGACGTTGACATCCACCACCTGATCAAAATGCCGGGTGATCCGATCCAGCTTTGTGAGCACATACTCACGCAACGCCGGCGTCACTTCGAGGTGATGTCCGCTGATCGTCAAGTTCATCGGGGCGTCCTTTCTGTATTTCAATACCAAGCGGACCTCGCGACCCGCATCAAGGGTGACTGTTTTGTGACGCCACCCTTGCGACCCAGTGTGCCCCTGGTCCGGCACTTTGACAAGGCGTGTTGGCACATCGAAAGCGCGGTCTTCGCACGGTAGATCGCGCGCTCCGAATGCCTGCCGCAGAGGGACTGTGCGCAACCCGGTCCAGGTGCGGACGGGCGGGAATCGCAAGGGTCGGGGAAAAAAGGAAAGCCGCGCAGCACCCCGGAGCGAATTGGGAGGGAGGGAGGAGGAGGACGCTCCCGGGGCTGGTCAGCCAGAAGACCTGGCAGGCTGCGCGGCTTGAAGTGAACGGTTCCGGGCATCGCATTCCCGGAACCGGGGCAGGGCGCCGAAGCGCCACCACCCAACCCACCCTGTTCTGAGGCCTGGGCCGCTGCGAGGTTCCGCCACGACGCGTTTCATTCTGTAAAGCTGACGCCCCCGCGCCTGCCTGGCCTCACGGTGCCGCCTGCGCCTTGACCGCGGCGATCTGCGCCTCCTGCTCCCGCTTGCGGTCGGCACTGACCCGTTGCGCGCTCGGCCGCTCGCCCACGCGCTGGATGTACGGCTTCCAGTCCACACCGCCGGCCGCCAGCAGATCCTCGCCCAGCACCGCCTTGCTGGCCATCGCGACCAGCGGCAAGGACACATAGGCCGCGCAGTCGGCGCTGGTGAACTGTTCACCCGCCACCCACGGCGAAAACCGCGCCAGGCGGGCTAAGGCCGGCACGTTCTTCGTCAGTTGCTTGCGTACACGGGCCTGCGTGCCTTCGCTGACCGTGCTGCCGAAGAACGCCTGCGGATAGAGCTCGCGCACCACCAGTTCCAAGTGCAACTCGATGAAGGTGGTCAGTTCGCGCACCTTGGCCTGGGCCCAGGGATCGGAGGGCATCAGCGCGGGTTGCGGCCAGGCCGCCTCCAGGTATTGCACGATCACTTCGCTTTCGCACAGCGTGCCTTGCGGCGTGCGGATGAACGGCACTTTGCCCAGCGGCGTGGCCTGCAGCACCGCCTCGTCCTTCAGGCCGGTCAGCACCCGCTCCTCGGTGAAGGGGATGCCTTTTTCAAGCAGCACCATCTTGACCTTGTTGTAGTAGTTCGACAGCGCAAAGCCGCACAGCGTGATCATGAAGGACTCCTCTTCGAAACCAGGGCAAAGCGGCAGTCTATCCAGTGCGCCGCCGCCCCAGTGGCGCACGGGTGACAGCGAAAACCGGGTGCCGAGCGCGTCCGGCGCAGGCGAGAGCGATCGCCGACTGCCGGGATCAGCCCACCGCGGCAGGCCGGCTGACCTGCCAGATTCCCAGCACCACCCCCGCCAGGGCCACCACCAGCCGGGGGGTCAGCGGCTCGTGCAGCAGGAGCACGCCGAACAGCAGACCGAACACCGGCGTGAACAGCGTGAACGCGGAAATCCGCGTCGCCGGATAGTGACGGACCAGCCAGAACCACAGCAGATAGCTGGCGAAGGTGACGATCGCGATCTGAAACACCAGCGAACCCCAGACCAGCGGACTGAGCCGGCCGGGCCAATGCTCGCCGCTGGCCACCGCCGCGAACGTCAACAACACACCGGAGACCAGCAATTGGTACATCAGCGTCTGCTCAGGTGCGGCGCTGGACAGCCGGGTGGACCGAATGCTCAGCGTCGTGCTGGCCCACAGCACGGCCGCGACCACGCCGAGCGCATCGCCCAGCCATTGCCGCTGGCCGGCCGCCGGCGCGGTGAAGCCCTCGGCGAAGGCCCAAGCCACACCGGCAAACGCCACCAGCAGGCCGCTCCACTGCCGTCGGCTCAGGTGCTCGCCCGGCACCAGCAGCGGCATCACGCCGGCCACGATGAACGGCGACAGGTAGATGAAGACCACCATCCGGGACGCCGTCGTGAATTGCAGGCCGACGAAGATGCAGCCGAATTCGAGCGCGAACAGCGCGCCCGCGAGCAGGCCCGGCAGCAGCGTGCCGTTGCGCGGGTCCAGCGGGATGCGCTTGCGCGCTGCCCACAGCGCCAGCAGCAGCGCCGCGCCGATGGACCGCGCGGCGGCCTGCGCCAGCGGCGGAATCTCGGTGAGTCCGACCTTGGTCGCGGTCTGGTTCAGGCCCCACAGCGCGGCACAACCCAGCAGGCTGACCACCGCGAACGCGTCGAGGTGGGTTCGGCGATCACTCATCCTGGTTCCGTTTCTTGCTTTCAGGTGCACGCAGGCACAGCCACGCGCACAGCACCCCGGCGAACGTGCCGCTCACATGGCCCATGGGCGCCAACTCGAAATCCCAGCCCGGCACCCGGTGGACGACGCCCGCCCAGGGGGCCTCGCCGAGCAGCTTGATCAGCAACCCGGCCGCCAGCAGCAGCGCGACGCGACGCGCCCGCCCCGGCCCGGCGCGCCACAGGTGCCAGGCGATGATCACCACGCCGGCGTGCAGCACCCCGGACAAGCCGGCATAGTGCAGCAAACCCGGTTGCAGCAGCAGCCCCGCCTGGGTCAGCGGCCAGGCGAGCAGCCAGGCGAGCGTCTCGGCCGGGCCCGCGCCAGCGCGCCAGCCCAGCCAGCCGACCAGCACCGCCGCGCCGGCGTTCATCATCGCGTGCCGTCCGCTCCAGTGCACCAACGCCGCCGTCCAGGCCCGCCACGGCTGGTGCGCGGCCAAGGCCGGCTGCCAGTCCCAGCGCGTCAGATCGGCCTGCAGCATCCACGCCGAACCCAGCAGCCAGAACGCCACCAGCGCCGGCCAGGCCAGGGCCCGCAAGCTCGGAGACGCGCCCGTCACGCGTCAAAGACCGCGCGCCACAAGGCGTGGATCGCCTCGCGTTCCCTGGCCAGCAGCGCCGGCTCGAACTGGGTCGGCTGTTCGTCCAGCCTGGCGCGGTGCTGAGCCCGGCGCAGTTCGCGGTAGGCGTCTGCCGCCGCGGTGCCCACCCCCGGCGGCAGCAGTCCCTCGGCCTCCGCGCGCTGCAGCAGCGCGATGTTGCCGGCGTTGTCCAGCAGCCGCGGGTGCCGGGCACCGAACTGCAGCACCAGGTACTGCACGGCGAATTCGGCGTCCATCATCCCGCCATCGCTGTGCTTGACGTCGAAGACCCCAGGCTTGACCGGCCGCGCCGCGCGGACCTTGTCGCGCATGCTGTGGACTTCGGCCTTGAGCGCCTGGGGATCGCGCTCGGCGCCGATCACCGCGCGGCGCGTGGCCTCGAAGCGCTTGGCCAAGCTGGCCGGGCCTGTCACGCAGCGGGCCCGCGTGATCGCCTGGTGCTCCCAGGTCCAGGCGGCGTTGCTGCCCCGACCACGCTGGTAGTTCTCGAACGAGGCGATCGAAGTCACCAGCAAGCCCGAGTTGCCGTTCGGGCGCAGCGCGGTGTCGATGTCGAACAGCTCGCCGGCGGCGGTGCGCAGCGTCAGCCAGCCGATCAGCTTGCGCACGAATGCCGAGTAGACCTCCTGTGCGCGGTCCGGGTCGGCCTCGTCGGCGTCGTCGTAGAGGAACACCACGTCCAGGTCGCTGCCGTAGCCCAGTTCGAGCCCGCCGAGTTTGCCGTAGGCGATCACCGCGAACTGCGGCACCTCGCGGTGGCGCTGCTTCAAATGGCTCCAGGCCCAGCGCACGCAGCAATCGAGCACGGCGTCGGCCAAGGCCGACAAGTCGTCGGCCACCTGCTCGACGGTGATGCGCTGCTCGACGTCGCGCACCAGCGTGCGAAACACCTCGGCGTGGTGCGCGCGGCGCAAGGTGTCGAGCAACGAGCCCTCGTCGGCCTCGCCCGAGCGCACCCAGGCGGCGTGGCGCTCCTCCAGGTCCGCAACGAAACTCGCCCGGCCGAAGCGCTCGGCGATCTGTCGCTCGTCGGCCAATTCGTCGATCACGCCGGGGTGCAGCATCAAGAATCGCATCGGCCACCGCGCCAGGCCCAGCAGGCGCAGCAGGCGCTGCTGCACGGCCGGCCGCTCGACCAGCAGCGACAGGTAGCTCTCGCGCCGCAGCAGCGGTTCGAGCCAGTCGACAAAGCGCTGCGCGGCCTCCAGCGTGCAGTGGCCATCGGCCACGGCAGCCGCGGCGCGCAGCACCAGCCGGCCCAGCCGCAACTTGCTTTCATCCCGCAAGGCCTGCACCCGCGGGCTTTGGGCGAACGGCCTGACGCGCTCGGCCAAGGCCGGCGGCAGCTTGTCGAGCAAGGTATCGCTGTCGAGCGGCAGCGGTCCGCCGCCGCAATGCCGGCAGCCGCCGGGACTCGACGGCGCGCCCGGCGCTCGGCCTTCGTGCAACAGCGCGTCGAACTCGGTCGCGACCAGTTCGCGCACCTCGCCCAGCTTGTCCAGCAATTCGCAGGCATCGGCGCTGCAGTTCAGCGCCAGGCTCGCGGCGATCCAGCCCAGGTCGCCGTCGGCCGTCGGCAGCAAATGGGTCTGCTGGTCGTCCAGGTACTGGATGCGGTGCTCGATCTGCCGCAGGAACACGTAGGCCCGGCCCAGCGCCGCCGCGGTGTCGCCCTTCATCAAGCCGCCGGCGGCGAGCTTGTCCAACGCCTTCAGCGTCGACCGGGTGCGGATCTCCGGAAACTGCCCCCCGCGCGCGACCTGCAGCAGCTGGACGATGAACTCGATCTCACGGATGCCGCCGCGCGACAGCTTGACGTCGTTGGCCCGCTCGGGGCGACCGGCAGCGCGGCGCTGCGCCTCCTCGCGAATCTTGCGGTGCAGCTGGCGCAGGCCCTCGAAGACGCCGTAATCGAGGTAGCGGCGGTAGACGAACGGCGTCACCAACGAACGCAGCTGCAAGGCCCGGCCGCTGAGTACGCTGGCGCGCGGCGCCACCACCCGGCTCTTGAGCCAGGCAAAACGCTCCCACTCGCGGCCCTGGACCAGGAAGTACTCTTCGAGCATCGCCAGGCTGACCACCGGCGGTCCCGAATTGCCATTCGGACGCAAGGCCAGATCGACGCGAAAGACGAATCCGTCGTCGGTGACGTCGCCGATCAGCGCGTAGAGCTTCTTGGCGACCCAGCCGAAGTATTCGTGCGCGCTGACCGCCAGCGGCCCGGTGGTCTGGCCATCGTCCTCGTACACATAGATCAAATCGATGTCGGATGACACGTTGAGCTCGCGCGCTCCGAGCTTGCCCATGCCGACGATCCAGAAGTCGACCGGCTGACCCTGGGCATCGCGCGGTTCGCCATGGCGCTCGTCGGCCTCGCGGCGCGCCTCGGCCAAGGCCAGCTCCAGCGTGGCCTCGGCCAGCGCGGTCATCGCGCCGGTGACCTGCGCCAGCGGTGCGGCCTGCTCGACGTCCAGCACGGCCAGGCGCTCGATCACCAGCTGCCTGGCCACGCGCAGCGCCGACGCCAGCGGCCGCCCAGCCGCTTGCAGCTCGCTCACCAGCGCGGTGATGACGGTCGCATCGGGAACGCCCTCGGGCAGGCGCGGCAGGTCGTCCCCATGGCGACGGCGCACGCGCTGCACGAAACGGCTGTGGTCGGCCCGGGGTGGCAAAAGTCGTGTCACTCGAGGTACGGAACCCATCAAAGGCGCAAAGTGACTGTGCTAGATTGATCCGGTGAGTCGGCGCGCATCGCGGGTGAGTGCCGCCAGCGGTCCTTCAGGCCGGAACACAGCGTATCGGTCTGACGTCTTCATGTCCCTGTCCTCGTCCTCTTCCGTGCCCCAGGCCTTGTCGCGCCGGCACGTCCCGCTGAGGTGGGCGCGCATCGCATGGCGCACCCTGCTGCTGCTCGTTTTAGCGCTGTGGAGCATAGTGCTTGTCGGGTGGCTGACACTGCATTGGGGGATTCTGCCGCACATCGACCATTGGCGGCCCGAGATCGAACGGCGTGTCAGCGCCGCGATCGGCGCGCCGGTCCGCATCGGTCGTATCGAGGTGCGCTCCTCGGGCTGGGTGCCCGCGCTGGAGTTGCGCGACGTGAGCCTGTCCGACCCGCAGGGCCGCGAGGCCTTGCGCCTGCCGCGGGTCGCCGCGGCGATCTCACCCCAGTCGCTGCTGACGCTGAAGCTGCGCTTCGCCCAGCTCTACGTGCAAACCCCGCAGCTGCTGGTGCGACGCGACGCGCAAGGGCGCTTGCATGTCGGTGGCCTGGCGATCGCCGGCGACGCTTCGCTGGGCGGCAGTGGGGCCGGCGACTGGCTCTTCGAGCAACAGGAGATCGACATCGAGGGCGGCTCGGTCACCTGGGTGGACGATATGCATCCGGCGCCGCCGCTGCAGTTGCAGAATGTTCGCGTGGTCCTGCGCAACAGCCTGCGCACCCACGCGTTGCGGCTGGATGCGACGCCGCCCGCGGCCTGGGGCGGTCGCTTCAGCGTTCGAGGTCGCTTCCGCCAGCCGCTGCTGGCGAGGGCGGGCGACTGGCAGCGCTGGAACGGCACGCTGTTCGCCGACCTGCCCTCGGCCGACGCGGCGGCGATCCGGAGCTACTTCCGGCTGCCGGTCGACCTGTCCAGCGGCATCGGTGCGCTGAGGGCCTGGCTGGACCTCGACCAGGGGCGTTGGCAGGCCGCCACCGTGGACCTGGCGCTGTCGCGGGTGGCGCTGCGCCTGGCCCCGTCGCTGGCGCCGCTGGACTTCGATCAGGTGCAGGGCCGCCTGTCGGCCCAGCGCGAACGCCAGGGCCTGCGCCTGACCCTGGATCGCTTCGGCTTCCATACCCGCGATGGCCTGGCCTGGCCGGCCAGCCACGCCTCGCTGGCATGGCGGCAGACCGGGGGAGCGAGCACGCTCGACGCCGCGTGGCCGGCCAGCCGCGACATCAGCGGCGGCGAGTTCAGCGCCGATCGCCTCGACCTGGCCGTGCTGGCCAGGCTCGCCGAGCGCTTGCCGCTGCCCGTCCCGGTGCGCCGCCAGCTGGCCGAGTTGAAGGCGCAAGGCGTGGTGACCGGCCTGACGACGCGCTGGACCGGCTCGCCCGACCAGCCCGCCAGCTACCGGGTGCGCGCCCAGATCGACGACTTGTCGATCGCATCGCAAGCCTCGCCCGAGCCTGACGGGGTCGGCCGCCCCGGTTGGCGCCATGCCAGCCTGACGCTGGACGCCAACGAAACCGGCGGGCAGGCGCAGCTGTCGCTGAAGAACGGCGCGCTGCTGCTGCCTGGCGTGTTCGCCGATCCGGTGCTGCCGCTGGACCGCTTCAGCAGCCAGCTGATCTGGCACATCCGGCGCGCGCCCCATGGCGAGAGCCGGCCCGCCGAGGTCGAACTGCTGCTGCCGGACGGGCGTTTCGCCAACGCCGATGCCGAGGGCGAGCTGCAGTTGCACTGGCAGACCGGCACCGGCTCGGCGCTGGGCAAGGGCGGACGCTTTCCTGGCGTCATCGATCTCACCGGCACGCTGCGCAAGGCCCGCGCCGCGGCTGTGGCCCGCTATCTGCCGCTGGGCGTGGCGGCTTCGGCACGCGACTACGTGGCCGCGGCCGTGCGCGACGGCCAGGTTCCCAAGGCCGTCTTCGTGGTCCGGGGCGATCTGGCGGACTTTCCTTTCGACCAGGCCCGCGATGGCGATTTCAAGGTGCAGGCCCAGGTCGAGAACGTGACGCTGGCCTACGTGCCGGACGATCCGACCGCGCCGGCCGGGCAGCCCGCGTGGCCGCCGTTCACCGGCGTGCGCGGCGATTTGCTGTTCGAGCGCGGATCGATGAGCATCCGCAACGCCCGCGCCAAGCTGTGGGGCATCGACCTGCGCAACGTCAACGGCAGCATCCCCGACCTGACCCAGCAGGCCGCGCTCCACATCGAAGGCGCGGGCCGCGGGCCCTTGACCGATGCGCTGAAGTTCGTCGCCTCGACGCCGGTGGGCGGCTGGACGAACCGAACGCTGGACGCGGCGATCGGCGGCGGCGACGCCGACCTGGCGCTGGCGCTGAACATCCCGCTCGAGCATGCCGATGCCACCACGGTGCGGGGCAGCGTCACGCTGGCCGGCAACGACCTGCGGCTGAGCCCCGCCGTGCCGCTGCTGGCCCAGGCCCGGGCCCGCATCGATTTCAACGAACGCGGCTTCGCCATCACCGGCGGCAACGCGACACTGCTGGGCGGGCCCGTCAGGATCAGCGGCGGAACGTCGGCCGATGGATCGGTGCGCATCGCCGCCACGGGCACCGCCACGGCCGAGGCGCTGCGCCAGGCGCAGGAGTGGGGGCCGCTGGCCCGGGCGGCCGCCGCGATGAGCGGCCAGGCCCGTTACCAGCTGCAGCTGGGCTTCGCCCGCGGCCAGACCGAGATGACCCTGAGCAGTCCGCTCACCGGCATCGCGCTGGACCTGCCCGCGCCCTGGCGCAAGGCGGCGGCCGAAACCTGGACGCTGCGCGTGCAGACCGCCCTGGTGAAGGACGGTGCCCCCCGCGCCACCCAGGATCACCTGCACATCGATCTGGCGCCGGCGCAGGGCCCGGCCTTGCAGGCCGACTACCTGCGCGACCTGGCCGGCGACAGCCCCCGCGTGCTGCGCGGTGCCGTCGGCGTTGGAGGCGACCTGCCGCCGCCGCCGTCCAACGGCGTGGCCGCGCGGGTGACGCTGGGGCGGGTCGATGCCGACGCGTGGTGGGCGGCAGCCCAGGGTCTGCTGGGCCCGGCGGGCGACGGGGCGGCCGCCGGCTACGCGCCGACCACGCTGCAGTTGAACGCCCAGTCGCTGAACCTGCACGGTCATGCGCTGACGCATGTGAGCGCGCTGCTGCAGCAGCCCGCCGTGCCCGCCCAGCCGTGGCGCGTCGCGCTGCAATCCGACCAGGCGCAGGGGCAGGTGGATTGGCAACCGGCAGGCGCCGTGCCCGCCCGCCTCAGCGCCCACCTCGACCGCCTGGTGATCGAGCCGGGCGCGGCCCCTCGGTCCGCGGTCGCCGGCATTTCCAAACCGGTCGACGACGGGCCCCAGGGCGCGCTGCCGGAGCTGGACATCGTCGTCGACGATCTGCTGTGGCACGGCCAGCACCAGGGCCAGCTGCGACTGGCGGCCGATGCCGCGCCAGCGACGGCGACCACCTGGACGCTGCCGCTGCTGTCGCTGGTGTCGCCCGAGGCCCAATGGAACGGCAGCGGCGTCTGGCTGCGGGGCCCGTCCGGCCACACCACGCTGAACCTGAGCTTGTCGATGCAGGACGCCGGCAAACTGCTGGAGCGCCTGGGCATGGGCCGCGTGCTCAGTGCGGGCCAGGGCCGGGTGACGGGCCAGCTCCGCTGGCCCGGCAATCCCGCGGCCTTCGACGGCTCACAACTGGGCGGCCATCTGGCGCTGAGCGTCGACAAAGGGCAGTTCCTCAAGGTGGAGCCCGGCGCCGCGCGCCTGCTGGGCGTCCTCAGCCTGCAGTCGCTGCCGCGCCGGCTGACGCTGGACTTCCGCGACGTGTTCGACCGCGGCTTCTCGTTCGACAACGTCAGTGGCGACATCGCGCTGAACCAAGGCATCGCCCGCACGGACAACCTGCGCGTGCGCGGCGTCCAGGCCGCCGTGCTGGTCTCGGGCCAGGCCGACCTGCACCGCGAGACCCAGGACCTGCACGTGGTGGTGGTGCCGGAGATCAACGCCGGCACGGCGTCGCTGGCCTACGCGGCGATCAACCCGGCCATCGGCCTGGGCACCTTCCTCGCGCAATTCCTGCTGCACGGGCCGCTCCAGCAAGCCGGCACGCGCGAGTTCCATGTCAGCGGCAGCTGGGATCAGCCCAGTGTCGAGACCGTCGAGGTCCACGCGGCCCCCGGCCCCGCCGCCTCCGGCCCGGTTGCACCGGCGGGCGCCGCATCGACCCCCGATCTCGCGGCGCGCTGAACGACCCGATGACCGAAGAGCCGCAGGGCCGCCGCCGCGGCCTTATGCTGTGCGCATGAAGATCGCCGCCCTGCAAATGGTGTCCACCCCCGACGTGGACCGCAACCTCGCCACCGCTGCCCGCCTGATCGCCCAGGCCGCCGACGCCGGTGCCCGCCTGGCCGCGCTGCCCGAATACTTTTGCCTGATGGGCCGGCGCGACGACGACAAGCTCGCCATCGCCGAGGCCGATGGCCAGGGCCCGATCCAGGCGTTCCTGGCTGCCGCGGCGCAGCGCCACGGGCTGTGGCTGGTGGGCGGCACGCTGCCGATCCGGGCGAACGCGCCCGGCAAGGTGCGCAATGCCTGCTGCGTCTGGGACCCGAGCGGCGCCCGCGTGGCCCGCTACGACAAGATCCACCTGTTCGGCTTCGACAACGGCAGCGAACAGTACGACGAAGGCCGGGTGCTGGAAGCGGGCAGCACGCCGGTGGCCTTCGAGGCCGAGAGCCTGCGGATCGGCCTGTCGATCTGCTATGACCTGCGCTTCCCCGAACTCTACCGGGCCTTGATGCACCCGCCTTGCGACCTGCTGGTGGTGCCGGCCGCCTTCACCCACACCACCGGCCAGGCCCACTGGGACTTGCTGCTGAGGGCGCGGGCAGTCGAGAACCAATGCCATGTGCTGGCCAGCGCGCAGGGCGGGCTGCATGAGAACGGCCGCCGCACCTGGGGGCACAGCCTGATCGCCGACCCCTGGGGCCAGGTGCTGGCGCAGCAGGACGGCGGTGAAGGCGTGGTGCTGGCCGAACTCGACACGGCACGCCGCGACGCCGTGCGCCGGCAGTTGCCGGCGCTGGCGCACCGGCGCCTGGCCTGACGCCAGGTTTCAGGCGCAGGCTGCGGCGATGCGCGGCGCATCAGCGCAAGCCCGCCGCCGGCCCGCGCAGCGTGGCGGCCAGGGCCTGGACCCGCACGCCGTGGCGGGCCAGCATCGCCGCGAAGGCGTCGCTGGCCAGCACCCGGGCCTCGGCTTCGCGCGCCGGCAGCAGCGCATCGTTGACGCCGTCGGCCGCGACGGCCGGGTGGACCATCAGCACGTCGCGCTCGGTCGCCCGCGCCAGCCAGGCATCGAGCAAGGACTCGAAGCCGGCGTCGTCGTGGTCGAAGCGGCGCACGCCCAGCAGGTGCGCGCTCTGCGCCAGGCCCAGGCGGCGGGCTCCGCGGGACAGGGCCTCGCAACCGAGCGTCTGGATGATCCAGGGCTTCACGCGCTCGGGCCACGGCAGGCCGGGCGCGCCCTGCAACGCCGGCGCCGGTCGGGCGCAGCGCCTGAGCCAGGGCCGCGCAGCAGAGCCGGGCCACCGCCGTGCGATCTCGCTCAGCAAGGCGTCGCGCACGACAGGCAACTGATGCACGTGCTGATGGCCATCGATGAAATCCGGACGGCGGCCGACGATCGTTTCGAAGGCATCGAGTTGGCGCGCGATCTCGCCGGCCAGCGCCGCGGCCACGCCCGAAGCGGCCAGCGCGCCGCGGTAGGCGTCGACGATCAGCGTGTTCAGCGGCCGGACCCAGCGCGCGCCGGGCAGCGCTTCGGTCAGGTTCAGGTGCAGGCCGCATTCAAGGGTATCGTGCGACACCTCGCCCAGTCCGCGGACCACCTCGGCCATCGCCGGCCCATCGACCAGACAGCTCCATGACGACACCCTGCCCTGTTGCGCCAAGGCCCGTGCCGCGCGGTTCACGCCGGCATGCAGGCCCAGATCGTCGATGCAGACCGCCAGCGGGCGCAGTGCGGGAGCTTGGGAGGCGGGGGCAGCAGGCATCGGCGTCCTCGTGGGGGGCGGCATGACCCGCCAGTTGTTCTGGTTCGTGATCGTCGGCATCGCCGCGGCAGCCACCCATCTCGGCGTCGTCGCGGTGCTGGTCGAGGGCCCGGGCCTGGCGCCGCAGCACGCCAACGTGCTGGCTTGGGCGGTGGCTTTCGGCGTGTCGTTCAGCGGGCACTTCCGGCTGACATTCTCCGGCAGCGGCGCCGCGCTGGGGCCGGCGGCCAGGCGATTCGCGCTGGTCAGCTTCGGCGGTTTCCTGGTCAACCAGGGCGCCTACACCCTGCTGCTGCGCTGGAGCCCGTGGAACTACGAGTTGCTGCTGGCGCTGGTGCTGGTCGGCGTCGCCGCACTGACCTTCGTGCTCAGCCGCTGGTGGGCGTTCCGCCACACAGCGCGGCGCGGGCCGCCGGAGCACTGAGGTCCAGCCGCAGCAGTTCGAGGTAGCGGGTACGGGCGATCAAGCTCGCCGTGGTCAATTCCGGCGGGCGCTTGACTTCGCTGACGACGACCCAGGTCACCGCCTGGCGGCAGAGTTGCGCGCGCAGGTCGCGCTGGTCGATCAGCACCCGCCGCGCCGCCGCCGGATCGAACTCGCCGGCATCGAACAGCTCCTTCTGCCAGCTGTCGCGCTTGAGCGCCACGGTGTCGTGCCAGTCGGTCACCGCCGCCACCGGCGCGGGCTCCTTCAGCAGCAGCGGCAGGTCGTAGGTGTAGCGGCCGACGATCAGCAGCGGCTCGCCCGGCTGGCGCTGGGCTTGCAGCGCCGGCACCAGCGGTGCGGCCGATTTCTTGTCGAACACCGTAACCGCGACGATGAAGGACAGCGACAGGGCCGCCGACAGCAGCGCCACCGCGTTGAAGCGGCGCGGCGGGACCTGGGCCCGCCAGGCCGCCGCCAGCACCGCCGCCAGCGGCGGCAGGGCCGGCAGCACGTAGCCGATCAGCTTGGACTTCGGCATCGAGAAGAAGCCGACGATCACCGCCATCCAGACCCACATCAGCAGGTTCAGGCGCAACGGATCGCCCCCCTCGCCCACCTCGCCCGCCACCGCCCCGCGCCGCTTCAGCGCCCACCACGCCCCCAGCGACCACGGCAGCACCAGCAACAGCGTGGCCGGCACGTAGAACCAGAACGGCTGCTGGTTGTTGAAGCCGCCTTCGGCGAAGCGTTGGAACTGCTGGTAGATGAAGAAGTAGTGCAGGAAATCGGGGAAGCGCTGCTGCATCGCGACGAACCACGGTCCGGCCACCGCCAGCATCAACAGCGGCCCGGGCCACCACAGCAGGGCCAGGATGTGCTTCGGACGGCGGCGCCACACCAGCCAGACCAGCAGCACGCCGCCGGGCAGCACGATGCCGATCAGGCCCTTGGCCAGCACGCCCAGGCCGGCCAGCGCCCAGGCCAGCAGCAGGCTGCGCCGATGCGGCTGGCCCAGCTCCAGCGCGCACATGGCGTCGACAGCGGCGCAGACCGTGGCGCTGATGCAGCCCGCCACCAGCATGTCCAGGTTGGCGTATTGCGCGCCGCCGAACAAGAACGGCGAGGTCGCCAGCACCAGCAAGGCCGCGCGAGCCTGGGCCTCGCCGGCGCGGCGGCGCAGCAGCCCGTAGAGCGAGCCGCCGGCCAGCATCGCTCCGATCAGCGGCGCGATGCGACCCGACCACGGATGCACGCCGAACACCTGCAGCGAGACCGCGGTGATCCAGTAGAACAGCGGCGGCTTGTGGAAGAACGGCAGGCCGTCCAGCGTCGGCACGCGCCAGTCGCCGCTGCGCAGCATCTCCCAGGCCACGCCGACGTAGCGCCCCTCGTCGGGCAGGGCCAGTGGCCGCAGCCACAGCGTGCACGCCAGCCAGAGGAACAAGGCCAGCAGGACGCGCGGCGGCGTCCAGGGGGATTTTTCGGTCATCAGGAAACAGTCTTGTCGTCGCTGCCGCCCAGACGGCGGCGCACCAGATAGATCGGCCGGGCCTTGACCTCGTCGAAGACCCGCCCCAGGTACTCGCCCAGGATGCCCACCGACAGCAGTTGGATGCCGGCGAACAGCAGCAGCAGCACGACGATGGTCGTCCAGCCCGACACGTCGGCGCCATAGAGCAGGTAGTTGATCGTCACGAAGGCCCCGTAGCCGAAGGACGCCAGCGCCAGCACCGCGCCGACGGCGCTGAACAGCCGCAGCGGCCAGGTGGTGAACGCGGTGACGCCCGACAGCGCCAGGCCCGCCAGCTTGAGCGGCTTGAAATGGCTCTGTCCGTGCACCCGCTCGTCCGGGCTGTACGGCAGCGCTTCGGTCCGAAAGCCGACCCAGGCGTACAAGCCCTTCATCAACCGGGTGCGCTCGGGCAGGGTCTTGAGCGCGTCGACCACCGCGCGGTCCATCAGCCGGAAATCGCCGGCGTTGTCCGGGATCGGCACCGGCGATCCGATGTTCATCAGACCGTAGAACGCCTTCGCGCCCAGGCGCTTGAGGGCTCCCTCGTCGTCGCGGTCCTGGCGCGCGGCATAGATCACGTCGGCACCGGCCTGCCAGCGCCGCACCATCTCGGTCACGTAGCGCAGGGGATGCTGGCCGTCGGCGTCCATCAGCACCACGGCCTCGCCACGGCTGGCGTCCAGCCCGGCGGTCAGCGCGGCCTCCTTGCCGAAATTGCGCGACAGCAGCAGGGCCCGGAAACCCGGCCGCCCGCTCCACTGCGCCAGCACCTCCGCGGTGTCGTCGCGACTACCGTCGTCGACCATCACGACCTCCCAGCGCGGGAAGCCGGCGCGCAGGTAGGCTTCGAGCTGCGGCAGCATCAGGCGCAGATTGGCCGCCTCGTTGTAGCAGGGCAGCACGCAGCTCAGGAACGGAGGGGCTGTGCGCCCGGCGGCGGTGCGCGGCGGCGAGGCCGCGTCGGCGTTGGCGACGACTTCGGGCACGATCGGTTCGATGGCGGGACGCACGACTGTGAAGGAAGCGGCCATTGTCGTGCATTGCGCCGGGCCAGGCCGCGTCAGCCCGGTGCAGGGCATCATGCGCAGAATGTGGCATCCGTCGCCGCGCCAGGAAAGGCCCCGCCCTTGCCCACCGCCTTCAATTTCAACGCCTCGCCGTTCGATTGCCTGAACAGCGAAGAACGCCAGCTGGTGCGCGAGCACCTGGATATCGCCTACTACCGCGAAGGCGAGGCGGTGCTGGAGCCCGGCACGCCCCCGACGCACCTGTTCATCATCATCAAGGGCTTCGTGCACCAGTTCGATGGCGACGAACCGGTGGCGACCTACGGCCCGGACGACAGCTTCGACGGCCGCGCCCTGGTGGCGGGCAAGGTCAGCAGCCGCTTCGTCGCCGCCGAAGAGCTGCTCGCCTACCAGCTGGCGCACCAGGCGGTGGCCGAACTGATCTCGCGCAACGCGACCTTCGGCGCGCTGCTGTTTGCCGATCTGTCGAAAAAGCTGTCTGCCTTGTCGGCGCAGGGCGATCCGCACGAAATGCAGGCGCTGACGCTGGCCCGGGTGCACCAGGCCGCCGTGCGACCGGTGCAGACCGTCGCGGCCGGCTGCGACATCGTGTCGGTGGTGCGGCTGTTCACCGCGGCCCGCACCGACCACGTGCTGGTGCGCGACGAGGCCGCGCAGCCGCCGCGCCTGGGTATCTTCACCACCACCGGCCTGCAGCGGGCGATCCTGAACGGCACGCCGCTGGCGCAGCTGGCGGTCGGTGAACTGGCCACGTTCGACCTGGTCAGCGTGCGACCCGACGACTACCTGTTCGACGCGCTGGCCACGATGATCCGCCACAAGGTCCGGCGCGTGGTGGTGGCCCAGCCCGGCGCGGAGGGCCCGCCGGCCATCCTGGGCACCTTGGACCAGCTCGACCTGCTGGGCTTCCTGTCCAATCACTCGACGCTGATCACCCGCCAGATCCTGGAGGCCGACGCGCTGCCGGCGCTGCAGGCCGCGGCCCGGCAGATCGACACGCTGATCGCGCTGCTGTACCGCGGCGGCACCAAGGTCGGCATGATCGCCCGCCTGGTGCAGGAGCTCAACGCCCAGCTGTTCGAACGCGCCTGGCGCTTGATCGCGCCGGCCGAGCTGGTGGCCAACAGCTGCCTGTTCGTGATGGGCAGCGAAGGGCGCGGCGAGCAACTTCTGAAGACCGACCAGGACAACGGCCTGGTGCTGCGTGACGGCTATGCGCCACCGCCCGATCTGGACGCGATCTGCCAGCGGTTCTCCGATGCGTTGGCCGATTTCGGCTACCCGGAATGCCCGGGCCGCATCATGGTCAACAACCCCGCATGGCGCCAGAGCGCCGCGGCCTTCCGTCAGACGGTGCGTACCTGGCTGCTGATCCCGACGCCGGAGACGCTGATGGCGCTGGCGATCTTCATCGACGCCCATGCCGTCTGCGGCGATGCCAGCCTGCTCGAAGCGGTGCGCGCCGAGATCTTCCAGCTGACCACCGACAACGACGCCGTGCTGGCCCGTTTCGCCTCGGCGTTGAACGCCTTCGACCAGGACCATGGCTGGTGGAGCCGGCTGCTGTCGCTGGGCGAGGATCACCAATTGCTCGACCTGAAGAAGGCGGGCACGTTTCCGCTGGTGCATGGCGTGCGCAGCCTGGCGCTGGCGCACCGCATCGCCGCCACCGGCACGGTGGCCCGCATCGAAGCGCTGGCTGCCGATCAGCGGCTGCCGGCCGATCTGGCCACCGATCTGATCGACAGCCTGCACTTCTTCATGGGCCTCAAGCTCAAGACCGGCCTCCAGGCGCGCGAGACCGGGCAGGTGCCGGGCGGCATCGCGGTGGGCAAACTCAGCAGCCTGGACCGCGACCTGCTGAAGGACACGCTGGGCGTGGTCAAGCGCTTTCGCACCATGCTGTTCCAGCGCTTCCGCCTCGACATGGTGTGACGCCTGATGAGCCTGCCGCCATCCCCGTCGGCGTGGAGCGCGCCCTGGCGCTCCCTCAAGCGCGAGTGGTTGCTGTACCACCTGGGCGATCAGCGCTTTCGCTTCCTCTACGACGCGCCGCCGCCCGACGAGTGGGTCTCGCTGGACTGCGAGACCACCGGCCTGAATCCGAACCGCGACGAGATCATCTCGATCGGCGCGGTGCGCATCGTCGGCCATCGGGTGCTGACCAGCGAGCGCCTGCAGCTGCTGGTCAAGCCCAGCAAGGCCATCTCCGCCGATGCGATGAAGGTGCACGGCCTGCGCGAGCGCGATGTGGCGGGCGGCCTGGACATCGACGAGGCGATGCGCCGGCTGCTGCGCTTCATCGGCCCCCGTCCCCTGGTGGGCTACTACCTCGAGTTCGACGTCGCGCTGATCAACCGCGCGATCTTCCCGATGCTGGGCGTGGGCCTGCCCCAGCCCAAGATCGAGATCTCGGCGATGTACTACGACTGGAAGCAGCGCAGCCTGCCGCAGTACCAGCACGGCGCCAGCATCGACCTGCGCCTGGCCACGCTGATGAACGACCTGGCCCTGCCGACCCGCCACGCCCACGACGCGCTCAACGACGCGATCATGGCGGCGCTGGCCTTCATCAAGCTGCGCGAGCTGCTGAAGGCCCGCTGAGGCGGCGGCGGACCGCGCGCGTCACCGCGGCCGCGACCGGTACGCGTCGATCAGCCTCTCCCACACCACCTCGAGCTCGTAGGCGGTGGAGCGCGCCAGGCCTTCGAGGTCGGGGAACAGCGAAGCGTGCGTGAGATTCATGCGGTAGAGCTGCTGCATCGCCTCGACGCGCATCTCCAGCGGCAGCACGTACTTGATCAGCAGCGGGTCGGGCGAGGCGTAACCCGCCAGGATGCGCTCCAGCGACTGATCCAGCACGCCGGGAATGACGAACAACCCGGACTGCGCCACCAGGCGCCTATCCATTTCCGAGGGTTCGCCAAACCAGATCAGCGGCCAGCGGTTGCCGAGGAAGTAGCGGTTGAAGTGCCCTGGCTGGCGCGGGTCGATGCGCTCGCGCGTCAGCGTCGTGTCGAAGCTGGGCGCGGCCTCCCACAACGCCGGCGTGTTCAGCGCATAGACCGCCGCATCGGTCACCGCCTCTTCCAGCGCGAAGAAGGCCGCGATGAAGGGTGACTTGGTGAAGTCCAGCAGGCGCGTCGGCGCGCCGTGGTGCTGCATCAGCGCCAGACAGCGCAGATCGTCGTCGAGCGCGCCGCGGTCGGGCAGATAGATGTGCGCCTTGCGTCGGAACACGCGCAGCGCACGCTCCTCGCGCAGCGGCCACAGCGTGCGGTCGTCGCAATAAGTCTGCAGGCGCCGCGTCAGCGAACTCACCAGCGGCCACTGCGCCGAGACCTCGCCGCGGAAGGCCCAGCCCGCGTGGGCCGCGGTCAGGCCGACGAATTCGTCCCAACGAGAGAGTCGTATCACCTTCATGCCGTTCTCCGGATCGCGAAGCGAACCTCGGGCAAACCCTCATGGCAAAGCCCGGCTCGTATGCCCATCATACTGCACATGTTCCAGATATGAATCACTGTTTCATATATGAAACGCACATCAAACCGGGCCGGAAGAACCGAAGGCCGGGCCCGGGGCGGGCGGCGTCCCTCACACCTTACAGGCTGCTGCCGCTGAACGGCACCGGCACGAACCCATGATCGAAATCGAGTTCCGTCATGTATGCAAGCGCTTCCCGACCCGGGACGGCAGTGTGCCGGCCTGGGCCGTGCGCGACCTGAACATCCAGGTCAAGAGCGGTGAGGTGGTGTCCATCATCGGTCCGTCGGGCTGCGGCAAGAGCACGCTGCTGAACATGGGTTCGGGCCTGTACCTGCCCACCGAGGGCGAGGTCTACGTGGGTGGCCAGCGCGTCACCAAGCCGATGCGCCAGGTGGCCTTCATGCTGCAGAAGGACTTGCTGATGCCGTGGCGCAGCATCCGCGCCAACGTCGAGCTGGGCATGGAGATCGACGGCGTGCCGGCGGCCGAGCGCCACCGCCGCGCCGACGAGCTGCTGGCGCGCTGCCACCTCAAGGGCTTCGGCGACCACTTCCCCTACCAGCTCTCCGGCGGCATGCGCCAGCGCGCGGCGCTGGCCCGCACGCTGGCCATTGAGCCCCAGGTGCTGCTGATGGACGAGCCGTTCTCGGCGCTGGACGCGCAGACCAAGATGGTGCTGCAGGAAGACCTGGCGCAGATGCTCTCGGAGCAGAAGAAGACCGCCGTCTTCATCACCCACGACCTGGCCGAGGCGGTGGTGCTGTCGGACCGGCTGCTGGTGATGAGCGCGCGCCCCGGCACCGTGATCGAGGAAATCCCCATCGACCTGCCGCACCGCGACGACCCTTTCAAGCGCCGCACCCTGCCCGAGATCGGCCCGCTGGTCGGGCGCCTGATGCAGTTGCTCAAGGTGGGCGACCCGGCCACCGAGCTGCACTGACCCTGCCCCCTCACCGCCCAAGGAGCCTCCGTGAACCTCTTTCTTCGTCCCCCCCTCCGCCGCAGCGTCGCGGCCCTGCTGCTGGCACTGGCCTCCGGGGCCCAGGCGGCGCCGGAAGAAGTGACCTACCTGCTGCCCGCGCCGCAGACGCTGCCGGCCTTCGCGCCGTGGATGATCGCGATGCAGAACGGCTACTACGCCGACGAGAACATCAAGGTCAACTTCGTCGCGGGCAAGGGCGGCGTCGACGTGGCCAAGCAGATCGGCGCGGGCAACGCGGTGATCGGCGGCGCGATCGGTGACACCCCCATCATCGTGCGCGCCAATGGCATTCCGGTGAAGGCCGTGGCGGTGCTGGGCGCGGGCTCGCTGACCCAACTGGCCACGCACGAGGCCGGACCGCTGAAGAAGATCGGCGACCTGCGCGGCAAGACCATCACCGTGATGGCCTACACCGACACCACCTACTACGCGCTGCTGGGCGCGCTGAAGTCGGCCGGCCTGAAGAAGGACGATGTCTCGGCCCAGGCCGCCGGCCCGGCCGGGGTGTGGCAGCTGTTCGCCAGCCACAAGTCCGACGCGATGGCCGCCGTGCCTGAATGGGTGGTCAACGCCGAGGACGCTGGCGCCAAGGTGCGCCTGATCCCCACCGTCGACGCCTTCCCCAGCATGGCCCAAGCCATCCTGGCCTCGGACGAGACCATCAAGAACCGGCCCGATCTGATCAAGCGCCTGGTGCGCGCCACGCTGCGCGGCATGCAGGACATCATGAAGGACCCCAAGGCGGCAGCGACGGTCTACGCCAAGGCCGTGCCCCAGTACAAGGGCAAGGAGGCCGAGGTCGAGCGCATCTTCGATCTGTACCGCGACCGCGTGTACGCCCACCAGACCGTGCTGGGGCAGATCGACGCCAGGCGCCTGGAGGCGGTGCAGAAGTTCTACGTCAGCGAAGGCATCGTCAACAAGGCGACACCGGTGGCCGACCTCTACACCAACCAGTTCGTCGGCGTCGCACGCTGACGCATCCGCCGGAATCGCAAGGACACCCGGGCATGAAACTGCTGAACCGTTCGACCCTGGGCAGCCTCGCGCTGCTAGGCCTCTTCCTGTCACTGTGGCAATGGGGCCCGGGCTGGCTGGGCATGCCCGAATTCGTGCTGCCGAAATTCTCGCGCTGCGTCGAAGAAGGGATCGACATGTGGCGCAACGCCGACCTGCTGCAGCACACCGGCATCACCGCGCTGGAAATCGTCGTCGGCTTCGTGCTGGGCTCGCTGCTGGGCATCTCGGTGGGCGTGGCGCTGGGCCTGTCGCCGGCCGCCGAGTCCATTCTGTCGCCCTACATCCTGGCCTTGCAGATCGCGCCCAAGGTGGCCTTCGCGCCGCTGTTCGTGATGTGGCTGGGCTACACCGTCTACCCGAAGATCCTGGTGGCGATCCTGATCGTCTTCTTCCCGATCATGATCAACGTGCTGTCGGCGGTCCGCACCGTCGACCCCGACATGATCAACCTGGTGCGCACCCTCAACGCCGGCCGGCTGCAGGTGTTCCGCCTGGTCGAATTCCCGTCGGCGCTGCCGGCGCTGTTCTCGGGTCTGCGCATCGGCTCGACCCTGGCGGTGATCGGCGTGACGGTGGGTGAACTGGTGGGCGGCAACCAGGGGTTGGGCTTCCTGCTGGTGTCGGGCGAAGGCCAGGGCGACACCGCCTCGGTGTTCGTCGTCATCACCGCGCTGACGCTGATCGGCATCGCGGCCTACGGCGCGGTCGTCTGGCTGGAAAAGCGGGTGCTGCACTATCTTCCGAGGGCGCAACATGCCACGGTCTGACCTTTTGTTGAGCGGGCGGCGGGTGCTGGTCACCGGCGGCAGCCGCGGCCTGGGCCTGGCTTTCACCCTCGCCATCGCCGCAGCAGGCGGTCGGGTGGTGATCGCCGACATCCGCTCCGACTTGGCCGCGCAATCAGCCGCCTTGCTGCGAGCCGACGGCCATGACGTGCAAGCACTGGCGCTCGACCTGGCCGACCCGGCCTCGGTCGAGCGCTGCGTGGCGCAAGCCGTGGCGCTGCTGGGAGGACTGGACGGCCTGGTCAACAACGGCGCGGTCACCGACTCGGGCGGTCGCTCGGCCGACGAGATCGAGATCGACACCTGGGACCGTGTGATGAACGTCAACGTGCGCGGCACCTGGCTGATGACACGAGCCTGCCACGCAGCGCTGGCGGCGAGCGGTCGTGGCGCGGTGGTGAACCTGGCGTCCGACACCGCGCTGTGGGGAGCGCCGCGCCTGCTGGCCTACGTGGCAAGCAAGGGCGCCGTGATCGCGATGACCCGCACGCTGGCGCGCGAACTGGGCAGCGAGGGCATCACCGTCAACGCCATCGCCCCGGGGCTGGTCGACGTCGAAGCCACGCAGTACGTGCCGGCCGAGCGCCATGCGCTGTACGTCAGCCAGCGCGCCATCCAGCGCGCCCAGCAGCCCGAGGATGTCAGCGGCGCGGTGATCTACCTGCTGTCCGACCTGGCGCGCTTCGTCACCGGGCAGACGCTGGCCGTCAACGGCGGCTTCGTCACGCACTGAAGGTGGCATCGATGAACGCCCTGGACACCCGCTTCCCGCTGCGCCGCGCCGAGTGCGCGCACGGCGTGCAGGCCTGGCGCGAGGCCGGCGCGGGCGAGCCGCTGGTGCTGCTGCACGGCATCGGCTCGGGCGCGCTGAGCTGGGCCGCCCAGCTGGAAGACCTGTCGGCGACGCACCGCGTGATCGCCTGGGATGCCCCGGGCTACGGCGAATCGTCCGCGCTGCCGCAGCCGCGCCCGCTGGCGACGGACTATGCCGATGCGCTGGAGGGCTGGCTCCAGGCCATTGGCGTGGACCGGCTGGTGCTGGTCGGCCACTCGCTGGGCGCGCTGGTGGCGTCGGCCTGGGCGCAGCGCCACCCAGATCGGCTGCGCCACCTGGTGCTGGCCAGCCCGGCTCGCGGCTACGGTCACACGTCGGCAGCCCAACAGGAACAGACGTGGCGCGCGCGCTGCGAACTCGTCGACCGCCTGGGTCCGCAGGGCATGGCCGAGCATCGTGCAGCAGCGCTGTGCAGCCCACAGGCCTCGGCGGCGACGATCGAGGCCGTGCGCTGGAGCATGGCCCGCGTGACCCGCGACGGCTACGCCCAGGCGGCGCACCTGCTGGCGCACGACGATCTGCTGACCCACGCGCGGGGCTTGAGCGTTCCGATCTCGGTGCTGTGCGGCGAGCTCGACCGCGTGACGCCGCCCGACGCGTGCGCCGCTCTCGCCAGCGAACTGGGCGCGACCTGGCACACGCTGCCCGGCGTGGCCCACGCCTGCTACGTCGAGGATCCGGTGCTTTTCAACGCTGCGCTGCGCGGCTGTGTGACCAGAAATAACACGAGGGACGTCCATGTCTGAGACCGATACCGAGCGCTATTCCGTGCCGGGCCTGGAGCGCGGCCTGCGCATCCTGGGCGAATTCAGCCGGCGCGAGCCGACGCTGAGCGCCCCCGAGCTTGCGCGCCGCCTGGGCGTGCCGCGCACGACGGTGTTCCGCCTGCTGGTGACGCTGGAGAGCATGGGCTTCGTCGAGCGCACGCCAGACGGGCACGCCTACCGGCTGGGCCTGGCGGTGCTGCGCCTGGGCTTCGAGTACCTGGGTTCGCTGGGCATGGTCGAGCTCGGCCGTCCGTTGCTGGACAAGCTGCGTGACGCCACCGGCTACGCCGCCAGCCTGGTGGTGCGCGACGGCCGCGACGTGGTCTACCTGTACCGCGCGGCCTCGGCCTCGCCGTTCGCCACGTCGGTGGCGGTGGGCACCCGATTGCCGGCGCACGCCACGGTGCTGGGCCACGTGCTGCTGGGCGACCGCTCGCTGGGCGATCTGCGCAAGCTCTATCCCGAGCCGCAGCTGGAAGGCCGCAGCCCCAACACACCGCGCGATACCGAGGCCTTGTTCAAGGTCGTGCAAGGCATCCGCGAGCGCGGCTGGGTGCTGGCCGAGGCCTACTTCGAGCCGCACATCTGCACCGTGGCCGCGCCGGTGCGCGACGAGACCGGCCACATCGTGGCTGCCATCGGCCTGACGGTGCCGGGCGGCGAGATCCCGGCCGAGCAGCGCGAGCCGCTGGCGCACCAGGTCCGCGACGCCTCGGCCGAGCTGTCGCGTCTGCTGAACTTCCACGACGACGGCCAGGGCAGCCCCCAGGTCGTGCCCCTGCGCTCCGCCTGAGGTCCGCCATGCTGACGATCGACCTGTCCTCTCGTGTGGCCGTGGTGACCGGCGGCAGCTCAGGCATCGGCTTGGCCAGCGCCGAGCTGTTCCTGCGTGCCGGCGCCGCCGTGGCGATCTGCGGCCGCGACGCCGAACGACTGCACGCCGCCGAGCAGCAGCTGCGGACCACCGTGCCCGACGCACGCCTGCTGGCCCAGACCTGCGACGTGCTGGACCCGGCACAGGTGAGCGACTTCGCCACCTCCGTGGCCCGGCGCTTCGGCGGCGTCGACATGCTGGTGAACAACGCCGGCCAGGGCCGCGTCTCGACCTTCGCCAAGACCCCCGATGCGGCGTGGACCGACGAACTGCATCTGAAGTTCTTCTCGCTGATCTACCCGACGCGCGCCTTCCTGCCGCTGCTGGAGAAGAGTCCCTGCGGCGCGATCGTCTGCGTCAACTCGCTGCTGGCGCTGCAGCCCGAGCCGCACATGGTGGCCACGTCGGCGGCGCGCGCCGGCGCGCAGAACCTGGTGCGCTCGATGGCCACCGAGTTCGCACCCAAGGGTGTGCGGGTCAACAGCATCCTGATCGGCCTGGTCGAGTCGGGCCAGTGGCGGCGCCGTTTCGAGGCCCGCGAAGACCGGGCGCAGACCTGGGAACAGTTCACCGCCGCGCTGGCCGCCAAGAAGGGCATCCAGCTCGGCCGCCTGGGCAAGCCCGACGAGGCCGCCCAGGCCATCTTTCACCTCGCCACGCCGCTGTCGTCGTACACGACCGGCAGCCACCTCGATGTCTCGGGCGGCCTGGCCCGTCATCTCTGAACGCATGCAAGCCAAAACCACCCCCATGAAAGTCACGGTCGGATACGTCATCGCGGCCTTCCTCGAGCGCTGCGGCGTCAAGGCCGCCTTCGGCGTGATCTCCATCCACAACATGCCCATCCTCGATGCCGTGGCCGAGCGCGGCGCGGTGCGCTTCATTTCGGCGCGCGGCGAGGCCGGCGCCACCAGCATGGCCGACGCCTGCGCCCGCACCACCGGCACGCTGGGCGTGGTCATCACCAGCACCGGCACCGCGGCCGGCAATGCCGCCGGCGGCATGGTGGAGGCGCTCACCGCCGGTACGCCGCTGCTGCACATCACCGGGCAGATCGAGACGCCTTACCTCGACCGCGACCTGGCCTACATCCACGAGGCCCCCGACCAGCTCAGCATGCTGCAGTCGGTGTCCAAGGGCGCTTGGCGCGTGCGCAGCGCCGAGACCGCGCTGGCCACCTTCCAGCAGGCGGTGCAGGTGGCGCTGACCGCGCCGAGCGGCCCGGTCAGCGTCGAAGTGCCGATCGACATCCAGGCCGCGCTGATCGACCTGCCCGACGATCTGGAGCCGCTGGCCGTGCCGGTGCAGCAGCCCGAGGCCCGCGCGATCGAGCGCCTGGCCGAGGCGCTGGCCCAGGCCCGCCGCCCGATGCTGTGGCTGGGCGGCGGCGCGCGCGGCGCCACTGCGGCGGTGGCCCGGCTGACGGCGATGGGCTTCGGCGTCGTCACCACCACCCAGGGGCGCGGCATCGTGGCCGAGCGCCATCCGCTGTCGCTGGGTGCCTACAACCTGCAGCCGCCGGTCGAGACGTTCTACGGCAGCTGCGATGCGATGCTGGTGGTCGGTTCGCGCCTGCGTGGCAACGAGACGCTGAAATACCAGCTCAAGCTGCCCCAGCCGCTGTACCGCATCGATGCCGATCCGAGTGCCAACGGCCGCTGCTACGAAAGCCGCCAGTTCGTCTGCGCCGACGCCGCACTCGCGCTGCACGCGCTGGCCGACCGCCTCGAAGGCCGCATGAAGGTCGATCCGGCCTTCGCCGCCGACCTGCGCCAGGCTCACGACCGGGCGGTGGCGGCCCTGCGCGACGGCCTGGGCCCCTACGCGGCCCTGGTGGACGCGGTGCAGGCCGCCGCCGGCGAGCGCTTCAACTGGGTGCGCGACGTGACCATCTCGAACAGCACCTGGGGCAATCGCGAGCTGCGCCTGAATGGCCCGCGCGACGGCGTGCATGCGCTGGGCGGCGGCATCGGCCTGGGGCTGGCGATGGCGATTGGAACGGCCATCGGTGCAGCCCAGCACGACACCGGCAAGAAGACCCTGCTGCTCAGCGGCGACGGCGGCTTCGTGCTGAATCTGGGCGAGCTGGCCTGCGCCGCACAGGAGAAGGCCGACTTCACCGTGGTCCTGATGAACGACCGCGCCTACGGCGTGATCAAGAACATCCAGGACGCGCAGTACGGCGGCCGCCGCGTCTACGCCGATCTGCACACGCCCGATTTCGCGCAGATCGCCAGCGCGCTGGGCATCGCCCATCGCCGCGTCGACACACTGGCCGCCGTGCCGGCGACGCTGGCCGAACTGGCCGGCCGGCCCGGCCCGAAGCTGCTGGAAGTGGACATGCTGGCCATCGGCGGCTTCAAGTCGGCCTTTGCCGGTCCGCCGGTGAAAACCAAGGGGGCCTGACATGGCACACCAAGCCCACCCCGGAATGCGCCGCATCGCGATGATCGGCTGCGGCGCCATCGGTGCCGCGGTGCTGGAGCTGCTGCAGGACGACCCGTTGCTGACGGTGACGCAGATCATCGTACCCGCCGCCAGCTTCGATGCGGCGCGGGCCACCTGCGCTCGGCTGGCGTCTCAGGCCCGGCTGCTCGGCGCGCTGGACCTGGACGGTGGCGACGCGCCCGACCTGGTGGTCGAGTGCGCCGGCCACGCCGCCGTCGAAGACCATGTGCTGCCGGCGCTGCGGCGCGGCATTCCGGCGGTGGTGGTCTCGATCGGCGCGCTGCACGAGGCCCAGGCCCTGGCCGAGCTGAACGACGCGGCCGCGCTGGGCGGCACCCAGGTGCACCTGGTGTCGGGCGCGATCGGCGGCATCGACGCGCTGGCCGCGGCACGCTTCGGTGGCCTGCAGAGCGTCGAGTACATCGGCCGCAAGCCACCGCAGGGCTGGCGCGGCACGCCGGCCGAGGCCTTGTGCGACCTGGGCCATCTGAGCGAGCCGTTCACGCTGTTCCAGGGCACGGCCCGCGAAGCCGCGCGGCGGTACCCGAAGAACGCCAACGTCGCCGCCACGGTGGCGATGGCCGGGCTGGGTTTCGACGCCACCCGCGCGACGCTGATCGCCGACCCGGCCGTCACGCGCAACGTGCACCGCATCGTCGCCAGCGGCGCCTTCGGCCGGCTCGACCTGGTGCTGGAGAACGAGCCGCTGGCCGCCAATCCCAAGACCTCGGCTCTCACGGTGTTCAGCATCGTGCGGGCCATCCACAACGCCTCGGACGCGATCTCGATATGAGCGACCCCCTGCAACCCCTGCTGCCGCGCCGCGCGCTGCCGATCTGCGTCGGCGGCGAATGGCGGCTCGGCCGCGGCCATGCCTACGCCAGCCTCTACCCGGCCGACGGCAGCGTCACTGCCGAGCTGTGCGCGGCCAGCGCCGACGACACCGAAGAGGCCATCCAGCGCTCGCACGAGGCCTTCAGCCGCAGCGACTGGGCCACGCGGGCGCCGCACGAGCGCGCCGCGGTGCTGTTCCGGGTTGCCGAAGGCATCCGCGCCCGGCGCGAGGAGCTGGCGCAATGGCAGCGCCGCGACAACGGCAAGCCGATCAACGAGACGCGCGCACTGGTCGACAGCGCGGCCGGCACCTTCCAGTTCTTCGCCGCGGCCTGCGAGACGCTGGAAGACCCGATCACGCCGCAGCGCGGCGCCAGCCTGACGATGAGCACCCACGAGCCGATGGGCGTGGTCGCGGCGATCACGCCGTGGAACTCGCCGATCGCCAGCGAGGCGCAGAAGATGGCGCCGGCGCTGGCCGCGGGCAACGCGGTGGTGGTCAAGCCGGCCGAGATCACGCCGCTGATGGCGCTGGAGCTGGCGCGCATCTGCGAGCAGGCCGGCGTGCCGCGTGGCATCGTCAGCGTGCTGCCGGGCAAGGGCTCGGTGATCGGCGACCTGCTGGTCAAGCACCCGCTGGTGCGCCGCGTGTCGTTCACGGGCGGCACCGTCACCGGCCGGCGCATCGCCCACGTGGCGGCCGACAAGATGATGCCGGTGTCGCTGGAGCTGGGCGGCAAGTCGCCCACCATGGTGCTGGACGACGCCGACCTGGACCACGCGGTGGCCGGCGTGCTCTACGGCATCTTCAGCAGCTCGGGCGAATCGTGCATCGCCGGCTCGCGGTTGTTCGTGCAGCGCCGCCTCTATGCCGAGTTCCTGGACCGCCTGGTGGCCGGCGCACGCGCGCTGCGCGTCGGCGACCCGGCCAGCGAACGCACCCAGATGGGCCCGCTGGTCAGCGAGGCGCACCGCGCATCGGTCGAGAGCTACGTGGCGCGCGGACTGGCCGACGGCGGCCGGCTGCTGACCGGCGGCCAGCGCCCGGTCGGCGAGGGCCGCGAGGCGGGCAGCTACTACCTCCCGACCATCATCGACGGCCTGCGCAACCCGCAGGCGATCTGCCAGGAGGAGATCTTCGGCCCGGTGCTGGTGGCGCTGCCCTTCGACGACGAGGACGACCTGGTCGCCCAGGCCAACGACAGCGTCTACGCGCTGGCCGCCGGCATCTGGACGCGCGACTACCGCCGCGCCTGGCGCATCGCGCGGCGCGTGCAGGCCGGCACGGTCTGGATCAACACCTACAAGCAGTTCTCGATCTCGACGCCCTTCGGCGGCTGGAAGGACAGCGGCGTGGGCCGCGAGAAGGGCCGCCTCGGGATCCTCGAATACATGGAACAGAAGAGCCTGTACTGGGGCCTCAACGACGCGCCGCTGCCCTGGGCGCAATGACTTCATCGCAAGGAGCAATTCATGAGCACCGCCACCGCCACCACGACGCCGAAATACCACCCGCCCGAGGGCATGAACCTCGCGCAGTGGCTCAAGACCCGTGTCGCCACCCGCGCCACGCGCAGCTACGACTGGAACGCGCTGAAGTTCCAGGCCGACTTCGACCCCAAGTACCGCCGCGCCCAGATGCGCTACGTGGGCACCGGCGCCACCGGCGTCGCCAGCGATGCCAATACCGTGCCGGCCGAGCACTTCACCTTCTCGACCATGATCCTGCCGGTGGGCGCCGAAGGACCGCTGCATCTGCACGAGGATGCCGAGGAGGTGTTCTTCGTGCTGCGCGGCAAGGTGCGCCTGATCGCCGAACTCAACGGCGAGACCTGGTCCATGGAGGCCGGCCACCGCGACCTGATCTCGTGGCCGGTGGGGGTGTACCGCGGCGTGCAGAACATCGGCGATGAAGAGGCGCTGATGTGCGTCATCGTCGGCAGCACCCAACCCGAGACCCCGACCTATCCGGCGGATCACCCGCTGTCCAAGATCGATCGCAAGAAGGCCAAGGCGGCCTGAGGCCGGCGCGCGGCCGTTCGTTTCCCGGAGCATCAGCATGAGCATTCAAGGCATCGACGAGATCACCTACGGCAGCGCCGACCTGGCCGCCTGCCGCCGGTTCTTCAGCGACTGGGGACTGCGCCTGGTCGACGAGGACCCGCAGCGCCTGGTCTTCGAGTCGCTCAACGGCTGCCGGGTCAACGTCGCGCAATCCGACACACCGGGCCTGCCGGCCGGCCTGGAGCCCGACCCGACGATGCGCGAGGTCGTCTGGGGCGTGGAGGATGGCGCCACCCTGACGGCGCTGCGTGCGAAGCTGTCCGGCCAACCCGGCTTCGTGGATCAGGGTGCGCGCATCGGCTGCACCGACCCGAACGGCCTGGCGGTGCGCTTCCAGGTCAGCGTCAAGCACGCGGTGGACGTCCAGGGGGCGCCGTCCAACACCTGGGACCGGCGGCCGCGCGTCGACCGACCCGGCGCGGTGTACGAGCGCGCCACACCGATCGAGGTCGGCCACGTGGTGTTCTTCGTCGCCAACCTGAAGGCCACCCAGGCGTTCTACGAGTCGATCGGCTTCGTGGCGTCGGACCGCTACCCCGAGCGTGGCACCTTCCTGCGCTGCGCCCCGCGCGGCGGCCACCATGATTTGTTCCTGCTGGCCACTCCCGACGGCAGGCGCGGTCTGAACCACGTGGCCTTCACGGTGCGCGACATCCACGAGGTGTTCGGCGGCGGCCTGCAGGTCAGCCGCTGCGGCTGGGAAACCCAGCTCGGCCCGGGCCGCCACCCGATCTCGTCGGCCTACTTCTGGTACTTCCGCAGCCCGGCCGGCGCGCTGTGCGAGTACTACGCCGACGAAGACGAGCTGACCGAAGCCTGGCAGGTGCGCGACTTCGAACCCGGCCCGACGGTGTTCGCCGAATGGGCCATCGAAGGAGGCATCGACGGCCACACCCGGCGCCAGATCGGCCGCAAGGCCGACGGCAAGTTCCTGACCGACAAGCGCGATTGAAACTGACATGAGTGACTCCCGTTGCTTCGTTGTCGTCGGCGCTGGCCAGGCCGCCCGCTGGGTGGTGCTGACGCTGCGTGCCGACGGTTACACCGGCCGGATCGTCTGGCTGGGCGACGAGCCCCAGCGTCCCTACGACCGGCCACCTCTGTCCAAGGCGGTGCTCAAGGGCGAGGCGGACCTGGCGCAGCTGATGCTGATCCCCGACGAAGCCTTCGCCGCGCTGGCGGTCGACTTCCGGCCCAGCACCTCGGTCACGGCGATCGACCGCACGGCCAGGGCGCTGCGCACGGCCGACGGCCAGACCATCGCCTACGACGCGCTGTTCCTGGCCAACGGCGGGCGCGCCCGCATGCTGCCGGGGCTGGCGCCGCACCCGCGCGTGCTGGCGCTGCGCACCTGGGCCGACGCCCAGGCGCTGAAGGCCGCGCTGGCCGGCGCCGGGCGCGTGCTGGTGCTGGGCGGCGGCTGGATCGGCCTGGAGGTGGCGGCCTCGGCGCGCCGCATGGGCCGGGAGGTGACCGTGCTCGAAGCGGCGCCGCGCCTGTGCGTGCGCACCGTGCCGCCCTGCGTGTCGCAGCACCTCGCCGACCTGCACACCCGCCACGGCGTGGCGCTGCGCCTGGGTGTGGCGGTGCAGGCGGTGACGCCTGGCGAGCAGGGGGTCGAGCTGCAGCTCGCCGACGGCCAGCGCCTGAGCGGCGACCTGCTGGTGGTGGGCATCGGCCTGGTGGCCAACGACGCGTTGGCCGCCGAGGCCGGTCTGGCCACCGACAACGGCGTGCTGACCGACGCATCGGGCCGCACCGGCGACCCGGCCATCTTCGCGGTGGGCGACGTGGCCAACGCCTTGCGCGCCGATGGCCAGCGCGTCCGCATCGAATCCTGGGAGAACGCGCAGCGTCACGGCGTGGCGGCGGCCAAGGCGGCACTGGGCCTGGCCCACGACCCCAACGCCGAAGGCCCGACCTGGTTCTGGTCCGACCAGTACGACGACAACCTGCAGGTGCTGGGCCAGCCGCTGGGGAGCCAGCGCGTCATCGAGCGCCAGGTGTCGGCCAAGGGCCAGCGCCTGTTCTTCTTCTGCGAGGGTGCGCGCATCCGGGCGCTGGCGGCGGTGAATGCCGGCCGCGAGCTCAAGCTGGTGCGCAAGTGGATGCGCGAAGACCGCTTCCCGCCCCTCGATCAGCTGGCCGATGCCGGCATCGAATTGAGCAAGTTGCCGCTGAGTGCAGCGGCCTGAACCCACGAGCGAGACAGGAGTGAACGCAATGAGTGAATGGACCGACGTCGGCGCCCGCCAGCAGGTGGACGGCGACAACCCGCTGGCCGCCAGCGTGGGCGAGCTGAAGGTGGGCGTGTTCGAAGTGGACGGCGAGCTGCACGCGGTGGAAGACGTCTGCCCGCACGCCTACGCGCTGCTGACCCAGGGCTTCCAGGACGGCGCCGAAATCGAATGCCCACTGCACAACGCCGTGTTCAGCGTGCTCGACGGCCAACATCTGCGCGGCGAACCCTGCCGCCATCTCAAGACATTCCCGGTCCGTGTGGTGGACGGCCGGGTCCAGGTGAGCGTCGCTGCGTGAGCCGCCCGCCATCCCATCCCCTCCACGGAGACATGACATGAACTACGCGATCCGCGACGACAACACCCTGGACGTCGACTTCAACCCGCACATGACGCCTTGGGAGAAGCCGAACCCGAACAACGTGGCCGGCAAGGGCTCGGTCGAGACCCCGGGGCAGGCGCCCAATTTGATCTGGCAGCACCGTGCCGCGCCGCCCTCGGCCTACGAGAACGCGCTGGGCGATGCGCTGGAAAAGGTCTTCGAGGCCGGCGCCACCGAGTTGACCGACGTGGTCCAGGCGCTCAACCGCCTGGGCGTGCGCATGCCCGACGGCCAGGACTGGACGCCCGCGCTGTTCGAAGCCGAAATGGCCCGCCTGGGCGCCTGATCTTCACAAGGACACGATGATGGACACCACGAACAAGGACCCGGCCGTCGAACGCGAGGCCGCCCGCATCCTCGACACCGGTCTGCGCAATCTCTGGCACCCGGTGGCCCCCAGCTGGCAGGTGGGCAACACGCCGGTGGGCGTGACCCGCCTGGGCGAGCGCATCGCGCTGTGGCGCGACGCCGAAGGCCAGGTGCACGCGATCGAGGACCGCTGCCCGCACCGCGGCGCCCGACTGTCGCTGGGATGGAACCTGGGCGAACGCCTGGCCTGCTGGTACCACGGCATCGAGCTCGACCAGGACGGCGTGGTGCGCTCGGTGCCGGCGGTCAAGAACTGCACGCTCGAAGGCAAGAAGTGCATCCGCTCGTACCGGGTGCAGGAGCGCGCCGGTGCGATCTTCCTGTGGTTCGGCCTCGACCCGAAGGCCGAGCCCGCCGAACTGTCGCTGCCCCCGGAACTGGAAGGCGACGACTGGTCGCGCTTCCTGTGCGTCTCGAACTGGAAGGTCAACTACCGCTACGCGGTGGACAACGTGATGGATCCGATGCACGGCACCTACCTGCACGCGGACTCGCACTCGATGGCCGATGGCGACAAGCAAGCCGACATGCGCGCCCGCAAGACGGAGACCGGCCTGATCTTCGAGAAGACCACGCAGCAGGGCGTGAACTTCGACTGGGTCGAGCTGGCCGACACCGGCGGCCTGTGGCTGCGCCTGTCGATCCCGTACCGCAAGCGCTTCGGACCGGGTGGCTCGTTCTTCATCATCGGCTTCGCGACGCCGGTGGACGAGCACAACTGCCAGGTCTATTTCTGGCGCTGCCGCAAGGTCGACGGCTGGCAGCGCGACGTCTGGCGCTTCTTCTATCGCAACCGCCTCGAGGGCCTGCACTGGGCCGTGCTGGAGCAGGACCGCGTCGTGCTGGAGACGCTGCCGGCCGATGCGCGCAAGCAGGAGTTCCTGTACGAGCACGACGTGGGCATGGCCCGCGTGCGCCGCCTGCTGGAACAACGCGCGATGGAGCAGGCCAAGACGCTGGTGGCGCACCAGGCCGCCTGACGCGGAAGCGCCCCCCCCCAAGCGGCCCCTCGGGCCGGCCAACGAAACGCGACGAGACGGGCGGGGATGGACGCCTCGTCGTGCCCTTCCCTGCGTGGCCGCAAGGCCCCGCCGCCATCCCGCGCCCCTATCCAAAGGACAAGAGAGACATGAAGCATTTCCGAATCCAAGCCCAGGTGCTTGCCACCACGGTGCTGGCGCTGACCAGCGGACTGGCCGCTGCGCAGAGCACGGTGCAGGTGTATGGCCAGGTCGACGTCAGCGCCGGCTCGTTCCAGGCGCCCGGCGCCGCGCGCGATAAGCGGGTCGAGTCGGGTGCGATGTCAGGCAGCTATCTGGGCTTCAAGGGCAGCGAGGACTTGGGCGGGGGGCTGTCGGCGCTGTTCGCGATGGAGTCCTTCTTCCAGGCCAACACCGGTGCCGCAGGCCGCACTATCCCGAACGACCCGTTCTGGTCGCGCAGCGTCTGGGCCGGACTGAAGGGCAACGCCGGTCAGGTGCGCATGGGCCGCATGACCACGCCGCTGGCGGTGTCGACCTTCGTGTTCAACCCGCTGGGCGACTCGTTCGATTTCTCGCCCATGGTGCGCACTTTCTTCGGCGCCACCGGCAAGGTCGCCGGGGACACTGGATGGAGCAACTCGGTCGCCTACACCTCGCCGAACTTCGGCGGCGCCACCGTCAATCTTCAGCACGCGTTCGCGGTCTCGCCCAACGGAAGCAACACCGGTGCAAGTGTGATGTATTTTGGCGGTCCGCTGGCCCTGACGGCCGTGGCCCAGCAGGTCGGCTCGCCGTTCGCCAGCGGCAAGCAAACCGCCTACCAGCTCGGCGCCACCTACGACTTCGGCGTCGCCAAGGTCTACGCGCTGTTGGGCCGGGTCGAGGAAGGCGCGACCGGCAAGCCAACCGCCAACAGCCACAACGACCTGGGCAACCTGGCGGCACGCATTCCGGCTGGCCCGGGATCGGTGATCGCCGGCTACGGCCAGTCCCGTACCGGCGGCGCGCTCACCGGCAAGCGTGAACACACGCTGCTGGGCTACGACATGGCCTTGTCCAAGCGCACCACGGTGTACCTGCTCGCCCTCCACGACAAGCTGACCGGCACCGGTACCGGCAACAGCATCGCCCTGGGCATGAAGCACAACTTCTGACACCGGAGCGCGCAGACTGAGGCCGCACGGCTGCGCGGCAACCGTGCGGCCCGTGGGCATCGCCGCGCAGGCTCGCGGCGATGTCCGCCGGTCAGCGTCCCAGCGAAGACTCCAGCTCGGCGAAGTTGTTCGAGTGCAGGTCGGCGCCGATCGGCATGCCGAGCGCGGCCTCGATGTGGCGGGCCGAGAACACACCGCGCAGCACCGGGCGTTCGGCGTGCGGCTCGATCACCAGCAGGTAGCGCAGGCTGTGCTCGCGCAGCGTGGCCACCACGTCGCCCAGGCGGGCGTGGTTCAGTTCGGCCACGTTCGCCACCTGCCATGCCGAGGCCGGGGTCATGACGTGCTGCACCACCAGGTCGTCGTGCTTGATGTGGTCGGCCAGCGCGCGCTGCACCGGCTTCTCGCCTTGCAGGTCGTCGCGGCTGACCATGCCGAGCACCTCGCCGTCGACGCCGCTGACCAGGGCCATGTGGACCTGCGAGCGCAGCATCACGTTGAGCGTGGCGTCCAGGCCGTCCATGTGGTCGACCACCACGCAGGGGCCTTGGCGAAAATCGGTCATCTGGACCAGGGCCGGATCGGCCAGCGCCGCCGGCGCCGTGATGGGCGCCAGCGCCGGGGCGGCACTGACGCCGGTCAGGGGTAGCGAGTGGTATTGCGCAGACAGTGACATCTCAACTCCATTCAGACAGAAGCAGGTGTTGGGGATCTTCGGCTCGTCGCACCGGAGGTGCCCGGCGCACGGCGGAATTCTCGGCCAGATTTTGGGCCGCCAGGCATCAGGGATGCATAAAGACGCCCCTCTTTTGCCGAGCCTAGGGGGCCGACGGGCAAAAAAAACCCGGGCACGGGCCCGGGTGGGTGACGCGGGCGCCCGGTGGGGCGCCCGCGTGACAGGTCGCTCAGTGACCCGAAGAAACGCTGGCACCGAGGCCGGTTTCCGAGCGCACCTGCTGCGCTGCAAAGGCCTCGCGCTCCTTGGCGGCCTGCGGGCTCTTGTCGAGCACGCTGAACAGCCAGATGCCGACGAAGGCGATGGTCATCGAGAACAGCGCCGGCGAGGTGTAGGGGAACAGCGCCGAGCCCTTGGGGTTGTGCAGCACCGCTTCCCACACCGACGGCGAGACCACCGTCAGGCCGACCGACGAGATCAGGCCGAGGAAGCCGCCGATCACGGCGCCCTTGGTGGTGCAATCCTTCCACAGCACGCTCATGAACAGCACCGGGAAGTTGGCCGAGGCGGCGATCGCGAAGGCCAGCGAGACCATGAACGCGATGTTCTGCTTCTCGAACGCGATGCCCAGCACCACGGCGATGATGCCCAGGAACACGGTGGTGATGCGCGACATCTTCAGCTCGGACGCGCTGTCGGCCTTGCCCTTCTTGAACACCGTGGCGTAGAGGTCGTGCGAGACCGCCGAGGCGCCCGACAGCGTCAGGCCCGAGACCACCGCGAGGATGGTCGCGAAGGCCACCGCCGAGATGAAGCCCAGGAAGACGTTGCCGCCGACCGCGTTGGCCAGGTGGATGGCCGCCATGTTGTCACCGCCCAGCAGCTTGCCCGCGGCATCCTTGAACTGCGGGTTGGCGCTGACCAGCACGATCGCGCCGAAGCCGATGATGAAGGTCAGCACGTAGAAGTAGCCGATCCAGGTGGTGGCCCAGAACACCGACTTGCGAGCTTCCTTGGCGTTGGGCACCGTGAAGAAGCGCATCAGGATGTGGGGCAGGCCGGCGGTGCCGAACATCAGCGCCATGCCGAACGAGATCGCCGAGATCGGGTCCTTCACGAAGTTGCCCGGGCCCATGATGGACAGGCCCTTCTTGGCCGCGCCGGCGATGGCTTCGGGCGTCTTGGCCGCGGCCAGCGCAGAAGCGGTCTTGATTTCCACCGCCTTGGCGAACAGCGCCTCGGGGCTGAATCCGAACTGCGACATCACCATGAAGGCCATGAAGGTGGCACCCGCCAGCAGCAGGCCGGCCTTGATGATCTGCACCCAGGTGGTGGCCGTCATGCCACCGAACAGCACGTAGACCATCATCAGCGCGCCGACAATGATCACGGCGTAAAGATAGTCCAGCCCGAACAGCAGCTTGATCAGCTGGCCGGCGCCCACCATCTGCGCGATCAGGTAGAACGCGACCACGACCAGCGTGCCCGAAGCCGCGAAGGCGCGGATCGGGGCCTGCTGGAAGCGGTAGGCGGCCACGTCGGCAAAGGTGAACTTGCCCAGGTTGCGCAGCTTCTCGGCCATCAGGAAGGTGATGACGGGCCAGCCGACCAGGAAGCCGATCGAATAGATCAGGCCGTCGTAGCCGTTGGCCATCACCGCCGCCGAAATACCGAGGAAGGACGCCGCCGACATGTAGTCGCCGGCGATCGCCAGGCCGTTCTGGAAGCCGGTGATGCCGCCGCCGGCGGTGTAGAAGTCGGACGCCGAGCGGGTCTTGGCGGCCGCCCACTTGGTGATGAACAAGGTGCCAACCACGAACAGCGCGAACATCGAGATCGCGGTCCAGTTGGTGGCCTGCTTCTGGGTTTCGCCCAGGTCGGGACCGGCCGCCAGCGCGGCGCCGCCGACCAGCAGCGCAGCCAGGGCGATCAGGACTTTGGAACTGCGGCTCACTTGGTCGCCTCCTTCAGGATTTGTTCGCTCAGCGCGTCGAATTCGTTGTTCGCACGGCGCACGTACAGGCCGGTGATCAGGATGGTGAAGACGATCACGCCGAAGCCGATCGGAATGCCCACCGTGGTCACGCCGGCGCCGATCGGCTGCGCCAGAAAGGCCTTGTCGAAGGCGATGTAGCCGATGTAGCCGTAATAGACCACCATCATGATGATGGTCAGCATCCAGCCGTAGCTCGTGCGCGTGCGCTTGAGCTGCTGGTACTTGGGGTTGGCCTGGATTCGGGCCACCATGGGGTCTGTCATGTCTCACTCCTGTTCAATGCTGAATGACCTACGAACGGCGAAGCGCCGGCGAGCCAATGCGCAGCGCAGTGTGGGAGGGCTGCCTGACCGCTAACTGACCCACGCCCCCCGGAGCAACCCTAGGTCCGCCGCGATGACGCAACGGTGACGCTGGCCAGGGTGGGCCGCGTCGGGCCCCCGGGCCGGCTCGGTCCGGCGCCGGTCGGCTTCGCTATGATCCGCCGCCCTGCCCTGTGAAACTGCCGATGTCCCAGCCCGCCGCGCCCCCCGCCACGCTCAACGCCGCCCAGATGGAGGCGGTGCATTACCTGGGCGGGCCGTGCCTGGTGCTCGCCGGCGCCGGCTCAGGGAAAACACGGGTCATCACGCACAAGATCGCGCGGCTGCTGCAGGCCGGCTTGGCGCCCAAGCGCATCGCCGCGATCACCTTCACCAACAAGGCGGCGCTGGAGATGCGCGAGCGCGCCAAGAGCCTGATCGGGGCCAAGGCGGCCAAGGACCTGGGCATCAGCACCTTCCATTCGCTGGGCGTGCGCATGCTGCGCGAGGACGGACAGCGCCTGGGCCTGAAGCCGAAGTTCTCGATCCTCGACAGCGACGACGTGCTGGGCGTGATCCGCGACGCCGGCGCCTGCACCGACAACAAGCTCGCCCGCCAGTGGCAGTGGACGATCAGCCTGTGGAAGAACCAGGGGCTCAACAGCGCGCTGGCGCTGGCTGCCGCGGCCGACGACGACGAACGCGTCGCGGCCAAGGTCATGAAGCTCTACGAAGAGCGCCTGGTGGCCTACCAGGCGGTCGATTTCGACGACCTGATCAGCCTGCCGCTGAAGCTGCTGCGCAGCGACGACGAGGCGCGCGCGAAGTGGCAGGCGCAGTTCGGCCACATCCTGGTCGACGAGTACCAGGACACCAACGCCGTGCAGTACGAGTTGCTCAAGGCGCTGGTGGACCACCCCGACGAGACCCGCCGCGGCCATTTCACCGCGGTGGGCGACGACGACCAGAGCATCTACGGCTGGCGCGGCGCGACGATCGAGAACCTCAAGCGCCTGCCCGAGGAATTCCCGAACCTGAAGGTCATTCCGCTGGAGCAGAACTACCGCTCCACCAGCGCCATCCTGCGCGCGGCCAACCAGGTGATCTCGGGCAACCCCAAGATCTACCCGAAGAAGCTGTGGAGCGAACTGGGGGCAGGCGAGCCGGTGCGCGTCGTCGAATGCGACGGCGAGGAGCACGAGGCCGAGCGCGCCGTCGCGCGCATCCAGGCGCTGATGGCCCAGGACGCGCGGCTCAAGCCGGCCGACTTCGCGATCCTCTACCGCACCAACTTCCAGGCCCGGCCCTTCGAGCAGAAGCTGCGCGCGGCGCAGATCCCGTACAAGGTCTCGGGCGGGCAGAGCTTCTTCGACCGCACCGAGATCAAGGACCTGTGCGCCTGGCTGCGGCTGTGGGTCAACCAGGACGACGACCCCGCCTTCCTGCGCGCCGTCACTACCCCCAAGCGCGGCATCGGCCACACCACGCTGGGTGCGCTGGGCGAGTTTTCGTCGAAGTGGAAAGTCAGCCTGTTCGAGGCCTTGTTTGCCGACAGCCTGGGCACCGCGTTGCCGGCCAAGGCGATCGGCTCGCTGCACGAGTTCGGCCGCTACGTCAACGATCTCGAATACCGCGCCCGCCATTGCGTCGGCGCGCAGGACGCGCGCGAACTGCTGCTGGGCTGGCTCAAGGACATCGAGTACGAGAAGCATCTGTTCGACAGCGAGGACAGCGACAAGCTCGCCGCCTCGCGCTGGACCAACGTGCTGGACTTCGTCGACTGGGTCGCCAGGCGCTGCGGCGGCGAGATCGCGCAGGATGGCGACGGCACCGAAAGCGAGCGCAAGAGCCTGCTCGACGTGGCCCAGACGATCAGCGTGATCCTCAGCCTGGCCGAGCGTGGCGACGAGCAGGACATGGTGACGCTGACGACGCTGCATGCCTCCAAGGGCCTGGAGTGGCCGCACGTGGTGCTGGCCGGCGTCAACGAAGGCATCCTGCCGTTCAAGTCCGAAGGCGAGGACATGACGCCGGAGCGCCTCGAAGAAGAGCGCCGGCTGATGTACGTGGGCATCACCCGCGCCCGCAGCTCGCTGGTCGTCAGCACGCTGCGCCGGCGCAAGAAGGGCCGCGAGACCGTGGCCGGCGTGCCCAGCCGCTTCATCGGCGAGATGAAGCTGCACGAAGCCGACGGCCAGGAAGATCCGCGCGAAAAACTCAAGCGGCTGCGCGCCGACATGGCCGCCCGCGTCGCCGCCAAGCCGCCGATCGAGCCCGGCATGGAAGGCACGGTGCGCTGAGCGCGGCGCCGAACGGCGCCGCGCTCAGCGGGTCACGGCGCCGTGCAGAGGCAATGCGTCAGCGCCATGAAGGGCCGACGCTGCCCCCCCATCTCGGCCAGCCAGCCCAGGTCGTGCTGGACCTGCAGGCCGACGCGCACCGGCACCGCCGCCGGCATCACCTTCAGGTCGAACTGCCGGGCCAGCAGGTCGGCCGCTTCGGTCTGCAGCGACTCCAGCAGGCGCTCGACGCGCCCCGGCTCGGCCTCCACATAGGTGACCCGGTAGCCGGCCGGCAGCTTGGCCAGCTTGGCGGCCGCCTTCAGCGCGTCGCCGTAGCTGCCCAGCGTGTCCACCAGGCCGCGGTCCTTGGCCTGCGCGCCGGTCCAGACGCGGCCCTGGCCCACCGCATCGATGCGATCGGCCGTGGTTTTGCGGGCCTGCGCGACGCGGCCGGTGAAGTCGGCATAGGTGTGGTTGATCAGCGACTGCATCATCGCCTCGTAGCGCGGGTCCAGCGCGCGGCGCGGGTCGCCGGCATTGCCCAGCCAGGTGGTGGCGCTGCCCTCGGCGTGCACGCCCAGCTTGTCCAGCGCCTTCTCGCCGGTGGGCAGCAGCGCGAACACGCCGATCGAGCCGGTGACGGTGGCCGGGTCGGCGAGCACCTGATCGGACGCCGTCGCGATCCAGTACCCGCCCGAGGCCGCGACGTCGCCCATCGACACCACGACCGGCTTGCCGGCCTTGCGGGTCAGCTCCAGCTCGCGGCGGATCAGCTCGGCACCGAAGGCACTGCCGCCGGGCGAATTGACGCGCAACACCAGCGCCTTGATGTGATCGTCCTCGCGCGCCTGACGGATGAGTGCCGCGGTCGACAAGCCGCCCACGGTGCCGGACGGTGCCGAGCCGTCGACGATCTCGCCCTCGGCGACGATCACTCCCACCTCGTCGGCGCCGGCGCCGTCCGGTGCCGGCAGGCGGCCGAGGTAGTCGTCGAACGAGATCCGGCGGTAGCCGTGGCCCTGGTCGGACTTGGCGCCATGCTCGAGCAGCACCGCATCCAGTTCGTCAGCGCTCTTCAGGCCATCGACGAGGTGGGCCGTCAGTGCGGCCTGCGCCGCGTTGCCGCCGGCCTGTGCGAGCAAGGTGTCGGCATGGTCGATGTAGGCCGTCACCGCCCCTGCCGGCAGCTTGCGGGCCGACTCGACCCCCGACAGATAGGTGGCCCACAGGCCATTGTTGAGGTAGGCCTGGGCTTCGCTCGCCGCGTCGGACGGGCTGTTGGCGATGTAGGGCTCGGCGAAGCTCTTGTAGATGCCGACCCGGATCAGGTGCGCGGTGATGCCCAGCTTGTCCAGCGCATCGCGGTAGTAGTTGCGCAACTGGCCGTAGCCGCGGAAATACACCATGCCCATCGGGTGCATCAGCACCTGGGTGGCGTGGGCGGCCAGGAAATACTGGCGCTGGTCGTAGCTCGACGCCCAGGCCACCACCGGCTTGCCGGTGGCCTTGAAGCGGTCGATCGCCGCCGCCACTTCGCGCAAGGTGGGCAGGCCGGCCCCTTCGAAATTGTCCAGCTCCAGCACCGCCTGGCTGATGTCCGGGTCCTTGGCCGCATGGTCCAGCACCGCCAGCACGTCGCGCAGCAGCATCAGCCGCGGGCCATCGCCCTGGGTCTGCTCCAGCACCGAATCCTTCAGGCTGCCCTTGCGCTGCTCGGCGATCTGGCCGGAGAGATCGAGCACCAGCGTGGTCTTGCGCTGCAAGGGCTCGGGGTGCGACTTCAGCGCCGCCGCCACCGCCAGCACCACGATCAGCAGGAACAGCAAATTGAAGACCAGGCGGCGGCTGGCATCGACCCACCCCCACAAACGAACCAGCCAACGCCACGGCGCCGGCGAACGCGACTCGGACATGCATCACCCTTGAGCGGCACCACCGGGTCCCGCCAGCGCCCATTGTCGACGACCTTGGAGGTTCATCGCCCGGACCACCCGCGGCCGGTGGCGAAGGGTGAGGCATGATCGCCGCCGTGAACCTGGATTTCGATTGCACCCAGTGCGCCCGCTGCTGCCAGCGCCTGCGCCTTCCGTTGACCCTGGCCGAGGCGCTGCGCTGGCTGGCCGACGGCCACCCGGTGCAGGTGCTGTGCGAAGCCCTGCCCTGGCCGGCCGAGCCGCCCGCCGACGACGTGGCCGCGGCCCACAAGCGGCGCCGCTCCTTCGCTGCCCACAGTGGCTCGCTGCCGGTGCGGGTGGTGGTGGTGCTGGCGGTGTCGCTCGAAGGCGCCTGCCCTTATCTGCGCGCCGACGGGGCCTGCGGCCAGTACGCGACCCGCCCGCTGGTGTGCCGGATCTACCCGGCCGAAGTCCACCCGCTGCTGGCGCTGGAGCCGGCCCACAAGGCCTGTCCACCCGAAGCCTGGGCGCCGGGACGAACTCCGCTGCTGCGCGGCGGGACACTGGTGGACGAGCGGGTCGAGGCCTGGGTGCGCCAGTCGCGCGACGCCGACGCGGCCAGCGTCGGCGCCAAGCAACGCCTGTGCGCGCTGCTGGGGCTGCAGGACGCCGCGATGGCCAACGACGGCTGGGTGATCCATGACCCCGACCCCGACGTGCTGCAGGCGGCGCTGATGTCGCTGGTGCGGCCCGGCGCCGCCGCCGAGGCGCCGGTTGAACCGACCAACTGGCGCCTGGTGTCGAACCAGCGCGAAACGCTGCAAATCCTGAACGAGATCGGTGCGAGCGCCGTGTTCAGCGACGCCGGCCTTCCCGGCGACGCCGTCTTCCAGCCGCTGCGGCCGGCCTGAATCGCATCACGTCGCCCCGCGGCCGACGCCGGCATCGGTCGCGCCCTCCGGCGCGAGCGCCAGCATCTGGTCGTAGAGCGCCCAGGCCTCCCGGGCCGCCTCGGCCGACACCTTCTGGACCACGTTGCCGAGGTGGATCATCACCATGTCGCCCGGCACCACGGTCTCGTGCTGCAGCAGGAACAGACTGGCGAGGCGCTCCACGCCCCGCGCCTCGCAGCGCACCGCCAGCCCGTCCACGGCCAGCACGCGCATCGGAATCGCCAGGCACATCGCGCCGCCTCCCTCCGGAGGTCGCCACGCGCCGACGGCCGCAGCCCCCCTAAGGACATCATAGGCCCCGGTTGGGCTGCCGGTTGTTTGACGAATGTCAACCACGCAGCCTGTCAAGGTCCCTACTGTCGCCCCAGGCTCCGACCCTCGGGGCTGGGCGAGGCACGCATGCCGGATTTCGATGACATCCTGGTGCTGGGTCTGGGCAACCGCCTGCTGGGCGATGACGCCGCCGGCCCGCTGGCGGTGGACGCGCTGGCGCCCCGGCCGGGCGTCCGGTTCCAGGACGGCGGCACGATCGGCCTGAGCCTGCTGCCGCAGATCGAGCGTGCGCGCGCGTTCATCGCGGTCGACGCGGCCACGTTCGGTGCGGCGCCCGGCACGGTGCGCGTCTTCGAGGGCGAGGCCATGGACGCCCAGCTCGGCGGGCGCAAGCGCAGTGCGCACGAAGTGGCCTTGTTCGACCTGATGGCGGCCGCCGCGCTGTGCGGCCACCTGCCGGCGCGCCGCGCGCTGGTGGCGGTCGAGCCGGCCAGCACCGCGCTCGCGCTGGCGCCGTCCCCGGCGGTGGCCGCGGCGATCGGCCCCTTGTGCCACGCGGTCGACGAGGTGCTTGCGCGATGGACCCGCTGCTGACCCCGCCGGCCATCCCGCCAGCGCCAGGCCCCGGCGTGGTCTGGGCCGTGCTGAACGAGGTGGCGCGCCTGCTCGCGCTGCTGGCCCGCGATCCGCTGTTCAGCGAGGCGATCGACCTGCAAAGCCTGCCGCTGGGCGAGCCCGAACGCGATCGTTTGCGCCGGCAACTGGGGCGGGGCGAGGTCGAGGTGCGGCTGGACCTCGCCGGCCCGAGCGAGGTCAGCGAGACCGCTTACGCCGGGGTCTGGTGGCTGCGTCACGCCGACGGCCAGGACCACACCGTGGCGGAGCAGATCGTGGTGGCGCGGGTGCCCGAGCTGCTGCTCGCCCACCCGCTCGACATCGGCGAGGCAGCCCGCCGCCTGGCGGACGATGTTGCGGCGGCAAGCCGCCAGGAGACGGCCCATGGCTGAGGTGAAGACACTGGGCGACCTGCTGCGCGAGCAGGGCGTGTCGCGACGGGTGTTTCTGAAGTACGCCAGCTACCTCGGTTCGCTGATGGCCTTGCCGCCCTCGGCCGCCGGCGCGATCGCCGAGGGGCTTGCGCAGGCCCGCCGCCAGGCCGTCATCTGGCTGTCCTTCCAGGAATGCACCGGCTGCACCGAATCGCTGACCCGGTCGTTCAGCCCCAGCCTCGAGGAGCTGATCTTCGACTTCATCTCGCTGGACTACCACCACACCTTGCAGGCGGCCTCCGGCGAGGCGGCCGAGAACGCGCGCCGCCGGTCGATGCGCGAGAACGAGGGCAAGTACATCGTCGTCGTCGACGGCTCGGTCCCGACGGCCGACGGCGGCGTCTACTCGATGATCGCCGGCCAGACCAACCTGGCGCTGTTGTCCGAGACGGTGCAGCACGCCGCCGCGGTGGTGGCCGTGGGCACCTGCGCGGCGTTCGGAGGCCTGCCCGGCGCCGACCCGAACCCGACCGGCGCGGTGCCGATCTCCACGCTGGTCTCGGGCAAGCCGCTGATCAACATCCCCGGCTGCCCGCCGATGCCGCAGGCGATGGCCGGCACGCTGGCCCACCTGCTGGCGTTCGGCAAGCTGCCCGAGCTGGACGCGCTGAACCGGCCGCGCGCGTTCTTCGGCGAAACCATCCACGACCGCTGTTATCGGCGCCCGTTCTACGAGCGCGGCCTGTTCGCCAAGCGCTTCGACGACGACGGCGCGCGCGAGGGCTGGTGCCTGTACGAGCTGGGCTGCAAGGGCCCGGTGACCTACAACGCCTGTGCGTCGCTGAAGTGGAACGGCGGCGTGTCGTTCCCGATCCAGTCGGGCCACGGTTGCATCGGCTGCTCCGAACCCCGGTTCTGGGACCGGGGTGGCCTGTACCGCCCGCTGTCTACCGGCACCACCGATGCCCGCAAGGTCATCAGCATCGCGGCGGTGGCGGGGGTCGCGCTGGGCGCCGGCGCGGCGGCGCTGGCGCGCGGGCGCCGTGCGGGCCGCGACCTGCCCGCTGCCCCTCCGAAGGAGTAAGCCATGAACCTGCTCGATTTCGCGCGCGGCCCGGCGCTGACCTTCGCCGGCGCGGTGTTCGTGCTGGGCACGCTGTGGCGACTGGCCGGCGTGCTGCTGCTGCCGCGCCTGCGCGACCTGTCGCCCCCCCGGGAAGGGGCGCCGGCGCCGTGGTGGGGTGCCTTGCGCGCGATCGTGCGACGGATGTGGCCGCGCCGGGAATTCCTGGCCACGACGATGTTCGCCACGGTCAACAGCTACCTCTTCCATCTGGGCCTGGCCATCGTGGTCTTCGGACTGGCGCCGCACATTCTGTTCATCCGCCATGTCATCGGCTGGAGCTGGCCGGCGCTGCCCAGCAATCTCGTGTACGCCGTGGGCGTGGTGACGCTGGCGGCGTTGCTGGCGGCACTGGCGCGGCGGCTGACCCATCCGGTGCTGCGGCTGATCTCGAACGGCGGCGACTATCTCAGCTGGGCCGTGACGGCGCTGCCGGTGGCCACCGGGCTGCTGGCCACCAGCCACCTGGGCGCACGCTATGAAACGCTGCTGGCCGTGCACATCCTCAGCATCGCCGTCTTCCTGATCTGGTTTCCGTTCGGCAAGCTGATGCATGCCTTCCTGTTCGCGTTTTCGCGCGGCGCCACCGGCATGCGCTTCAGCCATCGGGGGGTGAACCCATGACCGCCGCCACAGCGCCGGCGTTCGACCGGCAAGGCACACAGAGCGACGCGGCGCGGGTCGATGCAGCGATGCGCAGCTTCGTGCGCGAGTTCGGCGTCACCGCCGCACTGCACATGGAAGCCTGCGTGCATTGCGGGATGTGCGCCGAAGCCTGCCACTTCCACGTGGCCACCGGCGAGGCCAAGTACACGCCGGTCTACAAGCTCGAACCGTTCCGCCGCGCCTACCAGCGCGAAGCCGGTCCGTTCGCCCCGCTGGTGCGCGCGCTGGGGCTGGTGAAGAAGCTCGGCATCGACGAGCTGCAGCAGTGGCAGGAATTGATCTACGACGCCTGCACGATGTGCGGCCGCTGCACGATGATCTGCCCGATGGGCATCGACATCGCCGAACTGGTCAAGGAGGCGCGCCACGGCATGTTCAAGGCCGGCCTGGTGCCTGAGCGGCTGGCGCTGATGGACCGGGCGGCGCAGCAGTGGGGCAGCACGGCCACGCCCGGCGAGGACCTGGCCGACATCCTGCAGGAGGCGGCCGAGGAACACGGCGTGGCGATTCCCTGCGACCTGCCGCAGGCCGAGATGCTGGTCACGGCCGCACCGGCCGAGCTGGGCGAGCACACCAAGGCGCTGGCGGCGGCGGCCAAGATCCTGAACCACGTCGGCCTCTCGTGGACCATGCACAGCAGCGGCTTCGACGCGTCCAACATCGGCTTCAACAACGGCGACCTGGAACTGCAGGAGCGGCTGACCCGGGCCCTGGTCGACACCGCCGTGAAGATCGGCGCCAAGACCGTGCTGCTGCCCGAATGCGGCCACGCCTACGGTGCGGCGCGCTGGGAGGCGGCCCGGTGGTACGGCCGGGATCTGCCGGTGCGCATCCTCCACATGACCGAATTTCTCGACGAGATGATCTCGGCCGGTCGCATCCGGCTGAACCGGATCGGCGACAGCGCGACCTTCCACGACCCGTGCCAGATCGTGCGCCGCGGCGGCCTGGAGGCGGCGGCGCGGCGGGTGGTGGCCGCACTGGGCCTCGATCTGATCGAGCTGCAGGACCACGGCATGCTGGGCTACTGCTGCGGCGGCGGTGGCGGCGTGGTGTCCAACCAGCGCGCCGCGCCGTTGCGCTACAAGGTCTTCGAGATCAAGCGGGCCCAGGTCGACGCCACCGGTGCCAAGCGCTTCGTGACCAGTTGCGGCCAGTGCCGCATCACGCTGGAACAGGGCGCCCAGCATGCGCACTGGAACAAACTGCCCGAGAGCCTGCTCGAGCTGGTGGCCGACCAACTGATCGACAACCCGCCGCCGGTCGCTGCCCGCCCGCTCGCCTGAGGACACACCATGGTCAAGAGAGTTGTCGTCGACCCGATCACCCGCATCGAAGGCCATCTGCGCATCGAGGCCGAAACCGCCGCCGACGGCCGCATCACCGGCGCCTGGAGTTCGGGCACGATGGTGCGGGGCATCGAGCTGATCCTCAAAGGCCGCGACCCGCGCGAGGCCTGGGCCTTCGCCCAGCGCATCTGCGGCGTCTGCACCCTGGTGCACGGCATCGCTTCGGTGCGCGCGGTCGAGGACGCGCTGCACTGGCAGATCCCCGCCAACGCGCAGCTGATCCGCAACCTGATGGTCGCGGCCCAGCACGTGCATGACCACGTGATGCACTTCTATCACCTGCACGCGCTCGACTGGGTCGACGTGGTCTCGGCGCTGAAGGCCGACCCCAAGGCGACGTCGGCGCTGGCCCAGTCGATCTCGGGCTACGCCAAGTCCAGCCCGGGCTATTTCGCCGACACGCAAAAGCGCGTCAAGCAGTTCGTCGACAGCGGCCAGCTGGGCATCTTCGCCGGCGGCTACTGGGGCCACCCCGGCTACAAGCTGCCCCCCGAGGCCAACCTGATGGCGGTGGCGCACTACCTGGACGCGCTGGCCTGGCAACGTGAGGTGGTCAAGCTGCACGCCATCTTCGGCGGCAAGAACCCGCATCCCAACTTCCTGGTCGGCGGCTCGCCCAGTCCGATCAGCGCCGGCCCGGGCAGCAGCGGCGCCGCGGCGACCACGGTCAACATCGTGACGCTCGAGGAGGTGCGCGACATCATCCGCTCGATGCAGGCCTTCGTCGACCAGGTCTACCTGCCCGACACCCTGGCGATCGCCGGCTTCTACAAGGACTGGTTCGCCCGCGGCGAAGGGGTGGGCAATTTCATGACGGTGGGCGACTTCCCTTCCGGCGGCGGCAGCGACCCGGCGACGTGGCTGCTGCCGTCGGGCGTGATCCTGGGGCGCGACCTGTCGCACATCGAACCGGTGGACTTGCGCGACCCGGCCCAGGTGCAGGAGTTCGTCAGCCATTCCTGGTACGACTACGCCGGCGGCAAGCAGCAAGGCCTGCACCCCTACGTGGGCGAGACCCGTCTGCACTACACCGGGCCGCCGCCGCCGTACGAGCAACTCGATGTCGACGGCGGCTATTCGTGGCTCAAGTCGCCGCGCTGGCGCGGCAAGCCGATGGAAGTCGGCCCGCTGGCGCGTCTGGCGATGCTTTATGCCAAGGGCCACGAACCGACCAAGGTGCTGGCCGATCAGGTGCTGCGCACGCTGGACCTGCCGCTCGGCGCGATCTTCTCGACGATGGGCCGAACGGCGGCGCGGACGATCGAGTCCAAGGTCTACGCCGACCAGATGATGGGCTGGCTCGACGCGTTGATCGCCAACGTCAAGGCGGGCGACACGTCGGTCCACAACGCCGCGCTGTGGGAGCCCGCCACCTGGCCGGCCGAGGCCAAGGGCGTGGGCTTCATGGAGGCGCCGCGCGGCGCGCTGGCGCACTACCTGGTGATCAAGAACGGCCTGATCGACAACTACCAGGCGGTGGTGCCCAGCACCTGGAACGCCGGCCCGCGCGATGGCGTCGGCCAGCCCGGCCCGTACGAGGCGGCCTTGATGGACCGGCACGCGCTGCATGATCCGATGCAGCCGCTGGAGATCCTGCGCACCGTCCACAGCTTCGACCCCTGCATCGCCTGTGCGGTCCACGTGGTCGACCCGAAGGGCGAGGAACTGACCCGCGTGCGGGTGCGCTGAGCGGCAACCGAGCGCAAGGCCGGACCGGACCGTGCTCGCTCAGCCCGCCGGCTGGGCGGCCCGACTGACCGACTCTCCGTCGCGCGGGTGCAGTTGCCAGAACGACAGCGAGGACAGCGCCGTCAGCGCGCCCATGGTCAGGAAGGCGTGATGCAGGGCCGCGCGAACCGCCGCGTGGTCGCTTTGCGGCAGGTCGCCCAGGTACCCGGCGGTGATCAACGAGCCGCACGCCAGGCCGAAGCTCATCGACATCTGCTGCATCGAGCTGGCGATCGTGCTGGCCATGCTGCTGTCGGACGGAGGGATGTCCGCATAGGCCATCGAGTTCATGCTGGAGAACTGCAGGGAATTGAAGAATCCCTGCGTCAGGCTGAGCAACACGATCAGCGCCAGCGGCGTGGCCGGGCCGACCCAGGCGAAGCCGCTGATCGTCACGCCAATCATCACCGTGTTCATGGTCAGCACCCGGCGATAGCCGAAGCGCTGCAGGATGCGCACCGAGATCAGCTTCATGAACATCGCCGCCGCGGCGGCCGGCATCATCAGCAGCCCGGACTCCCAGGCCGGCAGACCCAGGCCCAGCTGGTACAGCAGCGGCAGCAGAAACGGCAGGCCGCCGACCCCCAATCGGGTCACGAAACCCCCCGCCACCGACACCCGGAAGGTGCGCACCCGCAGCAGCGCCAGCTTGAGCAAGGGATGCTCGGTCCCGCCTGCGTGCACCGCATAGCCGGCCAGCAGACTGAGCGCGAGCAGCAGCAGGATGGCGGCGGAGGTCGGGTCCAGGTGGTGCTCGCCGAAGACCTCCAGCAGCCAGGACAGCAAGGCCGCGCCGGCACCGAACAGCACCAGACCGACGACATCCAGCGGCCGCGCGTGTTCGCCGCGGTAATCGGGCATGTGGCGATGGATCAGCCATTGCGCCAGCAGCCCGACCGGCAGGTTGACGAAGAAGATCACCCGCCACGACAGCCAGTGCACGATCAACCCGCCCACCGTGGGCCCCAGCAGCGGCCCGATCAGCGCCGGGATGATGACGAAGTTCATCGCCGCCAGGAACTCCGATTTGGGAAAGGTGCGGATGATGGTCAGGCGCCCGACCGGCATCATCATCGCCGCGCCGATGCCTTGCAGCACCCGCGACGCCACCAGCATCGGCACGTTGATGGACAGGCCGCACAGCATCGACGAGACGCTGAACAGCGCCACCGCGGCGGCGAAGACCCGCCGGGTGCCGAATCGATCGGCCATCCAGCCGCTGACCGGAATGCACACCGCCAGGCTCAGGATGTAGCTGGTGACGACGGCCTTCAGGCTCAGCGGCGTGACCTGCAGGCTGGCCGCCATCGCCGGCACCGCGGTGTTGACGATGGTGGAATCGAGCTGCTCCATGAACAAGGCCGTCGCCACGACCCAGGGCAGGAAGCGTTTGACGGTGGAGAGATCGGCGCTCATGGTGACGCAGGGGGTGCTGAACACCAGGTCGGTGCGATGCATGCCCCAGCTCGGTCCAGGTGCGGATTGCAGCACAAAGCCCAACCCCCTGTGGCCACCGGGCCCAAGCCAGCGTCGCCGGGCCCCTTGAGGCCGCCGCAAGCGCCATCATCTGGGGTCAGAATGGCCTCCCTGCCCACGCCGCCGCTGGCGGCAAGAGGCGACCACCGAATTCCGCCGCCTGCATGCCTGACGACCTTTCCGCTCCCCCTGCCCACCACGCGGCGGCACAACGGCGGGCGCTGCGCGCGATTGCCGGCTTCGAGGCCTTGAAAGGATTCACGGCGCTGACGGCCGGCCTGGGCCTGTTGAACCTGGTGCACCACGACCTGCATCACCTGGCGGTGAGCCTGATCGACCGCATCGGCCTGCGCCCGCAGGCGCGCTACCCGGCGATGCTGCTGGACTATGTCGATGTGCTGCACAACACCAGCACGCAAACGCTGCTGCTGGTGGTGCTGGGCTATGTCGCGGTCCGCCTGACCGAGGCCTGGGGTCTGTGGCACGAGCGGACCTGGGGCGAATGGCTGGCGGCCTTGTCGGGTGCGCTCTATGTGCCCTTCGAGGTCCGCCACCTGCTGCACGACAGGTCCTGGGTCAGCGTGCTGGTGCTGGTCACCAACCTGACGATCGTGGCCTACCTGGGCTGGCAGCTCTGGCAGCAACGCCGGGCCCATCGGCAGCCCGCCGCGGCGCGAGCACGCTCCGAATGACACCGGCGCCGCCAGCGGCGCCGGCTCGACGAGGGAACTCAGCGCACCCGGTTGATCACCAGGCTCAGGCCCTGGGTGCCCGGTTTGATGACCGCGCTCTCGACGTACAAGTCCCCCGGTGCAGGCATCGCCGTTCCGCTGTGCGAGATGCGCGCCTCGACCACCACCGCGGTCGCGCCCGACAGCGTCGCCTGCGGGCTCATCGCGTTGCTGTCGTCGAGCCGGAAGTCCAGCGGCAGCTGGCCGGCCTTCAGGCGCTGGATCGCCAGCGGCATGCGCGAGCCTTGGCTGGGACGCGCCATCAGGAACAAGGTGTCTTCCGGATTCAGCTTGGCCGCCAGTTCGGGCGCCAGCGAGACATGGCCGGTGATCGCGCTGGCGTTCGCCGCCGCGGGATCCACGGCTGGCGCGGCGGGCGCGTCGCCCGTCTGCGGGCCGGCAGCCGCCATCGCGGCCGGGGCCTGGCCGCCACGCAGCGTGGTCAGCTGCTGGCTGACCCAGCGCGCATCCTCGGAATCCGGCGGCAACAGCTTCAAGGCGTGCTCGAAATAGCCGACCGCCGCCGCGGTGTCGTGCTTTTGCATCGCCTCGGTGGCCGCCAGTTCGACCGCCATCGGCTGATCGGGATCGAGTTGCAGCGCCTGCGCGATCAGCTGCGACGGCTTGCCCGCCATGTTGCCCTGGGCCAGGGTGGCCAGCGCGTCGGCGTATTCGCTCAGCAGCACCGCATCCTGGTTCAGGCTCGGCCCGATGTGCTCGAAGGCCTTGACGGCCTCGTCCATGCGTCCCATCACGTGGTAGCTGCGCGCCAGCATGGACCACCCCTTGGGGTCGTCCGGATGCTGCTGCAGGCGGGTCGCCAGCGTCGCCACCATGTTGTTGATCTGGTCCGGCGTGAAGGTCGGCGCTGCGGTCGTCGTGGCGCCGGGCAGCAAGGCCGCCGGCGTGCCCAGCACGGCGTACAGGCCTGCGGCGGCCAGCGGCAGCGCCAGCACCAGGCCCCAGACCGTGAAGCGACCCAAGCCGGACGCCACCGGCGACGGCGCGACGGTACCGGTGCTGACATCCTCCAGCAGGCGTCGCTCCAGTTCGGCACGCGCGGGCCCGATGTCGCCGGGGGCGAGCGTGCCCTGGGCCTGCTCGACATCCAGATCGGCGATCGCTTCGCGGTACAGCGCGGTGTTCAGGCCGACCGCGTCGGGGGTGGGTGTCGAACTGGGTCGACGGCGCTGCCAGGGACGGAACAACAGCAACAGGGTCGCCGCCACCATGGCCGCGGCGGCCAGCAGGAAATTCAAAGTCAACGCATCACTCCTTGGGCGCCAGCAGTTCGGCGGCGCGCTGATGTTCGGCCTCGCTCAGCGGGCGATCGACACGGCTGCGCAGGCGCTGGCGCAAAAACACCAGCAGGCCGGCCAGGCCGGCCAGCAGGAACAGGAACGGGCCGCCCCACAGCAGCCAGGTGTTGGACTGCACCGGCGGGCGGTACAGCACGAAATCGCCGTAGCGGGCGACGAGGTAGTCCTTGATCTGCTGATCGGTCTTGCCTTGGCGGATCTGCTCGCGGATTTCTTCGCGCAAATCGTGGGCCAGGTCGGCGCGCGAACTGGCCAGCGACTCGTTCTGACACACCAGGCAGCGCAATTCGCCGGCCAGGTTCACGAGCCGCGCTTCGACCACCGGGTCCTGCGCTAGCGGCGGCGCTTCGGTCGCCTGGGCTGCCGAGGCCGACAGCCACACCGCCAGGCAGGCAAACAACAGGCCGATCCAGCGGCCCAAGCCCATGACGCGCTTCATTTCTGCAGCTCCGCAATCTTCGGCAGCAAGGTGTTCTGCAGCACCTCGGGGGTGATCGGGCCGGTCTGCTTGTAGCGGATCACCCCGGCCTTGTCGATCAGGTAGGTTTCGGGCACGCCATAGACGCCGAAATCGATGCCGACCCGGCCCTTGGCATCCACCGCCACCACCTGGTACGGATTGCCGCCCTCGGCCAGCCAGCGCCGGCCGTCGGCATCCTGGTCCTTGTAGTCCAGCCCGACCAGCGGCACCGGCGACTGGCGCGAGAAATCGACCAGCAGCGGATGCTCCTCGCGGCAGGAGACGCACCACGAGGCCCACACGTTGAGCAGCCAGACCTTGCCCAGCATCGAGCGGCTGTCGAAGCTGCCCGGCGCCGCGGCGCTGGCGTCGACCGCCAGCCGCGGCACCGTGAACAGCGGCGCCGCCTTGCCGATCAACGGCGACGGCACGTCGTGGGGATCGTGCTTGAGGCCCAGCGCGAGAAACACCGCCAGTCCCGCGAACACCAGCAGCGGAATCAGGAACAGCTTCTTCACGCCAGGCTCCCCTGCGCCGCCAGCACCTTTTCGCGGTGCAGCCGGTAGCGGCGATCGGCCGCCGCAAACATGCCGCCCGCGGCCATCAGCAGGCAGCCCGCCCAGATCCAGTCGACGAAGGGCTTGTAGTAGACCCGCACGGCCCAGGCCGTGCCGTTGTCCAGCGGCTCGCCCATCGACACGTAGACGTCGCGCAGCAGGCCCGAGTCGATCGCCGATTCGGTCATCGGCATCGCCGACGAGTTGTAGGTCCGCTTCTCCGGCTGCAGCGTGCGCAGGACCTCGCCATGACGCGAGAGTTCGAACTCGCCACGGTCGGCCCGGTAGTTCGGCCCGGGCACGGTCTCGATCTTCTTCAGCGTGAAGGTGTAGCCGGCGACCTCGACGGTCTGGCCGATCTCCATGCGCACGTCCTTCTCGACCTCGTAGCCCTTGACCAGCGTGACCCCGATCACGAACACCGCGACGCCCAGGTGGGCCAGTTGCATGCCCCAGTAGGAAGCCGGGGGCCGTCCCGAGCGCAGCCGCGCGCGGACCTGCGCCGCGACGCTGGCGATGATCCATGTGGCGCTGGCCAGGCCCAGCGCGACCAGCAGCGACCAGGCACCGAACAGCAGCGGCGCCAGCGCGCCGACCAGCACGGCCACCACGCCGGGAACCACCAGTCGCCGGGCGATGTCAGGCAGTTCGGCCCGCTTCCAGCGCGCCAGCGGACCGGCCGCGATCAGGAACAGCAGCGGCAGCATCAGCGGCACGAAGACCGTGTCGAAATAGGGCGGGCCGACGGAGATCTTGCCCAGGCCCAGCGCGTCGATCAGCAGCGGGTAGAGCGTGCCCAGCAGCACCGAGCCCGCCGCGACCACCAGCAGCACGTTGTTGACCAGCAGCAGCGTCTCGCGCGACAGCAGCGCAAAACTGCCGCCCAGGCCGACCTTGGGCGCGCGCCAGGCGAACAAGGCCAGCGAACTGCCGATCACCACGCACAGGAAGATCAGGATGAAGATGCCGCGGCGCGGATCGGACGCGAACGCGTGGACCGAGGTCAGCACGCCCGAGCGGACCAGGAAGGTGCCCAGCAGCGACAGCGAGAAGGCGGCGATCGCCAGCAGCACGGTCCAGTTCTTGAAGCTGCCGCGCTTTTCGGTGACCGCCAGCGAGTGGATCAGCGCCGTGCCCACCAGCCAGGGCATGAACGAGGCGTTCTCGACCGGATCCCAGAACCACCAGCCGCCCCAGCCCAGCACGTAGTAGGCCCAGTGCGAACCGAGCGCGATGCCCAGCGTCAGGAAGACCCAGGCGGCCGTCGTCCAGGGGCGCGACCAGCGCGCCCAGGCGGCGTCGAGCCGGCCCGAGATCAACGCCGAAATGGCGAACGCGAAGGCCACCGAAAAGCCGACGTAGCCCATGTAGAGAATGGGCGGGTGGGAGACCAGGCCCGGGTCCTGCAACAGCGGGTTCAGGTCCTGACCGTCGGCCGGCGCCGGCAGCAGCCGGCTGAACGGATCGGAGGTGAACAGGATGAACATGTTGAAGCCGGCCGACACCAGGCCCAGCACGCTGATCACGCGGGCCACCATGTCCAGCGGCAACCGGCGCGAGAACAGGCTGACCGCCAGCGTCCACACATTGAGCAGCAGCAGCCACAGCAGCAGCGAGCCCTCATGGCCGCCCCACACGGCGGCGAAACGGTAGATCGCGGGCAGCTGCGCGTTGGAGTGCTCGGCGACGTAGCGCACCGAGAAGTCGCGCCCGACGAATGCGGCCGCGAGGCAGGCGAACGACAGCGCGACCAGCAGGAACTGGGTCTGCGCGGCCGGCCGGGCCAGTGCGGCCCACGAGGTGCGGTTGCGCTGTGCGCCGATCAGCGGCAGCACGCCCTGGACCAGCGCGACCAGCAGCGCCAGGATCAGGGCCAGGTGTCCAAGTTCAGGGGTCATGGCTTGAGGGTCTTTGCGGCTTTGGTGGCATCCAGCGCGTGCTGGGCTTCGGGAGGCATGTAGTTCTCGTCGTGCTTGGCCAGGATCTCGGTCGCGACGAACTGACCCGACCCATCGAGTTCACCCTGTGCCACGGCGCCGCGGCCTTCCTTGAACAAGTCGGGCAGGATGCCGGTGTAGCGCACCGGCACCTCGTGGGCCAGGTCGGTGATGACGAAACTCACGGTCATCTCCTTGCGCTGCAGCGAGCCGGACTTGACCAGCCCGCCGACACGGAACACGCGCGCCCGCGGCGCGTCGCCCGCCGCCACCTGGGTGGGGGTGTAGAAGAAGGCCAGGTTGGTTTGCAGCGCGCTCAACACCAGCGCCGTGGCGATGCCAAGCACCGACAGCGCGCCGAGGATGATGGCCAGTCGCTTGTGACGGGGCTTCACGGGCGATTCCTTGTCGTGATCGGAGTGACGGTGGCGGGGGTGGAAGCGGCGGCCTGCGCATCGAAGGCCTCGGCCTGCCGTTCCTGCCGGATCTCTGCCACGGCGCGGCGATGGCGCCGGGCGATCAGCCAGGGTTCGATCAGCATGCCCAGCGCGCAGGCACCCAGGCTGCCCCAGACGTAGCCGGCATAGCCGCCCATCGCAAAAAATTCGGCTGCACTATGCCACTGCATGTTGGGCCCATTGAGTGTGAGATTCGCGCTCGAGCATGACGGCGCGCACGCGCGCCAGTGCCACCGCGATCGAGTACATCCAGAACGACAGGGCCAGCAGCAGCATGCCCCAGAGCATGGTGTGGGCCATCGACGGCGACTTCGTCATCGAGACCGAAGCGCCCTGGTGCAGCGTGTTCCACCACCGCACCGAGAAGTAGATGATGGGCACGTTGACCACGCCCACCAGCGCGATGATCGCACCGGCCTTGTCGGCGCGACGAGGGTCGTCGATGCCGGCTTGCAAGGACATGTATCCCAGATACAGGAAGAGCAGGATCAGTTCGGAGGTCAGGCGCGCGTCCCAGACCCACCAGGTGCCCCACATCGGCTTGCCCCACAGCGAACCGGTGAGCAGCGACAGGAAGGCGAACATCGCGCCGGTGGGCGCCAGGGCCTGGGCCATCATCGCCGACAGCCGGGTCTTGAAGCTCAGGCTCAGCGCGGACCAGAAGGCCATCACGCAGTAGATGAACATCGACATCCAGCTGGCGGGCACATGAACGAAGATGATGCGGTAGCCCTCGCCCTGCTGGGCATCGGTGGGAGCCACGAACAGCCCCATCCACAGCCCGGCGAGGCCGAACATCACTGCCGCCGCCATGAACCAGGGCTGAAGCCGGCCCGCCAACGGGTAGAACGTGGCCGGGGAAGCGTAATGGTAGAAGGTGTCGCTGAAACTTTTCATCACAAACTCACAGGGTCATTCGACGGCAATGCGCAACGCAGCGGTCGTCACCCAGGGGGCAAAAAACACCGCCAGCACCAGCATCGCGGCCAGCACCAGCAGATGACCGCTGGCGCCCAACCCGGCGGCATGGGCCTCGACGGCACCGGCGCCGAAGATCAGCGTCGGAATGTACAGCGGCAGCACCAGCAATGAGAGTAACACCCCTCCGCCGCGCAAGCCCAGCGTGAGGGCGGCACCGATGGCGCCGATCAGGCTCAGCACCGGCGTGCCCAGAGCCAGCGCCAGCACCAACACCCCGAGTGTCCCGGCGTCGAGGTCGAACTGCAGGCCCAGCAACGGCGCCAGCACCAGCAGCGGGGCGCCGCACATCAGCCAGTGAGCGCCGATCTTGCCCGCCACCAGCAGTGGCAAGGGCTGCGGCGAGAGCAGCATCTGCTCGAGCGTGCCGTCGGCGTGGTCGGCAGCGAACAGGCGCGGCAAACCCAGCATCGTCGCCAGCAGGGCCGCCACCCACAGCACGCCGGGGGCGATGCGGCGCAGCAGCGCGGTCTCCGGGCCGATGCCCAGCGGAAACAGGCTGACCACGACGATGAAGAAGAACAACCCGGTCAGCACCTCGCTGCGCCGGCGGGCCGCCAGCAACAGGTCGCGGCGCAGCGCGCCCCAGGTGGCCTGCAGCGGGTTCACAGCGCCAGCTCCAAGCCACCCGCCAGCGGGATCGCCTGGTGGCTGGTCAGCACCGTCATGCCGCCGCGCGCCAGATGCTCCTCGACAAGTTGGCAGAGCAGGGTCACCGCAGGTCCATCCAGGGCATTGAAGGGTTCGTCCAGTACCCACAGCCGGGCCGGGCGCAGCAGCAGCCGGGCCTGCAGCGTGCGGCGCTTCTGCCCCGCCGACAGCACCCGCGCAGGCAGATGCTCGCGCCCGCGCAGGCCCAGCCGCGCCAGCGCCGCATGCAGTGCGTCCTCGCTCGCGCTCAGGCCGTCCAGCGCGAGGGCCCAGCGCAGGTTCTCGATCGGGGTCAGTTCGTCCTTCACACCGGCCTGATGGCCCAGGTACAGCAGGTCGGCACGAAAGGCCTCGGGCTGCTCGCCGATCGGCTGGCGGTTCCAGCAGATGCGGCCCGAGTCGGCCGGCGACAGGCCGGCCAATGCGCGCAGCAGCGTCGTCTTGCCCGAGCCGTTGGCGCCGCAGACATGGAGCCACTGTCCAGGAACGAGCTCAAAGCCCAGGCCGGAAAACAGGGTTCGCTGTCCGCGCGAACAGCTCAGATCGGAAACGGACAGCATGCCTTGCATTGTCGGGGATACGGCAACCGACACCCGGCGGCCATGGAGCCGGCATGATGCATGGCGCCGTCGGCCGGTCTCTTGACAAGTATCAAGAGGCCGGCCGTCGCGCCGCTTTCGGCGGTGACTGCAGGTCGGCACCGGGGCGCCGCTGCCGGGAACCCGGCGGTCGGACTCACTCCTCGTCGGGGTCGCGGTATTCCTTGGGCAGGTGGTGCGCGATGCCCTTGTGGCAATCGATACAGGTTTTGCCGTCGGCCTTGGCCTGCATGTGCTTCTTGTAGACCGTCTGCTTCTGGATCTGGTCGCTCATCGCGTCGAAGTTGTGGCAGTTGCGGCACTCGCGTGAACCCGAGGCTTCCATGCGCGCCCATTCGTGCGTCGCCAGCGTCATGCGCTTGGCTTCGAACTTGGCCGGCGTATCGACGTCACCGGTCAGCTTGCCCCAGACCTCGAACGAGGCTTGCGCCTTGCGCAGCATCATGTGCGGCCAGTCCTTGGGCACGTGGCAGTCCGGGCACGCGGCCCGCACGCCGGTGCGGTTGCTGTAGTGGATCGTCTGCTTGTATTCCTGGTACACCGTGTCACGCATCTCGTGACAGGTGATGCAGAAGCTCAGCGAGTTCGTGGCCTCGATGGCGGTGTTGAAGCCGCCCCAGAAGATCACGCCGCCGCCAAAGCCGACGAACAGGAGCGCGAGCATCGAATACTTCGCGCTGGGACGCTTCAGCGCGTTCCAAAACCGGCGCATGCGGCCGGGCTGACGGACTTGGTCCATTGATTTCTCCGGGAATCGACAAAGGCGCGCCCGGGCATTTCGCGGTCAGCTGCAAAAGGCCGGGGCTGCGCACCCCGTTACTGGAAGCGGTAGCGATAGGCGACGAACAGGCTGTTGATCGTGTAGGTCGGCGCCAACTGGTTGGTCGGCAACATCGTCGAGGCGGTGTAGCCCGCCTGGTAGACGTTGTAGAAGTAATCCTGCGCATCCAGCCGCTGGAACGAGTAGCCCATCAGCACGTCGCTGACCTTGTTCAGCCTGTAGGTTCCATTGACCCTGAAGCGCGCCGACTCGTTCTTGAAGTTGGGCAAGGCCCCGCAACTGAGGTTCGACGTCGCCACGCAGGTCGTGCTCGCGTACCGCAACTGGGTCGAGTAGCCCGTGCTGCCCAGCGAGTAGGACAGGTCCTCGCGCAAAGCCAGCTTGCCGTGCAGCAGGCCGTCCTGCCGACCGCCGATGCCGATCGTGCCTTCCTGGTCATCCATGCGGTTGGTCCACAGGTTGGGCAAGGCGGCCACGGCATTGCGGCCATTGGCGGACAGCAAATCCCGCGTCCTGTCCTGCCAGCTGGCGTAAGCCGAGAACGAACTCGTTTCCGACACGGTGTACGCGGCATCGACGTTGATGCTCGAGGTCCTGCCGTTCTGCACGCCCAGCGTCGAGCCGTACTTGTCGTCCTGGTAGCGGGCGTTCAGGCCCAGGTTCAGGTTCTCGCGCGCCTGGACGTTCACTCCCAGCTTGACCTGCTGTTCGGTGCGCGACGCGTCGAAAAAGGCCAGGTAGCCGAAGTTCTCGAAGCCCTCGCCGCCGTCCTGCACCTGCATCGGGTTGTAAAACGAGCTGTTGACGGTGGCGTCGCGCTTGCCGTAGCTGTAACCGGCGTTGACGCTCACGTTGTCGCTGGCCTTGAGCTTGTAGCCGAGGCTCAGCTTGCTTTCCTTGTCCTCCGGCACCTGCACGCACGACGCGGTGGTGTAGTAGCCGGTGTTGACCGCCGACAGGAAGCCCTGCGCATTGTTCGCAGCGGCGTTGTTGCACCAGCGCTGCATCTGCTCGTAGTCGTAGCCGACATGCAGGCGCTGGCGCGGATCGATCCGGTACTCGGCCGCCAACTCCAGCTGGGTGCGCCGGTAGCTCATCGGCGCATTCGTCACTTCGGTGGTCACGCCGCCCAGATCGCGGAAGGTGTACTGGCTCGACGCCGTCTGGTTGTCACGCTCGTTGTACTTGAGACCGGCCATCAGGTTCAGTGCGGAACTGGCCTGATGGGTCAGCTTCAAGTCGGCATGGGTGTTGACGACCAGACCGCCGAGCGACGCCACGGGAAGGCCCGCCGCCGTGTTGGGTGTGGTGGTGTAGGTCCCGGCGTAGGCGGCGTCCTGCGTGTTGCGGCCATAGGACAGCCCGCCCGACAGATGGGTCTTCGCATCGAAGGCATAGCCGCCCGTCAGACTGAACTGATGGAAGGCATTGCTCGGCGGCGTGCTCATCGTGTCGACCGGGAAACCGCCGGCGCCCGGCGAGGTGCCGGTGGCCGGCGCGACCCAGGCGCCCGAGTTGGCCACGAACGGGTTCGACCAGGACAGGCCGGCATTCGCGTCATCGAACAACGAACCGAAGTACGCCAGGCTGGCGTAGGCTTTCTCGCCCACCCAGTCGAGCGAGAGATTGAAGGTCTCGGTCTTGTAGTTCGTCGGCGTCATCAGGATGGCGATGCGCTCGCCGCCCCAGGCCATGCCGCCGGTGGCCGTCGTGTTGTACGCGTCGGTGCCCGAGCCGATCAGCTTCGCTCCGGACTGGTCGAGCTGGCTGAAGTCCAGCTTCACGCCCCAGTTGCGGTTGAAGTTGTAGGCGGCGCTGAACGTGGCGTTCTTGCGCTCGCTGTAGACATGCTCGGTGTGGAACATCGCCAGCTGGGCCGGCGTCAGTGTCCGGGTGCCGCTGCCTCCGGTGTTGACGACCCCGAAGGACGCCGGCAGCGTGAAGCTGTTGTCGCCCATGGCGCCGACGAACGGCGTCTGGTAGGTGTCGGTGATGTGGTGGCGCAACTGGTCGTAGCCGATTCCCAGCTTCCACACGCCCTGGTCGCTGATGCTGGCGCCCAGCGAGCGCGAGGTCGTGCCCAGGTCGGTGCCGTAGATTGCCCAGCGCCTCAAGCCGCTGCCCTGGCCGTAGGCGTCGCCGCCACGGACATCGAAGTTCCCGACCGCATATGCGCCGGAGGCGTCCAGGCCGTTGTACTCGCCGAACTTGGCCGAGTCCTTCGAGACGCCGCCCAGGCCGATTTCGAAGTAATTGGTCGGCGAAATCAGCGCCTTGACCTCATCGCTGGGCGCGTCCTGCGCCATGCCGATCATCGGCACGGCGACCATCGCCATCATCGCTGCGCGCACCGCCAGGACAATTGCGCTGGCAGCGAAGCCTTGTGCATTCGTTCTCATAGCAAGCTCCATGTTCAGATTTAGCGGTGCAGATAGGCACCGGCAGGCGAGTTCGAACCGTGAACCATGACGTGGCAGTTCATGCAGGCCCGTCCGTTGGCACTGGTGTTCGGGTTGCCGTTGGCCGGCAGCAGGCCGCCTTGCAGGCCCGCGGCACCGGTGCCATAGGGCGCCTGGCTGTTGTGGGGGCCGTCGTGGCACTCATCGCACAGGAAGGGCGCACGCGACTTGAGCAGCGGCGTGATGTTCGAGCCGTGCGGCGTGTGGCAGTTGGTGCAGTCCTCGCTGACCGGCTGGTGCTCCCACAGGAACGGGCCGCGCTTTTCGGCATGGCAGGTCGTGCAGGTTTCGGTGACGGTGTTCTTCTTCAGCAGCTTGGGACCGGCCGAACCGTGCGGGTTGTGGCAATCGCTGCAAGCCATCTTGCCGGCATCCAGCGGGTGGGTCGACACCAGATGGGTCTGCGCGCGCTGCTCCTTGTGGCAGGCGAAGCAGACCTCGGGCTGGGTGACCTTGTTGAGCACCGGGTCCGACTTGACGTGCACCTTGTGGCAGGTGGCGCAGGGGATGTCCTGGCTCTGATGCTGGCTGCCGTCCCAATGGGTGCGCAAGCCGCCCTTGTGGCAGGTGATGCAGGCCGCGACCTGGGTCGCCGCCTCGGAGGGCTTGTAGACGCTGCCCCGCGGCTTGAACAGCACGTCGGGCGCCGGGCGGCTGGCATCGCCGACGCCCTTGCCGCCTGCCACGTGCTGGGTGCTTTCACCGTGGCAGCTCTGGCAGGTCGGGGTGCGGGCATCACCGCGCACGCCGTGTGGCGTCTGGTAGATCGACAACACGGGCCGGGATTCGGACTCGTCGTGGCAGCGGGTGCAGACCGCGTCCTTCTTGAGACCGGCTGCGGCCGTGTCCTGAGCGGCGCTGGCGCCGACGACGGCCAAGGGGGCCGCGCCGGCGGGCGCCAGCCCGACGAGGCCGACCAGCAGCGTGAGCACTGCAGCAATTCGTGAGAAGCACTTCATGGCTTTTCCTCGTGTGATCTGCCGGCGGCGCCGGCGGCGATGTGGGTTTTCAGGACGAACGCATCCCGGGCGGCGGGTTGCCACCCAAGTCACATTCAGCAGGGAAACCTGGCTTAGAGCGACAGGATCCAGTCGACCAGGTTCTTGGTGTCCGCCGCGCTGGGGGCCTTGATGATCTTGTGGTCTTCTTCGTGCCCGTCAGGGAACTTTGCCTTCTCGCCGGTGGTCAGATGCTTGATCAGGCGGGCTTCGGCATCCGGCTTGCCCTTGAGCTTGGTCGCGACATCTTTCCAGGCCGGACCGTCCTTGGCTTTTTCGACGCCGTGGCACTTGAAGCAGTTGTTCTGGCGCGCCAGGGCGCGGGCAGCATCTTCGTCGGCGGCCGAGGCCTGGACGGAGAACAAGGCCAGCGCGAGGGTCACGCCAAGGCCGGCAACGCGGGGAGAGAGTGCTTTCATGATCCCAAGATTCCTTTTGAGCTCTTTTTTTTACCCGGACCCTGGCCTTGGGTGACAAGCGCCGTTGTCCGGACCTCTGACTGCAGGTCCGTTGCCTGAGGTACTTCCTATGCACCGCCCAACGTTTCCGGCATGTATCTACTCTATGCCTGTGAGTAAGTCGTGGCGGGCAAAAAGCCAGGGGGGGTTGAGATATCTCAAGCCGCACCCTGCTCGCCCGGAGTGCTGTTGCAGCGCAGCATCAATCGGGCTGGTTTGATGGAAATCAGTGCCTGGCGGACCGATTCACGACAAGCGGCAAGGACAACCACCTCTTGTGAAACGGGTTTGACAGGCCTCAAGACATTGATTCCGCTCTTGCTTCTATGCGCGCCTCAATGGAGCCGGACCCTGGTTGACAGGGATCACCCAGAGTCCGACCTGATGGCCTTGCGCGCCGACCTTCTTCAGCGCCGCGGAGGCTGACCGACAATCTGGCCTTGTCGCCGCCCCATGGCGCCCCGTCGCCCCCCACCATGTCTGAATCCCTGACCGCCCCGCCCCTGCCGCCCACCAAGACCTCCTCCGCCCGCGGGCGCATGAGCCCGCTGGAGCGGCGCGCCAGCATCACGCTGGCGTCGATCTACGGCCTGCGCATGCTGGGCCTGTTCCTGATCCTGCCGGTGTTCTCGATCTATGCCGCCACGCTGCCCGAGGGCCACAGCCATGTGCTGGTCGGCATGGCGTTGGGCATCTACGGGCTGACGCAGGCGATGCTGCAAATCCCGTTCGGCATGGCCAGCGACCGTTTCGGCCGCAAGCCGGTGATGATGGTGGGGCTGGCGGTCTTTGCGTTCGGCTCGTTCATGGCGGGCGCCTCGCATTCGCTGGAGGCCATCATCGTCGGCCGCGCGATCCAGGGCGCTGGCGCCATTTCGGCCGCCATCTCCGCGATGATTGCCGACGCCACCCAGGACCAGAACCGCACCAAGGCGATGGCGATGGTCGGGATGACCATCGGCATGAGCTTCATCGTCTCGCTGATCGCCGGCCCGATGCTTTATCACTCGATCGGCGTGCCCGGCATGTTCGACCTGACCGGGGTGCTGGCGCTGCTGGCGATCGCCGTGATCCAGTGGATCGTGCCCGACGTACCGATGAGTCACCGCGCCGAGGAACTGGGACCCGGCGCCCCGCGCGATTCGGTGTTCTCGCCCGCGCTGCTGCGCCTGCACTTCAGCATCTTCGTCGTCAACTTCACGCAGATGGCGATGTTCGTGATCGTGCCGCTGGCCCTGGTGCACGATGCAGGCATCGAGGTCAGCCGGCACTGGGAGGTCTACCTGCCGATCACCGTGGGCTCGTTCGTCGTCGCGATCCCCGGCATCATCTGGGCCGAGAGCCGCGGCTACATGCGGGCGGTCTTCCGCTCGGCGGTGGCGCTGATGATGGTGGTGATGCTGGCCTTCGCGTTCAGCTACACCCACCCGGTGGCGCTGCTGGCGTCGATGTTCTTCTTCTTCGTCTCGTTCAACGTGATGGAAGCGCTGATTCCGTCGCTGGTGTCGCGCACCGCGCCGCCTGCGCGCAAGGGCCTGGCGATGGGGGTCTACAACACGGCGCAGTCGCTGGGGCTGTTCGCCGGCGGGGCGCTCGGCGGCGTGATCGCCAAGTACGGATCCGGCGAAGGCGTGTTCCTGGCCTGTGCCGCGCTGGCGGCGGTCTGGCTGGTGGTGGCCTGGTTCATCCAGCCCCCCGCCGCCCGCGCGCACTGAGCCCCGCCGCGGCCGCCGGACGCACGGCCGCCCGGGCTCCCTCGCCCGTCAGTCGAGCAGCGCTTTCGCAAACTCGCGCGCGCTGAAGGTCTGCAAGTCCTCGAGCTTTTCGCCAACGCCGATGAAGTACACCGGCACGCTGGACGCATCGCCGCGCAGCACCGCCCGGTCGCGGGCCCACAGCGCGATGGCCGCCAGCACGCCGCCCTTGGCGGTGCCGTCGAGCTTGGTGATGATCAGGCCCGTCAGTTCCAACGCCTCGTCGAAGGCCTTCACCTGCGCCAGCGCGTTCTGCCCGGTGTTGCCATCAACCACCAGCAACACCTCGTGCGGGGCGGAGGCATCGGCCTTGGTGATCACGCGGCGGATCTTCTTCAACTCCTCCATCAGGTGCAGTTGCGTGGGCAGGCGTCCCGCGGTGTCGGCCAGCACCACGTCGCAGCCGCGCGCCCGCCCGGCCTGGACGGCGTCGAAGGTCACCGCCGCCGGATCGCCGCCTTCCTGGCTGACGATCTCGACCCGGTTGCGGTCGGCCCACACGCCCAGCTGTTCGCGCGCCGCGGCGCGGAACGTGTCGGCGGCGGCCAGCAGCACCTTGCAGTCGTTCTCCGCCAGGTGCCGGGTGAGCTTGCCGATGCTGGTGGTCTTGCCGGCGCCGTTGACGCCCACGACCATCATCACCGTGGGGTGGTGCACCCCCACCACCAGCGCCTTTTCCAGCGGCGCCAGCAGCTCGGCGATCGCATCGATCAGCAAGGCCTTGACCTGCGAGGGCTCGCTGGCCTTGGCGGTCTTGACGCGGCGCTTCAGGTCGGCCAGCAGATGCTCGGTGGCCTTCACGCCGGCATCGGCCATCAGCAACGCGCTCTCCAACTCGTCGTAGAGCGCATCGTCGATCCGGGTGCCGGTGAACACCTGGCTGAGGCTGGAGCCGGTGCGCGCCAACCCCTGGCGCAAGCGGCCGAGCCAGCCCGCGCGCGGCGCCGCGGTCTCCTCGGCTGGCAGGGCGGGCGCCGCCGTGCCGGCAGGCGCTGCGGGTGGGAGGGCGGCGGCAGGCGCCGCGGGCGGCACGGCCGGCGCGGGCTTCTTGCGGAAAAAACTGAACATGGCGCTATTGTCGCGGCAGTGGCGGCGATGCGCCGCAGCGACGGCCCGCGCGGCTGGGCGCCGACAAACAGCCGGCGCTATCACCTGCTGTTTGCGGCTTTGCACGAGGGCACCGGCCTCTAGCATCCGGGAAATCTCCCCCCGCCCGCCCTTCCGCTGGAGACCCCCATGGCCCACACCGCCCGCCGCCGCCCCGCCCTGCCGTTGCGCCCTGCCGCCCGGCTGCTGCAATCGATGCGCCTGGGCACCAAGGCGGCGGTCGTGTCGCTGGCCTATGCCGCCACGGCCTGCGGTGGCGTGGGCCTGGCCTGGCAACTCGATGCGCCGACCTGGCAGCTCGTCGCCCTGGCGGCCGGCTTCGCCATCGTGGCCGTCCTGCTGGGCGCGATCTACGCGGGCCTGGCCGATGGCCTGGCCCAGATCGAAACCGCCAGCCAGGCCTTGGCCCGCGGCGACCTGTCGCAGTCGGTGCAAGTGGCGGGACGAGACCAGGTGGCCGTCATCGCGCAGACCCTGGATGCGATGAACGCGCGCCTGTCCGCGCTGGTGGCCGACGTGCGCAGCGAATCCACGCTGCTGTCGCAGGCCAGCCGATCGCTCGCGTCCGACACCGGCGACCTGGCGGGACGCACCGATCGCCAGGCCAGCAGCCTGGAGCAGACCTCGGCCAGCGTGCAGCAGCTCAGCGGCACGATGCACCAAAGCAGCGCCGACGCCCAGACCGCCGGCCACCTCGCCGGCAGTGTCCACGAACGTGCCCTCAGCGGCGGGCAGGCGATGCGCGACGCGGTGGCCGCGATGAACGCGATCAAGACCAGCTCGCAGAAGGTGCACGACATCATCGGCGTGATCGACGGCCTGGCGTTCCAGACCAACATCCTGGCGCTCAATGCCGCGGTCGAGGCCGCCCGGGCCGGCGAACAGGGACGCGGCTTCGCGGTGGTGGCGGCCGAAGTGCGCTCGCTCGCGCTACGCAGTTCCACGGCAGCGCAGGAGATCAAGACCCTGATCTCGCAGTCCAGCGCCCAGGTCGAAGCCGGCGCCGGCCACATCGCCCAGGTCAACGACCAGCTCACGGCGGTGGTCGACGGCGTCGGCCAGGTCACCGACAACGTCAGCGCGATCACCGCTGCCGCCACCCAGCAGAGCGCCGGACTGGCGCAGATCAGCCAGGCCATCGTCAGCCTGGACGAGATCACACAGAGCAACTCGAAGATGGTGGAGCAGGTCTCCGGGGCGGCCGCCACGCTCGGCCAGCGCTCGCAGCGGCTGGCCGAATCGGTGGCGGGCTTCCGCCTGCGCCAGGGCACGGCGGACGAGGCGTTCCGCCTGGTCCAGCAAGCCGTCGAGCGATTCAAGGCGCAAGGCGCCGCGGCGCTGGCGCAGATCACCGACCCGGCCAACGGCTTCATGGACCGCGACATGTACGTCTTCGCCTGGGACCGGCAAATGGTCTACCGGGCCTTTGCCGGCAAGCCCGCCAACGTGGGCAAGCACGCCGCCGAGATCCTGGGCACCGAGGTCAGCCAGCTGGGGCGCGACGTCTGGGCCGCGGCCGAAGCCGGCGGCGGCTGGGTCGACTACGACTTCCTCAACCCGCAGACCGGCCAGATCGCGCCCAAGACCTCGTACGTGGTGCCAGTGGGCGACGGTCTGGTGCTGGGCTGCGGCATCTACAAATCGGTGAACCGCTGAGCCGTCGGCGGCTCGTCGACGCGCCGCTGCCGCCCGCGCCTCAGACCCGCTCGACGATCAGCGCGATCCCCTGCCCGACGCCGATGCACATCGTGCACAGCGCGTAGCGCCCGCCCCGTCCGCCGTTCATGGTGTGCAGCTGGTTGACCGCCGTGGTCACCAGGCGCGCGCCGCTGGCGCCCAGCGGATGCCCCAGCGCGATCGCACCGCCGTTCGGATTGACGCGGGGATCGTCGTCCTGCAGGCCCAGGTCCCGCAGCACCGCCAGGCCTTGGGCCGCGAACGCCTCGTTCAGCTCGATCACATCCATCTGGGCCAGGCTCAGGCCGGTGAGCTCCAGCACCTTGCGCGTCGCCGGGGCCGGGCCGATGCCCATGATGCGCGGTGCCACGCCGGCGGTGGCCATGCCGACCACGCGGGCGCGCGGCGTCAGGCCGTGCTGGCGGGCACCGGCCTCGTCGGCCAGCAACAGCGCGCAGGCCCCGTCGTTGACGCCGCTGGCGTTGCCTGCGGTCACGGTGCCGTCGGGGCGCACCACGCCCTTCAACTTGGCCAGCGCCTCCAGGCTGGTGTCGCGCGGATGCTCGTCCTTGGCGACGAGCACCGGATCGCCCTTCTTCTGCGGAATCGTCACCGGCGTGATCTCGGCATCGAAGAAGCCGCGCTGCTGCGCCGCCACCGCCTTCTTCTGCGACGCGAGCGCCATGCGGTCCTGCGCCTCGCGCTCGATGCCGAAATCGCTGGCCACGTTCTCGGCGGTCTCGGGCATCGCGTCCACGCCGTACATCGCCTTCATCTTCGGGTTGACGAAGCGCCAGCCGATGGTCGTGTCGTAGATCGCGTTGCTGCGGGTGAAGGCCGACTCGGCCTTGGGCATCACGAAAGGCGCGCGGCTCATGCTCTCGACGCCGCCGGCGATCATCAGGCCGGCCTCCCCTGCCTTGATCGCGCGCGCCGCGGTCCCCACCGCGTCCATGCCCGAACCGCACAGGCGGTTGATCGTGGCGCCCGGCACCGCCAGCGGCAGGCCCGCCAGCAGCGAGGCCATGTGGGCCACGTTGCGGTTGTCCTCGCCGGCCTGGTTGGCGCAGCCGTAGATCACGTCGGTCAGCGCGGCCCAGTCGACCGTGGGGTGGCGGGCCATCAGGGCCTGGATCGGGATCGCGCCCAGGTCGTCGGCGCGCACACCGGACAGGGCGCCGCCGTAGCGGCCGAAGGGGGTGCGCAGGGCGTCGCAGATGTAGGCTTGGCGAGCAGTCATGGGGTCGTCCAGGAGAAGGTGGGTTGAAGAGAGGTCGGCCGGCGCTCCAGGAGCCCGGTCAGACCCCCAGGAAGCGGTGCAGCACGGCTTCGTCGGCGGCGAGATCGTCGGATTTTCCTTCCAGCACGATGCGGCCCTTCTCCAGCACGATGCAGCGGTCGGAATGGGACAGCACCTGGCGGAAGTTCCGGTCCACCACCAGCGACGCGATGCCGCTGGCGCGCACCAGGCCGATGACGCGCCAGATCTCGGCCACCACCAGCGGTGCCAGCCCCTCGGTGGCTTCGTCGAGGATGATCAGGTCGGGATGGGTCATCAGCGCCCGGCCGATCGCCAGCATCTGCTGCTCGCCGCCGCTGAGCTGGCCGCCGCCGTGGCCCAGGCGCTCGGCCAGGCGTGGGAACGTGTCCAGCACCCGCTCGAAGGTCCAGTCCGCCTGGCCCCGGGTGCCGGGGCGCGCGGCCATCACGAGGTTCTCGCGCACGCTGAGATTGGGGAACACGCCGCGCCCTTCGGGAACCACCCCGATGCCCAGCCGCACGATGTGCTCGGTCGGCTCGCGCGTCACGTCGCGGCCCGCCACCGTCACGCGGCCACTGCTGGCGCGCAGCTGCCCCAGCACGGTGCGAATCAGCGTCGTCTTGCCCATGCCGTTGCGCCCCAGCAAACCGATCGACTCGCCGGCGCGGATCCCGAAGCTGATGCCGTGCAGGATGTGGCTCTGGCCGTAATGGGCGTGAAGGTCCTGGGCCTGAAGGACGAACTCGGTGCTCATGTCAGTGGTCGCCCAGGTACGCGACCTGAACCTCGCGGTTGCTGCGGATGGCCTCGGGCGCATCGCTGGCGATCACCCGGCCGTTGACCATCACGGTGATGCGGTCGGCGACGCGGAAGACCGCGTCCATGTCGTGCTCGACCAGCAGGATGGCGTGGTCGCGCTTCAGTTCGTCGAGCAAGGCCAGCATGCGATCGGTTTCTTCGGCCCCCATGCCCGCCAGCGGCTCGTCCAGCAACAGCACCCGCGGTCCGCTCGCCAGGCACATCGCGATCTCGAGCTGGCGCTTTTGTCCATGCGACAGCGTGCCGGCGGGGCGCGCCGCGTGCTCCGCCAGGCCGGCGCGGGCCAGCGCTTCGTCGGCGGCGGTGTTGGCGTTGCTGCAGCGCGTGGCGGGGGTCCACCAGTCCCACGGGCGTTGCCAGCGGGCCTGGGCGGTCAGGCGGCAGTTCTCGCGCACGGTGAAATCGCTGAAAAGGGTGTTGCGCTGGTAGCTGCGGCCCAGCCCCGCGCGGGCGCGACGGGGCTGGCTCCAGCGCGCGACGTCGCGGCCCATCAGCAGCACCTCGCCCCGGGTCAGCCCCAGCTCGCCCGAGAGCAGGTTGATCAGCGTCGACTTGCCGGCGCCGTTGGTCCCGATCACCGCGTGCAGGCTGCCTTCGGACAGTGCGATCGACACCCCCTCCACCGCCTTCAGTCCGCCGAAGAACCGGGACACGTCGCGGGCTTCGAGCAGCATCTCGGGGGCCGGCGTCATGCGGCCTCCCTGCTCGCCCGCAGGCCGATCAGCCCGCGCGGCATCCACGCCACGAAGGCGATGATGGCCAACCCCAGCATCAGCGGCCAGTGCTTGGCGAAGGCGCCGAACACGGCCTGCGACTGAAACAACTCCTGCAGCAGCGTCAGCGCAAGCGCGCCCAGCAGCGCCCCGCGCAGATGGCCCAGGCCGCCCAGGATGATCATGATCAGCACGGCTCCGCTCTGGTGCCAGCTCAGCAACTCGGGGTTCACGAAACCGTCCTTCAGCGCGAACAGATAGCCGGCCAGCGCAGCCAGCATGGCCGACAGCACGAACACCACCAGCTTGTAGCCGAAGGTGGCGTAGCCGGCGGCGCGCATGCGTTGTTCGTTGGCCTTGATGCCGGCCAGCGCGCGGCCGAAGCGGCTGCGCAGCAGCACCGCCACCGACACGAAAGACGCCGCCAGGCAGGCCCACACCGCGTAGTACAGCGTGGCGCCGGCGTCCAGGTCGAAGGGCTTGACGCCGAACAGCGTCGCGTCGGGCTTGAAGTACAGGTAGATGCCGTCGCTGCCGCCTCCCAGCGGGGTGTCGTGCGCGACGAAGTACGCCATTTGCGCGAAGGCCAGCGTGATCATGATGAAGTAGACGCCGCGGGTGCGCAGCGACAGGGCCCCGACACCCAGCGCATAGAGGCCCGCAGCCCCCAACGACGCCGCCAGCGTGAGCCACAGCGAGGCGGGCTCGCCTTGGGGCGACATCAGCGTGACCCCGTAGGCGCCGATGCCGAAGAAGGCGGCATGGCCGAAGCACACCAGCCCGGTCTGGCCGACCAGCAATTCCAGGCTGAGCGCAAAGAGGGCCAGGACCATGATCTTGACCGTCAGGTCCAGATAGAAGCCTTGCAGCACCAGGGGCAGCGCGGCCAGGGCAAGGAAGGCCACGATCACGGGCCAGGACTTTCGCGGCAAGCCCAGCGGCCCTCGCCGAACGGGCTCCGCCAGGCCGCTGAGGGCGCCCCCTTGAGGGGGAGCGCCGAAGGCGCTGCGGCGATGGGTCATTTGAACAGCCCTTCAGGCTTCCACAGCAGCATGGCCGCCATCAGAAGGTACACCGACACCCCCGCGATCTGGGGCAGCAGCACCTTGCCGAAGGTGTCGACGAAACCCACCATCAGCGCCGCGACCAGCGCGCCCTTGATCGAGCCGATGCCGCCGATCACCACCACCACGAAGCAGATGATGAGCACGCCGGCGCCCATGTTCGGATACACCGATGAGACCGGTGCGGCGATCATCCCGGCCAGCGCCGCCAGGGCCACGCCGACGGCAAAGACGATGCGGTACAGCAGTCGGATGTTGACGCCCATCGCGCGCGCCATCTCCCGGTTGCTGGCGCCGGCCCGGATGCGCATGCCCAGCCGCGTCCGGGTCATGACCGCCCACATGCCCGCCGCCACCGCCAGGCAGACCGCCGAGATGAACAGGCGGTAGACCGGGTAGGCCATCATGTCGCCCAGCGGCAGGCTGCCGGTCAGCCAGTCGGGCGGCGACACGCCGTGCACGTCGTCGCCCACCAGGATGCTGCGCAACTCCTCGAACACCAGGATGAGCCCGTAGGTCATCAGCACCTGCTGCAAATGCTCGCGCTCGTACAGGTAGCTGAAGAACGCCCACTCCAGCACATAGCCCAGCAGCACCGACAGCGCGATGCCCAGCCCCAGCGCGGTGAAGAATCCGCCGCCCCAGGTCTGCACCACCGGCGCCAGCGCATAGGCCATGTAGGCGCCGATCATGTAGAAGCTGCCGTGGGCGAGGTTGATCACGCCCATGATGCCGAAGATCAGCGTCAGGCCGGACGCCACCAGGAACAGCAGCAGGCCGTACTGAACCGCGTTCAGGCACTGGATGAGAAAAGTGGCGAGATCCACGGAGGCGTACCAAGGGGTCAGGCGCGTTCGACAGGAGCACACCCTGTCAAGCAACCACGGCGGATCCGGCTCCGCCGGTCCGCTCGTGGTGCCCCCCTGAGGGGGCGCGCGTCAGCGCGTAGGGAGTGGGTCACAACTTGCAGCCGCGGGCAGGATCGGCCAGCGCCTTGGCGGCAATGCCGATCACCTTGTTTTCCTTGCCCACCACCTGGCGCAGATAGATGTCCTGCACCGGGTTGTGCGCCTTGCTCAGCGAGAAGGGGCCGCGCGGGCTGTCGATCCGCGCCTTTTCCACCGCGGCAGCGAACTCGGCCTTCTTGTTCACGTCCCCCTTCACCGCCGCCAGGCCGATCGCCAGGATCTGTGCCGCGTCGTAGCCCTGAACGGCGTACACGTCGGGCTGCAGCTTGTAGGTCTTGGCGTACGCCAGACGGAAGGCCTTGTCGCGCGGGGTGTCCAGGCTGTCACCGTAGTGCAGCGCGGTGACCAGGCCCTCGGCCGACGCGCCCTGCGCTTCGAGCGTGCCGTCGGTCAGGAAGCCCGAGCCGTACAGCGGGATCGACTTCTTCAGACCGGCCGCGTCGTAATCCTTGACGAACTTCACCGCACCGCCGCCGGCGAAGAAGGTGAAGACGGCGTCCGGCTTCAGCGCTGCGATCTCGGTCAGCAGCGCCTGGAACTCGACGTTCGGGAACGGCAGCGTCAAGTCCTTGACGACCGTGCCGCCCGCCTTGGTGAAGGCTTCCTTGAAGCCATTGACGGCCTCGGTGCCGGCGGCGTACTTCCAGGTGATGGTGACCGCCTTCTTGATGCCCTTCTTGGCCATCACCTCGCCCATCGCATACCCCGGTTGCCAGTTGCTGAACGAGCTGCGGAAGATGTTCGGCGCGCACATCGGGCCGGTCACGGCATCGGCACCGGCGTTGGGCACGATCAGCAGGGTGTTGCTGTCCTTCGCCGCCTTGGCCATCGCCATCGCGACGCCGGAGTGCACGGTACCGACCAGCACGTCCACGTGATCGCGCTTGATCAGCTTGCCGACGTTCTCGGTGGCCTTGGACGGATCGGATTCGTCGTCCACCTTGACGTACTCGATCTCGCGGCCGCCGACCTTGCCTCCCTGCTCTGCCACGTAGAGCCTGAAGCCGTTCTCGATCGCGGTGCCCAGGGCCGCGTAGGTGCCGGTGTAGGGCAACATCAGGCCGACCTTGAGTTTGGCGCCTTGGGCCAGCGCGCCGGCGCAGACCAGCAGCGAGGCCGCAGCCGACAGTGCCAGCAAGGGAGTGCGAATGTTCATGGGTTTGTCTCCTTCTTCGTCAGCGAAAACCAGAAGGCAGCGCAAGCCGCCACCACCTGATCGGGTCGATCGCGGTGCGGCGAATGGCCGCACGCATCCAACTTGAGCAGCGTCGTCTGCGCCACGGCGGCCGCGATGCCGTCGATCTGCGCCAGGGTTCCGTACGGATCCTCCAACCCCTGGATGGCGAGTACCGGCGCCCTAATTTGATTTAGTTCTGAAGTAATTTGCCATAAGGGAAAGTCCGGTGCGAGCCAGATGTCGTTCCAGCCCCAGAAGGCCGAGTCCACGTCGTCGTGGTACTTCGCCAGGCCGGCACGCAGGCGGCCGTGCAGATACTGCTGGCGGGCCTCGCGGATGCTGGCCAGGCCGAACTCCTCGACCAGGATGTGCGGCGCCATCACCACGGCCGCCGCCACGCGGTCCGGCGCGTGCGCGGCGTGCAGCAGCGCGATCGAGCCGCCATCGCTGTGGCCGAACAGCAGGTAGCGCCCCTGCACGTCCAGCGCGTCCAGCAGCGCCGGCAACACCTGTCGGGCCTGATGGTGCATGAAGTCCCGTCCCCAGCGTTCGTCGGGCGGACGCGGCGTCGAGCGGCCGTAGCCGGGGCGCGAGTACACCAGGCCTCGCCAGCCGCAGGCCTGGCACAGGCGCTGCGGAAAATCCTTCCACATCGCCACCGAGCCCAGGCCTTCGTGCAGGAAGACCGCCAGCGGCGCCGACGGATCGGTCGCGCCGACCCAGGCCACCTCGATGTCCAGGGCTCGCCCGCCGGTCTGGATCGCGACCCGTTCGCTCACGATGCCTGCTTTTCCTGCTCGCGCAGCTTGAAGCGCTGGATCTTGCCGGTGGCCGTCTTGGGCAGTTCGTCGACGAAAACGATCTGGCGCGGGTACTTGTACGGCGCCAGATGATCCTTGACGAAGGCCTTCAGCGCCTCCTCGGTGGTGCGCTGGCCGGCCTTGAGCACGACGAAGGCCTTGGTCTTGGTCAGGCCGTCGGCATCGGCCACGCCGATCACCGCAGCCTCCAGCACCGCCGGGTGCTGGACCAGCGTCGCCTCGACCTCGAAGGGGCTGACGTAGATGCCGCTGACCTTGAGCATGTCGTCGCTGCGGCCGCCGTAGGTGTAGCTGCCGTCGGCATTGCGCACGTACTTGTCGCCGCTCTTGGTCCAGCCGCCCTGGAAGGTCTCGCGGGTCTTGGCCTGGTTGCCCCAGTACATCATCGCCGCCGACGGGCCCCGGATGTACAGGTCGCCGGGCTCGCCGTCGGGCACCGCGCCGCCCTCTTCGCCGCGCAGCTCGATGTCGTAGCCCGGCACCGGCCAGCCGGTGGTGCCGTAGCGGACCTTCTCGGGCGTGTTCGAGATGAAGATGTGCAGCATCTCGGTCGAGCCGATGCCGTCGACGATGTCGACCCCGAAGTGGCGCTGGAACCGCTCGCCGAGGTCGGCCGGCAGCGCCTCGCCGGCGGACGAGACGAGGCGGATCGCCAGGTCCTGGCGGGCCGGCAAGGCCGGGTGGGCCAGCATGCCGGCAAAGCCGGTCGGAGCGCCATAGAACACGGTCGGCTTGCGTCCCCCGACCTGTCCGAGCCAGCGCTTGAACGTCGCCTCCGGCGTCGGCCGCTCGGCCATCAGGATCACGGTCGCCCCGACGCTCATCGGAAAGGTCAATGCGTTGCCCAGGCCGTAGGCGAAGAACAGCTTGGCGGCCGAGAAGCAGACATCGTCCTCGCGCAGCTTCAGCAACCGCTTGCCGTAGAGCTCGCAGGTCCAGTACGGGTTGGCGTGCGAATGGACGGTCCCCTTGGGCCGCCCCGTCGAACCCGACGAATAAAGCCAGAAGCCCGGCGCGTCGGGGCCGGTGGACGCGGGCCGGGGCAGCGGCGCCTGGCTCGCCAGGAACGCCTCGAACTCGACCTCCGCCGGGTGCAGCGGCGCCACCGGTCGCGAGACGATGACCTTCTGCACTTCATGATCCGACTTGATCAGCGCCGAGGTCAGCGCCGGCAGCAAGGCCCCGGAAACCAGCACCGCCTGGGCGCGCGAGTGTTCCAGCATGTAGGCGTAGTCGTCGGCCGTCAGCAAGGTGTTGACCGCCACCGGCACCACGCCGGCGTACATGGCCCCGAGAAAGGTCACCGGCCAATCGCTGCAGTCCTGCATCAGCAGCAGCACCCGCTCTTCGCGCTTGACGCCCAGCGCGCGCAGGGCGGCGGCCATGCGGCGGATGCGATCGTCGAGCTGGCCGTAGGTCAGCGAGCCCGCGTCGTCGATGAACGCGGTCTTGTCGTGGCGACCGGCGTTCTCGGCCAGCAGGTGCTGGGCGAAGTTGAAGTGCTCGGCGGGTGCGGCGACGTCGGGCGTGGTCGCGGATACGGCGTTGGCATTCATGGCGTCTCCTGGTCTTTCAATAGGGTGCGGGCGTGGCGCCCAGGGCGGCCAGCACGGCGGGGCTGGCTTGCACGGCGGCACGGCGCTGGTAGAAGCCCAGCGCGCGCAGGCCGCCCAGTTCCTCGCCGCCGCCGGCGCGGCCGGGTCCACCGTGCAGCGAGTGCGGCATGACGTTGCCGTGGCCGCTGTGCAATCGGGCCACGTCCGGCGTCACGACGTGAACGCGGCCGTGGCTGTTGGCCAGGTCGGTGGCCATCGCGGCCAGCGCCCCCGGGTCGTCGCCATACAGCGAGCACACCAGCGAGCCCTCGCCGCGGCGGATCAGCGCCGTGGCCTGATCGGCGTCGCGATACGGCATCAGCGTGGCGCAGGGACCGAACACCTCGACGTGGTGCACCCGGTCGGCGGCGTCGGGATCGCGCGTGCCCAGCAGCGTGGGACCCAGGCAGGCGGCGACGGTCGGGTCGGCATCGATCAGCGGCGTCTTGCGGCCATCGTGCAGCACCTCCGCCTGGGCGCTCAGCGCCTCCAGCCCGTCCAGCACGTTGCGCCACTGCTCGCGATTCACCAGCGAGCCCATGCGCACGGCCTCCGAGCGCGGATTGCCCACCGTGACCTGGGACAGGCGGGCGCCGATCGCTTCGGCCGCTGCGTCGTAGAGCGCTTGCGGCACGAAGGCGCGCCGGATCGCCGTGCACTTCTGGCCCGACTTGACGGTCATCTCGCGCACCACCTCGCGCACGAACAGCTCGAACGGCTCGGAACCTGCCGCCGCCCCCGGCATCAGCAGGGCCGAGTTCAGGCTGTCGGCCTCGATGTTGACGCGCACCGAGCGCGCGACGACCTGCTCGTGGGAGCGGATCAGCGCCGCGGTCTCGGCCGAACCGGTGAACGACACCACGTCGAAGGGCTGCAAGGCATCGAGCAGGCCGGCCGAACTGCCGCACAGGATCGACAGCGCCCCGGCCGGCAGCACGCCGGCGGCCACCACGTCGGCCACCATGCGCTGCGTCAGCCAGGCGGTGGTGGTGGCCGGTTTGACGATCACCGGCACGCCCGCCAGCAGCGCCGGCGCGGCCTTTTCCCACAAGCCCCAGGCGGGGAAGTTGAAGGCATTGATGAACAGCGCGACGCCGCGTGTGGGCACCCGCAGGTGCTGCGACTGGAAGGCCGCATCCTTGCTCAGGTCCACCGCCGCACCGTCGAGCAGCACGCGGGCATCGCCCAGGCCGGCACCCCAGCGCGCGTACTGGCCCAGCGTGTAGATCGCCCCGTCGATGTCGACCGCCGAATCGGCCGCCACGGTGCCGGCGTTGGCGGTGGCGATGGCGAAATAGTCGTCGCGATGGGCCGCCAGCACGCCGCCGATCGCCTTGAGCAGGCCGGCGCGCTCGCCGTAGCTCAGGGCCCGCAGCGCCGCACCGCCCCGATCGCGGGCGAACGCGAAAGCGGCCGGCAGGTCGACCCCGCTGCTGGACACCCGCACCAGCGTGTCGCCGGTCACCGGGTCGTGCAACGCGGTGCCCTCGCCGCGGCCCGCCACCCATTGGCCGGCCATGAAGTTCTTCAGCAGTTCGATCGTCATCGGCGTCTTCAGGTACAGGTGAATTGAATCGCCCCTTGGGGCAGCAGGTACAGCACATGGGCCCGGCCACCGGTTACCGTGGGGCGGTGCGCGCTGCCCGGCCCGTAGACCTTCCAGCCGGCGCCCTGGCCGTCGAAGCGCGCATCGCCTTGCAGCGGCAGGACCAGGTCGATCTCGCCCTGGGGGTGCACATGGTGCGGGCCGACGACGTCCTGCATGTCGACCACGTCGACCGAGAAGCCGTGCGTGGCGGGCGTGGCCTTCAGCACCCGCCCGTAGCGCAGGCCGCCAGCCTCGTGCTGGCACATCCAGCCTTCGGCCGCGCCGGTCCGGCAGGCCGCGGCGATCGCTTCGTAGAGCGGACTGCCGGCAGGGTGCAGGCGGTTCAGGTCGGCCGCCAGCGCATCGTCCAGCGCGCGGCCCGCCAGCGTGGCGGTGAGCGAGGCGATCAAGGACTGAAAGTCGTCAACAGAGGTCATGGCAGGGTTCCCCGTTCAAGCCCCAGGCGCAGTCCCGGTTGTCGAGTTCTTGCGCCGGGTCGCTTGTGGAAATTTAGTGCATGACCGAAACTTACCCGGCTGACGAACCGGAGTCAAGCAATATATTGCATACCGCGGGTAGACACTACATCATGGACGACCTCGACACCTCGCTGGCCGACCGGCCTGCCGCCGAACGCACCAGCGATCCGCGCGATCCCTTTCTAACCACGCTGGGCGAGCGGGTGCGCGCGGTGCGTGCCCGTCGCGGCATGACGCGGCGCGTGCTGTCGCAGGCGTCGGACGTCTCGGAACGCCACCTGGCCAACCTGGAATCGGGCGTCGGGAACGCCTCCATCCTGGTGCTGCGCCAGGTCTGCCGGGCGCTGGATTGCGAACTGGCCGAATTGCTCGGCGACGAGACCGCCACCTCGCCCGAGTGGCTGATGATCCGCGACCTGCTGCGCGGGCGCACCGATGACGACCTGCGCCGCGGCCGGCTGGCGCTGGCGGACCTCTACGGCCAATCGGGCCCACCCGACGCACGGCTGCAGCGCATCGCGCTGATCGGGCTGCGCGGCGCCGGCAAGTCCACGCTGGGCCGGCGGCTGGCCGAGTCGCTGGACGTGCCCTTCGTCGAGCTCAACCAGGAAATCGAGCGCGTGGCCGGCTGCAGCCTGCCCGAGATCCACAACCTGCTGGGCGCCGCCGCCTACCGCCGCTACGAGCGACGCGCGCTGGAGGAAACGATCCAGCTCTACCCGGACGCCGTCATCGCCACGCCAGGGGGCGTGGTGTCGGACCCGGCCAACTTCAACCTGCTGCTCGCCCATTGCTACACCGTGTGGCTGAAGGCCTCGCCTGAGGAGCACATGAGCCGCGTGCTGGCGCAGGGCGATCTGCGGCCGATGTCGGGCAACCGCGAAGCCATGGACGACCTGAAGCGCATCCTCAACGAGCGCGCGGCGTTCTACGGCAAGGCCGACCTGGCGATCGAGACCGGCGGCAAGCCGCTGGAGCAGGCCGAACAGGAACTCCAGGCGGCACTGCGAAAGGCGATCAAGCATTAAATTGCATTTTCTGCTTGACGTGTCATGTAGATGCATTATGATGCCTGTCATTCGCGGTCGGGACATTCCGTCGCCACACCGCACTCACAGGCCGCCCACAGGAGACTGGCATGAATGCACCCCTCGCCCCCGAGACCCTGGCCGCCCGCCCGGTCGACTACCGCACCGAGCCCGGCCAATACCACCACTGGTCGCTGAGCGTCGAAGGCCCGGTGGCCACGCTGGCGATGAACGTCGATGAGAACGCCGGCCTGCGCCCCGGCTACAAGCTCAAGCTCAACAGCTACGACCTGGGCGTGGACGTGGAACTGCACGACGCCATCAACCGCATCCGCTTCGAGCATCCGCAAGTGGGCAGCGTGGTGATCACCTCCAGCCGCGATCGCATCTTCTGCTCCGGCGCCAACATCTTCATGCTGGGCGTGTCCAGCCACGGCTGGAAGGTGAACTTCTGCAAGTTCACCAACGAAACCCGCAACGGCCTGGAAGACTCGTCTAAGCATTCGGGCCTGAAATTCCTGGCCGCCGTCAACGGTGCCTGCGCCGGCGGCGGCTACGAGCTGGCCCTGGCCTGCGACGAGATCATCCTGGTCGACGACCGCTCCAGCGCCGTGAGCCTGCCCGAGGTGCCGCTGCTGGGCGTGCTGCCCGGCACCGGCGGCCTGACCCGCGTGACCGACAAGCGCCATGTGCGCCACGACCTGGCCGACATCTTCTGCACCACCACGGAAGGCGTGCGCGGCCAGAAGGCCAAGGATTGGCGGCTGGTCGACGAGATCGTCAAGCCCGCCGCGTTCGCGGCCAAGGTCCAGGAACGCGCGCTGGCGCTGGCGGCGACCAGCGACCGTCCGGCCGACGCGCAGGGCGTGGCGCTGACCCGCATCGAGCGCAGCCAGGATGCAGACAGCCTGCGCTACGAGCACGTCAGCGTCGAGATCGACCGGGCCCGCCGCCAGGCCGTCTTCACCGTCCAGGCCCCGACCGGCCCCCAGCCCGGCACGGTGGACGCCATCGTGGCCGCCGGCGCGGCCTGGTACCCGCTGGCCATGGCGCGCCAATTGGACGACGCCATCCTGCACATGCGCACCAACGAGCTGGACATCGGCACCTGGGTGCTGAAGACCCGCGGCGACAGCGCGGCCGTGCAGGCCCTGGATGCCCAGTTGCTGGCCCACCCAGATCACTGGCTGGTGCGCGAGACCATCGGCCTGCTGCGCCGCACGCTGTCGCGCATCGACGTCTCGTCGCGCTCGCTGTTCGCGCTGATCGAGGAAGGCTCGTGCTTCACCGGCACGCTGGCGGAACTGGCCCTGGCCTGCGACCGCAGCTACCACCTGGCGCTGCCTGACGATGCCGCCAAGGCCCCCAAGCTCGCGCTGACCGAAGCCAACTTCGGCCTCTACCCGATGGCCACCGGCCAGTCTCGCCTGGGCCGCCGCTTCTACGACGAAGCCGCCCCGATGGCCGCCGCCCGGGCCGCGATCGGCCAGGCGCTGGATGCCGACGCCGCGCTGGCCCTTGGGCTGGTGACCTCGGCACCCGACGACATCGACTGGGCCGACGAGGTGCGGATTGCGCTGGAAGAACGTGCCGCGATGTCGCCCGACGCGCTGACCGGCATGGAGGCCAACCTGCGCTTCAACGGTCCCGAGAACATGTTCACCCGCATCTTCGGCCGCCTCACCGCCTGGCAGAACTGGATCTTCCAGCGCCCCAACGCGGTCGGCGAGAAGGGCGCGCTGAAGCTCTACGGCAAGGGCGAAAAAGCGCAATTCGACATGAACCGCGTCTGACCAGACGGCCACCCCACGTACCGAAAGCACACGATGTCCACGATCAATTACAGCGAGAAGATCCCCAACAACGTCGCCCTGTCGGAAGACAAGACGCTGCAGCGCGCGCTGGAACACTGGCAGCCCAACTACCTGAACTGGTGGAACGACATGGGCCCGGACGGCTCGCAGGGATTCGATGTCTACCTGCGCACCGCGGTCAGCGTCGAGGCCGACGGCTGGGCCCAGTTCGGCCACGTCAAGATGCCCGATTACCGCTGGGGCATCTTCCTGAACCCCAAGGAAGAGGGCAAGCAGGTCAACTTCGGCGAGCACAAGGGCGAGGCCGCCTGGCAGGACGTGCCCGGCGAGCACCGCGCCAACCTGCGCCGCATCATCGTCACCCAGGGCGACACCGAACCGGCGTCGGTCGAACAGCAGCGCCACCTGGGCCTGACCGCCCCCAGCCAGTACGACCTGCGCAACCTGTTCCAGGTGAACGTGGAAGAAGGCCGCCACCTCTGGGCGATGGTCTACCTGCTGCACAAGTACTTCGGCCGCGACGGCCGCGAAGAAGCCGATGCGCTGCTGCAGCGCAACTCCGGCGACGCCGACAACCCGCGCATCCTGGGCGCCTTCAACGAGCAGACCCCGGACTGGCTGGCGTTCTACATGTTCACCTACTTCACCGACCGCGACGGCAAATTCCAGCTCTGCGCGCTGGCCGAGAGCGGCTTCGATCCGCTGGCGCGCACGACCAAGTTCATGCTGACCGAAGAGGCGCACCACATGTTCGTCGGCGAATCGGGCGTGAGCCGCGTGATCGCCCGCACCTGCCAGGTGATGAACGAGCTCAAGACCGACGATCCCGCCAAGGTGCGCGCGGCCGGCGTGATCGATCTGCCCACCCTCCAGCGCTACCTGAACTTCCACTTCTCGGTGACGATCGACCTGTTCGGCGCCGATGAATCCAGCAACGCGGCGATCTTCTACAACTCCGGCCTGAAGGGGCGCTACGAGGAGACGAAGCGTGGCGACGACCACCGCCTGCAGGGCCAGACCTACAAGGTGCTGGCGGTGCAGAACGGCCAGTTGGTGGAGCGCGAGGTGCCGATGCTCAACGCGCTCAACGAAGTGCTGCGAGACGACTACATCAAGGACTCGATCGCTGGCGTCAACCGCTGGAACAAGGTGATCGAGAAGGCCGGCATCCCGTTCAAGCTGGTGGCCCCGCACAAGGTCTTCAACCGCAAGATCGGCACGCTGGCCGGCGCCAACGTGACGCCGGAGGGCCGGGTCGTGAGCGCCGCCGAATGGGCCCAGAACGAGAAGCACTGGCTGCCCTCGGCCGAAGACCGCGCCTTCGTCGCCAGCCTGATGGGCCGCGTCACCGATCCGGGCAAGTTCGCCAACTGGATCGCGCCGCCGGTGATGGGCATCAACCGCCAGCCGGTCGACTTTGAATACGTTCGCTTTTCCTGAGGCCTGACGCCTGCGCGGCGGGTGCGCGGCTCGGGCTTGTCCCGACACGCCACCCGCCGTTTCACTTGTACCGTCGGCACTCTCCCGCCAGCCTCCCAGCCGGACCCCATCATGAACGCTCCGATGCCTGCCGTGCTCAAGCAGCACCTGATCGACCCCGAGATCTGCATCCGCTGCAACACCTGCGAGGCCACGTGCCCGGTGAACGCCATCTCGCACGATTCGCGCAACTATGTCGTCGACGTCAACGTCTGCAACTGGTGCAACGCCTGCATCTCGCCCTGTCCCACGGGCTCGATCGACAACTACCGCAGCGTGGCCGCCACCCGGCCCTACACGCTGGACGAGCAGTTCAGCTGGGACGAACTGCCCGCCGAACTGAGCCGCGAGCAATTGGCCGCGCTGGTGGGTGACGCGACGGGTGATGCGGCCGGCGATGCCGCCGTGGCCGATGCCCCTGCTGAAGCCGCCCCCGCGGCAGCCGCCACCACCGCCACGGGCGAGGCACCCTTCCGCGCGGGCGACTACGGCGCCACGCTGCCGCCCTGGTCGGCCGCGCACGCCTACACCAACCTCTACGGCCCCAAGTCGGCGCAAAAGACCACCACCGCCACCGTGGTGGGCAATGTGCGCGTCACCCAGGTGGGCACCGAGTACGACACCCACCACCTGATGCTGGACTTCGGCAGCATGCCCTTTCCGGTGCTGGAAGGACAGTCCATCGCCGTCATCCCGCCGGGCGTGGACGGCGCCGGCAAGCCGCACCACCCGCGGCAGTACTCCATCGCCAGTCCGCGCAACGGCGAGCGGCCCGGCTACAACAACCTCTCGCTCACCATCAAGCGCGTGCTTGAAGACCACTCGGGCAAGCCGGTGCGCGGTGTGGCCAGCAACTACCTGTGCGACCTGAAGGTCGGCGACACGGTGCAGGTGATCGGGCCCTTCGGCACCAGCTTCCTGATGCCCAACCACCCGAAGTCGAACATCGTGATGATCTGCACCGGCACCGGCAGCGCGCCGATGCGCGCGATGACCGAATGGCGCCGTCGATTGAGAGCCACCGGCAAGTTCGAGGGCGGCAAGCTGATGCTGTTCTTCGGCGCCCGCACCAAGGAGGAGCTGCCCTACTTCGGGCCGCTGATGAACCTGCCCAAGGACTTCATCGACATCAATCTCGCGTTCTCGCGCACCCCTGGCGCGCCCAAGCGCTATGTGCAAGACCTGATGCGCGAGCGCGCCGCCGACCTGGGCCCGCTGCTGAAAGACCCCAACACCTACTTCTATGTCTGCGGCCTGAAATCGATGGAAGAAGGCGTGGTGCTGGCCTTGCGCGATTTGGCGACCGGCACCGGACTGGCGTGGGAGACACTGGGCGCCGAGCTGAAGGCACAAGGCCGACTGCACCTGGAAACCTACTGACCTCACGCATGAGATGAGCTACACCACGCTAGAGCTGCAGCACGGACCCGTCAGCCGGGTGCGCATGAACCGCCCGCAGGTCTTCAATGCCTTCGACGAGGCGATGATCGGCGAACTGGACCGGGCCTTCGCCATGCTGGAAACCGACGACGCGGTGCGCGTGATCGTGCTCGAAGGCGCGGGCAAGGCCTTCAGCGCCGGCGCGGACCTGCAGTGGATGCAGCGCGCCAGCGCCGCCAGCCTCGAATGGAACGAGGCCGATGCGCGCCGCTTCGCGGCCATGCTCCATCGCATCCACGCCTGCGCCAAGCCCACCATCGCGCGCGTCCAGGGCGTCGCGCTGGGCGGCGGCGTGGGCCTGACCGCCGCCTGCGATCTGGCCATCGCCGGCGACGACGCGAAGTTCTCGGTCAGCGAGGCGCGCTTCGGCATCCTGCCCTCGGTGATCGGCCCCTATCTGACCAATGCGGTGGGCAAGCGCCAGGCCTTGCGCCTGGCCTTGACCACCTCGCGCATCGGCGCCGCCGAGGCGCTCGCCATCGGCCTGGTGCACCAGGTGGTGCCGGTGGCGGAGCTGGACGCCGCCGTCGACGCGCTGGTGGCCGAACTGCTGAACGGCGGCCCGCAGGCGCAGCGCGAAATCAAGGCGCTGTTCGCCCGCTTCGACGTCGGTACGATCACGCCCGAGGTGCGCGAGCTGACCGCCCGCACCATCGCCCGCGTGCGCGGCACCGAGGAAGCGCGCCAGGGCTTCGCGGCCTTTCTGGCCAAGCAGCCCGCCCCGTGGATTCCCCGAGACGACAAGACATGAACACCTTCGAATTGAGCAGCACCCCGGTGCTGGTGGTGGGCGCCGGCATCATGGGCGCCGGCATCGCGCAGGTGGCGGCCCAGGCCGGCCACGCGGTGCAGCTGCACGATGCCCGGCCGGGTGCCGCCGCCGACGCCAAGGACAAGCTTGCCGCCGGCCTGCAGGCCCTGGTGACCAAGGGCCGGCTGACGGCCGAGAACGCAGCCGCGACGCTGGCTCGCATCACCCCCCTCGACGCCCTGGCCGAAGCGGCCGGCGCAGGGCTGGTGGTCGAGGCCATCGTCGAGAAGCTGGAGGTCAAGCGCGCGCTGTGGCGGGACCTGGAAGCGCTGGTCTCGCCCGAGTGCGTGATCGCCACCAACACCTCGTCGATCTCGGTCACCGCGCTGGCCAACGGCATGGCCCGGCCCGAGCGTCTGGTGGGCATGCACTTTTTCAACCCGGTGCCGCTGATGAAGCTGGTCGAGGTGGTCTCGGGGCTGCACACCGCGCCTGCGGTGGCCGACGCCATCTTCAAGCTGTCCGCGGCCTGGGGCAAGACGCCGGTGCACGCGCGCTCGACCCCCGGCTTCATCGTCAACCGCATCGCCCGCCCCTATTACGCCGAGACCCTGGCGCTGCTGGCCGAACAGGCCGCGACCCCGGCCGTGCTGGACGCCTGCCTGCGCAGCGCCGGTTTCCGCATGGGCCCCTGCGAGCTGATGGACCTGATCGGCCACGACACCAACTTCGCCGTCACCCAATCGGTCTTCGAAGCGAATTTCTTCGACAAGCGCTACGTGCCCTCCGGCGTGCAACGCGAGCTGGTCGACGCCGGCTGGCTCGGCCGCAAGAGCGGCCGGGGCTTTTACCGCCATCCGCAGAGCGAGGCCGACAAGGCCCTGCCCGCGGCGGCGCCGCAGGCCGCACCCGGCGCGGTCACCGTGACCGGCCGTTGCGCCTGGGCCGAACAGATCGCCGCCCGGCTGATGGCCGGCGGTCTGCGCGTGAGCCGTGACACCGGCACCGCCGACGTCGGCCTGACGCTGGCCGCGGGCCGGCTGGTGGTCAGCGACGGCCGCACCGCGACCGAGCGGGCCGCCCGCGGCGGCGAACGCAACCTGGCGGTGTTCGACTGGCAGGTCGGCGGCGAGCCGCCGGCAGGCACGCCCCTGGCATTTTCGGTGGCGGCGTCGGCGACCGAAGGCTTCACCCTGGCGGCCGCGGGTGCACTGGCCGCCGCCGGCTGGCACCCGCTGCGGGTGGCCGATGCGGCAGGCCTGGTCGTCGCTCGCACGATCGCGATGCTGGTCAACGAGGCGGCCGATGCGGTGCTGCAAGGCGTCTGCTCCCCCGAGGGGGCCGATGCGGCGATGAAGCTGGGCGTCAACTACCCGGCCGGCCCGTTCGACTGGCTGGCCCAGGTCGGCACCGGCCCGGTCGTGGGCTTGCTGGACGCGCTGGACGCGCACTACCGCGGCGAGCGCTACCGCGTCAGCCCCTGGCTGCGCCAGCGGCTGCTGGCGGAACAGGCGGCGCGATGAAATTCGCCGAATTCCACGCCGGTCAGGTCATCGAGGCCGGGCCTTACGCGATCAGCGAAGCCCAGATCCTGGCCTTCGCGACCGAGTGGGATCCGCAGTGGTTCCACACCGACCCGGAGGCCGCCGCGCAAGGCCGCTTCGGTGGCCTGATTGCCAGTGGCTGGCAGACCTGCGGGATCGCGATGCGGCTGGTGGCCGACGCGGCGTTGAAGGGGTCCGAATCCTTCGCATCGCCCGGTCTGCAGTACGTGAAATGGCCCCACCCGGTGCGCCCGGGCGACCGCCTGCACCTGGTGGCCACCGTGGTCGAGGCCCGCTGCTCGGACAAGCGGCCCACGCTGGGCATCCTGCGCTGGCGCTGGCAACTCTTCAACCAGCACCAGCAACCGGTGCTGGACCTGGAAGCCACCAGCCTGTTCGATCTGGCGCGATCGCCTCCCGCGCAGCCGCTATGATGCGGGCCTGGCAGGAGAGCGCCGGCCCCTCGGGCCGGCCACCGAAGGCGCAAACTCCCATGCACGCTCAGGTTCCGTACTGCCACGGTCAGAACGCCGTCTGGAGAGCCGTCAGCCACCGCTGATGCACCGAAGGAGCAAGGCCCGGCCCGACCGCCGCGGCTGAATCTCTCAGGTACCAAGGACAGGGGGAGCGGCACGCACCACGCCCGACCGCGTGGCGGGTGCGCCACCGCTTGCTCTCTGGAGAGTTCCCCGATGAACGTCATCGTTCTGGGTGCCGGCCTGCTCGGCACCACGTCCGCCTATTACCTGCGCCAACTGGGCCACGAGGTCACCGTGGTCGATCGCCAGGCCACCCCCGCCGCCGAAACCAGCTTTGCCAACGGCGGCCAGATCTCGGTCAGCCACGCCGAGCCCTGGGCCAACCCCGGCGCGCCGCTGAAACTGCTGAAGTGGCTGGGGCGGGAAGACGCGCCGCTGCTGTTTCGCCTGCGCGCCGACCTGCGCCAGTGGCTCTGGGGCCTGCAATTCCTGCGCGAATGCACGCCCGCGCGCACCCGCCACAACATCGAGCAGATCGTCCGCCTGGGCGCCTACAGCCGGGCCGAGTTGCAGGCGCTGCGCGCCGCGCGCGGCATCGCCTATGACCAGCGCACCCAGGGCATCCTGCATTTCTACACCAACGAGAAGGAGTTCGACGCCGCAGAGGCCCCCGCCGCGCAGATGCGCGCGCTGGGCTGCGACCGGCGCGTCATCTCGGCCGACGAGGCGGTGGCGATCGAGCCGGCGCTGCGCCACATCCGGCCGCAGCTGGCCGGCGCCACCTACACCGCGGAGGACGAATCGGGCGATGCCAACCGCTTCGCCCGCGAACTGGCCCGGCGCTGCGCGGACGATGGCGTGCACTTCCTGATGAGCCACACGGTGACCGCGCTGCGCAGCGCCGCCGGCGAGATCGACCACGTGGAGGCCACCGATGCTGAAGGCCGCTTCCAGCGCCTGCGCGCCGATGCCTATGTGCTGGCGATGGGCTCGCTGAGCCCGGTCCATGCCAGGCCGTTGGGCCTGAACCTGCCGATCTATCCGGCCAAGGGCTACTCGGTCACCATGCCGGTGAAGAACGCCTCGCTGGCCCACCAGGTCTCGCTGACCGACGACGAGTTCAAGCTGGTCTTCTCCAGGCTGGGAGACCGGTTGCGCATCGCCGGCACGGCCGAGCTGAACGGCTACGACCGCGACCTGAACCGCGTCCGCTGCGAAGCCATCGTGCGGCGCACCGAGCAGCTGTTTCCCGGCGCGGGCGACACCACCCAGGCCCAGTTCTGGAGCGGTCTGCGTCCGGCCACGCCGTCCAACGTGCCGTTGATCGGCAGGAGCCGCATCGGTCGCCTGTTCCTCAACACCGGCCACGGCACCCTGGGCTGGACGCATGCCTGCGGCTCGGGCAAGAGCATCGCCCGCATCGTCAGCGGCCTGCCGCCGGAGCTGGATTTCGCCTTCGCAGGCGTCGGGCACTGACGCGGCCTGGACGGCCTGGCCCGGCGGCCGCCGGGCCAGGCCGTCCGTGCTGATCAATCGATCTTCACGTACTCGTAGTCCACCGGCTGTTGGTTGATGCCCATCCGCGGTGGCGCGATCCAGCGGGCGTACTGGCCCGGCGCATGGCAGGGCCGCATCAGCGAATGGATGAAGTCGATGTCGGCCGCGTTGGGCAGCCATTCGTCCTTCAGGGCCGCCCAGCTCTCGGCCCCCAGGATCTCGCCGGTCGGGCTGATCGCGTGGCCGCCGAATTCGCCGATCCGGCGGTTGAAGCCCTTGTGCGGCTGGGTGAACCGGAAGTCGATGCCCGCTTTCTCGATGGTCTTGTTCCAGCGATCCAGCCCGCCCTGGCAATCGGCGATGTAGTCGTCCAGCAGACGGGCGTTGATGGCGCGCAGCGCGGGGGTGTCCTCGACCACCAGCTCGCCGTCGACCACCCGCATCACCGGATACGTGGCGTTCTGCAGCTCGTGGTCGTCGCCGGTCAGCCTGGCCTCGTTGAAGCGCCCCTTGAGTCCGGCGCTGAACGCTTCGGCGGCGTTGCTGCTGATCTCGCTGCCGAACAGGTCGCGGGTCACGCTCATGTGGAAGTTGGCCTTGCGCTGCAGCAGCGGCAGGTCGACCACGCCCAGCGACCGGATGCGCTCCACGTCGTACGGATCGGTGATGCCGGCCTGGACCATCGCGGCACAGGTGGCCTCGACGGTGCGGCCGACGCCGGTCTCGCCGACGAAGAGGTGATGGGCCTCTTCCGTCAGCATGAAGCGGCAGCTGCGGCTCAACGGGTCGAAGCCGCTTTCGGCCAGCGCCGCCAGCTGCATCTTGCCGTCGCGGTCGGTGAAGTAGGTGAACATGAAGAAGCTCAACCAGTCGGGCGTGCGCTCGTTGAACGCGCCCAGGATGCGCGGGTTGTCCTGCTGGCCGCTGCGGCGTTCCAGCAAGGCCTGGGCTTCCTCGCGCCCGTCCTTGCCGAAGTACTTGACCAGCAGGTAGACCATGGCCCACAGGTGGCGGCCTTCCTCGACGTTGACCTGGAACAGGTTGCGCAGGTCGTACAGGCTGGGTGCGGTCGCGCCGAGGTGGCGTTGCTGTTCGACCGACGCCGGCTCGGTATCGCCCTGCACCACGATCAGCCGGCGCAGCAGCGAGCGGTATTCGCCCGGCACCTCCTGCCAGGCCGGCTCGCCCTTGTGGCGACCGCAGGGAATGGTGCGGCCCTCCACCTTCGGCGCGAGCAGGATGCCCCAGCGGTAGTCGGGCATCTTCACGTAGCCGAACTTGGCCCAGCCCGCCGGATCCACGCCGACCGCGGTGCGCAGGTAGACCTCGGCCTGCTGGAAGCCTTCGGGCCCCATGTCCTTCCACCAATCGAGGTAGGCCGGGTGCCAGCTCTCCAGCGCGCGCAGCAACTGCCGGTCGCTGGCGAGGTCGACGTTGTTGGGAATGGCATCGTCGTAGCGGACCTCGACGAAACGGTCGCTGGCGACCGACTCGCGGGCTTCGATCAAGGTGTCGTCCGGTGTGCTGCTCATCGTGGTCTCCTGGGGTGGCTGAGGGAAGGGTTTTCCATGCACTTTCATGCTCTTATCGATGCATGACATGCAGTATCATGCTTATTCACCGGTCGGCAGTTTGCGCTAGATCAGTAAAACGGCACCGCAGCGTCGACCTTCCACGGCCCCCCCAGGAGACACCGATGGCGGCATTCGTCGACGACCCCGACAACCTCGCGCCCCCCCGGGCCGAACGGCTGGACCTGACCGACGGCAGCTTCGTGCTGCGCTCGCCCCAGGCGCTGGGGCCTTATGCGCGCTGCATCGGCGACTGGCTGGAACGCTGGGCGCGGGACACGCCCGACGCGCCGGCCTTTGCCGAGCGCGCGCCGAACGGCGAGTGGCGCCAGCTGAGCTGGGCCCAGACACGCACGGCCGTGGGCCGGGTGGCGCAAGGCCTGCTGGGCCTGCGCCTGCCCGCCGGCAAGCCGGTGGTGGTGCTGTCGGACAACTCGATCGACCACCTGGTGCTGATGCTCGCCTGCATGCACGTGGGGCGCCCGGTGTGCACCGTCAGCAGCGCCTACTGCAGGCTGAGTCAGGACTTTGCGAAGATCCGCGACATCGTGCAGATGCTCGATCCGGCGCTGGTCTATGCCTCGGATGCCAAGGTCTACGGTGGGGCGATCCGCGCCTGCCTGGACCAGGGCGCGCTGCACGGCGTGGTGGTGCTGGGCCAGGGCGCCGACGAGGTGCCTGGCGCCTTTCCGTGGGAGCTGCTGGCCAGCCGCCCCGAAGGCCCCGCGGTGATGCAGGCCTTCCAGGCGGTGCTGCCCGACGACACCGCGAAGTACCTGCTGACGTCGGGCTCGACCGGCCATCCCAAGGTGGCGATCAACACCCACCGCATGCTCTGCGCCAACCAGCAAATGATTGCCCAGACCTGGCGCTTCCTGAAGCGCGAGAAGCCGGTCCTGCTGGACTGGCTGCCATGGAGCCATACCTTCGGCGGCAATCACAACCTGAACATGGTGCTCTGCCACGGCGGCACGCTCTACATCGACGACGGCCGACCGGTCCCTGGGGCGATAGAAAAGACCGTGCGCAACCTGCGGGACTGCAGCCCCAACATCCACTTCAACGTGCCGCGCGGCCTGGACATGCTGATGAACTTTCTCGACGCCGATCCGGCGCTCGCCAGGAAGGTGCTGGCGCCGCTGCGCGCGGTGTTCTACGCCGGCGCCGCGCTGCCGCAGGCGAGCTGGCAACGGCTGCAAGGCATCGCCCGCAAGGTACGCGACGAGCCGCTCTGGTTGACGACGTCCTGGGGCTCGACCGAGACCGCGCCGGCCATCACCAGCGCCCACTGGATGCTGGAAGGCGCGGGCTGCATCGGCCTGCCGCTGCCCGGTATCGAGCTGAAATTCATCCCCAATGGCGAAAAGCTGGAAATGCGGGTGCGCGGCGTCAACATCTTTCCCGGCTACCGCAACGCGGCGCGACTGAGCGCCGAAGCCTTCGACGAAGAGGGCTACTACCGGATCGGCGACGCCGGCTACCTGGTCGACCCGGCCCACCCCGAGAAGGGCGTGATGTTCAACGGCCGCGTGGCCGAGGACTTCAAGCTGACCACCGGCACCTGGGTGTCGGTGGGCACGCTGCGCGTCAAGCTGGTCTCGGCGTTGGCACCGCTCGCGACCGATGCGGTGATCACCGGGCACGACCGCGACGAGATCGGCGCGCTGGTCTTCCTGAGCCCGGCGGGCCAGGCCACCGCGCGCGGCGAGTTGCACGACAAGGTGCAGGCCGCGCTGCAGGAACTCCGGCGCGGCGGCGGCTCGTCGCAATGCCCAGGACGAGTGCTGCTGATGACCGAAGCCCCCAACGCCGACGCCGGCGAAATCACCGACAAGGGCTACGTCAACCAGCGCGCGGTGCTGAGCCGGCGCGCGGTGGAGGTGGCCACGCTGTACGCCGACGCCGCCGACGAGCGCATCGTCACGCTGACCCACTGAAGTGGCAGGCGAACGGCTGCGCCGCAGCGCCGGTGGCCAGGGCATGGCCGTGCGGTTGGCGAATCCCACTGCGGCCTGATCCGTTCCCGCGCCCAAAATGAAAATTTCAGGCTATACTTGCGGGCTCTAGGCGCTTTAGCTCAGCCGGTTAGAGCGACGGAATCATAATCCGCAGGTCCGGGGTTCGAATCCCTGAAGCGCCACCAAAACCCAAGAGGCTTGTAGGTCAACGACTTACAAGCCTTTTTCTTTGCCAGGGGTGCCACTTGGGGGTGCCACTTGGGCTCCGTCGACACACCACGCCTGTACCGCAAACCCTGCGGAACGTACTTCATCCGGATCCTGCTACTTCAGGCTCCGTCTTCCTCAAGTTCCGGCCCGCCCGGCCGTTATACGCGTGTGGAAGTCCGCCAGTCGCTGCGGACCAAGAACCCCGACCTCGCACGAAGCATGCCGTGCGAATCCTCAACCTGCTCGACAGGTTCGTTGTGCACGTGGACCGCGACGAGCGGACCTCCTCGTGGCATCCCAAGGCCTGCGTAGTCCGGTGGTCGTAGACGGCGATCTCGTGCTGCACTGGTTGCTCCGGCAAGTTGAAGGAGCGGCCAGTGTTCCGAGCTGGCCCAGTTCAGACGGAGGACAAATTTCGAACGTCGCTCCCGATCGACGATCGAGCCGGGTGCCAGAGACCCTGCGCCCCGAACGTCGACGGGGCACGACATGCGGGCATCTCCGCCCCGATCTATGGCTTAGGAACCGACGCCCTGGTGAGGGAGTCCGCTCATGCGCCGCCCGAGTGGATCTCCTGACGCAGCTTGTTGGGGCCGACGTTGATAGGATTTAAGCGCCGGGTTTGCCGTGACCCGGCCGGTCGGAATTCAAGGTCGACGCGGCGAGCAGATTGCTTGCTCGGGCTCTGTTACCGAGCGGCATGTGACTCGAATCGACGGCGGCACCAACACGGATGGGGCTTAGGCGTTAAAGATCCAACACCAGCCTGGGTGATCTGGCGCGAGAGCAGCAGAGCAACATTTGATCGTTGGCAGCCTGCTCTTCGGGTGTGAGGTAGACATCGCGATGATCCGGTTCACCCTGCAGTACGCGAGTCAAGCATGTGCCACAGACGCCTTGTTCACAGGCTGTCTGAACCACCACCCCCGCCTTGGCTAGCGCCTGCACGATGGTCTGGCCCCGCTGCACGTCCACCAACTGACCGTTGCTGGCAAGCTGCACTTCGAATGCCATATCGCCATCGGCCACCACCACCTCAGCGCCGAAGTATTCACGGTGCAATTGCGCTTCGGGCCAGCCCAGCGCGCGCGCGGTATTCAGCACTGCGTCCATGTAGCCCTTTGGACCACAAACGTACAGATGACGGTCCACAGGCGGCATCATCAGCAGCGCCCTCAGGTCCAGCTTCTGTGCCTCATCACCGTCGTCGAAGTGCAAGTGCACTCGCGATGCGAAGCTCGATGTCGCGATACGTTCACGAAACGCCATACGGGCAGGAGCACGAGCGCTGTAGTGCAGTTCGAACTCAGCTCCCTCGCGCGCCAGTTGCTCGGCCATGGCGAGAAGGGGGGTGATGCCAATGCCACCGGCCAACAACAGGCTGCGGTGGGTGCCCTTGTGCAGCGTAAAGCAGTTCCTGGGCCTGCTGATGTTCAACGTCTGGCCTTCTTGCAGGTACTCGTGCACAGCTGCCGAGCCGCCGCGCGATGCGGGGTCGAGCAGGACACCCAGCTGGTAGCGGTGGGTCTCCATCGGATCGTTGCACAGCGAATAGGCGCGCATCAGGCCACCCGGCAAATGCAGCTCCACATGAGCGCCTGCTGAAAACGCCGGTAGAGCGCCATCGTCCAGAGCCACCAACTCCAGCCCGCAGATGTCTATGGCTTCATGGCTCTTGCGCGCAACACGCACGGTCAGAAGCGTTGTCATGCCGGTTTCCTCATACGCCCACTGACGCGGTGCCGCCAACTTGTTCCGCCGCGATCACCCGATCGATAACGCGCCGTGCCTGCACACCACCCGAGTCGATGTTGAGCATCAACAGCTTGCGGTCAGGCCAACGCAGCAGGTTGCGCTGTTGGCGCTCCAGCATCTCTCGGTCTTCGGCAAAGATCTTGCCCTGCCCCTCGCGAATCTGGGCCGTGAGTGTGGCGTCCTCGGGTTTGAAGTGGCGCGCCATGCCCCAGAAATAGTGAATCGAGGTGTCGGATTCTGGCGTGATGAAGTCCACCACGATACAAGACACCTTCACGTCTTTGGGGGCAGCGTGACCGCCATGTCCAGCCAGTGCCACGCCGACCTCGATCAGCACATGGCTAGGCGGGGTGAAGTGGCAGATCTGCCAGCGGTCCACGAGCTGGTCGTCGGGCAGGCCGTTCATGCGCAAGGCCATCTTCCAAAACGAGGGAGGCTCGATGCCTTCCATGAATCGACTGGTGATGACCTCCTCGCCTTCGGTGCGCGTTGCGCAGGGGGTTTCATCGATCTCTTTCTGGCCGATGCTCGCGGAATGAACGTAGGTCTCGTGTGTCAGGTCCATCAGGTTGTCGACCATGAGCCGGTAGTCGCAGGCGATGTGGTACAGCCCGCCGCCATAGGCCCACTCTGGACTGTCGGCCCAGGGTAGGTGCTGGATCTTTGCCACCTCGGCCAGGGCCGCGTCGCCGGGCCAGACCCAGACAAAGCCATGGCGCTCCACCACCGGGTAGCTACGGATCGATGGAAAGCCACGCACGCGCTGACCGGGCATGGCCACGGTCTTGCCATCGCAGCCCATTTCCAGGCCGTGGTAGCCGCACACCAGCTTGCCTTCGCAAACGCGCCCCAGCGACAGCGGCGCGCCCCGGTGCGGGCAGTAGTCTTCCAACGCTGCCACGACGCCGTGCCCATCCCGGTAGAACACCATGGGTTCGCCACAAATCTGGCGCCCCAATGGGCCAGCGCCGATCTCGTCGGACGTGCATGCCACGTACCAAGCATTGCGAGGGAACATGCTATCGTTTCCTTCTAAATTGGATCCAATAATTGGATCCAATTGTCGCAATCTAGCCTAAGAATGCACCATTAGGGTAAGTATGTGGATCCAATAGAACCGGTTGCCAGTGCTAGCGTGGTGGCCTCTCTAAGGCAACTCATCATCGAAGGGCGCTTTGCCCCCGGCGAGCGTCTGGCTGAAATTCCCGTGGCCGAACGGCTGGGTGTGTCGCGTACGCCCGTGCGGCTGGCATTTCGCACCTTGGAGCAGGAAGGCCTGCTGCAAAAGGTGGGCAAGCGCGGCCTGGTGGTGCGTGCATTCTCGGAAGCCGACGTCTTCTGCGCCATCGAAGTTCGAGGGGCGCTGGAGGGCCTGGCAGCCAGGCGCCTGGCCGAGCAAGGTCTTCCCGAGGCTGTGCGAGCCAAGCTGCAGGCGTGCGTGGACGAAGGCGAACGCCTGCTGGCAAGCGGCACCTTGGCCGAGGAGGGCATCGGCCCCTGGGGTCGCTTGAACGAGCGTTTTCACAGCACCATCGTGCATGCCGGCGGTGGCCGTGTGGTGGCCGATGCCATCGCACGCAACAATCACCTGCCGTTCGCCTCCGCCGAGTCGCTGATCATCGACCGCACAGCGCTGGACCAGGAGTTTCGCAAGCTGAGCGTGGCTCAACTGCACCACCGACTGGTATTGAGCGCATTGCAACGGGGCGAGTCGGCGCGGGTCGAGACGCTGATGCGCGAGCATGCCTGTGTGGCGCTGCACTATGCACCCCTGTTCGGGCTGAAAGCTGGGGCCCTGTGATGCCGATATTGCGCCAATCAGTGATCCGGTACGCCAGCCTCGCGCCTCAGCAGCCTTTGGCCTGGAAGGTCAGGCTCAAAGCGGCGCCTGGACTGCAGAACAGTGCCGTCGGTGCTGGCGCGGTTGCCAGCCTGTCCCTGGCCTGTGCCAGCCATGCCGCTCAGGCGACCGGTTGACCCAGGAAGTGCCCGCCCTCTACGATCTGCCGCCCCTCGTCGCTGGCCAGACTTCCCGTACGCTTCAAGAGATCTTGGCTTCTCGCTTGTGAGCCTGGATCACCGGGCCGTTGCATGTCGCGACTCTGTGGCGCCGGCCGTACAGCGCATGGGCCTCCCGCAGGTGCGCCAGTGAATGCATGCACCCGCTTGGCGTCAACCATTCGACCGCCTGCCTCGCCGTCGCACAAGCAGGGCCTGATCCTCGGGGCACCCGGCTCCCCGGGCAATGTCGAGGACACCCGCGGGGCCAAGTTCCAGCGTAGAACATTCGACAAACCGCACAGTCGTCTCCACCTCAATGGCTGGCCCACTGGCACCGATGTCGCCGGACCGGGTTGACGGGCGGCAAAAATTGTCTTTCCCATCAACGCGTTAGCTTTTCTACGACCTGCCGCGTCAGGCTGGCACGTCGATTGCGATTCAGTGCCCAGCTGCCACCCAGACAGCAGTTGGAGCACACGATGGACACCGCCAAGCCGATCTACCTGGACTACGCCGCCACCACGCCAGTGGATCCGCGGGTGGTGCAGGTCATGGTGCCCTTCCTGTACGAACAGTTCGGCAACCCGGCGTCGCGCAGCCACGCCTTTGGCTGGGTCGCCGAAGAGGCGGTGGAGATCGCCCGTGAACACGTCGCGGCCTTGATAGGCGCCGACCCGCGCGAGATCGCCTGGACTTCCGGCGCCACCGAATCGAACAACCTCGCCATCAAGGGTGCGGCACAGTTTCATCAAGGCAAGGGCAAGCATCTCATCACCGTGAAGACCGAACACAAGGCCGTGCTCGACACCATGCGTGAACTGGAGCGCGCGGGCTTCGAGGTCAGCTACCTCGATGTGCTTCCCAACGGCTTGATGGACCTGGACGTGCTGAAGGCCGCACTGCGCCCCGACACCCTCCTGGTCTCGGTGATGGCCGTGAACAACGAGATCGGCGTGGTGCAAGACATCAACGCCATCGGCAGGCTCTGCCGCAGCAAGGGCGTCCTGTTCCATGTGGACGCTGCCCAGGCCAGTGGCAAGATCGAACTGGACATGAGCAGCCAGCCGGTCGACCTGATGAGCCTGTCGGCCCACAAGACCTACGGGCCCAAGGGCATAGGCGCGCTGTACGTGCGACGCAAGCCGCGCGTGCGCATCGAGGCCCAGATGCATGGCGGCGGCCACGAGCGCGGCATGCGCTCGGGCACGCTGCCCACGCACCAGATCGCCGGCATGGGCGAGGCCTACCGCCTGGCCAAGCTGCACATGGCGAGCGAGAACGAACGCATCCGCGCGCTGCGCGACCGCCTGTTGCAGCGCCTGTCCAGCATCCCCGAGATCCTGATCAACGGCGACGTGGAACAGCGCGTGCCGCACAACCTCAACGTCAGCTTCAAGTTCGTCGAGGGCGAATCGCTGCTGATGGGCATCAAGGGCGTGGCGGTGTCTTCCGGCTCGGCCTGCACCTCGGCCAGCCTGGAGCCCAGCTACGTGCTGCGCGCGCTGGGCCTCTCGGACGAAGTGGCGCACAGCTCCATCCGCTTTTCCATCGGCCGCTTCAGCACCGAGCAGGACATCGACTCGGCCGCCGAGCGTGTGCGCGTCACCGTGGAGCGACTGCGCACCGTCAGCCCGCTGTGGGACATGCACCAGGCCGGCATCGACCTGGCCAGCATCCAGTGGGCCGAGCACTGACCCACACCCCCTCCAGGAGCACCAACATGGCATACAGCGACAAGGTCATCGAGCACTACGAAAACCCCCGCAACGTGGGCGGCTTCGAGGCCGGTGACGAAGGCGTGGGCACCGGCATGGTGGGCGCTCCCGCCTGCGGCGACGTGATGAAGTTGCAGATCAAGGTGAACCCCCGCACCGGCGTGATCGAGGACGCGCGCTTCAAGACCTACGGCTGTGGCTCGGCCATTGCCAGCAGCTCCCTGGTCACCGAATGGGTCAAGGGCAAGACGCTGGACCAGGCGCTGGACATCAAGAACACGGCCATCGCCGAAGAGCTGGCGCTGCCGCCCGTGAAGATCCATTGCTCCATCCTGGCCGAAGACGCCATCAAGGCCGCCGTGAGCGACTACCGGCAAAAGGCCAGCGGCGCCACGATCGAGAAGGCCGCTTGCGCCCCCGCGAGCAACTGAGCCGTCATCCACCCCCGTCCCCACCGGAGAACCCCATGGCCTGCCAATCCCAACCCAACGCGTCCGGCGCCAGCTGCTCTACTTCGGCCGCGCCACCGCCCATGCGCACGCTGGCCGATGGCGCGCCCGCGCTCAACATCAGCGACGCCGTGGTGGGCAAGGTGGGCGCCATGCTGGCCGAAGAGAACGATCCTGAACTGCGCCTGCGCATCTTCGTCACGGGTGGCGGCTGCTCGGGCTTCCAGTACGGCTTCTCGTTCGACGACGCGGTGAAGGAAGACGACGTGGAAGTCGCGCGCGGCAACATCCGCGTGCTGGTGGATGCGATGAGCCTGCAGTACCTGATGGGCGCCGAGATCGACTATGAAGACAGCCTGGAAGGCGCGCGCTTCGTGATCCGCAACCCCAACGCCACCAGCACCTGCGGCTGCGGCAGCTCCTTCAATGTCTGAACGAGGTTGAAGTCATGGCCGTCACCGTCACCCCCAAGGCTGCCAAGCAGATCCAGAAGGCGCTCACCCAGCGCGGCTCGGGCCTGGGCCTGCGCGTGGCGGTGAAGACCAGCGGCTGCTCTGGCTACGCCTATGCGCTGGAGTTTGCCGACGCCGCCAACCCCGAAGACCGGGTGTTCGCCAGCGAGGGCGTCAACGTGCTGGTGGACGCGCACAGCCTGCCGCTGGTGGACGGCACCGAGCTGGATTGGGTGCGCGAAGGCTTGAACGAAGGCTTCAAGTTCAACAACCCGAATGCCTCTGCCGCCTGCGGCTGTGGCGAGTCGTTCGCGGTCTAGATGGCCCACCCGCTACCGCCTTCGGCGGCCCCCTCAAGGGGGCACCACCAGCGGCCCGGCAGAGCCGGTTCCGCGGCGGTTGCCAGGTTGGGCCTGCGCAAGGCGGCGTGCGGCGCGGTATCGATGCACTAGGTTCGAATTCTCTGGAGTCTCAACATGGCCTTGCTGCAAATCGCCGAACCGGGCCGCGCCGCAGCACCGCACCAGCACCGCCTGGCGGTGGGCATCGACCTGGGCACCACCAACTCGCTGGTGGCCACCGTCCGCAGCGGCCTGCCCGTCGTGCTGCCCGATGAACAAGGCCGCTCACTGCTGCCCAGCGTGGTGCACTACGCGGCGGATGGCGCCACCACCGTGGGCCATGCCGCCCTCGCGCTGGCCACGCACGACCCTCTCAACACCATCGCCTCGGCCAAGCGGCTCATTGGCCGCGCGCTGGGCGACATCGCCCCCGGCGTGGTGCCCTACCCACTCGAGGCCATGGGCCCCAGCGCCGTGGGCGTGCGCACCGTGGCCGGCCTGCAGAGCCCGGTGTCCGTGGGCACCGAAGTGCTCAGGGCCCTGCATGAACGCGCCGCGGCCGCCCTGGGCGGCCCGCTGGTGGGTGCCGTGATCACCGTGCCCGCCTACTTCGACGACGCTCAGCGCCAGGCCACGAAGGACGCCGCCAGCAAAGCCGGCCTGAACGTGCTGCGCCTGCTCAACGAGCCCACCGCCGCCGCCGTGGCCTACGGTCTGGACACCGCCAGCGAGGGCGTCTACGTGGTCTACGACCTGGGCGGCGGCACCTTCGACGTGAGCATCCTGCGCCTCACCCGCGGCGTGTTCGAGGTACTGGCCACCAACGGCGATGCGCAGCTGGGTGGCGATGACGTGGACCAGGCCCTGGTGGACTGGTTCCGCGCGCTGGACCCCGGCTTCACCTGGGCGAGCGCCGACGCTGGCGCGCTGCGCGCCGCCGCCCGCGCCGCCAAGGAATCGCTCTCTGAGGTGGAAACCACCACCCTGCGCTGCGTGCGCAGCAGCGACGGTGCCAGCCAGAGCGCCCTGCTGGGCCGCGACGAATTCGACCGTCTGGTGCAGCCGCTGGTGGAACGCAGCCTGGGCCCGGTGAAGCGCGCGCTGCGCGACGCCGGACTGAAGGCCGGCGAGGTGGACGGTGTGGTGCTGGTGGGCGGCTCCACGCGCCTGCTGCAGGTGCGCCGCGCCGTGGCCAGGCTGTTTGGCCGCGAACCCTACACCGGCATCAACCCCGACGAGGCCGTGGCCCTGGGCGCCGCCATCCAGGCCGACCAGTTGGCCGGCAACCGCGCTGCCGGATCGGAAGGCCTGCTGCTGCTCGACGTGTGCCCGCTCTCGCTGGGCCTGGAGACCATGGGCGGCCTGGTGGAGAAGGTCATCCCCCGCAATTCCACCGTGCCTACCGCACGGGCGCAAGAGTTCACCACCTTCAAGGATGGCCAGACAGCCATGGCCATCCACGTGGTGCAGGGCGAGCGCGAGCTGGTGAGCGAATGCCGCTCGCTGGCGCGCTTCACACTGCGCGGCATCCCGCCCATGGTGGCCGGGGCGGCGCGCATCCGCGTCACCTTCCAGATCGACGCCGACGGCCTGCTGAGCGTGAGCGCGCAAGAGCAGGTGAGCGGCGCGCAGGCCCATGTGGAAGTGAAGCCCAGCTACGGCCTGGTGAACGACGAAGTGGCCGGTATGCTGCAAGACGCCATCGGCCATGCCGAGACCGACGCCATGGCCCGCATGCTGCGCGAAGCCGAAGTGGAAGCGCGCCAGCTGCTGGACGCGGTGGAAGCCGCCGTGCGCCAGGACGACCACCTCATCACGCCGAAGGAACAGTTCGGCATCCTGCGTGCCATGCAGGACGTCGCCGACGCGCTGGAGCAATGCGCCGAGGGCGAAGGCATCACCCTGGCCGAGCAGAAGCAGCTGCGCGAAGCCCTGAAGCGCTCGACCGAGGGCCTGAATCAGGCCACCACCGCCTTTGCTGGCCGGCGCATGGACGCCAGCGTGCGCGATGCGCTGGCCGGCCAGCGCATCGACACGCTGGACGTGGGGCTGCCCACAGGCGCCGCCAGCGCCGACAGCCATACCGCCGCCCGCGCTTGAGCCCTGCCATGGCCGACAGCCTCATCACCTCGACCGTACGCGTGCTGCCCCACCCCGATCTGTGTCCCGATGGCCGGGTGCTGGAAGGCCGCTGCGGCCAAAAACTGGTGGACGCGCTGCTCAAACACGGCATTGCCATCGAGCACGCCTGCGAGAAGGTGTGCGCCTGCGCCACCTGCCATGTGCACATCCGCGAAGGCCTGGACGGCATCGCCCCCGCCAGTGACGACGAGGAAGACCAGCTCGACGACGCCTGGGGTCTGGACGCGCAGTCACGCCTGGCATGTTGCGTGAAACTCGGCGGCGCGCCCCTGGTGGTGGAGCTGCCCCGCTACACCAAGAACCACGCCCGCGAAAAGTAGCCCGTTGCAGCGCGGGCCCGCCAGCCCGGTGCCCACCCTCAAAAAGAATCGCATGCCACCGCCATCACCTACGCCATGCGCTGTATTGATAACACCATAACGATCACCCCCAACCGGACCCACACCATGCCCACGTCTCCCCGCTCCGCCGTCATGCTCGCTCTTCTGGCCTCGCTGGCCTTCGGCGCCCGCGCCGACGAGGTCTCGGTGGCCGTGGCGGCCAACTTCGCCGGGCCGCTGGCCAGGATTGCCGAAGGCTTCACCGCCGCCACCGGCCACACGGTCAAGCTGTCGGCCGGCGCCACCGGCAAGTTCTACGGACAGATCGTGGCGGGCGCGCCGTTCGACGTGCTGATCGCCGCCGACGACGAGACGCCCAGGAAGCTCATCGCGGAGGGCCACGCCGTGGCCGGCAGCAACTTCACCTACGCGATCGGCCAGCTGGTGCTGTGGAGCGCCCAGCCCGGCCTGGTGGACGACGAGGGCGCCGTGCTGGCAAAGGGCCACTTCGCGCACATCGCCGTGGCCAACCCCAAGCTGGCGCCCTACGGGCTGGCCGGCATGGAGGTGCTCAAGGCCAAGGGGTTGGACGCCACGCTGGCACCCAGGATCGTGCTGGGCGAAACCATCGCCCAGGCCTACCAGTTCGTCAGCACCGGCAATGCCGAGCTGGGCTTTGTCGCGCTCTCGCAGGTGGCCGTGCCGGGCAAGCCGGTGGTCGGCTCGATGTGGCGCGTGCCGGCCAACTTGTATGGCGAGATCCGCCAGGACGCGGTGCTGCTCAAGACCGGGGCCGACAAGCCCGGCGCCAAGGCCTTGCTGGCCTACCTCCAGACCGCGCCGGCCAAGGCCGTCATCCAGAGCTACGGCTACGGTCAATGAAAGCCCCTGACCGTCACGAACTCGCCCGCGAGCCCCGCGCAGGCGGGAACGCGGGAGGCATCGCATGACCGACGCCACCTGGGTCACACTGCAGCTCACCGCCGCGTTGGCCGGCCTCGTCACGGTGCTGCTGTTGCTGGTGGGCACGCCGATGGCCTGGTGGCTGGCCCGCACACGCTCGCGCGCCAAACCCTTCGCCGCCTCGCTGGTGGCCATGCCGCTCGTGCTGCCGCCCTCGGTGCTGGGCTTCTACCTGCTGCTGCTGATGGGCCCGCAAGGGCCGGTGGGCCGGGTCACCCAGGCGCTGGGCCTGGGGCGGCTGCCCTTCAGCTTTGCCGGCCTGGTGGTGGCCTCGGTGCTGTACAGCATGCCCTTCGTGGTGCAGCCGCTGCAGCAGGCCTTCGAAGCCATCCCCCAGCGCCTGCTGGAAGCCGCCGCCACGCTGCGCGCCGGCCCCTGGGACCGCTTCGCGAGCGTGGCGCTGCCGCTGGCCCGCCCCGGTTTCGTCACCGCCGCCGTGCTGGGCTTTGCGCACACGGTGGGCGAGTTCGGCGTGGTGCTGATGATCGGCGGCAACATCCCCGCCCGCACGCGCGTGCTGTCGGTGGCCATCTACGAGCATGTGGAAGCGGGCGAGTACGACCAGGCCCACCGCCTGGCCGGCGGCCTGGTGGTGTTTGCCTTGGTGGTGCTGGTGGCGCTGTACCTGGCCAACCAGCCGGCCCGGGAAGACAGGCCCGCGGCCCCATGATCGATCTCGCCCTGCGCCTGCCGCGCGGCAGCTTCATGCTGAACGTGGCGCTGCAACTGCCCGAGCGTGGCATCACGGCGCTGTTCGGCCCCTCGGGCTGCGGCAAGACCACGGTGCTGCGCGCGCTGGCCGGGCTGGAGCACGCGCAGGGCCATGTGCGCTTGGGCTCCGAGGTGTGGCAGGACGACGCGAAACACCTCTGGGTGCCCACGCACCAGCGCGCGCTGGGTTATGTCATCCAGGAGGCCGCCCTGTTCCCGCACCTGAGTGTGGCGCAGAACCTGGCGTATGGGCAAACGCGGGGACAACGCCATGCCGCCGCACCGGCCCCGGGGTTGGACGCCATCGTCGCGCTGCTGGGCATCGCGCCGTTGTTGTCGAGGCGACCAACCACACTTTCGGGTGGCGAGCGCCAGCGCGTGGCCATTGCCCGCGCGCTGGCCAGCGCGCCGCGCCTGCTGCTGATGGACGAGCCCCTGGCCGCGTTGGACGCCGCGCGCAAGGCCGAGATCCTGCCCTACCTGGACCGGCTGCACCGCGAACTGGCCCTGCCCATCGTCTACGTTACCCACGCGCTGGACGAAGTGGCCCGCCTGGCCGACCACCTGGTACTGCTGCAGCAGGGCCGCGTGCAGGCCCAGGGCCCGGTGGCCGAGCTGATGGCCCGCGCCGACCTGCCGCTGGGCCACCTGGACGAGGCCGGCGTGCTGATCGACGCCGAGGTGGCCGAGCACGACCGCGCCTACGGCCTCACCCGCATCGCCTTTGCCGGCACCGGCCTGTGGGTGGGCGAGCTGGCCCAGGCGCCGGGCCAGCGGGTACGCGCCCGCGTGCTGGCCCGCGACGTGAGCGTGAGCCGCTGCGCGCCGCAGCAGTCCAGCGTGCTGAACGCGCTGCCCGTCATCCTGCAAAACCTTCACCCCGCCGACGCCACCACGCTGCTGCAACTGCGCACCGACGGGGCCGACAACGCGGGCGTTCCGCTGCTGGCCCGCATCACGCGGCGCAGTGCCGAGTCGCTGGCCCTGGCGCCCGGCGACCCGCTGTTTGCCCAGGTGAAGGGCGTGGCCTTGATGAGCGAAGGGAGCTGACCGAAGTGGATCGCGCCTCCGACCTGTGGCAGGCCCGCCTGCCCGAAAACCTGCACCCCCACGTGACCCGGCCCGTGCGCGTGGAAGCCCACCACGACGACGGCGTGCCGGCCTCCAAGTGGCGCGGCTACGATGTGCTGGGCCTGCTGTGCTGGTACCGTCACCGATACGCGCAGTGGGACGCCGCCTTCGACGACGATGACCAACCCATGGCCACGCTGCTGCGCGAGGAAGAGTTCGAGGCCTGGCGCACCCTCACCGGCCCGTGGATACGCCGCGTGCAGCGTCTGCAGGGCGACGGCCGACCCTGCGGCGTCCTGGAAGACTCGGGCTTCGAGGTGGTGCCGCCGAACGAGATCCCGCGGCTGTAGGTGCGCGCGGGCCCGCCGCGCCGGCGCAGAACCGGTTTGCGTTCAGCGGCGTGCCCGGCCCAGGTGGGTATCACGGGCAAGGGCAACGCAGCTCCGAACCCTCGGCCTCTGGCCCGACCGCGGTGCCGATCGTCCACCCGACAGCGCCACCAAGGAAGGGCCGCTTTGATGAGCGCAACCAAACCGCTGTCCTGCTTCGCGGCGCCAGGGCGCTTGCAGGCAAGGTGGTGGAGGGCGCCTCGGCATTGATTGGGGCTGATCCGCGGGGATGGTAGATGGCGGCAAGAGACTGACCTCAGGCATCCGAACTCGACTGCCGAACGACGGGTTGACGATCGACAGCTGACGTCCACCATCCAAGTTGGACTGGTGGTGCTCCTGACGATGCATGCCGCTCGGAGGTGGCCGGCTCGGTATCTGGAATGGGTCGAGCCCCGTTCCGCCACTTGACAATCGCTAAGAGATCACGCCAGTAGCATCATGTCTCGGCAAAAGTCATCTGCGGCTTTCCAGCCCAGGTGCAGCACGATCTCATGAGCCATGCTTCTCGTCTGGTACTGGTCAAAGACAGGGTCGAGATGCTTTGCCAAGTGCTCAAAGCAGGCCGTAGTCGCTTTGTGAAAGGACCCGTCTTCCCAGTGCAGAGCCTGGTTACGTGCCTGCCAGATGACTTCGTGCAGAGTCAATCCAGCGATCAACCGCCCATCGGGGCAACCCTTCCTTTCCTTGCCGAAATGAAGCGCTACACCTTGCTTTGCGTACTGGAGGAGCGATCCGCACATCGCGTCGACGGCGAACTCATGCGCCGCAACGCGCTGAATCGCCTCGTCTGCCTCGGCCTTCTTGTGATAGCGATCTTTGTCAGGCCCGAAGTAGGTGTCCCAATGGATTGCCGTTCCGAGGCCTTCGTCGTCTAGTTCCGGATTCATCGCCAAGAACTCCGCGCGCCGATAGCCATCGTCGGTGGCCTCGGTTAGTGCGCCGAGCTCCTTTCGGAGGTCGTCCACACGACTCTGCTCGCCATGGATCGCGGCAATGGCAACGTCGACCGCGTGCCGGACTTCCTTGAGGTAGTCAGGTATCTTCATTTCCGTGGCTTGAGCATGACCTAGCCGGCTATTTGCCCCACGCCTCCAGCCGAAGTGTCACCTCGTCTTTCGGCAGGCGACATCTCACATGCGCCGCGATCCCGGTCAATCCTTGGTGAAGTGTGGCGTGGTCAACGCCGAGTCCTACCAACTGATCAAGCAACCACAGCAGACCGTACGTGGGTGTCTTCTCTTTTTCCGCTTCGCTCCTCAGGTTACGGTCACCCGTAACCAGAGCGTGGTCCTTTCGTAGGGCTAGCACCAGCGCGAAGCAATCAGCCAATGAGAGCACTGGGCGTCGAAGTTTGATCGTCTGAACGAGCTGCAACTCTGGCGGGTCCAGCGCCAAGACCCCCAGTCCCAACGCGCGCAGATAGGGCCCGTTCGTATTCTCTAGTTCATCCTCGTATAGCAAGTCTGGCACCACCATGCTCAGACCGCTCGCGAACGCCGGCACCAACAGGTTGCCGCGCTCGAGATCGATGAGCACAGAGGTGTCCGAGACGAGGAAGGGCATCGACTACGCCCCCTGCACCATGATGCGATTCAGATCGCGGACCGTCATGTGCAGCAGTTCTGCGGCCTTGGCATCGGACAACGCGTCCTCGGCAACGGCGCGCAAGCAGAGCCGCTCCATCCGCTGCGGTCGTTCCGGTGGCAGCTCGTTGGGTTCCTTGGCGCCAGGTGAATTCAAGCCTAGCGCTCGGATGTGCCCCCACAGTTTGCCGTACGCGGCCTTCGACAAGATCTCCAGTTGCGAGCAGCGCACGACTAGACACGCGATGCTCACTTTGAACAGCCTTTGGAGTTCGGCAAGTTCACCGAGTGAAATGTACGTTCGGCTCCCGCCGAGGAGCCGCTTCATCATCTCCTTCGCCATCAAGAAGGCACCGGCGAAACGGTCCGCGGCTTTCTCCTCTTCTTTGTCGCTCAGCCCAACGCACTTGAGCACGAGATGAGCCAGTTCGTGCGCAAGCGTGAATCGCTGACGCATGCCGTTGTGTTTCCCATTGACGACGATGACCGGGACGCCCGGCGCGCCTGGCCTCTGCACGAACGCCTTGGAGCCTGACACCTCCTCCGCGAGTTCGATGGCGATGATCTTGATGCCCTTTTCCTCCATCAGTTCGGCCATCTGCGGGATGGGGTCGACGCCTAGCTTCCAAAGCTCCCGGAGCTTGTTCGCCGCCAATTCCGCGTCTTCGATCCGGCGAATCTGGAACTCCGGCTCGTCGGGTGCTTCCCACGTCGCGTCCAAGTCCGGAAGCAACTCCTCAAGCTCCAAGTACCTCTCGACCCGGTCGAGAACCGCCGCTTCAACTGCGCGCTCTTCCTTCGCGCCCGTATGCGGAGCCTTGCGGAAGTCGATGCCCGTCAGCTCGATCTCGCGCGTGGCCAACAAATAGTCAGGCCGTACCTTCAGAGCCTTGGCAAGCGCCAGCAAGACCGTGGAGCTCGGCATCATCTCGTCTCTCTCGTACTTGCCGATGGCTTGCGCCGATACGAGCCCATTGATCGCTGCTTCCAGCTCCCGCAAGGAGAAGGCCGTGGCTTCCCTTGCTCGCTTCAATCGGTTGCCGATCATGTATGTGCCTCCAGTTCAATCGATGTACCTCCTTGGGTCGTCGCCAATCAGTTTACAGATTGACTTCGTGGATTGTTATTTGTAAACTCAACGCCGTCAACCTTTTGGAGGGCGACATGGGTAATCGAAACAACGTTCATGTGGTGCAGCGCGGGTCCCAGTGGGGGGCGCTCAGGGAGGGCGGCCAGCGAGCGAGCGGCGTCTTTGACACCCAAGCTCAGGCGATCGAAGCCGCCCGCCAGATGGCGCGCCAAGGGCAAGGCGAGCTGCTGGTCCATGGAGAAAACGGGCGCATCCGCGCCAGGGACTCCTATGGCAACGACCCCTGCCCCCCGAAGGATGCGGCTTGACGCTCACACGGTCGGCACAACCAGATGGGAAGGAGCGGAACGTGAAGCACCAATAGAAAACAGCCGAGTACGAAATCGCACTCGGCTGTCGGGTAGAACGAGCGCTACGCAACTCGCTCAGGTTTGGCGACCGCGATTCTCCGTAGCGACCTACCCGCTGTCAAGTGCGCGCCACCCGCCGGCGAATCTGCCGGCTTGGACCTGCACTTTTCGGAGAATCCGATGGAAACGATTGACCAAGCGGCCCACGCGGCCAGCCCCCATCCCAAAGTCCACGACATCGTCGTCAATGGCAAACCTCGCCAAGTCGAAGGCCCAACCATTTCCTACGAGGAGGTAGTCCGCCTTGCCTTCCCCGAGGGGCCGTTCGACATCATCTACACGGTCGCTTACTCGAACCCCCACGGGCACGATGGGACGCTTGCCCCAGGACAAAAGACGGCCGTTCACGACGGGATGGAATTCCGTGTCCGCAAGACCAGCCGCAGCTGACCCCGCGCTGCAGCGGCTTCTCGACGAGGGCTTCGAAGCGGAGGTGCGCCAGCAGCATCTGCTGGTGCACTCCGTGCCCTACACGGACGCAAACCGGGAAGTGAAGCTCGGCACGCTGGTCTGCAAGTACGTCGAAGACGCGGGATCCATCCTTCCCCCCACCGCGCCTGGTGACGATCATCAGGTCTGGTGGGTCGGTGGATTCCCGTGCCGCGCGGATGGCAGGCCTCTCACAGAACTGGTCGCGGACACGCGCCCACAGGCGCTTCACGTCTTCGATGGTTGCATCGCGCAGCACCGTTTCTCGAACAAGCCCGACGAGTGGTCCGGCGGCTTCCCGAATCACTACGAGAAGATCACGCACTACGTGGCCGTGATTCAAAGCCAGGCGAGGGCTATTGATAGTGACGCGGACGCGCGCACCCGACGAATCGTTGAGCCGCGTGAGGAAGACTCCGTGTTCCGATACGCGGACACGGCCAGCGTCCGCGCCGAGATCGTGGCGACCTCCTCGCGGCTGAAATTGCGCAAAGTCGCAATCGTAGGGCTGGGTGGCACCGGCGCCTACGTTCTCGACCAGGTGGCAAAGACTCCGGTCTGGCAAGTGGACATCTTCGATGGCGACGTGTTCAAACAGCACAACGCCTTTCGCGCGCCCGGTGCGGCGACAAAGGACGCCCTTCGCAAGCGGATGAAGAAGGTGGACTACTACTTCGAGCTCTACGACCCGATGCGCAGAGGGATCATCCCGCATCCCTACTACCTCGATACCGCCAACGTCACAGAGTTGTCGGACTTCGACTTCGTGTTCGTTTGTGTCGACCGGGGGCAAGTGCGGAAGACGGTATGCGAGTACTTGGCAAGTCAAGGCATCCCGTTCATCGATGTCGGAATGGATGTCGTGATGGATCCCGAAACGCTTGAGCTTGACGCGACTTGTCGAGTGACCACCGTGACGCCTCGGATGAACGAACACCTGGCGCGTTCAGTGCCGATGGATCTGGATGACGGCGACGCGCTATATCGGCAGAACATTCAGGTCGCCGACCTGAATGCCTTGAACGCGCAGCTCGCGGTCATCAAGTGGAAGCAGCTATTCCGCTTCTACGAGGATGGTGCGCGCTCTCACCACACCGCTTACACCGTCGCCATGCAGTCCCTTACCCGCGGAGAGCAGGGGCAGGAGCCAACAGAGTGAGAGCGAACGACATTCGGCCGCGCTTCGTCGAGTTCATCCCTGAGCATTTGGAGGAAGGTGTCCTGTACATCAGTGAGCGATACCGGACTTGCTCCCACAAATGCTGCTGTGGGTGTGGCGAAGAGGTCGTGACGCCTTTGTCGCCGTCAGAGTGGAAGTTGACGCGGGAAGGCGATCTGGTCTCGCTCTGGCCCTCAGTTGGTAACTGGGAATACGCATGCCGCTCTCACTATGTCATCCGACGCAATCGAGTGAAGTGGGCGGGGCCGATGACCGCCAGGCAAGTTGCGAACGTGCAAAGGCGCGACGCCGCCGACCTCGCACGCATGGTCGCCAAGCGCAATGCAGCGAAAGACAGGGAGGCCTTGCCTGCTCGCGACGACGCCTCCCAGGCGTCGGCTCCATTGGCGGACACCGAGAAAGGTGCTCAACCTGCTCGCCGCCGGAAGAAGCGTCTGCTGAGCTGGCTTCTTGGGGACGACACATAACCGTCTTCCGGGACGCTACGGTACAAGTTCAGCGCAGCGCAAACGCCATCGTCGCCAAGCTCGAGTTGGCCGCAACAGACAGCGCTCACGGCACCACCTCGCTCGCCCGCTCTTTGGCAGAAAGCGTGAGTTGGAAGGGGGATGCGCTAATGGCTGCAAACGCTGCATCGCAGCCGCCCACAACCCCGCGACCTTCACCGCGCGGGCCATGGCCTGGTTGAAGGCCCCGCCCCTCCCGCTGTCAACAACCCGACAAAACCCACACCCCTGCGGCGCACCTGCCTGCGGCCAAGAACCCCAATGAAATCAGACCCTTAGCGGCGGCGAACATCATGGCACACCCCTTGCGTTGAGCACCCGCATCAACGCAGGACGTCACCATGGACACCCCGGACCCGACCTGGCCTTTCACCATCAACGACACCACGCTGCGCGACGGCGAGCAGACCGCGGGCGTGGCGTTCACCGATGACGAGAAGCTGGCCATCGCCCGGGCGCTGGACGAGGCGGGCGTGCCCGAGATGGAGATCGGCGTACCGGCCATGGGCGGGCACGAACTGGCGTTGATTCGAAGCATCAGCCGCCTGGGACTGAACGCCCGCACCATGGTGTGGGCCCGCATGCGCGACGAAGATCTGGCCGACGCGCTGCGCTGCGAGGCCGATGTGGTGCATCTCTCGGTGTCGGTCTCCGACATCCAGATCGAACGCAAGCTGCAGCAGGACCGGGCCTGGGTGCTGCGCACGATCACCCGCTTCGTGCACCTCGCGGCCGATGCCGGCGCGCTGGTGAGCGTGGGCCTGGAGGATGCCTCGCGCGCCGACAATGCCTTCCTGGCCCGCGCCGCCGCCGCCGCGCAGGCCGCCGGGGCCGTGCGCGTGCGCTATGCCGACACGCTGGGCATCCTGGACCCGTTCAGCACCTATCGCCGCATCGCGGCGCTGCGCCGCGAGGTGGACATCGCGATCGAGATCCACGCTCACAACGACCTGGGCCTGGCCACGGCCAACACACTGGCTGCCTGGTGTGCCGGCGCCACGCACGCCAGCACCACGGTGAACGGCCTGGGCGAGCGCGCCGGCAACGCCGCGCTGGAGGAAGTGGTGATGGCCATGCGCCATTTGCACGGCGTGGACAGCGGCGTGCGCAGCCAGGCGCTGGGTGGCATCTCGGCCTTGGTGGCGCGGGCCTCGGGCCGGCGCGTGGCCGAGGGCAAGAGCATCGTGGGCGATGCGGTGTTCACGCACGAGTCGGGCATCCATGTGGACGGCTTGCTGAAGGATCCCGCCAACTACCAGGGATTCGACCCTGCCGAGCTGGGCCGCCGGCACACCACGGTGCTGGGCAAGCACTCGGGATCGCATGCGGTCATGGCCGCCTACGAGGGACTGGGCCTGCCGTTGAGCACCGAGGGCGCCCGCGTGCTGCTGGACAGCATCCGCGCCCATGTGCTGGCCACCAAGCAGTCACCCACGCCGGACGATCTGCGCCGCTTCTACCTCGATGCACTGCAGCCGGCCGACGCACTGCTGGCGGCCTGAGCACCCCACACCCCTACGCTACCTGGAGACCCCCGCGATGAGCGATCTCACCACCCGGCTGAAGGCCCTGTCCAGTGCCAACGAGTTCCTGGAGTTCTTCGGCATCCCCTATGACGAAGCGGTGGTGAACGTGAACCGCCTGCACATCCTCAAGCGCTTCTACCAGTACCTGCACAAGGCCGACGGCCTGGCCGGGCTGGACGAGGTGGCCATGTTCGGCCGTTACCGCGAGATGCTGGCCCGGGCCTACCAGGACTTCACCACCTCGAACGCGGTGGCCGAGAAGGTGTTCAAGGTGTTCCAGGACGCCACCGGCCAGCAGACCGTCTCGGTGAGCAAGCTGCGCGAGAGCCTGGCCGAGCGCCGCGCCGCCTGAGTCATCCACGAACGCGCGCCCGGCGCAGAGCAGGAGCCCACCCCATGCACATCGTCGTCTGCATCAAGCAGGTGCCCGATTCGGCGCAGATCCGCGTCCACCCGGTCACCAACACCATCATGCGGCAGGGCGTGCCGGCCATCGTCAACCCCTACGACCTGTTTGCGCTGGAGGAAGCCCTGCGGCTGAAGGACCAATTCGGTGGCCGCGTCACCATGCTGTGCATGGGCCCGCCGCAGGCCGAGGACGCGCTGCGCAAGTGCATCAGCTTCGGGGCCACCGACGCGGTGCTGGTCACCGACCGCGCCTTCGCCGGCGCCGACACGCTGGCCACCAGCTACGCCCTCACCGCCGCCATCCGCAAGATCAGCCAGGAGCAGGCGGTGGACCTGGTGTTCACCGGCAAGCAGACCATCGACGGCGACACCGCCCAGGTGGGCCCGGGCATCGCCAAGCGCCTGGGGGTGAACCTGCTCACCTACGTCAGCAAGATCAACGAGGTCGACCTGGACGGCCGCACCATCACCGTAGAGCGCCGTGCCGAAGGCGGCGTGCAGCGCCTGAAGACCACGCTGCCCAGCCTGATCACCATGCTGGAAGGCACCAACGAGATGCGATTCGCGACCATGGACGACATGCTGCGCGCCGGCCGCTGCCAGGTGCGCAAGTGGAACAAGGACGACGCTGGCATCGAGGACATCACCAAGATCGGCCTGAAGGGCAGCCCCACCATCGTCAGCAAGGTGTTCGCGCCCAAGGCACGCAGCCAGCGCGCCGAGATGCAGGAAGTGGGCGACGGCACCAGCATCAGCGACGTGTGCCTGAACCTGCTGCAGAAGATCTTCACCACGCACCCGACGCTGGAAGAAGAAACCGTCGAACGCCTGAGCGCCTGACCCCTTCCAGCCCGCACCCCGAACAGGAGCAGACCCACCATGGCCGAACCCGACAAGCCCGCAATGGCCGCCGCTGCGGCGGCCGGCGCCGCCAAGACCGCCGGCCGCTCCGGCCGCAGCACCGAACTGCCCGAACACCTCAAGACCTACAAGGGCGTATGGGTCTTCATCGAGCACGACCGCGGCCAGGTGCACAGCGTGAGCTGGGAGCTGATGGGCGAGGCCCGCAAGCTGGCCGACAAGCTGGGCGTGGACGTGAGCGGCGTGCTGCTGGGCGGCCCGGCCGACCGGCTGGAGGACTTCGCCAAGGAGGCCTGCATCTGCGGCGCCGACCACTGCTATCTCATGCGCGACCCGGCGCTGCAGGGCTACCGCAACGAGCCCTACACCAAGGGCCTGACCGACCTGGTGAACAAGCACCAGCCCGAGATCTTGCTGCTGGGCGCCACCGCCATGGGGCGCGACCTGGCCGGCAGCGTGGCCACCACGCTGGGCACGGGCCTGACGGCCGACTGCACCGAACTGAACATCGACGGCCGCGCGCTGGCCGCCACGCGGCCCACCTTCGGCGGCAGCCTGCTGTGCACGATCATGACGCTGGCCTACCGGCCGCAGATGGCCACGATGCGCCCGCGCACCGCGCCCATGCCGGTGCGTGACGAACGCCGCACCGGCGACATCGTCACGATGGCGCTCGGCATGATCGAGACCGACATCGTCACCAAGCTGCTCGAGTTCATTCCCGACGGCAACCGCAACACGGTGAACCTGGCCTATGCCGACATCATCGTCACCGGCGGCAAGGGCCTGAAGAACGCCGACAACTTCCGCCTGGTGTGGGACCTGGCTCGCGTGCTGGGCGCCGAGGTGGGCGCCACCCGAGCGGTGACGCAGGCCGGCTGGTGCGAAGCCGAGCGCCAGGTGGGCCAGACCGGCAAGACGGTGCGACCCAAGCTCTACATCGCCGCCGGCGTGTCGGGCGCCATCCAGCACCGCGTGGGCATGGAGGCGAGCGACATCATCGTGGCGATCAACACCGACGCCAATGCGCCGATCTTCGATTTCGCCCACCACGGCATCGTAGGCAACGCCCTGCAGGTGCTGCCCGCACTCACCGAAGCCTTCCGAACCCGTCTGGGCAAGCAGATCCGCAAAGTGGCTTAAACCTGACCCGAGGCCGCCTGCGGCGACCGCCCCCCGAGGGGAGCGTCGTTGCTTGGATCGGCCGGGCGCAACGACCTGAGGAGCACCCCATGGGGAGCAAGGAAAAGTTTGATGCGATCGTGGTGGGCGCGGGCCCCTCGGGCAATGCCGCCGCCTACACCCTGGCCAAGGCCGGCCTGAAGGTGCTGCAGATCGAGCGGGGCGAGTACCCCGGCAGCAAGAACGTGCAGGGCGCCATCCTCTACAGCGACGCGCTGGAGAAGATCATCCCGGACTTTCGCGACGACGCACCGCTGGAGCGCCACATCATCGAGCAGCGGGTGTGGGTGATGGACGACGAAAGTTTCGTCGGCACGCATTACCGCAGCGACACCTACAACAAGCCGCCCTACAACCGCTACACCATCATCCGGGCGCAGTTCGACAAGTGGTTCAGCGCCAAGGTGCGCGAAGCCGGCGCGCTGCTGATCTGCGAGACCACGGTGGAAGAGCTGCTGCTCGACGGCGAGCGCGTGATCGGTGTGCGCTGCGACCGCCTGGGCGGCGAGGTGTATGCCGACGTGGTGGTGCTGGCCGACGGCGTCAACAGCACGCTGGCGCGCAAGGCCGGTTTCCACGGCGAGCTGCAGGCGGGCAACGTGGCGCTGGCGGTGAAGGAGATCCTCTTCCTGCCCGAAGAAGTCATCCAGCAGCGTTTCAACGTCAAGGAAGAAGAAGGCGTGGTCATCGAGCTGATGGGCAAGGTGACCGAGGGCATGGTGGGTACCGGCTTCCTCTACACCAACAAGGACTCGCTCACCATCGGCGTGGGCTGCATGTTGTCCGACTTCAAGGCCAACCCGCTGCGCACCAAGCCCTACGAGCTGCTGGAAAAGCTCAAGAAGCACCCCAGCATCGCGCCCATGATCGAGGGCGGCGAGATGAAGGAGTACTGCGCCCACCTGATCCCCGAGGGCGGCTTCAACGCCGTGCCCCGCATCTACGGCCATGGCTGGCTGATCGTCGGCGATTCGGGCGGCTTCGTGAACGCGGTGCACCGCGAGGGCAGCAACCTGGCCATGACCAGCGGCCGCCTGGCCGGCGAGACCGTCATCGCGCTCAAGGCCGCGGGGCAGGAGCCCACGCTCAAGAACCTCAAGGCCTACAGGGACCGCATGGACGACTCCTTCGTGATGAAGGACTTGAAGAAGTACCGCAAGCTGCCCGACGTGCTGCACGGCAACCCGCAGTTCTTCACCGCCTACCCCGAGCTGGTGAACCAGGCCGCCAAGACCTTCTTCACCGTGGACGGCGTGGACAAGGGCACCAAGGAGAAGCAGATCATGGGCAGCTTCCGCCGTGCACGCAGCCTCACCGGCCTGGTGGGCGATGCATTCAAACTCTGGAGGGCATCCAGGTGAAAGCTACTCACGCCCATCGATCGCAGCGGCCTGAGCGCCGGGCCGCTCCCAAGCCAGGCCGCATCCCCTCGGGGATTCGGCTGATGTCCTCATCAGACAAGGGGCCGACATGTCTCCGGTGAATGTGGAAGAAAAGCTGTTCCAGAACCGCTACAAGGTCGACCATGGCCGCCCGCACATCCAGATCAAGGACGTGGCCATCTGCGCCAACGACTGCGCGTCGCAGGCCTGCACCTACATCTGCCCGGCCGGCTGCTACAAGGCCGAGGGCAACCGCTCGGTCATGCTGATCACCGACGGGTGCCTGGAGTGCGGCAGCTGCCGGGTGATCTGCAACGAGCACCTGAACGTGGCCTGGGAATATCCGCGCGGCGGGCACGGCATCCTGTTCAAGTTTGGGTGAGGCTGGACATGAACCGGCGCCTGCGCACCGGCGCGTGCCTGCCGAACCGGGCGCGCTCGGCGAGCCCGTGGGCACACCGCTGAAAGTACGCTGATGAACAACGTCGAACTGTTCCTGGCCCATGCGATCCAGCTGGAACGCGAGGCCGCCAGGCGCTACGAAGAGCTGTCGGCCGCCATGGGCACCGACGGCCATGCCGAGCTGAAGACCTTCTTCAACCGCATGGCGCATTTCTCGCGCCTGCATCTGGCCGACGCGATGAAGCGCGGCGGCTTTCGCGAGCTGCCGGTGCTGTCGCGCGAGGACTTCAGCTGGCCCGACGGCGTCGCGCCCGAGGTGGCCGATTGGGCTGGCGCCGACGCCTTCATGGATGCCCAGGGGGCCTTGCAGCTGGCCATGGCCAGCGAGCAGCGCGGCCACGCCTATTACGCCGCGGTGGCCGCCACCAGCACCGACGCTGAGCTGAAGGCCCTGGCCACCGAGTTCGCCAACGAGGAAGCCGGGCACCTGGCCGAGCTGCAAAAACTGCTGGTCGCCACGCGCGCCTGAGTTCTTCGCGCCCCCCGTTTTCTCAACCTTGCTGGAGTGCCGACATGCCCCACCCTGCCCGTCATGTGTTCGTGTGCAACCAGCAGCGGCCGCCGGGCCACCCGCGTGGCAGTTGCCAGGCCCTGGGCTCGGGCCCGGTTCTGCAGGCCTTGTGGGCCGAGCAGCAAAAGCGCAATGCCTACGACAGGGTGGCCATCACCTACTCGGGCTGCCTGGGCCCCTGCGCGGGTGGCGTGAACATGGTGGTGTACCCCGAGGCCGTGCTGTACCAGGGGGTGACCGCGGCCGACGTGCCCGAGATCTTCGACCAGCACCTGGACCAGGGCGTCGTGGTGGAGCGGCTGAAAGCGCCTGCGACGGTGTGGTGACGGCGAGGCGCACGCAGGCCAGCGCCGGGCTGCTCCCGAGCGGTCTGCGCCCTCGCGCCGACGGTGGCTGCGGTCCTCCGCAGCCGGGTGCCCCGGCACCGGCGCGTTTTTTGCTGATGGACTCGGGACAACCCTGCCCCAGCCCCGACACCACCCGGGTCGGTGCCGTCCATGCACCAGCTCAAGGCCCGACGCACCGGCCGCGCTCCCAACCCGCCCCAGGAGGTGCACCGTGATCAGCCGCATCGCACAGGAGCGCTCCAGCCTGGAGCTCAGTACCGTTTACGAGGTGTGTCGAATCCTGGGTGATTCACTCGACATCCACCGCACCTTCCGCGCCGCGCTGAACACCTTGTCGGCCCAGATCGGCCTGGCGCGCGCCATGATCGTGCTGCCCGACACCGAAGACAGCATGCTCAAGGTGCACTCGGCCGTGGGCCTGAGCCAGGCCGAGGTCGAACGTGGCCGCTGGCACGACGGCGAGGGCGTGATCGGGCATGTGTACGGCACCGGCCTGCCGGTGGTGCTGACCAACGTCGAGCAGAGCGACGAGTTCATCGACCGCACCGGCGCCTTCGGTCCGCAGAAGGGGCGACGGCTGGCCTTCATCGTGGTGCCGCTGCGCGCCGACCAGCACACCGTGGGCGTGCTGGCCGCCCAGCGCGAGGTGGAAGGCGTCGCGCGTTTGTCCGACGACCAGCGCGTGCTGACCATGATCGCCACGCTGCTGGCCCAGCAGGTCACCTTGCACCATGCGGTGAGCGAGGAGCACCAACGCCTGCAGCTCGAAGCCACGCGGCTGCGCAAGGCGTTGACGCGCGAGCCGGCCCGCCGCCGCTACGCCCTGGACAACGTGGTGGGCCAGTCGCGCCAGATGCAGCGCGTGTTCGCCGAGGTGCATCAGGCCGCGCCGTCGCGCTCGACCGTGCTGCTGCGCGGCGAGAGCGGCACCGGCAAGGAGGAGATCGCCCGGGCGGTGCACTACCTCTCGCCGCGCAAGGACGCGCCCTTCATCAAGGTGAACTGCGCGGCGCTCACGGAGTCGCTGCTCGAATCCGAGTTGTTCGGCCACGAGAAAGGCGCTTTCACCGGCGCGGTGGGCGACCGCAAGGGCCGCTTCGAGCTGGCCAGCGGCGGCACCCTGTTCCTCGACGAGGTGGGCGACATCTCGCCCGCCTTCCAGGCCAAGCTGCTGCGCGTGCTGCAGGAGCGCGAATTCGAACGCGTGGGCGGAAGCCGCCCGGTGAAGGTGGACGTGCGTCTGATCTGCGCCACCAACCGGGACCTGGAACGCATGGTGCAGCGCGGCGAGTACCGGGCCGACCTGTACTACCGCATCAACGTGGTCAGCATCTTCCTGCCGCCGCTGCGCGAGCGCCGCGACGACATACCGCCGCTGGTGGCCCACTTCCTCGACCGCTACAACAAGGAAAACCGCAAGGCCCTGAAGGTGACGCCCGAGGCCATGGCGGTGCTGAGCAACTGCTACTGGCCGGGCAATGTGCGCGAGCTGCAGAACTGCATCGAGCGCACCGCCACCATGGTGGCGGGCGATCAGATCGGCGACCTGGCTTTCCCATGCAAGAGCAACCGCTGCCTCACGCAGACGCTGCACCACATCGACAAGGAAGACGCGGTGGCCGCAGCCACCGGCAGCACCATCCACTTCGCGGGCCGCTCGCACCACGAGGCCCCGGCACCCGTGCCTTCGGGGCACGATCACGACGATGACAGCGATGGCGACGAGGTGCTGCGCATCGGCCCCACCGCGCGACTGAGCGACGCCTCGGCCGTGCCCCCGCGCCAGTTCGGCCCCGAGCCACCCGAGGGCGAGCGCGACCGCCTGGTGTGGGCCATGGAGCAATGCGGCTGGGTGCAGGCCAAGGCCGCGCGGCTGCTGCGGGTGACTCCGAGGCAGCTGGGCTATGCGCTGCAGAAGCACCATATCGAGGTGCGCAAGCTCTGACCGAGACAAGGCCGCGAACCCCACGCACCGACGCCCCCCGGCAAGACGGGCCGGGGCCTCGACGACAGCTCTGGAGGTACCGCATGGCATCGCACCCAGCTTTCTGGCCTTGGCGCGCTCGTGGACGACGTTGCCTGCGCCTGCGCAGGGCATTTTCAGATGTGCTGCTGCGCTTGCACGACGAGCAGCGGCGCTCGCCCGTCGCCGCGACGGCCCACCGCTGACGCGCCAGCCGCGGCGTCTGCGCCCGGGCTTGTCGCTTTTGTCGTGACCGGCACAGCGCGACTGCGCTGACCCTACACAGCAAGTTGTTGATTCACAAGGGAATTCACGCTGGCACGGGTCTCGCAATGGGGCTTGCATTCGTCACCATGCGAGGTGCTCCATGTCAGGCCAGGCCACATTCGTTTCCATCGCCGATCTGAAGAAGGGTCGACAGGCGGTCAGTGAAGTCGCCCCTTCCAGCGGGGGTTGCGGCACCACCGGAGGCGAGGGCAAGGCAAGTTGCGGCTCGTCCGACGGCCAGGGCGACATGCCCGCCGAGATCTGGGACAAGGTCAAGAACCACCCCTGCTATTCGGAAGAGGCCCACCACCACTTCGCCCGCATGCACGTGGCCGTGGCCCCGGCCTGCAACATCCAGTGCAACTACTGCAATCGCAAGTACGACTGCAGCAATGAATCGCGCCCCGGCGTCGTGAGCCAGAAGCTCACGCCCGACCAGGCGGTGAAGAAGGTGCTGGCCGTGGCGAGCGAGATCCCGCAGATGACCGTGCTGGGCATCGCCGGCCCGGGCGACGCGCTGGCCAACCCGAAGAAGACCTTCGACACCATGCGCGCGCTGAGCGAGAAGGCGCCGGACATCAAGCTGTGCCTGTCCACCAACGGCCTGGCCCTGCCCGACCTGGTGGACGAGATCTGCAAGCACAACATCGACCACGTCACGATCACCATCAACATGGTGGACCCGGAGATCGGCGCCAAGATCTACCCCTGGATCTACTGGGACCATCGCCGCATCACCGGCGTGGAAGCCGCCCGCATCCTGCACCAGCGCCAGATGCTGGGCCTGGAGATGCTGACCGCGCGCGGCGTGCTCACCAAGATCAACTCGGTGCTGATCCCCGGCGTCAACGACCAGCACCTGATCGAGGTGAACCGCGAGGTCAAGAAGCGCGGCGCCTTCCTGCACAACATCATGCCGCTGATCTCGGAAGCCGAGCACGGCACCGTCTTCGGCCTGACCGGCCAGCGCGGCCCCACGGCGCAGGAGCTCAAGGCCGTGCAGGACGCCTGCATGGGCGGCGCGAACCTGATGCGGCATTGCCGGCAATGCCGCGCCGACGCGGTGGGCCTGCTGGGCGAAGACCGCAGCGACGAATTCACCCTCGACAAGATCGACGCCATGGGCGAGGTGGTGTACGACCTGGGCAAGCGTCAGGCCTACCAGGCCGCCGTGGAGCTGGAGCGCCAGTCGCAGCACCAGGCCAAGGTGGATGCGCTGGCCGCCCAGCTCGACCTCGACCACATCGACCCCGACATGAGCGTGCTGCTGGCGGTGGCCACCGAGGGCCATGGCAAGGTCAACCAGCACTTCGGCCACGCCACCGAGTTCCAGATCTTCCAGGTCTCGAAGGACCAGGCCATGTTCGTGGGTCACCGCCGCGTGGACCTCTACTGCCAGGGCGGCTACGGCGAGGACGAGCAGTTGCCCTCCATCGTCAAGGCCATCAACGACTGTCACGCGGTGCTGGTGGCCAAGATCGGCGCCTGCCCGCGTGACGAGCTCAAGGCCGCCGGCATCGAACCGGTGGAAGAGTACGCCCACGAGTACATCGAGAAGGCCGCGCTGCGCTGGTTCGCCGACTACCGCCAGCGCATCGCCAACGGTGAGCTGCGCCACGTGCCGCGCGGCGACGCCGCGATCCGCCAGGGCGCGCTCATCGGCGCTGCCGAAGCCGCCTGAACGTCATCCCCACCCAGACCAGGAGAACACCATGGCCCTGAAGATCATCGCCTCCACCTGCACAGGCTGCTCCGCCTGCGAGCCTGAGTGCCCCAACGTGGCCATCCGCGAGAAGGGCGGCACTTACATCATCGACCCCAACAAGTGCACCGAGTGCGTGGGCCAGTTCGACTCGCCGCAGTGCGTGGCCGTGTGTCCGGTGGACGGCTGCATCAAGAAGGCCTGAGGACAGGGGCCCCCGGCGTCGGCCGCGCCCCGCGTTGATAACCGTCGAAGCGAGTATCCAATGATTCTTCCCAACGTCACCGTCACCCCGGCTGCGGCCAGGTTCATGCGCCGCATGGTGCGCTTCTCCGAGCACCCCGCCGGGGGTTTTCGCCTCAGCGTCACGCCCGGCGGCTGCTCGGGCTACAGCTCGGAGTTCACCGTGCAGGCGGCCCCGCTGGCCGGCGACGCCGAGCTCGCGGTGGGCGACGTGCGGGTGTTCCTGCCGGCAGAGAGCCGTCTGGTGCTCGACGGCGTCACGGTGGACTTCGCCGAAAGCCCGACGCAGTCGGGTCTGACCTTCTTCAACCCGTCGGCCGGGCCCTGCGCCTGCAGCAGCTCGGGCGACGTGGCCAGGCCCGCCGAAGCCATGGTGTCGCTGGCCTCGCTCAAGCGGCACTGAGAGCGGTGGGCATGGTCGAATTCGACGATGCGGTGCTGGGCCTGGGGCTGCCCGCCCTGGCCGAGGCCGCCCTGCGCGAGGCCGGTGAGCAGCGCGGCGACGAACCCCGAGCCATGGCCGCGCTGGTGCGGGCGCAGATGCTGGCCCCCGAACACCCGGCCGTGCTCATCGCCCTGTACCGCCACCACTTCTACGGCCACCGCATGGGGCCGGCGCGCGACGTGGCCCGGCGGGCCCTGCACATCGGCGCGCGCGCGCTGGGCCTGCCCGCCCTCTGGCGCGAGGTGCCGCGCCAGCCCCTGGCCGGCGCCAAGGAAGACGCGGCGGTGCGCTTCTACCTCTTCACGCTCAAGGGCTATGCCTACCTCAGCCTGCGGCTGGACGACGACACCGAGGCCCGCGATGCGCTGGCCTTGCTGCGCCACCTGGACCCGGACGACGCCGTGGGCGGTGCGCTGATCGAGGCGGTGCGCCAGCGTGCGCTGGTGGGCGAGCCCGACGACGACGCCAGCGCCTCGCCGGATGTGTTTGGCGCCGCGGCCTGGGCCCGATTGGCCCCGGCCTGAGAAGAGCCGACCCGCCATGCCCGCCGCCCCTCCCCAGGCCCCGGTGCAGGTGCGCGCGCCCAGCGGCGACATTCCCGTCGTCAACTGGCTGGGCCAGCCGGTGAGTTGCGCGGCTTGCCTGCACCAGCACGCGCGCGCCCAGCTCGGCTGCGAGCCCGGCCACAGCTGCATGCAGGACGCCTACGCGCGCCGCATCGATCGCTTCTTCCACCAGCACCCCGAGCTGGCGATGCAGCACCTGACACACCCGTACTTCGAGGTGCGCGCCATCGCCGCGCGCCATGCGGATCTGTTCCACCTGAACGGGATGCGCAACGACCCCGACGAAACCGTGCGCATGCAGGTGGCGCTGCGGCTGCCACCGCGCCTGCTGACCACGTTGTGCGACGACCCGCACCGCGAGGTGCGCATCCGCGTGGCCCAGCGCCTGGACGTCGATCAGCTCAGCCGCCTGCTGCACGACACCGACTACCAAGTGCGCGCCACCGTGGCCCAGCGCCTGCCGCTGGCCTTGCTGCCGCTGCTGGCCGCCGACCCCGACGAGCAGGTGCGCTGCGTGGTGGCCGAACGGCTGGACATGCCCGGCCTGTGGCGCCTGGCGCACGACGACTCGCCCAGGGTGCGACGCCTGGTGGCCGAGCGAGCCCCCGTGCCAATGCTTGGCCCGTTGGCCGCCGACACGGACTGGGGCGTGCGCTGGCAGGTGGCCGGCCGCGCCGACCCGGCCTCCCAGGCAGCCCTGCTGCGCACCCTCGCGCGCGACCCCGACCCCGAGGTGCGCGCCTTGGCCGATCAGCGGCTGGCGACCGCCCCGCCGCTCTTGCACGAGGTACTCCGCCATGGCTGACATCGCCCGCGACGACGACGCCATCGAGATCGCGCTGCCGCCCCGCTTCGAGATGGGCGAGCGCGTGGTCAGTCGCAGCGTGGTGCGCAACGACGGGACCTACAACGGCAAGGACATCGGCGACGTGCTGGTGAACCGCGGCGACATCGGCTACGTGCGCTCCATCGGCACCTTCCTGCAGCAGTTCTACATCTACGCGGTGGAATTCGTGGACAGCGGCCACCAGGTGGGCATGCGCGCCAAGGAGCTGTGCACGCTGGACAAGCTGCCCGACGAGGTGCTGGCCCGACTGGGCGAGCGCGCCCGCACCCTGCAGCTGATGCGCTGAAGCCCGGAGGAACACCCATGATGGAACCCCGCACCGCCCGCTACGAATGGGGCCAGCGCGTGCGCGCCGCGACCGACCTGCACAACGACGGCAGCTACCCCGATGCCGAGGAAGGCGCCCTGCTGGTGCCCGCCGGGGGCCTGGGCGAGATCGTGCAGATCGGCCACCACACCGAGGCCAACGTGCCCGTCTACCTGGTCGAGTTCGACGGTCGGGTGCTGGGCTGCCTGGAAGAAGAGATCGCGCTGGCCACGCCGGGTCTGCACACCGCCACCGGGGCCGCGGGTCGCCGATGAACACCACCCGGCGCCCCGATGCCGGCAGCCCGGGCAGCGGCCAATGGGTGGGCAGCCATGTGTACGTGCTGGACCGCGTGCGCATCGAAGTCGCCCTGGAGGCCCGCGGCCGCTACAAGTACGTGCACCCCCGCGTGCTGCGCGAAGGCCTGGGCTGGAAGGTGGTGAGCCCCAACTGCTCCCGCAACATCAGCCCCGAGGGCGGCGAGATCGACATCGCTTGGCTGGTGCCCACGCAGACCCCGGCCGCCGGCCTGCCCGGCGGCTGGCTGCTGCACGCGCGCGACCACGCCCGGGGCTGCTGGGTGCTCACGCTGCGCGCGCCCACGCTGGCCGCCGCGCTGGCGCGCCTAGTGGCCGACCCGCTGCGGGAGTACTGGCAATGAGCGTGGACGACATGATCTATCTGGATCACAACGCGACGACCCGGCCCGCGCCGCAGGTGGTGCAGGAAATGCTGGACGCGCTGACCCGCGTGTGGGCCAACCCTTCGTCGGTGCATGGCCCCGGTCAGACCGCGCGCCGGCTGCTGGCGGACGCGCGAGCGCGGGTCTCGGCTTTCATCGGTTGCCTGCCGGCCGAGCTGGTGTTCACCAGCGGCGCGACCGAGGCCAACCACATCGCCGTGCTGGGCGCACTGGCGCGCGGCCGGACGTTGGGTCGCACGCGACTGGTGCTGTCGGCCGTGGAACACCCGGGCCTGCTGGCGCTGGCCCGCCGGTTGCATGCCGAAGGCACGCCGGTGGACCTGATCCCGGTACGCGCCGACGGCCAGCTGGACCTGGCCGCAGCCCGCCGCCTGATCGGTTCGGACGTGGCCCTGCTCAGCGTGATGGGTGCCAACAACGAGACCGGCGTGCTGATGCCGCTGGCCGAGCTGGCCGCGCTGGCCCGCGGACACGGCGTGCCCTTCCATGTGGACGCCACGCAGCTGGCGGGCAAGCACGCGCTGCGCTTTGACGCCAGCGGCGCTGACCTGTGGTCGCTCTCGGCGCACAAGCTGCAGGGCCCCAAGGGGGTGGGTGCGCTGGCGCTGAGGAAGGGCCTGGCCTGGCCTGAGGCGCAAGCCGGCCGGCAAGAGCGCGGCCGCCGCGGCGGCACCGAGAACCTGCCCGGCATCGCGGGCTTTGCGGCGGCGGCCGACAGCACCGCCGCCACGCTGGGCGACGACCTCGTCCGCATGCGGGCCCTGCGCCAGCAGCTGGAAGACGGCTTGCGTGCCCTGCATCCGGCCGTGGTGCTGGTGGCCGCCGACGCCCCGCGCCTGCCCAACACCGTGTGCCTGCGCTTTGGCCTGCTGGACGCCGAGCAGGTGCTGGGCAGGCTGGAGCGCGCCGGCGTGGTCGCCAGCAGCGGCGCAGCCTGCAGTGCCGGCGGCACCCAGCCCTCGCACGTGTTGCTGGCCATGGGCGCCAGCGCCGAGCAGGCCAAGGCCGCCGTGCGCCTGTCGCTGGGCCGCGAGACCACGGCCGGCGACATCGCCCAGGCGCTGAATGCCGTTCGCCGCGCCGTGTTGCCCCTGCTGCAGGCCGAGCGCCACGCTGTCACCGCCTGAGTCCGCCAGTTTCACCCTTGGAGCCCCGATGAAAGTCATGATCCGCCGATCGCACGCCGGCATCCTCTCGCTGTACGTGCCGAAAAAGGACCTGGAAGAGCCCATCGTCGCGCAGGAGAGGCCGGGGTTGTGGGGTGGCAAGGTCACGCTGGGCAACGACTGGGTCATGGCCCTGCCCGAGATGCCCGAGGGCACCACGCTGCCGATCACGGTGGAAGCGCGCCGCATCTCGGGGGAGGTATGAGCAACACCGCCACCGCGCCGCTGGCGGCCTCGTTGGATGAAGCGATCGCGCTGGCCGACAGCGCCAGCAGCGTGCGCGAAGCCGCGCTGCTGCTGCGCAAACGCTACGCGCCGCTGAAGGTGGTGGTGGTGGATGCGTTCGACATGCGCGACGACGCACCGGCCGCCATGGGCGCCAGACGCATGGTTTGGGGGGCTGCCAGCGACGGGCACTGCTGGCGGGTGACGGCCGACCTGGGCACCGTGGCCGGCCTGTACCTGGCCGACAAGGAGTGATGCGATGAGCGCCGCAGATCCGGACTGGTCTGCCGCCTTGGCGGGAACGACGGAGGAGGCCGTCGCCCCCGTCTCGTCCGGCGCGGCCACGCAGGCGGGGAGCAAGCCCGTCCCCGGCGGCGCGGCCGAAGGCAGCCACGCCGATGATGCGATCGGCCCCGACGGCCTGGTGGCCGACGAGCGGCCCGAGCACGACGCGCTGCTGAGCGACGACTGGATCGCCCTCTCCGACCCCGACCTGTCGGGCCTGGAGCTGCAGCTGGTGCAAACGGCGATGAGCGGCTCGCGCCTCACCTACGGCCCCATGGTGGCGCGCTTCGAGGCTTCGTTCGCCCGCTACCTGGGCCGCGCGCACGCGGTCTCGGTGGCGAGCGGCACACTCGCCACCTGGTTGGCGCTGCGCGCACTGGGCATCCGCCCGGGCGACGAGGTGATCGCCTCGCCGCACGGCTGGCATCAGGTGGCCCAGGCGGTGACGCTGGCGGGTGCCACGCTGGTTTTCAGCGACATCAACTACTGGACGGGCTGCCTGGACCCGGTGCGCGCCGCAGCCAAGGTCACGCCCGCCACCAAGGCCATCCTGGCAGGCAACGTGAATGGCCACCCGGCAGCCTGGGCGCCGCTGCGCGCGCTGGCCGCCGCGCGCGGCATCGCGCTGATCGAAGATTCCACCGAGGCCATCGGCTCGCGCTACCAGGGCCGCCTGGTGGGAAGCTTCGGCGACCTGTCCATTTTCGATTTCTCGCAGCCCAGCGCCCTGGCCTGCGGCGATGGCGCCATGGTGGTGACCGACGACGATCGCCTGGCGATCGAGCTGCGCTACCTGCGCCAACGTTCGGTGAAGGACCGCAACGCCATCTCGGTGGGTGCGCGCGTGCCGTTGCAGGCCGGTATCAGCGAGCTCAGCGCGGCCATGGGTGTGGGCCAGCTCGCCCGGGTCGACGAGCTGCTGGCCCGGCGCAAGGAGATCGAGGCGATCTACCTGGCCGAGATGAGCAGCTTCGAAGGCATCAAGCCGCCCTACATCGGGCAGGACGTGGACGAGGTGCACTTCATGGTCTGGCTGGTGCACCTGGGCACACGCTTCACCGCCAGCGCGCGCAAGCAGATCGTCGAGGACATGGCGGCGAACTTCATCGAGACGGCACCCTACTGCAAGCCGCTTCACCAGCAGTTCCACTACCAGCAGCGGGGTTGGCGACGCGGTCAGCTGCCACTGGCCGAGCGCATCGGCGACCGCGCTCTGGCCCTGCCCTTCCACGCCGGCCTGCGTGAGGACGAGATCCGCTTCCTGGTGGGCACGCTCAAGGACGCCGCCACCAACGTCGGCGCCGGCGCCGCCATCTACTGAGACAGGCAAGGAAGACCATGAGTCACACCACGCTCGACCACCTGCCAGACGCCCTGACCGAGGGCCTGCTGGCCGGCACGCTGGCGCCCTACCTGGGCCCCGAACTGCTGGCGCTGTGCCCGCCGCACGCCGTACCCGCCGACCCGCAGGCCCTGGCCGGCCTGCTCACCGCCAAGAACAGCGTGCCGGGCAAGATCAAGCACCGGCTCACGCAAGCGGCGCAGTTCATCGAGAACTTCAAGCACCGCAAGACGCTCGTGGCGGGCATGAACGCGGCCTTCATCGCGCAGGCCGAGCCCTCGGCCTTGCACCGCTGGATTGCCACGCTGCCCGCGCCGCTCATCGTCGCCAGCTGGTACGACGACACGATGCGCACCGCGCTGCTGGATGCACGCGGCGCAGGGCGAGAAGCGACAGGGAGCGCCATGTCATGGGCCGAAGTGCAGGGCCTGTCGCAAAGCGAACACTTCGGCAGCTGGACGGGCTGGTACGCACCCGACGGCGCGCCGCTGGCCGACACGCCTGCGCCCGCCACCGTGCTCTACAAGCCTTGGGGTGGCCACGCGCCGGCCGGCAACTACCTGGTGTCGGACTCCGACTACGTGGAAGTGCTGACCGAGATCGACATCCAGACACCCATCCCCGCCATCGTGCAGGAGCGCCGCACGTCGCTGGGCTTCGTGTTCCTGGGCTGCCGCTTCAACGACCAGCTGCCGCGCAGCTTTGCGCGCCAGATCATGAAGCGATCGAGCGGCCCGCACTACGCCGTGATGAGCGAAGCCCCCACCCGCATGGAAGCCCGCTTCTTCGAAGAGCAGGGCATCACCCAGATCCAGCTGCCGCTGGCCGACGTGGCCGCCCGGCTCACGGTCGGCCAGCCCGCGGTCGCCTGAAGCCCTTCCCCTTCCCTCACCGAGAGCCTCACCATGACCATGCTCACCATCCTGCCCGCCAACGTCACCGTGGAGGTGGCCGCCGGCACCAACCTGCTGCGCGCCGTCCTCGACGCCGGCCAGGCCCTTGTCACCAAGTGTGGCGGCAAGGCCAGCTGTGGCGGCTGCCACATTTTCCTCACCGGTGGCCGCAAGGGCATCTCGAAGATGACGCCCGAAGAAAACGCCAAGCTCGACACCATCGTCGGCGTGGGCAGCAAGTCGCGCCTGGCTTGCCAGATGACCATCCTGGGTACCGAGCCGGTGACCGTGGAACTGCTGGGCGCGCTGAGCGGCTGAGCCCAGGCACGGCATGTACGCCCGCGCCCTGTTCGACATCGTCCACACCCATGGCGACAGCGCCTTGCGACTGATCGCCGAGCTGCAAGGCGGCGCCGACGAATTCTTCGCCAGCGCCAACTCCCAAGCCGCCGTGGAGGACCACCTGCTGCACGTGGCCCGCACGCTGGAGCACATGCCGCCGGTGGTGATGCTGCGCCTGGTTCAGGTGGACTGGGTGGGCTGGGCCGCCCTGCACAGCGCCCTGCGGCAGCGGATCGAGCCGCGTCGCGACATCGTCTGGTACGGCCTGACCGGGCTGCTGCCCGCCACGCTCGTTCTGCTGGATGGCCTGCGGGCGCGCGAGCCCGAGTGGTTCGACATCGCCTACTGAGTATGCCGGCTTCGATGCCCCCCGACCCGTGCCCATGATCGAAGCCGCCATGCTGGACCTCGTGCGCCACTGCGGTGAGGGCGTGCTCGTCCTCACCGAGGGACTGGACGAGCCCGAACTGCTGCGTTCGCGCCTGACGCGCGGAGAAGCGCAGCGCCAGCTGGCCCTGATGGCCGGCACGCTGGGCGCACTGTCGGACGAGGTGCGCGCAGCGCTGCCCGAGATCGACTGGACCGGGTGGACGGCCACGGGCACGGCACTGGGCCGGGCCGGTGCCGACTGCGATGACGCCCTTTGGTTCGCCGTGGAGTCGTTGGTGCCAGCCACGCTGCTGTGGCTGCGGGTCTACCGCCAGGCCCGGCCCGAGCTGTTTGCCTTCAAGCCCTGAGCCCATGGACACCCGTGCCCCTGCCTGGCGCGGCGCAGCCGCTTTCTTCGGCCACCTGCACCAGGCCGACACCGCCACGCCCGCCCTGGTGCCGGCGCTGACTCGCCAGGCCTTCGACACCTTTGCGGACAACGTGGTCCCGCAGTGCGAGGGCGAACCGCCTCTGGCTGGCCTGCCGGGGCCATGCCTCGCACGACGTGAAGGCCTGCGTGGCGGCAGCCGGGGGGCGCCAGCCCTCAGACCCGCTTGCCCTTGAGCAGCCGCGCCCGTTCGCCGGGCGTGTAGTGGTTGAAATGGCCTTGCGCGTCGGCCGCCCGGCGGTTGGAGAGGCGAATGGATTCGATCTTGCCGGCCGGGGCGATGCGGGAGACGGTCTTTTCCACCGTGGTGCTGCCGCATCGCGGGCAGGTAGCCGGGTTGCTGGCCCGCACGAGTTGCTCGAAGTCGAGCTGGCATTGGGGACAGTGGAAGTCAAACAGCGGCATGAAGGTCTCCCGGTGTGGGGCAGTGTTCGGTGGACGAGGCGCAGCCTTCCAGGCTGGTGCGGGCGGTGGCGGCCAGAGCCAGGCCGACCCAGGCGGCCACCGCTGCGGTGTCAAAGCCCACGTGTCGGCTGCCGTCTTCGGTGCGATGCATCAACGGGCGACGGATCAGCAGCGGATCGCCGAGCAGCAACATCAGCGCATGGTCGGGGCCCAGGTGCTCAGGCTGCACCTCGCCGCCCTTCACGCGCGGTGCGGCGCGGTTGAACCACTGGTCCACCGGCAGGGGCGCCAGGTAGGCGAGCAGGCCCTCGGCCGTCCAGGGTTCGGCCAGCAAGCTGCGTACCTCCAGCCTGTGTCCGGCAGCCAGCAAAGCAGCGCGCTGGCGGGCGTTGCCTGCGCAGCCCGGCTTCTCGTAGAAGACGATGTGGCTCATGGTTCGGGCAGCCGGGATGCGGCCGGGTTGACGCTGGCCGAAAGGGTCAGCAAGGCAGCGGTCTGTTCGGTGATCGCGCGCACCGTGGCCGGCTGCAGGCGACTCAGCCAGCGCAGGGGCAATGAGTGCGCACCGCAGCGCGCGCCGGCCAACATGCCCACCAGCGCGCCGGTGGTGTCGGCGTCGTCGCCTTGGTTCACGGTGGCCACCAGCACCGCCTCGAAGTCGTCGTACCGGGTGTAGTGGTGCAACACGGTCTGCACCGTGTCCACCACGTAGGCGGTGGCCCGGCCACGGTACGGCGTGTAGACAAAGGCCCGGTGCTGCTGCACCCAGCCCAACACCCAGTGCAGGCTTTGGCCGTAGCTAGCCCCGCGCAGCAGCAGCCGCGTGAGCTGGCCCAGGCCCAGCGTGGCCGCGTCCGAGAGCGGGTGATGGTGCGTCAGCCGGGCCTGGGCGATGGCGAGGCGCTCGAAGGCGGCCTCGTCGTTCAGCGTGGCCAGCACCACGGGAAGGTTTCGCATGGCGGCGCCGTTGCCGGCGTCGCCTTCGTTCGGCGGCGCAGCCAGCGTGCCTTCGGTCATGTAGCGCAGGATGCCGCGGCGGCAGGTGTTGCCGCAGTCCACCGGCTTGCCACGCCACCAGCGCACCAGGGCGTCGCCCATGGTGCGCACCAGACCGTCCTCACCTTCGGCATGACGGCGCAGTGCGGCCTGCCCGCCTTGCAGCAGGGCTTCGCCCAGGGCCAGGCTCATGGTGGTGTCGTCGGTGACCTGGCCGCGCGCCAGCTTGAGCCAGCCGCCGCCCTGCATCTCGCGGTGCACGCCGTACTGGGCCTGGATCTCGCGCGGGCGCATGAACTCCACCGTGGCGCCCAGCGCGTCGCCGATGGCCAGACCCAGGTAGGCGCCCAGCGCGCGGTCGAAGAGCGCGCACATGTCCGCCTCGGTGCGGTCAGAGAGCACCCCTATGTCCGCCGCTGCGCGGTCGAACCGGCGGCTCTGCTCAGACATAGGCAGCCTCCACCTCGTACTCACCACCCAGGGCCAGCACCTCCTGCTCTCCCTGCAACACCTGGCCGGGCAGCAGACCGGGCAGCAGCAGCAACTTGCTGCGCGGAACCTGCACGGCAAAGATCCAATCGCCGAAGCAGCCGGCCTCGGCGCGCGAGAGGCTGAACGACGCGATGCTGTTGAAGCGCATGCGGCAGCGGCGCTCGCGCAGCTGGCCGCCAGTCAGCTGCTCTTCGCAGCGCGTGCTGCCGCGCCAGAGCTGCACGTGGGTGGCGCTGTGCTCGCCCACGGTGGGCAGCGTGTGGCGCTGCTGTGCCCATTGGCAGAACTCGTACACCAGGTCGAGTTGCTGGTGGATGCAGTTGTTGTGGAAGCGACTGGCGGTCTTTTCTCCGAGGTAACCGACCCAGGCTGGCGAGGGAAAGCGCCCCAGCGGCGCCTTGTGGAACAGCGGCACCATGCCGAAGCGGCTTTCCACCCAGCCCTTCAGCACTGCGCCCGCCGCGCCGTTGGCGTCCATGCCCCAGCCCTGCAGCAGCTTGCGCCAGCTGCTGCGCCAGCGCCGCTGTTCGGCCTGGCCCAGTGTGGCCAATTCGTCGGCGCCTGGCGGGCGCAGCCCGAAGGCGATGGACAGGTAGTGCACGAACATCTCGCGCGCCTCGTTCAGGTCAGCGCTGCGCTCCAGCAGTGCGAACAGGCCCGGCTGGGCCTCTCGCGTGCCAGCGATGTGCAGCGCCACCGGGTGGGCATTGAACTCGGCGCTGGCCAGCACCGGAGCGGGCACACCCACCAGGTTGGTGCTGTACCAGTGCGGGGGCTGGTCGGGCGCATCGCTCATCGATGCCGATCAGACGGGGCGGTTCTCGTAAGGGTTGCGCACCGGGCCCATCAGCTTCAGGCCCTCCTCGAAGCTGATCTTGGGGTAGCTGGCGCTGAAGCCGGCCGCCTTGTCGGCGATGGCGTCGGTCTTGCCGGCGGTGTCGAGCTTCTTCAGCTCGGTCTTTTCCAGGTACAGCAGCTCCAGCACCTCGTTGTAGACCGTGGCCTCGTCGATCGGCAGGATGGTGAAGGTGGCGCCACCGTACTCGCAGATGTATTTCTTGGAGATGTCGATGTTGTCGACATAGAAGATGTACTTGCCGGTCGGAGAGAGCAGGTCGCCCAGCGCTTCGGCCACCAGGTGCAGGTACTCGAAGCTCAGCAGGAAGCCGGCCATGAAGGCGATGTGCGCCTCGCCCGCGTTGGCCGCGGCAATGATCTGCTCGGCGGCGATCTCGGGCGGGCGGGCCTCATCGGCCATCTTGGCCTGGAACTTCAGGGCCAGGTCACCCCGAAAGCCGAAGCGACCGAGCTTCCTGGTCGGGCCCTTGAGCACGCTGTTGAAGAGCCGTCCCTCGGCGTCCAAGCGGGCGAAGGCGCTGTCGGCAAAGGTGGGAGAGGTGGCGGTCATGGAGTGCTCCGGTTGGGTGAGGTGAGAGGGTCAGGGCTTGGCGCATGCAGGCCGTTCACTCGCAGGGGTCGCGCGTCAGCACGACACGGGTCGTGAGCGAGGTCGGGCTCGTGCATCGCGCGCATGGGCGCCGCGTCGGACCGCGTGTCCATCGCGCAGCAGAAGGCATCCACCAGGGCGCCACCGCTTCGCGCCCGCCGTGCCGGTCGGCAACGACGGCGGGGAAGACAGGCAGCGCGGTGTTCATGAGTGCGCTTGACAGCAAACCCCGTACCACCCCGCCGCGGGCGGCGTGGCGAGCCCGCATGGCGCACCGCGCCCGCGCAGGCGACGCCCGGCGAACCGCCATGGCAGGGGGCGCGTAGACAACGCACGCCGCAGCGCGATGCGCGCGCGTGCGAGGGCCATCGCAGGCTGCGTCGCTTGGCGGGCTTTGTCGGGTTTCACACATTCTCCTAGGCCCGCCGACGAACCCGGTGAACTTGCGTTTTACCCAGGAAAAACAAGCACTTGAGTGCCCTCAAGCGCCATGGCACGGCCGTTGCAATGAGGAAGCTGCGCGGCAACCGTGTATGGCCCCCAAGTGGCTTCCCTAGAAGACCCATAGAGGCACCCAAGGCTGCACCCCGATCGCGACGAGTCCTCTCAACTTCGGTTTCCTGGTTCACTTAATTTCGATTGGAGAACTGCAATGGCTGCACTTCGGCAAATCGCCTTCTATGGCAAGGGTGGGATCGGCAAGTCCACCACCTCGCAAAACACCCTGGCCGCCCTGGCCCAGATGGGTCAGAAGATCCTCATCGTCGGCTGTGACCCCAAGGCCGACTCGACCCGACTGATCCTGCACGCCAAGGCCCAGGACACCATCCTCTCGCTGGCCGCGGAAGCGGGTTCGGTGGAGGATCTGGAGCTCGAAGACGTGATGAAGGTCGGGTACCGCGACATCCGCTGCGTGGAATCCGGCGGCCCGGAGCCCGGCGTGGGCTGCGCCGGCCGCGGCGTGATCACCTCGATCAACTTCCTGGAAGAGAACGGTGCCTATGACGGCGTGGACTATGTGTCCTACGACGTGCTGGGCGACGTGGTCTGCGGCGGCTTCGCCATGCCCATCCGCGAGAACAAGGCGCAGGAGATCTACATCGTGATGTCGGGCGAGATGATGGCCATGTACGCGGCCAACAACATCTCCAAGGGCATCCTGAAGTACGCCAACTCGGGTGGCGTGCGCCTGGGCGGCCTGGTGTGCAACGAGCGCCAGACCGACAAGGAGCTGGAGCTGGCCGATTCGCTGGCGAAGATGCTGGGCTCGCGCCTGATCCACTTCGTGCCGCGCGACAACATCGTGCAGCACGCCGAGCTTCGCCGCATGACGGTGCTGGAGTACGCGCCCGAGTCCAAGCAGGCGCAGGAGTACCGCACGCTGGCCGAGAAGATCCACGCCAACGCCGGCAACGGCACCATCCCCACCCCCATCACGATGGACCAGCTGGAAGATCTGCTGATGGAGCACGGGATCATGAAGCAGATCGACGAGAGCCAGGTCGGCAAGACCGCCGCAGAAGCCGCGGCCTGATTGCCCGCCCCCCGGGGGCGCCATGGGCGTTCCCCTCTCAAGGGGGCGCCCAAGCCGATTCCGCGGCGGTCGCCCGACAGCCTCGGCCGAACCCCTCGCACGAACGACCGATACCTGGAGCCACACCATGAGCATCACCATTGACGAGCGCAAGGCCGAGAACAAGGCCTTGATCGACGAAGTCCTGAAGGCCTATCCCGAAAAGATGGCCAAGCGCCGCGCCAAGCACCTGGGCACCTTCGAGGAAGGCAAGCCCGACTGCGGCGTCAAGTCCAACATCAAGTCGCTGCCGGGTGTGATGACCATCCGCGGCTGCGCCTACGCCGGCTCCAAGGGCGTGGTGTGGGGTCCGATCAAGGACATGGTCCACATCTCCCACGGTCCGGTGGGCTGCGGCCAGTACAGCTGGGCTGCGCGCCGCAACTACTACATCGGCACCACCGGCGTGGACACCTTCGTGACCATGCAGTTCACCAGCGATTTCCAGGAGAAGGATATCGTCTTCGGCGGCGACAAGAAGCTCGACAAGATCATCGACGAGATCCAGGAGCTGTTTCCACTGAACAAGGGCATCTCGGTGCAGAGCGAGTGCCCGATCGGCCTGATCGGCGACGACATCGAGGCCGTCTCGAAGAAGAAGAGCAAGGAATACGCGGGCCACACCATCGTGCCGGTGCGCTGTGAGGGTTTCCGCGGCGTCAGCCAGTCGCTGGGCCACCACATCGCCAACGACGCGATCCGTGATTTCGTGTTCGACAAGGTCGATCCGAACAAGCGCCCCGATTTCGTCTCGACCCCCTACGACGTGGCCATCATCGGCGACTACAACATCGGTGGCGACGCCTGGAGCAGCCGCATCCTGCTGGAGGAAATGGGCCTGCGCGTGATCGCCCAGTGGTCGGGCGACGGCACCATCGCCGAACTGGAAAACACCCCCAAGGCCAAGCTCAACGTGCTGCACTGCTACCGCTCGATGAACTACATCAGCCGGCACATGGAAGAGAAATACGGCATTCCCTGGGTCGAATACAACTTCTTCGGCCCCACCCAGATCGAGAAGAGTCTGCGCGAGATCGCTGCCCATTTCGACGACACCATCAAGGCCAAGGCCGAATCGGTGATCGACAAGTACAAGCCGCTGATGCAGGCGGTGATCGACAAGTACAAGCCGCGCCTGGAAGGCAAGACCGTGATGCTGTTCGTTGGCGGCCTGCGGCCGCGCCACGTCATCGGCGCTTACGAGGATCTGGGCATGAAGGTGGTCGGCACCGGCTACGAGTTCGGCCACAACGACGACTACCAGCGCACCACGCACTACATCAAGGACGGCACGCTGATCTACGACGACGTGACCGGCTACGAGTTCGAGAAGTTCGTCGAGAAGGTGCAGCCGGACCTGGTCGGCTCGGGCATCAAGGAGAAGTACGTGTTCCAGAAGATGGGCGTGCCCTTCCGCCAGATGCACAGCTGGGACTACTCGGGCCCGTACCACGGCTACGACGGTTTCGCGATCTTCGCCCGCGACATGGACATGGCCATCTCCAGCCCGATCTGGGGCCTGGCGAAAAGCCCGTTCAAGAACGCCGCCTAAGCGGCTGCACCGCAACCTGCCACGCCTGGAGAACCACCATGCCCCAAAACGCAGACAAGGTCATCGACCACGAGATGCTGTTCCGCGAGCCGGAATACCAGAAGCTGTTCGCCGACAAGAAGGAACAGTTCGAATACAACCACGCCGACACCAAGGTGCAGGAGATCCGCGACTGGACCAAGAGCCGCGAGTACCTCGACAAGAACTTTGCCCGGGACTCGCTGGTGGTGAACCCGGCCAAGGCCTGCCAGCCGCTGGGCGCCGTCTTCGTGGCCAACGGCTTCGCCAAGACGCTGTCGTTCGTGCATGGCAGCCAGGGCTGTGTGGCCTACTACCGCTCGCACTTCAGCCGCCATTTCAAGGAGCCGACCAGCTGCGTCAGCTCGTCGATGACGGAAGACGCGGCCGTGTTCGGCGGCTTGAACAACATGGTGGACGGCCTGGCCAACACCTACAACCTGTACAAGCCCGAGATGATCGCGGTCAGCACCACCTGCATGGCCGAGGTGATCGGCGATGACCTGAACGCCTTCATCAAGACCAGCAAGGAGAAGGGCAGCATTCCGGCCGAGTTCGACGTGCCGTTCGCCCATACCCCGGCGTTCGTGGGCAGCCACATCACCGGCTACGACAACGCGCTGCTGGGCGTGCTGCAGCACTTCTGGGACGGCAAGGCCGGCACGGTGGCCAAGCTGGAACGCGTGCCCGATGAGAGCATCAACTTCATCGGCGGCTTCGACGGCTTCGTGGTCGGAAACATGCGCGAGGTCAAGCGCATCTTCGGCCTGTTCGGCGCCGACGTGAACGTGCTGTGCGACCCCTCCGAAGTGTGGGACACCCCCACCGACGGCGAGTTCCGCATGTACGAAGGGGGCACCACCAAGGCCATCGTGGAGCGCGCGCTCAATGCCAAGGCCACCATCGTGTTCCAGGAATACTGCGCCGAGAAGACCGTCAAGTACCTGAAGGAAAAGGGCCAGCAGGTGGTGGTGCTGAACTGCCCCACCGGCGTGGCCGGCACCGACCGCTTCATCCAGGCCTTGGCCGACCTGACAGGCAAGCCGGTGCCCGCCCAACTGATCAAGGAACGCGGCCGCCTGGTGGACGCCATGGCCGACAGCCAGGCCCACCTGCACGGCAAGCGCTACGCGCTGTACGGCGACCCCGACCAACTGCTGGGCCTGACCGAGTTCCTGCTCGAACTGGGCGCCGAGCCGGCCCACGTGCTGAGCACCAACGGCACCGAATCCTGGGCCGAGAAGGTGCAGAAGCTGCTGGACGCCTCGCCCTTCGGCAAGGGCTGCAAGGCCTACGCCAAGCGCGACCTGTGGCACATGCGCAGCCTGCTGAACGTGGAGCCGGTGGACTTCCTGATCGGCAACACCTACGGCAAGTACCTGGAGCGCGACACCGGAACACCGCTGGTGCGCCTGGTGTTCCCGATCTTCGACCGCCACCACTACCACCGCTTCCCCACCTGGGGCTACGAAGGCGCGCTGCGCCAGCTGGTGATGTTCCTGGACGAGTTCTTCGAGACCCTGGACGCCAACACCATCGTCCCGGGGAAAACGGACTACTCCTACGACATCATTCGTTGACTTTCACACCCCCCGGAGCGCCTCGCGGCGCTCCCCCTCAAAGGGGGGGTGCCACCAGCGGCCCGGCAAAGCCGGTTCCGCGGTGGCCGCAGGGTTTGTTCCGTACCCCTAAAGAAAGAATCATCATGGCCAACGTGACCTTCAGTTCACCGCGCATGAAGAAGGACCTGACGGTGTACGCCGTCGCAGGTGACACCAAGACCTTGTTGTCGGTGGCCAAAGCCCACAACATCCCGCTCGACTTCGAGTGCGAGAACGGCGAGTGCGGTTCCTGCCAGTTGCAGGTGAGCGTGCTGTCGGCCAAGACACCCTATGGCGTGGCCTTGACCGAGAAGGAGAAGACCGTGCTGCGCTTCGCCGGCAAGATCACGCAGCAGCAGATCGACGACGCCGAGACCAAGGACATGCCGCCACCGTGGCGCCTGGCCTGCCAGTTCATCGTGCGCAACGAAGACATTCTGGTGAGCTTCTGATGGACGCCGTCTACGTCAAGACCACGCAGGACGGCCGCCTGGTCGAGGTGATCGACGGCTGGGTCTGCCTGGCCGGCCAACCCGAGACCGACGCGCTGGTGGTGCTGGACGAACATCCCAATCGCCAGGCCATCTTGAACGCGGTGCCCAAAGCCACCCACATGGCCGGACGCCTGCCCATGACCATGCACGAGGCCTCGGTGGCGCAGGCGGCGCTGCGTCGCTACCACGACCGTTTCGACGGATCGGCCGCGGCCGTGGCCGATCGCCTGCGCAAGGCCATGTGGCAAAAGGCCTGCGCCGAAGGCGTGGAGTGAGGCCGGCATGATCTTCGTCGTCGAGCAACCCGACCAAGGTCCCGCGCGCGCCTGGTTCGCCTACGACGACGACGATTTCCTGCGCAAGGTCTGCGCGCAAGACCCGCTGCCCGAGTGGCAGGTGTTCGATGTGGCCACGCCGCGCGAGCTGCTGGAGATGACCGGGCGCACGCCCGCCAGCGCCGACGCCCGCAGCGCCTGCCCGGCGATCTGCGCACTGGCCGAAGCCCACGGCTGGGACACGCCGCTCTACCGTGCCGACCACCTGCTGGGGGGCGGCCAGTTCCGGCCCGAGCCCGTGCGCGCGCTCGACGCGGGTCTGGCAGCGCTCACCCGGCGTGGCGGCCAGTGGCGCGTGTATGGCAGCGAGGCCGTGGCCATGGCCGCCGTGGACCAGCCCGACGCACTCTACGACGCGCCCACCGGCTGGCGCGCCCGCTGGGCCCTGCGCGAGCAGCTCATCGCCGTCGAGGCCCTGGCCGACGACCTCTGAGCCGGCCCGCCGGGCCACCGCAGCGGCCACCCGGCCGCACGGGGCGGCCGGGCCAGGGCCTGCCGGGCAAAGTCCCGAGCCAGCTCGGCGCGCTCTTCGGCGCTGCGGATCAGGCGGCCCCGCATCCACTGGCCTGCGCAGCTCTGCTGCTGGGCGGCGTCGATGCCGGGCAGCGACAGCAGCTGGAACGGCGAAACGGCCGGCCCGTCGGGGTCGCCCACGGCTTTCAGCACGCGACCGCGCCAGCCGTCGAACCCCTCCCAGTCGCACCAGGCGCGACTGCGGGCGTAATGCCGCATCAGCGGATCGGGCGCAGGCGCGCCGGCAGGGTCGGTCATGAACCCACGCCGCAAGTTCTGCGCCGGGGACCGCGGTGCAGCAAATGTCGCAAACCCGCCAATCGACGGCGCCGCCGCCGCAAGCGCAAGTGCTTGATTTGCAAGGGCTGCGGCGTCCCGCAGCGGCTGGCACCGAATGTGCAAAGCAGGCTGCACACACCCGCCGGGAGTCTGTTCATGTCTGCATCGCTCAATGCCAAGATCGCCGAAGTCTTCGACGAGCCGGGGTGCGACAAGAACCAGGCCAAGAGCGAGAAGGAACGCAAGAAGGGCTGCACCAAGCAGCTCACCCCCGGCGCTGCCGCCGGGGGCTGCGCCTTCGACGGCGCCAAGATCGCGCTGCAGCCCATCGTCGACGTGGCCCACCTGGTGCACGGCCCCATCGCCTGCGAGGGCAATGGCTGGGACAACCGCCACAGCGCCTCCAGCGGCCCGCAGCTCTACCGCAGCGGCTTCACCACCGACATCAACGAGCTGGACGTGATCTACGGCGGCGAGAAGCGCTTGTTCAAGAGCGTGCGCGAGATCATCGAGAAATACGACCCGCCCGCGGTGTTCGTCTACCAGACCTGCGTCACCGCGCTGATCGGCGACGACATCGAGGCGGTGTGCAAGCGGGCGGCCGAGAAGTTCGGCAAGCCCGTCATTCCCGTGAACGCACCGGGCTTCGCCGGGCCCAAGAACCTGGGCAACAAGCTGGGTGCCGAGGCGCTGCTGGACCACGTGATCGGCACGGTCGAGCCCGAGCACACCACGCCCTACGACATCAACATCATCGGCGAGTACAACCTCAGCGGCGAGCTCTGGCAGATCAAGCCGCTGCTCGACGCGCTGGGCGTGCGCATCCTCAGCTGCATCTCGGGCGACGGCCGCTACCACGAGGTGGCGCAAAGCCACCGCGCCAAGGCCAACATGATGGTCTGCTCCAAGTCGATGATCAACATCGCCACCAAGATGCAGCAGCGCTGGGGCATCCCGTACTTCGAAGGCTCCTTCTACGGCATCGCCGACATGAGCACCACGCTGCGCGAGATCGCGCGGCTGCTGGTGGAGCGCGGCGCGGATGCCGAGTTGAAGGACCGCACCGAGGCGCTGATCGCGGTGGAAGAAGCCCGCGCCTGGGAACGCATCCGCGCCTACAAGCCGCGTCTGGCCGGCAAGAAGGTGCTGCTGATCACCGGGGGCGTCAAGAGCTGGAGCGTGGTGGCGGCATTGCAGGAGGCCGGCCTGGAAGTGGTGGGCACTTCGGTAAAGAAGAGCACCCCGGAAGACAAGGACAAGATCAAGGAAATCATGGGCGAGGACGCCGACGCGCACATGATCGACGACATGACCCCGCGCCAGATGTACGCGATGCTGCGCGGGGCCAAGGCCGACATCATGCTCAGCGGCGGACGCAGCCAGTTCGTGGCGCTCAAGGCCCGCATGCCCTGGATGGACATCAACCAGGAACGCCACCACGCCTTCGCCGGCTATGAGGGCATGCTCACCCTGGTGGCCGAGATCGACAAGGCGCTGTTCAACCCGATGTGGGCCGAGGTGCGCACGCCGGCGCCCTGGGAAGCCGGCGACTCGCTGCTGCGCGAGCAGAGCTCCGAGCAGTTGGCGGCCGAGACCGCCGCCTGAGCACGCTGACCAGCAAGGAACCCACCATGGCCCACGTCAGCGAAAGCAAGAAAGCCTGCGCGGTGAACCCGCTGAAGATGAGCTCACCGCTGGGTGCGGCCTATGCCTTCATGGGCCTGCAAAGCTGCATGCCGGTGATGCATGGTTCTCAGGGCTGCACCTCTTTTGGTCTGGTGCTGCTGGTGCGGCACTTCAAGGAAGCGATCCCGCTGCAGACCACGGCGATGAACGAGGTGACCACCATCCTCGGCGGCTACGACAACCTTGAGAAGGCCATCCTCAACATCCGACAGCGCGCCAAGCCCGCGCTCATCGCCATCTGCTCCACCGGCCTCACCGAGACCAAGGGCGACGACGTCGAGGGCTACCTGGCACTGATCCGCAAGAAGCACCCCGAGCTGGACGACACGGCGCTGGTCTACGTCTCCACCCCCGATTACGTGGGCGCCTTCCAGGACGGCTGGGCGGCGGCGGTGAACGCGCTGATGACGGCCTTGCCCGAGCCGGGTCAAGGCAAGGTGCCCGGACGCGTGGCCGTGCTGCCGGGGGCACACCTCACGCCGGGTGACCTGGAAGAGCTACGCGAGATCATCGAATCCTTCGGCCTCGTGCCCCTCATCGCGCCCGATGTCTCGGGCTCGCTCGACGGCCACATCCCCGACGACTGGCTGGGAACCACGCTGGGCGGCACGCCGCTGGCCGACCTGAAGGCGCTGGGCGGCGCCCAGCACTGCCTGGCCATCGGCGAGCAGATGCGCGCGGCCGCCGCCACCCTGCAAGAGCGCTGCGGTGTGCCTTACACGCTGTTCGACCGGTTGACCGGGTTGACGGCTACCGACGCATTTGTCCAGAAGCTGGCCGAATTTTCGGGCCGGCCGGTGCCGGCCCGATGGCGCCGCCAGCGCAGCCAACTGGTGGATGCGATGCTGGACGGGCACTTCCACTTCGGCAATCAGCGCGTGGCGCTTGCTGCAGAACCGGACCTGCTGTTTGCCGCGGGCAGCTTCCTGGCCGAGATGGGGTCCGAGCTGGCTGTGTGCATCACCACCACGCCCAGCCCGCTGCTGGCACGCATGCCCAGCAACGAGGTGGTGATCGGCGATCTGGAAGATTTCGAGATGGCGGCCAAGGCGGCCGACTGTGACCTGCTGATGACCCACTCGCATGGCCGCATGGCGGCCGAGCGCCTGGGCACGCCGCTGTTCCGCCTGGGAATCCCCACCTTCGACCGCATCGGCAACGCGCATCGCTGCATGGTGGGCTACCGCGGCACCCGCAATTTCGTCTACGAGGTGGGCAACGTGTTCATGGATCGAATCCAGCACCACCACCCCGGCGACTGGCCGCTGCCGGCGCTGTCGCTGGCGGCCGCGCAAGGCCGCGCCGCCGACGCGCTGCCCGGCGTGGCGCATGTCGGCACCGACATCCGGCGGACACGGCCCCGGGAAACATCATTGCAAGGAGCTTCCTCATGAAGATCGCATTCGCCACCCAGGACAGGCAGCGCGTGGACGCGCACTTCGGCTGGGCCAAGCACCTGGCCATCTACGACGTGACGCCCACCGGCAGCAGCTACGTCGAGACCTTCCAGTTCGGTGAAGACCTGGCCGAGGACGGCAACGAAGACAAGCTCGCACCCAAGCTCGACGCCATCAAGGACTGCGCCATCCTCTACGTGGCGGCCATCGGGGGCAGCGGCGCGGCGCGCGTGGTGGCCCAGAAGATCCACCCGATCAAGGTGCCGCAACCCGAGGCCATCCTCGACATCCTCGACAAGCTGCAGGACGTGCTCAAGGGCACGCCCCCACCCTGGCTGCGCAAGGCGCTGGAGAAAGACTTGGGGACCACCCACAACTTTGAAGACGAGGTGAAACCATGAGCGACGCGGCCACGCTGGACGCCGGCACCGACCCCAACGACGAGGCCCTGCTGAAGGACCCGTTCATCGTCGAGCTGATCAAGCAATTGCGCGCCCAGGACACCCACGGCACCTGGGAAGGCAAGAGCGACGCCACGCTGCTGGCGCCCTACATCATCACCGCCGAGCAGCGCCGCGAGCTGCCGATGATGGGCGACCCCGACCCCGAAACGCTGTGGCGACTGGACCTGTTCCACAACGCCATCGGCCTGGCGATCGAGCGCGCCACCGGCTGCATGGTGAGTCCCATGATGAAGATGAGCCACGAGGGCTTCGGCCGCGCCGTGCTCACCACCGGCCGCCTCATCGTGGTGAACCGGTACCTGCGCGACGTGCACCGCTTCGGCTACGCCAGCCTCGGGAAGCTGGCCAAGGCCGGCAACAAGCTGGTGGCCGAGGGCGTGGGCATGGTGCAGGCCTACCCCGACGTGGCCAAGTACGGATCCTGAAGCGAGCCCTCAAACGGAGCCCCCATGAGCATCGACATCGAAACCCTGAAAGCCGACGCCAAGAAGGCCAACGCCAAGGCCACGCAGGCCAAGATGGATCTTCACGACCTCTCCGAGGAGCTGCCCACCCACTGGGAAAGGATCCTCGAAGTGGCGCAGGTGGCCCACGACGCCCACCTGAAGCTGATGGCCGCACGAAAAGCGCTGGCGGTCGCCCAACTCACCTGAAGCAAGCGCCATGTCGACTTTCTCTGTGACCCTGCCCAGCGGCGCCGCCTGGACCCCTACCTTCGTGCGGGAACTGAATGAAGAGAAGTGCATCGGCTGCGGCCGCTGCTTCAAGGTGTGCCCACGCGGCGTGCTGGAGCTGGTGGGCCTGAACGACGAGGGCGAGCGCATCCATGTGGACATGGACGACGACGACGCCGACGAGGAGTACGAGAAGAAGGTGATGACCATCGCTCGCCAGGAGCTGTGCATAGGCTGCACCGCCTGCGCCAAGATCTGTCCCAAGAAGTGCTACACGCACGCGGCCGCCGAGGTCTGACGTGAGCGCCCCGGCGCCCCCCCGGCCATGGCCCGTGCTGCGCGAGGATTTCGCGGCACGCAGGGCCGCCCGGGAAGACGAGGTGACCGACGTCGCGGCCCTGCTGCTGGAGCACGCGGACCTCCAAGCCGGCCCGCCCGAGTGGATCGAAGCCGCCGCGACGGCGGTGGCCGTGGCGTGCCTGGGTGACAACCACCTCTGGCAGGATTTGCTGCTGGCCGACCGTGGCGAGCTCAACGCCCTCATGCGCTGCTGGTTTCCGGCCATCGTGGCCAGGAACAGTGCCGACATGAAGTGGAAGAAGTTCTTCTACCGCCTGCTGTGCGAGCGCGCCGAAATCCCGATCTGCAAATCGCCCAGTTGCGGCGTATGCAGCGATCAGCCACAGTGCTTCGAGGTGCCGCTGACCTTGAACGCTTGAACGACAGCTCAAGCTTGGATCAGCGCCGACATAGCTAGACTCGTCCACGGGCCGTCTACCTGCACGGTCGCTGGCGCTGCGCATCGGCCTGCGACCCGGTACACTTCGGGGTGCCACCGGCGATGGCGATGTGGCACCCTGGCACATCGCCGTAAGCCATTGATTTATAAGTCTCTTCCACCAAGGAACAGGGTTCTGGTGGCGCTTCCCTGAAGCGCCACCAGAACACCCGGCCCGAGTCGACCCCGACTTGGGCCGCTTTGTTTCACAGCCCCTGGATGAACACCATGAACTGCTGTGCCCCGCGTCGCCGCGTTGCGGCCCTGCTGGCCCTGGCCGGCGCGCTGCTGGTCGCCCTGCCCTCCTCCGCCCAAGTGGCCCGGCGCTTTCCGCAAGGGGCCTTGCGTGGCGAGTTGAGCTTCACCCAGCCTCCCGTCGTGCTGCTGAACGGCCAGACGGCGCACCTGGCGCCGGGTGCGCGCATCCGTGGCCAGAACAACATGACGCTCGTCAGCGGTGCGGCGATCGGCCAGACTGTGATCGTCAACTACACGCTGGACCAGGTCGGGCAACCGCTGGAGATCTGGATTCTTCGTCCGGAAGAGATCGCGATGAAGCCCTGGCCGCGCACCGTCGCCGAGGCCCGCGCCTGGCGCTTCGATGCTGCCGCCCAGACCTGGACCCGGCCCTGAGGTCGACGAGGACAGCGCCATGAGCAAGAAAGTCTTCATCCGCACCTTCGGCTGCCAGATGAACGAGTACGACTCGGACAAGATGGCCGACGTGCTGCGCGCAGCCGAGGGTTACGAGCCGACCGACGACGTCGAGCAGGCCGACCTGGTGCTGTTCAACACCTGTTCGATCCGCGAGAAGGCGGCCGAGAAGGTGTTCTCGGACCTGGGCCGGGTCAAGCACCTGAAGGCCCGGGGTGTGCTGATCGGCGTGGGTGGCTGCGTCGCCAGCCAGGAAGGGGCGGCGCTGATCGAGCGCGCGCCGTACGTCGACCTGGTCTTCGGCCCGCAGACGCTGCACCGCTTGCCGCAGATGATCGCCCAGCGACAGGCGCAACGCCGCGCGCAGGTCGACATCAGCTTCCCCGAGATCGAGAAATTCGACCACCTGCCGCCGGCCCGGGTCGACGGCGCGTCGGCCTTCGTGTCGATCATGGAAGGCTGCTCGAAGTACTGCACCTATTGCGTCGTGCCCTACACGCGCGGCGAGGAAGTCTCCCGCCCTTTCGAGGACGTGCTGACCGAGATCGCCGGCTTGGCCGAGCAGGGTGTCAGGGAAGTGACCTTGCTGGGCCAGAACGTCAACGCCTACCGCGGCACCATGGGCGGCACGGCCGAGATCGCCGATTTCGCACTGTTGATCGAGTACGTGGCGGAGATTCCCGGCATCCAGCGCATCCGCTACACCACCAGCCACCCGAACGAATTCAGCCAGCGGCTGGTCGACGCCTATGCCAAGGTGCCGCAACTGGTGAACCACCTGCATTTGCCGGTGCAGCATGGCAGCGACCGGATCCTGTCGGCGATGAAGCGCGGCTACACCGCACTGGAGTACAAGAGCACGATCCGCAAGGTCCGGGCGATCCGCCCCGACATCAGCCTGTCGACCGATTTCATCGTCGGCTTCCCCGGCGAGACGGACGATGACTTTGCCAAGAGCCTGAAGCTGATCGACGACATCGGCTTCGATGCCTCGTTCAGCTTCATCTTCAGCGCCCGCCCGGGCACGCCGGCGGCGTCGCTGGCCGACGACACGCCGGCGGAGGTCAAGTTGAAGCGGCTGCAAGTGCTGCAGGCCCGGCTGGAAGACAAGGTCCAGGCGATCAGCGCGTCGCGCGTCGGCACGCTTCAGCGCGTGCTGGTGGAAGGTCCGTCGCGCAAGAGTGCCGACGAGATGATGGGCCGCACCGAGTGCAACCGCATCGTCAACTTCGCGGGGTCGCGGCGGCTGGTGGGTCAGATGGTCGACGTGATGATCACCGACGCCATGCCGCATTCGCTGCGCGGGCGCCTGGCGTTGAACGAATCGGTCAGCGAAGGCGCTTGAAACCGTGCCACCACAGCACGACGGCCGTGACCAGGACCAGCGCGGCGTAGGTCAGCATGCGGCCATCGCGGCCGGACAGCGCCAGCCCGGCCACCAGGACCGCCACGCCCGCCATCACCGCGCGCGCGGCCAAGGTCGGCCAGGCGACATTGCGCAACTCGCGGCGCCAGATCAGCTTGCTCAGACCGGCGGCGATCAGCCCGACGCCGAAGGCCGGCGCGAGAAAGTTCAGCAGATGCCAGATGACGTCCAGCGGCCCCATGGCTTGCCCTCGATCCGAAGTCCGATGCCTGAACGACCTGGCACCAGCTTGATGTCTATCAATTCCCAGACACGTTCCGGAACGCATTCCCGGACCGCGGCGCGACGCCGAATTTTATAATCAGCGCCCATGAGTGTCTTTGCGCTCGGCTTGAACCACACCACGGCACCGCTGGATCTGCGCGGGCGGTTCGCGTTCGCGCCTGAACAGTTGACGCCGGCATTGCGGGCCCTGCGCGAGCAGCTGATGCGCGCCGTGCCGGAAGCCGCGATCCTGTCCACCTGCAACCGCACCGAGTTGTACGTGGCCACCGGGCCGGTGCGCGCCCGCGAGGCGGTGCGCCCGGCGATCGACTGGCTCGCCGCGCAAGGAGGCGTCAGCAGCGACAAGCTGCTCGACCACACCTATGTGCTCGAAAACCGCGATGCGGCCCGCCATGCGTTCCGGGTCGCGTCCGGGCTTGACTCCATGGTGCTGGGCGAACCGCAGATCCTCGGCCAGATGAAGCAGGCGGTGCGGGGCGCCGATGAAGCCGGCACGCTGGGCACCACCTTGCACCAGTTGTTCCAGCGCTCGTTCTCGGTCGCCAAGGAAGTGCGCACCTCGACCGAGATCGGTACCCATTCGATCAGCATGGCGGCTGCCACCGTGCGGCTGGCGTCGCAGTTGTTCGAGGATCTGCGCCAGACCCAGGTGCTGTTCGTCGGCGCCGGCGAGATGATCGAGCTGGTCGCCACCCACTTTGCGGCCAAGGAGCCCAAGCTGATGGCGGTGGCCAATCGCACGCTGGAGCGCGGCGAGAAGCTGGCCGGCCGCTTCGGCGCGCAGGCCCTGCGCCTGGCCGACCTGCCCACCCGGCTGCACGAGTTCGACGTGGTGATTTCCTGCACCGCCAGCACCTTGCCCATCATCGGGCTGGGCGCGGCCGAGCGGGCGCTGAAGGCGCGGCGGCGCCGGCCGATGTTCATGGTGGATCTGGCGGTGCCGCGCGACATCGAACCCGAGGTCTCGCGCCTGTCCGACGTCTACCTCTACACCGTCGACGATCTGACCGAAGTCACCCGCACCGCCGGCGAGAAGCGGCTGGCGGCGGTCGAGCAGGCCGAGGTCATCATCGACGCCGGCGTGCAGAGCTTCGCGCACTGGCTGGACCAGCGGGCCAGCGTGCCGCTCATTCAGGCCCTGAACCGCCAGGCGGACGACTGGCGTGCCGCCGAGATCGCCCGTGCCCGCAAGCTGCTGGCCCGCGGCAGCGACCTCGACACCGTGCTGGAAGCACTGAGCCGCGGCCTGACCCAGAAGATGCTGCATGGCGCGCTGGCGGAGTTGCATGCCAGCGAAGGCGAGCAACGCCACCAGACCGCCGAGATGGTCTCGCGCCTGTTCCTGCGCCAGAACTCGCGCAGTCCGGCCACCGACGACCCGGACAGCCACTAGCGACGCGGACCTGGCAGCGCTCGCGCCCGCGCGCTGCAAGACCCCCTCGTGGCCCGGCCCGGTCGGGCAGTCCGCTCCGTTCCGCTTTCGCCCCCGCTCCATGAAAGATTCGCTTCGCCAGCAATTGCAGCGCCTGGCCCTGCGCCTGGCCGAACTCGACGCCAACCTGGCCGACCCGCAGGTGACCGCAGACATCGGGCGCTATCGCCAACTCGCCCGAGAGCAGGCCGAAGTCGCCGAGGTGGTGGGGCTGTTTCGGCAGTTCGAGCGCTGGGAGAGCAACCTGGACGCCGCGCAAGACTTGCTCGGCGATCCCGACATGACCGAGATGGCGCGCGACGAGATCGTCAGCGCCGAGGCGGCGATGACGCAGCTGCAGGCTCAACTGCAGACCGCCCTGCTGCCGCGCGACCCCGACGACGGGCGCAACGCGTTCATCGAAATCCGGGCCGGCACCGGCGGCGAAGAATCGGCCCTTTTTGCGGCCGATCTGGCCCGCATGTACCTGCGCTACGCAGAACGCATGGGCTGGCGCACCGAGGTGATGAGCGAGAACGCGTCGGACCTGGGCGGCTACAAGGAGCTGGTGATCCGCATCGAGGGCGAACGGGTCTACGAACGCATGAAGTTCGAGTCCGGAGGCCACCGGGTGCAGCGCGTGCCCGCCACCGAAACCCAGGGGCGCATCCACACCAGCGCCTGCACCGTGGCCGTGATGCCGGAACCGGACGAGGCGGCCGAGGTCACGCTGAACCCGGCCGAATTGCGCATCGACACCTTCCGCGCCAGCGGCGCAGGCGGCCAGCATATCAACAAGACCGACAGCGCGGTGCGCGTCACCCACCTGCCGACCGGCCTGGTCGCCGAATGCCAGGACGACCGCTCGCAGCACCGCAACAAGGCCAAGGCGCTGGCCGTGCTGCAGGCCCGCCTGCAGGACCGCGAACGCAGCGAGCGGCAAGCCAAGGAGGCAGCCACGCGCAAGGCGCTGGTCGGCTCGGGCGATCGCTCCGACCGCATCCGGACCTACAACTTTCCGCAGGGCCGGCTGACCGACCATCGCATCAATCTGACGCTGTACAAACTCGCGGCCATCCTCGAGGGTGACCTGAGCGAGGTGGTCACAGCGCTGCAGGCCGCCCGCGCCCAGCAGCAGCTGGCGGCGCTGGAAACCGGCCAATGAGCACCCCGCGCACGATCGCCCAGGCCTTGTCCGAAGCCCAGCGGGTCGGCCTTGCGCGGCTGGATGCGCAGTGGCTGCTGGGGCATGTGCTGGGGCAAGGCCGCAGTTGGCTGCTGGCCCATGACGAGCAAGGCTTGAGCGCGGCGCAGGACCAGGCGTTTCAGGCGCTGTGCGACCGTCGCCTGTCCGGCGAGCCGTTTGCCTACCTGGTCGGCGAATGCGAATTTCATGGCCTGCGCCTGGCGGTGACGCCCGCCGTGCTGATCCCGCGCCCCGACACCGAGATCCTGGTCGACTGGGCGCTGGCCCTGCTGCAAGGGGATCTGGCCGACCGCGCGGCCCCGACCGTGGCCGACCTGGGCACCGGCAGCGGTGCGGTGGCGTTGGCCATCGCCGATGCCTGGCCGGCCGCGCAAGTCACGGCGGTCGACCTGAGCACGGACGCGTTGACCGTGGCACGTGCCAATGGACACCGGCTGGGCCTCGCGCCTCGCTGGCGGCTCGGCGACTGGTGGCAGGCGGTCGGTGCCGAGCGCTTCGATCTGGTGGTGAGCAACCCGCCCTACATCGACGCCGCAGATCCACATCTGGCGGACCTGCGCTGCGAGCCCGTCCTGGCCCTGAGTCCCGGCCCCGATGGCCTGGCCGCGATTCGCCGCATCCTGGCCGGCGCCCCCAATCATCTGACGGACGGTGGCTGGCTGTTGTTCGAACACGGTTGGGATCAGTCGCCTTCAGTCCAGGACTTGATGCGCCAGGCAGGCTTCACCGACGTCCAGTCCCGCCTCGACCTGGGCGGACAAGTGCGCTGCACCGGTGGGCGGTGGCGGGAACGCAACAGCCCCTGATGGCAGACGTCGGGGCGCCCGCCCCACCGTGGCAATCAGCACGGTGAAGCCGCGTATTTCTGGGCCCCAACCGGGCGGGTTGGGGGTAGCATGAAATTCAGACGGGCCGCCACGTCGCGTGGTGGGCGATGTCGAAGGGCTTGAGGAGATTTCCCATGCGCCATGTTTCATCCTTGCCGAGATCCTTTGCTGTGGCCCTGCTCGCGACCCTGCCAATGCTGGCCTGGGCCGGTGGCGATGGTTTGAAGCTGGGCGCGGACAACGATGTCTGGCCGCGCTGGCAGGCCAGCCTGTCGGTCGTCAACGTGCCCCTGGGGGCCGCCGTGCTGGATGGAAATCAGTTGCAGCTGGGGGCTGCACGCCTCGCCGGCGATCGCTATTTCGACATCGGCCGCATCGGCGATGGCGGCGGACTGCGCGCCACGTCGGCGCTGCTGCTGGGGTCGCGCTCGCTGGCGCTGGGGGCGCCGGCAGCCTACGGCAACTCGGCCCTGCTGCTGCGCCCGAGTTCGTCCATCGCCGCCGTGGACTCCGGCGCCGACGGCTTGGCCGCCACCCCCTACGTCGGCCTGGGCTACAGCGCGTGGTGGCACCGCACCGGGCTGGGCGTGAGCGCCGACCTGGGCCTGATTGCACGTCATCCGGGCCAATTGCTGGGCCTGATCAACGACGGCAACAGCCTGGACAACACGGTGCGCGCGATGCAGCTGTCGCCGGTGTTCCAGATCAACCTGTCGTATTCGTTCTAGCCTCGTGGCGAATCGATGGCCGGAGTGCCGGCCGGGGCTTGGCTGCGGTAGCCGGCAGCCAGACTTCGCCTGACGTATAAAGCCAGCTTCGTCGACAATCCGCAGTCGACCCACTCTTCGCGAAAGTTTCCTGCCATGAGCGACGTGCAGCAACGCATCGACCAGATCGTCAAAGGCCACAAAGTGGTCCTGTTCATGAAGGGTACGGCCCAGTTTCCGCAATGCGGCTTTTCGGGCCGCGCCATCCAAGTGCTCAAGGCCTGCGGCGTCAACGACGTGACGACGGTGAACGTGCTCGAAGACGAAGGCATCCGCCAGGGCATCAAGGACTACGCCAACTGGCCGACGATTCCGCAGCTCTACGTCAACGGCGAATTCGTCGGCGGCTCGGACATCATGATGGAGATGTACCAGGCCGGCGAGTTGCAGCAGATGCTGGCCGCCTGATCCCGCTCGCCATGGCGCAGGCCACGCCGCCCCGCGTCGTCGTCGGCATCAGCGGTGCCTCGGGCGCGATCTATGGCGTGACGCTGCTGCAGCGTCTGCGCGCGCTGGAGGTGCGCACCCATCTGGTGGTCACGGCCGCCGGGGTTCTCAACGCGCACCACGAACTGGGGCTGGATCGCTCGGCCCTGGCCGAGCTGGCCGATGAACACCATGCCATTGGCGACATCGGCGCCTGCATCGCCAGCGGCAGCCACCGGCATGATGCGATGGTGGTGGCGCCGTGCTCGATGAAGAGCCTGGCCGCAATCGCCCACGGCTTTGGCGACAACCTGCTGACCCGGGCCGCCGATGTCACGCTGAAAGAGCGCCGGCGTCTGGTGTTGATGGTGCGCGAAACACCGTTCAACCTGGCCCACCTGCGCAACATGACCGCGGTGACCGAAATGGGCGGCATCATCTTCCCGCCGCTGCCGGCCTTCTACCACCAGCCGCCATCGATTGCCGACATGGTGGCTGACACCGTCGAACGCGTCATCGACCTGTTGGGCGTCTCGGCGGGCGCCGAGCCGCGGCGCTGGCAAGGCCTGTAGCGCCGGCCAGGCTCAGCCCAGCCATTGCTGGCGGGCCCCCAGGACCGCGTTGGGGTACTCGAGCCGGCCGCGGCTGCCGTTGTAGCGGCCCAGCGCCAGGACGAGATCGCCTTGTTCGAGGTCGAGGTAGTGGCGCAGGATCACGCAGCCGAAGCGCAGGTTGGTCTGCATCTGGAACAGCACCGCGGCGTCGCCCTGGCCGATCTGCCGGACCCAGAACGGCATCACCTGCATGTAGCCGCGCGCACCGACCGGGCTGATCGCATATTTGCGAAACCCGCTTTCAACCTGGATCAGGCCCAGCACCAAGGCCGGCTCCAGGCCGGCGCGCTTGCTCTCGTACCAGAGCGTGTCGAGAAATTCGAGCCGGGTCTGCAATTCCGATTTGCGCCGCTTCAAGCGATCGCTCATCGCCGCTTGCCAGCGCAGATAGGCCAACCGGTCTTCGATCCTGTCGAAGCTGGGCCTGGGCGGAGCCGGATCGGCGATGGCGGCCGCCATCAGGCTGCGTACGGCATCGGCCAACTGCTCTTCGGCCTGCTGCCCAGCCCAGCCCGCGACGGGCCAGGGAACAAGCGCCGCCACCGCCGCGCGCAGCAGCACGCGACGGCCACCGCACGCCAAGCAGGCCTTCATGCGGCCAGGCGGGCCTTGACCTGAGCCAGCACTTCGCCGCGGGCGACCTTGCCGGCCTCCACGTCACGTCGTCCCTGGATTTCCAGCAGGCCCTCCTTCAGGCCGCGGTCGGACAGCACGACGCGCAAGGGCACGCCGATCAACTCCCAGTCTGCGAACATCGCGCCGGGCCGCTCGCCACGATCGTCCAGCAGCACGTCGATGCCTGCGGCCGCCAGATCGTCGTGCAGCGCATCGGCGGCCGCCCTCACGTCGGCGGAACGGTCGTAGCCGATCGGGCACAGCACCACCTGGAAGGGCGCGATCGAGGCGGGCCAGATGATGCCGCGCTCGTCGTGGCTCTGCTCGATGGCGGCGCCGAGGATGCGCGTGACGCCGATGCCGTAGCAGCCCATCTCCATCAGCGCCGGTTTGCCGGTCTCGTCGAGGAAGGTGGCGTTCATCGCCTTCGAATACTTGGTTCCGAGATAGAACACATGCCCGATCTCGATCCCGCGTTCGATCGCGAGCACGCCCTGGCCATCGGGCGAGGGATCGCCTGCCACGACGTTGCGGATGTCGGCCACCACATCGGGTTCGGGCAGGTCGCGGCCCCAGTTGACGCCGGTGATATGAAAGTCCACCTCGTTGGCGCCGCAGACGAAATCGGCCATGTGGGCCACGGTGCGGTCGGCCACGATCTGGACCGGCTTCTTCAAGCCGATGGGTCCCAGGTAGCCGGGCTTGCAGCCGAAGTGGTCTTCGATCTCGGCCATGGTCGCGAAGCGGAAACCCTTCTTCAGGCCCTCGACCTTGCCAGCCTTGACTTCGTTCAGTTCATGGTCGCCGCGCACCAGCAACAGCCAGACGGTGCTCTTGACCAGGTCGCCTTGTTCGTCGAATTCGTCGGTGGCCAGCACCAGCGACTTCACGGTCTGCGCCAGCGGAAGGCCCAGCAGTTGAGCGACATCGACGCAGGTGCTCTTGCCCGGCGTGGGTGTCTTCTGCAGCACCTGCGTTGCGGCACCGCGCGCGGGCGTGAGCGCGACGGCCTCGGCCAGTTCGATGTTGGCCGCGTAGTCGCTGGTGGGGCAGTAGATGATCGCGTCCTCGCCGGTGTCGGCAATCACCTGGAACTCGTGCGACGCATCCCCCCCGATGGCGCCGGTGTCGGCTGCCACTGCGCGGTATTTCAACCCGAAGCGGTCGAAGATGCGTTTGTAGGCCGCGAACATGATCTCGTAGCTCTTGAGCGCTGCCGATTTGTCGCGATCGAACGAGTACGCGTCCTTCATCGTGAACTCGCGTCCGCGCATGATGCCGAAGCGCGGCCGGCGCTCGTCGCGGAACTTGGTCTGGATGTGATAGAAATTCTTCGGCAACTGCTTGTAGCTGCGCAGTTCCTGGCGGGCGATGTCGGTCACCACCTCTTCGCTGGTGGGCTGGATGACGAAGTCGCGCTCATGCCGGTCCTTGACCCGCATCAGCTCGGGCCCATAGGCCTGGAAACGCCCTGACTCCTGCCACAGTTCCGCCGGCTGCACCACCGGCATCAGCAATTCGACCGCGCCGGCGCGGTTCATCTCCTCGCGGATGATCGCCTCGACCTTGCGGATCACGCGCAGCCCCATCGGCATGTAGTTGTAGATGCCGGCCCCCAGGCGCTTGATCATGCCGGCGCGCATCATCAACCGGTGGCTGATCACCTCGGCATCGGCGGGCGCTTCCTTGAGCGTTGAAATGAAGAAGGAACTGGCTTTCATGGGCGGCTTTGATGCCTCGGCGGCGGGTTCGGGTAAGCGAGAGCCTGTGCCCGGAAGGCCGCCGGTGCTATATTGATTTCAATTCAAAATTTGGGGTTCGATTATGCTCGACCGGGAAGGCTACAGGCCCAACGTCGGCATCATCCTGCTCAACGCCCGCAACCAGGTTTTTTGGGGCAAGCGGCTGCGCACCCACTCCTGGCAGTTCCCGCAAGGGGGCATCAAGTATGGCGAGTCGCCCGAGCAGGCGATGTTCCGCGAGTTGCACGAAGAGGTGGGACTCCACCCCGAGCATGTGCAGATTCTGGCGCGCACCCGCGACTGGCTGCGCTACAACGTGCCCGACCATTTCATTCGGCGTGACGCGCGCGGTCACTACAAGGGCCAGAAGCAGATCTGGTTCCTGTTGCGACTGATGGGCCGCGACAGCGACATGAATCTACGCGCCACCGATCATCCGGAATTCGATGCCTGGCGCTGGAACGAATACTGGGTGCCGTTGGACGTGGTGATCGAGTTCAAGCGCGACGTCTACCAAATGGCCTTGTCCGAGCTGGCGCGTTTTCTGCCGCGGGTGAATCACCACAATCGCTATCTTCGTGGAGGCATGCGCCCGCACGGGCGTGATGATCGTCGCCCAGACGAGCCCGAGGCCGCCTTGTCGGCGCACCCGGAAGGCCATCCCCTGGAATCCGACGGCCAAGCTTGAGCGCCTGCCGCTCGCTGGGGCGACGCAGCGCCTCTGCCGCAATCTCGTGCTTGCTTACGCCAGCACGAGATTGTCACGGTGGATGAGTTCGGGTTCGTTGGCGTAACCGAGCAGGTGGCCGATCTGGGACGACGGCTTGCGAGCGATCAAACGGGCTTCGGTGCTGGAATAGTTGGCCAGTCCGCGCGCGATCTCCTGGCCGCTGGCGGTCTGCACCGCGATCACGTCGCCACGGTGGAAATCGCCATCCACCTCCACGACGCCGATCGGCAGCAGGCTCTTGCCTTCGTCGCGCAGCTTGCCGACCGCACCCTCGTCCACCCGCACCGCACCGCGCATTTGCAGGTGATCGACCATCCATTGCTTGCGGGCGGCCAGCTTGGCCGTGCCTGCCAGCAACGCGGTGCCGATGGCCTCGCCCGCCACCAAGCGCAGCAACACGTCGGGCTCGCGTCCCCACGCGATGACGGTGCTGGCGCCGCTGCCGGCTGCGCGCTTGGCAGCCAGCACCTTGGTGATCATGCCGCCGCGGCCGATGCTGGAGCCGGCCCCCCCGGCCATGCGCTCCAGCGCTGGATCACGAGCCTCGGCGACGTCGATGAATCGCGCCAGCGCGTCCTTGCGGGGGTCTGCCGAATACAGGCCCTTCTGATCGGTCAGGATCACCAGCGCGTCCGCTTCCACCAGATTGGCGACCAGAGCGCCGAGCGTGTCGTTGTCGCCGAACTTGATTTCGTCGTTGACGACGGTGTCGTTCTCGTTGATGACCGGAATCACCTTCAAGCCCAGCAAGGTCAGCAGGGTCGAGCGTGCATTCAGGTAGCGCTCACGGTCGGCCAAGTCGGCGTGCGTCAACAGCACCTGGGCGCTGCCGATCGCATGCTCGGACAACTTGGTCTCGTACATCTGCGCCAAGCCCATCTGGCCGACCGCCGCCGCGGCCTGCAACTCGTGCAATTCCTTGGGTCGACTCGTCCAACCCAGGCGCTTCATGCCCTCGGCAATCGCCCCGCTGGACACCATCACCACTTCGCGGCCGTCCCGGGCCAGGGCAGCAAGCTGCCTGCACCAGGTTCCGATCGCCTCGGCATCGACGCCGCGGCCTTCGTTGGTGACCAGGCTGGAGCCGACCTTGACGACGATTCGGCGCGCGTTTTTCAGAGCATCGGTCATGGCCGGCTCACTCGGACGGTGCAGCGTCAGGCGCCCGGTCGAAACGAGGATCGGGCTCCGGCGGCGGCGCGGTCTGTTCTGCGGCGACATGCGCCCAGATGGCGTGAATCAGCGGCTGCAGACCTTCCCGGGCCAACGCCGAGATTTCGAACACCGGGCCCTTCCACTTGTAGCGCTTGACGAAATCCTTGATGCGCTTGGCCCGTTCGTCGGCCGGCACCATGTCCAACTTGTTCAACACCAGCCAGCGTGGTTTGTCGTACAGCGCTTCGTCGTACTTCTTCAGTTCCTGCACGATCGCCTTGGCCTGTTGCACCGGATCGACCGATTCGTCGAAGGGTGCCAGATCGACGATATGCAACAGCAATCGGGTGCGCTGCAGGTGCCTCAGAAACAGGTGCCCCAGGCCGGCCCCCTCGGAGGCGCCTTCGATCAGGCCCGGAATATCGGCCACGACGAAGCTCTTCTCCGGCCCGACGCGCACCACCCCGAGGTTGGGGTGCAGCGTGGTGAACGGGTAGTCGGCAATCTTGGGCCGGGCGTTAGAGATCGCCGCGATCAGCGTCGACTTGCCCGCATTGGGCATGCCCAGCAGGCCCACGTCGGCCAAGACCCGCAGTTCCATCTTGACCTTGAAGGCTTCACCGGGCCAGCCCGGCGTGTGCTGTCGGGGTGCCCGGTTGGTCGCCGTCTTGTAGTGCAGGTTGCCGAACCCCCCGTCGCCGCCCTTGGCCAGCAGCACCGGGACTTCAGGATCGATCAGTTCCGCCATGACCCGGCCGGTTTCCACATCGGTGATGATCGTGCCGACCGGCACACGCAGCACGATGTCGTCGGCCGCCGCGCCGAAGCAGTCGGACCCGCGGCCCGCCTCGCCGTTGCGCGCCTCATGCCGGCGCGCATAGCGGTAATCGATCAAGGTATTCAGATTGCGGTCGGCCACTGCATACACGCTGCCCCCCTTGCCGCCATTACCGCCGTCGGGGCCACCGAACGGAATGAACTTCTCGCGGCGAAAGCTGGCACAGCCGGCGCCGCCGTTGCCGGCCGCAATGTCGATGGTCGCTTCGTCAACGAATTTCATGGTGTTCGGATGGTATCGGAGCCGTCGCGCGATCCGCTCGGGCTCCAGAAGGCAAAAAAGCCCCGGCGAACCGGGGCTTTACGCAGGCCGGGAACGGGCGCCGCTTTACAGCGGCGTGACGTTGACCGTGTGCCGGCTCAATTCGCCTTGGATCTTGAAGGACACCGTGCCGTCGACCAGCGCGAACAGCGTGTGGTCACGGCCGATGCCGACGTTGTTGCCCGGATGGAACTTCGTGCCGCGCTGACGCACGATGATCGAGCCCGCCGGGATCACCTGACCGCCGAACGCCTTGACGCCCAGCATCTTCGGTTGAGAGTCGCGGCCGTTCCGGGTGGAACCGCCGCCTTTTTTCTGTGCCATGGTTCAGAACTCCTTGGAATTTCTGTGGCTTCAGCCGTTGACCGCGCTGATCTGCAGCTCGGTGTAATGCTGGCGGTGGCCGCCATGCTTCTGATAGTGCTTGCGACGGCGCATCTTGAAGATGCGCACTTTGTCGTGGCGACCTTGCGCGACCACAACCGCCGTGACGGTTGCACCGCTCACCAGGGGAGTCCCGACCTTCAGGTCAGCGCCGTTGCCGACTGCCAAAACCTGATCGATCACGATTTCCTGGCCCACGTCCGCAGCAATCTGTTCTACCTTGATCTTTTCGCCGGCTGCAACCTTGTATTGCTTGCCACCGGTTTTTACGACCGCGTACATATAAGCCCTTTGCAAGAATGCCCTCCCGAACGCCCACCGCTCGCTAGAAGCTCCGGGCGCTCAGAGCGTGTCGACGAAGCCGCAAAAACGACCTCAGGCCAGACGCCCACGAGAAGGCTCGCCCGGACCATTCCGGGACGAAGCCGAACATTCTAGCACAAGCCGCACCAGATTCGCTGCCTGCAACCGTGTCGCCTTGCCGAGGGTCAGCGGGCGGCCACGAGCCGATTCGGCGGCGCACCGTCGACATCGCGTCGATTCCTATAATCGCCAGCTTTGCCGCCCCATCAACCCGCTGTGCCCACGCCTACGCCATCGCAGATTGCCGCGCCCGTGACGGAACCCGATCCCATGGCCGCAGAGATGCTTCAGGTTGACGCCGTCATCCGCGCGCGGTTGTCGTCGGACGTCGCGCTGATCGAGCAGATCTCGCACTACATCATCGGCGCTGGCGGCAAGCGCATCCGACCCCGACTGGTGTTGCTGTTTGCTTCGGCGCTGGGCTTCGATGGCCCGCAAAAGCATGAGCTGGCCGCCATCGTCGAGTTCATCCATACCGCAACGCTGCTGCACGACGACGTGGTCGATGAATCCTCGCTGCGCCGCGGACGCAAGACGGCCAACGCGATGTTCGGCAATGCCGCCAGCGTGCTGGTGGGCGATTTCCTGTACTCGCGCGCCTTCCAAATGATGGTCTCGGTCGACCGCATGCGAGTGCTCGACGTGCTCGCCGATGCCACCAATGTGATCGCCGAGGGCGAGGTGCTTCAACTGCTGAACATGCACGACCCGGACATCGCCGCCGACGACTACCTGCGCGTGATCCGCTACAAGACAGCCAAGCTGTTCGAGGCCAGTGCCAGGCTTGGTGCGGTGGTCGCGAACGCCTCGCCCGACGTTGAAAACGCCTGCGCCGATTACGGCAGGGCGCTGGGCACCGCCTTCCAGCTGATCGATGACCTGCTGGACTACGAAGGCAGCACGACGGCGCTGGGCAAGAATGTGGGCGACGACCTGCGCGAGGGCAAACCCACGCTGCCTCTTCTCTTTGCGATGGACCATTGCACAGGCGAAGAACGACAGCTGATCCGCCATGCGATCGAGCACGGCGAAGTGGACCGGCTGCCCGAGATCATCGACATCGTGCGTCGAACCGGGGCCATCGAGGTGACCCGCGACGCCGCCCGCGGCGAAGCCGACGCCGCCCGGCGCAGTCTTTCGCTGCTGCCCGATTCCGAGGCCAAAAGTTTCCTGCTAGAATTAGCGGCTCGATCGGTTGAGCGCTCTGCTTGAGATGCGCAACTTGCAACTGACTCGAATCGGGGTGTAGCTTAGCCTGGTAGAGCGCTACGTTCGGGACGTAGAGGCCGGAGGTTCGAATCCTCTCACCCCGACCAATTCAGGTCGCCCGCCATTGACTGCTTGCCGAGCGCCTGTGCGCTGACATCGGCAGTCCGACGCCTTGAAGGCAGCATGGGATCGGCGATAGAACGCGCCCGCCCACCTCGGCCGCGGCGAAGTACTCATCGTGACAACCTGATCGTTCCCGTTGCAAGGATGCGAAGGTCACCGTTTACAGCCCTTCGGGGTTCAGCGATGATCGGCCCACGTTGCCTTTCCGCTACGCGGCTGTGATGCCGCGGGACCCTGCCTGCGCAGGAACCGCGGCATGAGTCTCGTGGCACACGTACGATCGCATCCCTGACCCGCTTCCGACACCCCGACGTGGACACCATTACCGAAGCTCCTTCGCCCGCACTTTCAGGGGTGGCCCGCGTGCTGGTTCACGGCGGCCGTCTGCCCACCAAGACGGCCGAGGAACTGGTCCGCGGCGCGCGCGAGAAGCGCATCAGCTTTGTCGACGCATTGATGGCCTCGGGCGTGATGACGGCCTCGGCGCTGTCGCACGCGCTGTCGACCGCGCTGTCGGTGCCGCTGCTGGATCTGGATGCCGTCGACTTGCAGCGTCTGCCGCAGAACCTGATCGACGCCAAGTTGGTCAGCCAGTACAAGATCCTGCCGCTGGGCCGGCGCGGCAGCCGCCTGTTCCTGGCCTGCGCCGACCCGACCGACCAGGAAGCCGGCGAACGCATCAAGTTCGCGACCCAGTTGGCGCCCGAGTGGGTGCTGGTCGAGCACGACAAACTCAGCAAGGTCATCGAGGTCCAGACCACCAGTGCGGCCCAGGCGCTGGACACCCTGACCGCAAGCGACTTCGAGTTCGATGTCACGGATGAAGAGGCGCCTGCGCAGGGAACCACGGAAGTCGCCAACGACGTGGAAGACGCGCCGGTGGTGCGCTTCCTGCAGAAGATGCTGATCGACGCGATCAATTTGCGCGCCTCCGACCTGCATTTCGAACCCTACGAGTTCCACTACCGGGTCCGGTTCCGCATCGACGGCGAGTTGCGCGAAATCACCCAGCCGCCGATCGCCATCAAGGAAAAGCTGGCTTCGCGGATCAAGGTCATTTCGCGACTGGACATCGCCGAGAAGCGCGTGCCCCAGGATGGCCGGATGAAGCTGCGATTCGGCAACAAGTCGATCGACTTCCGGGTCAGCACCCTGCCCACCCTGTTCGGCGAGAAGATCGTGATCCGTATCCTCGATTCCTCCAGTGCCAAGCTGGGCATCGAGGCGCTGGGCTACGAACTGGAAGAAAAGCAGCGCCTGCTCGACGCCGTCCGCCGCCCGTACGGCATGGTGCTGGTCACCGGCCCCACCGGCAGCGGCAAGACGGTCTCGCTCTACACCTGCCTGAACCTGCTGAACCAGCCCGGCGTCAACATCGCCACCGTCGAGGACCCGGCCGAAATCAACCTGCCCGGCATCAACCAGGTCAACGTCAACGACAAGGCCGGACTGAATTTCGCGACCGCACTGAAGTCCTTTCTCCGGCAGGATCCGGACATCATCATGGTGGGCGAAATCCGCGATCTGGAAACCGCCGACATCGCGATCAAGGCGGCCCAGACCGGGCACTTGGTGCTGTCCACGTTGCACACCAATGACGCCCCGTCGACGCTGACCCGCCTGCTGAACATGGGCGTCGCACCCTTCAACATCGCCGCCAGCGTGCTGTTGATCACGGCTCAGCGCCTGGTGCGCCGGCTGTGCGAAAACTGCAAGACCACTGCCGATTACCCTCGCGAGGCCATGATCAAGGCCGGTTTCACGGCAGAACAGATGGACGGCACCTGGCGGCCGTACAAGGCGGTGGGATGCTCGGCCTGCAACAATGGTTACCGCGGTCGGTTGGGGATCTACCAGGCGATGCCGATCAGCGAGGAGATCCAGCGGCTGATCCTGAACCAAGGTTCGTCCACCGATCTGGCCAACCAGGCGCGGCGCGAAGGCGTGCGGGACTTGCGGGAATCCGGGCTGGTCAAAGTCAGGCTGGGAGTGACTTCCCTCGAAGAGGTCCTGGCGTCGACCAACCAGTAGCGGCGCGCTTTCCCCGAAACGCCCCACCGATCGAACCCACAACACGCGAGCAGCCGGAGGCTCAATGGCAACTGCAGCGGCAGCAGGCAAAGTCCAGGAATTCATCTTCGAATGGGAAGGCAAGGATCGCACCGGCAAGGCGGTGCGAGGCGAGGTGCGCTCGGCGGGCGAAGCCGCCGTCAGCGCCAGCCTGCGCCGCCAGGGCGTTCTGGTCACTCGGATCAAGAAGCGGCGAACCACCGGTGGAAAGTCGATCTCCACCCGGGACGTGGCGACGTTCACCCGGCAGCTCGCGACGATGATGAAGGCCGGCGTGCCCTTGCTGCAGGCCTTCGACATCGTCGGTCGTGGCAGCCCGAACCCGCGGCTGACCCGGCTGCTGCTGGACATCCGCTCCGATGTCGAGACCGGCACCAGCCTGTCGTCGGCCTTTCGCCGCCACCCGCAGTACTTCGACGCGCTGTATTGCAACCTGGTCGAGGCCGGTGAAGCGGGCGGCATCCTGGAAGAATTGTTGACCCGCCTGGCGCTCTATCAGGAAAAGACACAAGCCCTCAAACAGAAGATCAAATCCGCGCTGATGTATCCCGTGGCGGTGCTGGTGGTCGCCTTCGTCGTCGTGACCATCATCATGATCTTCGTGATCCCGTCGTTCAAGCAGGTCTTCAGCTCCTTCGGCGCGCAACTGCCCGCGCCGACGCTGGCCGTGATCTGGATGAGCGAGTTCTTCGTCAAGTATTGGTGGCTGATCTTCGGCGTCATCTTCGGCGGCGGCTACATGTTCTTTCGCACCTGGAAACGTTCCGAGAAGCTGCAGTTCGTCATGGACCGCCTGCTGCTGCGTATGCCGATCTTCGGCGAGCTGATGCGCAAGGCGGTGATCGCACGCTGGACGCGCACCCTCTCGACCATGTTCTCCGCGGGCGTGCCGCTGGTCGAGGCGTTGGATTCTGTCGGCGGCACCTCCGGCAACGTGATCTACGCCAAGGCCACCGAGCAGATCCAGCGCGACGTGGCGGCCGGCTCGGCACTCACTTCATCGATGACCGCCACCGGCGTGTTTCCCAACATGGTGCTGCAAATGGCCGCCATCGGCGAAGAGTCGGGCGCGCTGGACGACATGCTGGCCAAGGCGGCCGAGTTCTATGAGGATGAAGTCGACGAAATGGTCAAGGGGCTGTCGAGCCTGCTGGAGCCCATCATCATCGTGATTCTGGGCACCCTGATCGGCGGTATCGTGGTCGCGATGTACCTGCCCATCTTCAAGCTCGGCCAGGTGGTCTGATTCGCGATGGGGTCGTCCGATTCCTTGGCGGCGTGGCTCTCGCCCGCCGTGCTCGCCCTGCTCGGCCTGTGCGTCGGCAGCTTCCTCAACGTCGTGATTCACCGCCTGCCGCGCATGATGGAGCGCCAGTGGTGGCGCGACGTCTCGCAGCAATTGGGCGACGCCGACTCGTGGCGGCGCTGCTTCGAGCAAGACGCCCCGAAGGCGCTCGCCGCGACCGCGGTCGACCTGGGACGTCAACTTGATGCCCTGCCCGCGCTGAGCCTGTCGCGTCCCGCCTCGACCTGCCCGTCCTGCGGCCATCGCATCCGCTGGTACGAGAACGTCCCGCTCGTCAGTTGGCTGTGGCTGCGCGGCCGCTGCTCGTCCTGCAAGACCCGTATCTCGGCCCGCTATCCTGTCGTCGAGGTGCTGACGGCGCTGCTGTTTGCCGCAGCGTCGTGGCATGTCGGTCCGCAGCCCGAAGTGCTGCTGTGGTGCGGTGTGCTGGCAGTGCTGGTGGCCTCGGCCGCCATCGATTGGGACACCACCTTGCTGCCTGATTCGCTGACCCAGCCGCTGCTGTGGTCCGGCCTGCTGGCCGCCGCGCTGGGTTGGACGCTGCCCTTGGCGACGGCCGTGTTCGGAGCCTGCGTGGGCTACTTGTCCTTGTGGTCGGTGTACTGGCTGTTCAAGCTGGCCACCGGCAAGGAAGGCATGGGTTTTGGCGACTTCAAGTTGCTCGCCGCACTGGGTGCCTGGCTGGGCTGGCAGGCGGTGTTGCCCATCATCCTGATGGCCTCGGTGATCGGCGCCACCGTGGGCATCGCAATGAAGTTCAGTGGCGCCCTGCGCGAAGGCCGCTACGTGCCTTTCGGCCCGTTCCTGGCGGGCGGCGGCGCGGTGGTGATGCTGGCCGGCACGCAGCGGGTGCTGGGCTGGATCGGCCAGTGACGCTGCGCATCGGCCTGACCGGCGGCATCGGCAGCGGGAAAAGCACGCTGGCCGGCCTGCTGGCGACGCTGGGTGCGCACGTGGTCGACACCGACGCCATCTCGCGCCGATTGACGGCACCCGGTGGAGCCGCGCTGGCTGCCATTGCCGCTGAATTCGGCTCGGACATGTTGAGCCCAGACGGCGCCCTGGACCGCGCCCGGATGCGCTCGCTGGTGTTCGACGACCCCTCGCAGCGGCGACGGCTCGAAGCCATCCTGCACCCGATGATCGCCCGACAGACCCAGCAGGAGGCCGCCGCAGCCGCGCCGGGGCAATGCCTGGTCTTCGACGTTCCGCTGCTGACCGAATCGGGCCTTTGGCGTCAGCGGGTCGACCGGGTGCTGGTGGTGGACTGCGACGAAACCACCCAGGTCGAACGCGTGGTGGCCCGCAACCACTGGGCCGAGGCCCAGGTTCGGCAGGTGATTTCGCAGCAGGCCAGCCGCCGCGAACGGCGCGCCATTGCCGACGCCGTGATCGTCAACGACCGGTCGAGCCTGGCAGCACTGGCACGCGCCGCGTCGGTGCTGTGGCACGACTGGGTTGCCGCATGAGGCGATCCGACGTGGCAGTGTGGAACAATCGGCGCACGCGCTGAGCAATCGCCTGGAACCCACCTTGGTCCTCTACGAATACCCGTTCAACGAAGGCATCCGCACCATGCTGCGCCTCGAGCACCTGTTCGGGCGACTCGATACGCTTTCGCAGCGGGACGAGGCGGTGGATCATCACTTCGCGCTGGCCACGATCTTCGAGATCATGGACGTCGGCGCCCGCGCCGATCTCAAGTCCGATCTGCTCAAGGAACTGGAGCGCCACAAGAACCAGTTGCTCGGCTACCGGGGCAATCCGAACATCTCCGAAGTGGCCTTGGACGAAGTCATCGGACGCATCGACCATGCCTTCACCGGCCTGAACCAGCTCAACGGCAAGGCTGGCCATTCGCTCAACAGCAACGAATGGCTGACCAGCATCCGCAGCCGCATCAACATCCCGGGCGGCACCTGCGAATTCGACCTGCCGGCCTATTACGCCTGGCAGCAACTGCCTTCGCAGCGCCGCCGAGCCGACCTGGCGCGCTGGATCGACACTCTGGTGCCGTTGGCCGAAGCGCTGCAAGTGCTGCTGCGGCTGCTGCGCGATGCCGGCGCGCCCCACAAGGTGGTCGCCCACGGCGGCCAGTACCAGCAAAGCCTGCCTCAGGGCCGCAGCTACCAATTGCTGCGCCTGCGCATCGACGAAGGCCTGGAACTGGTCCCCGAGATCACCGGGCATCGACTGATGGTGTCCGTGCGCCTGATGAAGGCCGATGGCGAAGGCCGTCTGCGCCCCCACGCTGCGGACGTGGACTTCGACCTGGCGCTGTGCGCCTGACCCCATGACCACGCGCGACCCTCTGCCTGACGGTGCCCCGCGCCGTCCGATCGCCGTGAAATGCCCTGCCTGCGGCGGGCCCAGCGTGTACGCGGCCAGCAACCCCTACCGCCCGTTCTGCAGCGCCCGCTGCCAGGGTCAAGATCTCGGTGCCTGGGCCAGCGAAGGCTACCGGGTTCCGGCAAGGCCCGATCCGGAACCGGACGACGCCACTTTGTAGTTGCCTGGCCTGCGCAGGCCAGGCCTTGAAACCGGGCGGACCCACCCTATAATGCTGTTAGCACTCGACGCAATCGAGTGCTAACACACTCGGTGTCATGGCTCATGCACGGCCGCACCACCAATTGATGTGAATGAGTGCCAACTTCGTTGACACCCAAGATTCAGTCATCCTGTTACAGCTCCAAGGAGATGCAATGAAACTTCGTCCGTTGCACGATCGCGTGATCGTCAAGCGTCTGGAAAATGAAACCAAGACCGCTTCTGGCATCGTGATTCCCGACAATGCCGCCGAAAAGCCCGACCAGGGTGAAGTGCTGTCGGTCGGCCCCGGCAAGCGCAACGACAAGGGCGAACTCGTGGCCCTGAACGTCAAGGTCGGTGACCGCGTGCTGTTCGGCAAGTACTCGGGCCAGACCGTCAAGGTCGATGGCGACGAGTTGCTGGTGATGCGCGAAGAAGACCTGTTTGCCGTGGTCGAAAAGTAAATCGCACAGGCGATTTACTTTCGTCGCAGGCTAACTTGGCAAGGCCAGGTTAAGGGCCAAAGGCCCGGCCGAAGACAGAAGCAGCAAACCTCACATTGAACAACTGAATCCGGAGAATCCAACATGGCAGCAAAAGACGTCATCTTTGGCGCAGACGCCCGTCACCGCATGGTCGAAGGCGTGAACATCCTGGCCAACGCGGTCAAGGTCACGCTGGGCCCCAAGGGCCGCAACGTCGTGCTCGAGCGCTCGTTCGGCGCCCCCACCGTCACCAAGGACGGTGTCTCGGTGGCCAAGGAAATCGAGCTCAAGGACAAGCTCCAGAACATGGGCGCCCAGATGGTCAAGGAAGTCGCTTCCAAGACCTCGGACAACGCGGGCGACGGCACCACCACCGCCACCGTGCTGGCCCAGGCCATCGTGCGCGAAGGCATGAAGTACGTGGCCGCCGGCATGAACCCGATGGATCTGAAGCGCGGCATCGACAAGGCGGTCACCGCCCTGGTCGCCCAGCTGAAGGCCGCCTCCAAGGCCACCACCACGTCCAAGGAAATCGCCCAGGTCGGCACCATCTCGGCGAACAGCGATGCTGACGTCGGCGAGATCATCGCCAAGGCGATGGACAAGGTCGGCAAGGAAGGCGTGATCACCGTCGAAGACGGCAAGTCGCTGGACAACGAGCTCGACATCGTCGAAGGCATGCAGTTCGACCGCGGCTACCTGTCGCCCTACTTCATCAACAACCCGGAAAAGCAGTCGGCGATCCTGGAAAACCCGTTCGTGCTGCTGTACGACAAGAAGGTGTCCAACATCCGCGACCTGCTGCCGACGCTGGAAGCCGTCGCCAAGGCCGGCCGTCCGCTGCTGATCATCGCCGAGGAAGTCGAAGGCGAGGCGCTGGCCACCCTGGTGGTCAACACCATCCGCGGCATCCTGAAGGTTGTGGCCGTCAAGGCCCCGGGCTTCGGCGACCGTCGCAAGGCCATGCTGGAAGACATCGCCATCCTGACCGGCGGCAAGGTCATCGCCGAAGAAGTCGGCCTGACGCTGGAGAAGGTCACGCTGGCTGATCTGGGCCAGGCCAAGCGCGTCGAGGTGGGCAAGGAAAACACCACCATCATCGACGGCGCCGGCGCTGCGGGCGACATCGAAGCCCGCGTCAAGCAGATCCGCGTGCAGATCGAGGAAGCCACCTCCGACTATGACCGCGAGAAGCTGCAAGAGCGCGTGGCCAAGCTGGCCGGCGGCGTGGCCGTCATCAAGGTCGGTGCCGCCACCGAGGTCGAGATGAAGGAAAAGAAGGCCCGCGTCGAAGACGCCTTGCACGCCACCCGCGCTGCGGTGGAAGAAGGCATCGTGGCCGGTGGTGGCGTGGCGCTGCTGCGCGCCCGTCAGGCGGCTGGCACCATCCAGGGCGACAACGCCGACCAGGATGCCGGCATCAAACTGGTGCTGAAGGCCATCGAGGCCCCGCTGCGCGAAATCGTCTACAACGCCGGTGGCGAACCGAGCGTGGTGGTCAACGCGGTGCTGGCCGGCAAGGGCAACTACGGCTTCAATGCGGCCAACGACACCTATGGCGACATGATCGAAATGGGCATCCTGGACCCGACCAAGGTGACGCGCACGGCACTGCAGAACGCCGCTTCGGTGTCGTCGCTGATGTTGACGACCGAGTGCATGGTCGCCGAAGCCCCCAAGGAGGACGCACCGGCGATGCCGGGCGGCGGCATGGGTGGCATGGGCGGCATGGGCGACATGGGCATGTAAGCCCTGCCCGAGCGCTTGCGCTCAGCTCGAAAGGCCACCTCCGGGTGGCCTTTTTCGTGCGCTTGAGCCGCGCATGGACAATCCGGGCATGCGCCGTGCCCTGTCCTGCCTGCTCCTGTGTGCCGCCGCCGCACAAGCCCAGCCCACGCCGGCCCCGCCGCGTCCGCGCATCGGCCTGGTGTTGTCGGGCGGCGGCGCGCGCGGTCTGGCTCATGTCGGCGTGCTGAAGGTGCTGGAGCAGCAGCACGTGCCGATCGACGTGATCGCCGGCACCTCGATGGGTGCGATCGTCGGCGGGCTGTACGCCAGCGGCATGGGCGCCGACCAGATCGAGAAGACCGTGCTGCAGATCGATTGGGATCGCCTGTTCGCGTCCCGCGTCGCACGCCAGCAATTGCCGCAGCGGCGCAAGGAAGAGGACTTCCAGATCCCCACCGGGATCGAGATCGGCTACCGCGACGGCCAGTTCCGCGCACCGCAGGCGGCCGTCTCCAGCCGCGGGCTGGAGACCCTGCTGCGCCGCTACACCCTGCCGGTGCGGCAGATCCACCAGTTCGATCACCTGCCGATCCCGTTTCGCGCCGTGGCCACCGACATGGAGAACGGCCAGCGCGTGATCCTGGACCATGGCGATCTGGCGATCGCCCTGCGCTCCAGCATGAGCGTGCCCGGCGTGTTCCCGTCGACCGAGGTCGATGGCCGGGTGCTGGGTGACGGCGGTCTGGTCGACAACCTGCCGGTCGACGTGGCGCGCGCGATGGGCGCGGACATCGTCATCGTCGTCGACATCGGCACGCCGCTGGCCGCCCGGGACACGCTGAACTCCGCGCTGGGGCTGACGACCCAGATGCTCAACATCCTGATCGGGCAGAACGTCCGCCGCAGCCTGGACTCGCTGACGCCGTCCGACGTGCTGATCGCCCCCGACCTGGGCCGGCTGACCTCGGCCGACTTCGCCCAAACCCCGGCGCTGATCCGTGCCGGCCAGGCCGGCGCCGAGGCGCTGGCCGCGCGCTTGCACGCGCTGGCGCTGCCGGCGGCGGACTATGCCGCGTGGCGCAAGGCGCGCCACAGCGAGATGCCGGCCGCACCGGTGCTCGATTCGGTGGCCTTCGAGGGCAGCAGCGTCACCAACCCGGCCCGGCTGGCGCCGCAGCTGAGCTCGCAGCCGGGCCGCAGCTTCGATCCGACCGCCGCGGCCCGGGACGCCACCACGCTGGCGGCCACCGGCGATTACCTGCGCACCGACTACCACCTGGTGGACGAAGATGGCAACGCCCAGCTGGTGTTCGACCTCGAGGACAAACCCTGGGGGCCGAACTACCTGCGCCTGGGGCTGGACCTGTCGACCGATTTCAGCGGCCGCAGCGCCTTCAACGTCAAGATCAGCCACACCCGGCACTGGCTCACCCCCGCCGGCACCGAGTGGCGCAACCTCCTGCAGATCGGCGAGCAGCCGTCGATCTCCACCGAGCTCTATCACCCGCTGTCCTGGACACCGAGCCTGGCGAGCGACTGGTTCGTCTCGGTCCACGCCGCGGCATCGCGCCGGCAGCAGATGCTGTTCCAGGGCGACGGCGGCAGCGAGGTCGGCCAGTTGCAGCGAACCGACGGCAGTGTCGGCATCGATCTCGGCCGGCCCTGGAGCGATCTGGGTGAGTTGCGCGTAGGCATCGTCGAAGACGCGGGGCAAATGACGCCGGTGGTGCTGGGCGCCAACTACGTCGGGCCGACCGGCACCGACAGCTGGCACGAGACCGCTGCCCGCATCCACCTGGCGATCGACCAGCTCGACTACGCCAATTTCCCCCAGCACGGCTGGCGCCTCGACACCGAACTGCAATACGGCCAGCGCAGCCAGGGCACGACGCAAAACCTGGCGCGGATCGAATCGGAAGCGACCGCCGTGGCCACCCTGGGCGCCCAGACCTTCAGCGTCTACGGCCTGATCAAGGCCACCGACGCGCGCAACGACAACCTGGCCGGTCAGTACACGCTCGGCGGGTTTCAGCAGCTCTCGGGCTACCAGCCTGGTCAGATCGCGGGCAACGCGGTGATGCTAGGGCGGCTGGGCTGGTACATGCGCCTGCCGCAAGCGCCGGTCTTTGCCCGCGGCCTGTTTCTCGGCGCCACCCTCGAAGCCGGCAATGGCTGGCCGGATCGCCGCCAGCTCAGCCTGTCGGGGCTGCGGACCGGCGGCAGCCTCTACCTCGGCGCCGACACCGGCATCGGCCCGATGTACCTGGGCATGACCTGGGCCCCACAGGGTCAGGCCGGCCTGGCCTTGTTCATCGGCCGGCCCTGACGCCCGGCGATCACGGCGCGGCTGCTGCCGCGTCGTCCGCCATGTCGGCCTCGGCCTGCGGGTGCATCCAGCCGTAGAGCGTCTCGGCAAGATCGTCCAGGCCGATGTGCTTGGGGCCCGAGAACAGCAGCACGCCGACGTCGGCCGCCTCGGTGGCGACCTCCCCGAGCACCGCCTGCGCGCCGGCCAGGGCGGCCTGCTGCTCGCGGCGGTTGAGCTTGTCCGCCTTGGTCAGCAACACCAGCAGGCGGACCTCGCCATTGGCCACCCGCGGCGCGATGAAGCTCAGCAAGCGGGTGTCGAGCGGCGTGAAGCCCAGCCGGCTGTCGATCATCAGCACCACACCGTGCAGGTTGCGCCGCACCTCCAGGTAATCGGCCATCACCTTCTGCCAACGCAGCTTCGCGCCACGCTCGACACTGGCGTAGCCGTAGCCGGGCAGGTCGGCCAGGTAGGCATCGGGCGCGTCCTTGGGGCCCAGCGCGAACAGGTTGATGTGCTGGGTGCGGCCCGGCGTCTTCGAGGCAAAGGCCAGCTGACGGCGCTGCGCCAGCGTGTTGATCGCGGTGGACTTGCCGGCATTGCTGCGTCCGACGAACGCGATCTCGGCCAGATCCCCCTCGGGGAGGTGCTCCAGCTGCGCGGCGGTGGTCAGAAAACGGGCGCTGTGGGCCCAGGCGAGGGCGGTGCGGACGCTCGCGGAAGGTGCCGGGGCGCCGGGACGGGAGGATTCAGTCATGGAGCATTGTAAAATCCATCGGTTTGGTCCTCCGGTGCTTGTGCCCTGGAGGCATCGTCGACATTCCCAACCTCCCCGAGGCCCTTCGAGATGAAGACTCCTGTCGCGTTCGCCATCACTGCCGTGTTCGCCGCCCTCCTCGCGGCCCCCGTGTTTGCCGCCGACGCGCCGGCCGCGCCCGCCAAGCCCGATCTGGCCCTGGGACAGGACCTCTCGACCAAGGTGTGCTCCGCCTGCCACACCAACGATGGCTCGCGCGGCATCGTCGCCAATCCGATCCTGCAAGGCCAGCATGCCGCCTACCTGGTCAAGCAACTGACCGAATTCAAGGCCGGCGTGCGCAAGAACGCCGTCATGAACGGCATGGCCGCGCCGCTGAGCGACGCCGACATGCGCAATGTCGCCGCGTTCTACGCCAGCAAGCAGGCCAAGAACGGCTATGCGCGCAACAAGGACACCGTGGTGCTGGGCGAGAAGATCTGGCGCGGTGGCATTGCCGACAAGAACGTGCCGGCCTGCGCCGGCTGCCACAGCCCGAACGGTGCCGGCATCCCGAATCTGTACCCGCGCCTGGGCGGCCAGCACGCCGAGTACCTCGAAGCCCAGCTGACGAACTTCCGTGCCGGTACCCGTGCCAACAGCGTGCCGATGATGGACATCGCCGCGCGCATGAGCGACCAGGAAATCAAGGCCGTCGCCGACTACGCCGAAGGCCTGCGTTGAGGACGCCGGGCGCGTGAACTGAGCCACGCCGAACGGCGCGCGGAGCCACCGCCCCGCAGACGACGCGCCGCTATCATCGCGCCCATGCCCTACGTGCTTCGCGACCCGAACGGCGCCATCGCCAGCCTGCACCGCCACGCCCCCGCCGGCGATGCCGGCGAATTCCTGCCCGACGATCACCCCGATGTGCAGGGCTTCGTCGGCCACGCCGAATTCGCCCGCCTGGACGCCGATTTCGTCCGCGTGCTGGAAGACGTGATCGACACCTTGATCGCCAGGCACCTGATCGCCATCACCGACCTTCCTGCCGAGGCCCAGGCCAAGCTGTTCTCGCGCAAGAGCTTTCGCGAACATCGCTCGGGCCACGCCCTGAACCTGTTCGGCGACGCCGGTCCGCCGAAGCTCGGCGACCTCTGAGGCTGGGCCGCGCGCGCCGGCCAAGCCACCACCCGCAGCGGGGTTCCCGCGCCGGCCTGACGCCGCCGGTTCCACGACCGCGTAAGGTTCGCCCTCATGGTCCCGACCAAGGCTCATCGCCCGATGCCGACAGCGCCGCTGCGGCAGGTCGAACCCTCCGTCGAAAAGGCATTCCCATGCTCCTGCTCAAGAACCGTGGTTTCAAGCACCCGCTGGCCTCTGAGATCACGCCGCCAGCGGTCTTCCATGACCGCCGCGACTGGCTGCGCCGAGCCGCGCTGGCCGGTGCCGGACTCGCCGCCTGGACCTCCCGCGACGCCCTGGCGCTCGCCCCGGCGACCGGCCTGCAACGCCTGCAAGGCAAGCGCAGCACCGTGGCGGGGTCGATGGTGATGGACAAGCCCACGCCGCTGGGCGACGTGACCGGCTACAACAACTTCTACGAGTTCGGCACCGACAAGGACGAGCCCGCCCGCAACGCCCACACGCTGCGGCCCCGCCCGTGGAGCGTCTCGATCGAAGGCGAGGTGAAGAAGCCCGGCGTCTACGGCATCGACGACCTGCTCCGCCTGGCCCCGATGGAAGAGCGCATCTACCGCCTGCGCTGCGTCGAGGGCTGGTCGATGGTGATCCCCTGGGAGGGCTATTCGCTGGCCGAACTGATCCGCCGCGTCGAACCCACCGGCAACGCGAAATACGTGCAATTCGTGACCCTGGCCGACCCGGCCCAGATGCCCGGCCAGCGCTCCGGGGTGCTGGACTGGCCCTACACCGAGGGTTTGCGCCTCGACGAGGCCATGCACCCGCTGACCCTGCTGGCCTTCGGCCTGTACGGCGAGGTGCTGCCCAACCAGAACGGGGCCCCGGTGCGGCTGGTGGTGCCATGGAAGTACGGCTTCAAGAGCGCCAAGTCGCTGGTGAAGATCCGCTTCGTCAGCCAGCAGCCGGTGAGCAGCTGGATGCAGGCCGCACCGCAGGAATACGGCTTCTACTCCAATGTCAACCCGCATGTGGACCACCCGCGCTGGAGCCAGGCCACCGAGCGCCGCATCGGCGAAGGCGGCCTGTTCACGCCCAAGCGCCCGACCCTGATGTTCAATGGCTACGAGCCGCAGGTCGGCGCCTTGTATGCCGGCATGGACCTGAAGAAGTACTTCTGATGAACCGCCTGCTCCTGCACCCCGCGGCCAAACCGCTGCTGTGGCTGCTGCTGGCCGTCCCGCTGGCACGGCTGGTCTACCTCGGCAGCACCGATGGCCTGGGCGCCAACCCGGCCGAGGCGTTGATCCGCGGCCTGGGCGACTGGACGCTGCGCGGCCTGTGCCTGACGCTGGCCATCACCCCGCTGCGCCAGTGGACCGGCTGGAGCGGCCTGGTGCGCTTTCGCCGCAACATCGGCGTGGCCGTCTTTCTCTACGGCACGCTGCACTGGCTGGCCTACGCCGTGCTGGACCAGGGCCTGGACCTGCACGCCCTGCTGAAAGACATCGCCAAGCGGCCGTTCATCCTGGTCGGTACGGCGGCCTGGCTGGCCCTGCTGCCGCTGGCCGCGACTTCGTTCAACGCTGCGATCCGCAGGATGGGGGCGAAAGCCTGGCGCGACCTGCACAAGCTGGTCTACGTGATCGGCCCGGTGGCCCTGCTGCACTTTTACTGGATGAAGGCCGGCAAGCACGATTTCGCCGAGGTCGTTCTCTACGGCGCGATCGTCGCCGTGCTGCTGGGCTGGCGGTGGTGGCGGCGCCAGCCCACGTCCGTGCCGTCGTCGGCAGCGCGCCGTCCGATCGTCGGCTCGTCCGCGAGTCCGCCTCGATACGAACCTTGACGCCGGAGCGTCTGGCCGCACGCGGGTGCCGCAGCCCGGCATCCCTGTTTCATCGAGGCTCGGCCGCTGAAAGCGCCTGCACCACCTGGCGAAACTCGTCCTGGTTGACGTCGGAGATCGCCCAATACGTCATGCCGTTGCGCGACCAGTTCGCCAGCTGAAACCCGCGCTCGGCCTGGAAGGCCGCAGGCCGGTCGGCCTGCCGGGTTGGCCAGACATAGGCATCGACGATGTGCGGACCCTGGCGATAAACCAGCGCAGCCACCGGCCGTTGATCCAGATAGTCGATCCGCGCGCCCAGCAGCGTGGAGCCAGGAATCTGCAGTTCGCGCACCGGCGGCGAGAAATCGAGGCGGGCCGACAGCCAGGGCTTGACAGTGTGGTGGTCCGACGACGCCACGTCGACCAGGCGCTGACCCAGCGTCGAACGCACGTGGCTGGCGATGACCTCGTCGATCCGTTGCCGATCGCGGTCCCGATGCTGCCAGGCCAGGCCCAACCCGACCATCACCGCGGCCGACAGCCCGAGCGAGGCCAGCGCCGGACGCCAGTCCCACCCGCGCCAGCCGCGCCGCACGGCCACGCGGCGGTTCTCGGCGGCTCTCGGCGGCGGCTGCTGCGCGGAGAGCGATTCGGCGAGCCGGGCCCGCAACCCGGGCGGCGCGGCGTGGTACGAGAGGTGCTCGCGCAGGAGCTGGCGCGACCGGCGCATCGCCTCGACGCGAGTGCTCAGGCCGGCGTCCTGCGCCAATCGGCGCTCCACTTCGAGCCGGCTGCCCAGATCGAGCTCGCCGTCGATGAAGGCCTCCAGCCAGGGGGCGTCGAACTCGGGCTTCATGACGTGGTTCCATCGGGTGGGTTGCGCGGCACCTCGCGCAGCACGGGCCGCGCGCCCGGCGCCAAGGCCCGTCGCATCATGCCGCGCGCGCGGGCCAGGCGGGACATCACGGTGCCCACCGGCGCGTCGACGATGTAGGCGATGTCGGCATAGGCCAGGTCCTCGAATTCCCGCAGGATCAGCACTTCGCGAAAGACCACGGGCAGCTCGGCCAGGGCCTGGTTGATCAGCAGCTTGTCGGCGTTGCGCGAAGCCGCCCAGTGCGGCTCTTCGCAGGCGGGCGCTGCGACCTCCGACATCGCCGCTTCGTCGCCGTCGAATGCCGTCTCGGCGCCGGGCCGGTTCGCCTTGAGCCACGAGTAGCAGGTGTTCCTGACGATCTGAAGCAGCCAGCTCCTGGCGTTGTCGCCGCGAAAGCCGCCGATGTAGCGCATCGCCCGCTCGAAGGCATCCTGCACGATGTCCTGGGCGTCGGCATCGTTGCGGGCCAGCCAGCGGGCCAGGTTGTATGCCGCATCGAGGTGAGGCAGGACCAGCACGTCGATGCGGCGCCGGCTGTCGTCATCGAGCATGGTGCCCCCCATGGTGAAGTGACCGGCCGGGCCGCCCTTTTATTCCCGACACCCCGCCAGCGTATCGGCTTCTGGCGCCGCCCGGGAATGACCAACGCCCTGCGCCGGTCTTGCAGGACATGGTGGCGCGCTTTCGAGCCCCTCGTCAAGCGACGGTGGGCGGCGCACCCCGCCTGCAGGAGACCCGCATGGAACCGATGGACCGGAGACAGTTCTTGCGACTTCATGGCCTGGCCGGCGTGGTCTTCGCGTCGGGCCTGGACGCCTGCGCGGGCGGCCCCGGGACGTCGGCAACGGCCCGCGACGACTTCTACTTCGTGCAGTTGTCGGACGCCCACTGGGGTTATGTCGGCGGCGCCAACCCGGATGCGCGAGGCACGCTGCCGAAGGCGGTGGCCTCGGTCAACGCCTTGTCGCCGGCGCCGGCCTTCGTGATGTTCACCGGCGACCTGACCCACACCACCGACGATCCCGTGGAGCGTCGCAAGCGCCTGGCAGAGGTACGCGACATCGTGTCGACGCTGAGCGTCCCCGTGCTTCGCTTCATTCCCGGCGAGCACGATGCGTCGCTGGACCAGGGCGCGGCGTTTCGGGAGTTCTTCGGCGAGACGCACTATGCGTTCGATCACCAGGGCGTGCATTTCATCGCGCTCGACAACGTCAGCGACCCGCACGCCCAGCTGGGCGACGCGCAGTTGTCGTGGCTCGCCCAGGACCTCAGCCGCCAGGCAAGCGACCGCCCCATCGTGGTGTTCGCCCATCGCCCACTGTTCGACCTGTACCCGTCGTGGGATTGGGCCACGCGCGACGGTGCCAAGGCACTGGCCCTGCTGACGCCCTTCTCGAAAGTCACGGTGTTCTACGGCCACATCCACCAGGAACACCACCACCTGACCGGGCACATCGCCCACCATTCGGCCAAGTCCTTGATCTTCGCGCTGCCGGCCCCCGGTTCCCAACCCAAGCGGACCCCGCTGCCCTGGGATCCGTCGGCCCCCTACCGCGGCCTGGGGTTCCGGGAGGTGCAGGCCCGCTCCGGCGCGCCCCTGGCGATCACCGAATGGCCGGTGCAACGGAGCTGAGGCCATGGACGCCGAGCGTGATCTCCGCGACCGCCGCCGTTTGCTGATGATCGTCGGCGTGTCGGCCCTGTGCACGCTGGCCGGGCGGGCGTCGCCGGCCCCCCCGGAGCGGCGCATCGAACTGGTCGCCAAGCGCTTCGTCTTCATCCCCGACGCATTGCAGCTCCAACGCGACGAGGCGGTCGTCCTGCACATCGCCGGCGCCGACGTGCCGATGGGGTTCAGCATCCCGGACCTGGGCCTGCGAACCGACCTCCCGCCCGACCAGTTCACGAGCCTGCGCCTGAAGCCCGACCGGACCGGTCGATTCGTCTTCCTCTGCGACGTGTTCTGCGGCAGCGGCCACGAATCGATGAACGGCATGCTGACGGTGAGCGCCTGACCTGCGCCACGCCCGGCTTGCCGGCCGGACCTTGCGCCGTTCGAAAGCACGGTGAGGCGAATCCTCGGCCTCCGCCCCGACACCGGCCTGGCGGCCGGTGTTCCCCTCCACTTGATTCAGGAGCCCATGTCATGATCTTCTCTCGCACTTCATGGTCCCGCGGCTGGCACCGTCTGGCCGCCCCGGCGGCAGCGCTAGGAGTGGCCACCGGCGCCTGCGCGGCCGGCCACGTCATCGCCGGTTCGCGCCTGAGTGTCGACTTCGCCGATCCGGCCACCGGCTGGACCACCACCGACGCCGACCGCGTCGACGCGATCGACTGGATCAACAGCAGCGGCGCTCATGTCACCAACTTCGTCAGCAACGGCGGGCCGCTGCATTGCAACGACCCGCAGGAGTTCTTCGGGCAGGCCTACGGCGAACCGGAAGGCACCTCCCCACTGATGATCTTCGGCGGGTCGATGTCCACGTGGAAGAGCACCAAGCCCAGCGCGGGAAGCACCAAGACGACCGTTGCGAAGTGCCCCGACTTCGGTCCGCCGTCGGCGCTGACCGCCAGCCACTACCAGGTGTTCGGCAGCAAGTCGAAGTCGAACGAAATGCTGGTGACGCGGCGCTTCCTGTTCGGCGCCAACACACCGCTGTTCAGCGGCAAGGGCTTGCGCGGCTACGTGCCACGGCTTCCGATCGGGGTCTACAACCAGGTCCTGATCCCGAATGCCGCCGGCACCGGCATCAACGTCGTCGATGCCCGCGGCTGCAGCGGCGATTGCGAAATCACCGACTGGAACGGCCGCTGGTTCGCCGACGACGACGGGGTCGGCAACGGCATGGTGGTGATCCGCGCCCTGTCATCGACCAGTCCCGCCTACCTGACCGTCAACAACGACAGCTTCTCGGCCTCGAACCTGAGCTCCATCGTCCTCGCGCAGCCCGCGAGCGGCTGGACCTCCACGCTGACCGAGATCGAGGCCTTGTGCTTCTACGACCTGCAGAGCTGGCCCGCAACGCAGCGTCAGGCGCTGGCCTTGCCCAAGGGGTGTGCCGTGCCGCCGTGAGCTGCCCCCGGTCGCCCGGCCGTCGCCGCTCAGCCCTCGGCGAACAGCACCTGTCGGATCTCGGCCACCAAGGTCTCCACCGCCGCGGCCAGTTGCGCCAGGGCAGCCGGTGCGGGCGGCACGCCACGATGGAGCTCGGCCTCGACGGTCAGGATCTCGTCGACCAGATCGACGGCCCCCAGGGCGCCCACCGCGCCGCGCAGCTGGTGCAGCAGGCGCCCCAGCACGTCCAGCCGGCCCTCGGCCTGGGCCGCTCGCAGCGCTTCGGCGTCCTGGCCGTGGTGACGGGCGAAGACCTGCAGCAAGCGTCGCAGCAAGGCCTGGTTGCCGCCCAGTCCCGCCAGCGCGCGGGGCAGATCCAGGCCGGGGACGGCGAAGGGCGGCTCGCCGGCGTCGCCCGGCTTCGGTGGCAGCGCACCCGCCGCCAGTGTGGCCGCCAACCAGCGGCGCAGCACGCGGGCCAGCTCGCTCGGATCGACCGGCTTGGCAATGAAGTCATCCATGCCGGCGGCACGGCAGCGCTCGCGGTCGTCCTCGAACGCGTTGGCCGTCATCGCCACGATCGCGGTGCCCGCGTGGCCCGGCACCTGGCGGATGCGGCGCGTCGCTTCCAATCCGTCCATCTGCGGCATTTGCAGATCCATCAGGATCAGGTCGTAATGACTCAGGCGGGCCATCTCCAGCGCCATCTCGCCGTCGTCGGCAAGGTCGGGGCTCAGCCCCACCGCTTCGAGCAGTTGCGCACTGACCTCGCGGTTGAGCGGGTTGTCCTCGACCAGCAGCACCCGCGAGGTCGGATCGGGCCGCCACACCGCCTCGAGGCGCGCTTCGGCCGCCTCGCGCTCGCGCGGCAACGCGCGCGCCAGCGCGTCGTGCAGCAGCGACGGCGACACCGGCTTGACCAACACCGCCGCGAAGCCGATTTCGCCCAGCGCCGGTTGCGGCACCTGCCCCCCCATCGCCGAAATCATCAGGAAGGCGGGCTGCACCTCCAGCCCCGCCGCCCGGATGTGGCGCGCGGTCTCGATCCCGTCCATGCCCGGCATGCGCCAGTCCAGCACGCACAGCACGACCGGATCGCCCGCGGCCTCGGCCGCCGCCAGCGCCGCCAACGCGGCGCCGCCGGAGGCCGCGGTGTCGACGCGCAGCCCCAGCATCTCCAGCATCTCGGCAAGCACCACCCGAGCGTCTTCCAGGTCGTCCACCACCAGCGCCCGCGCGCCCTCGAAACGGGCCATGGCGCGGCGACCCGGCACCGGCGCCAGCGCCGGCTCCAGCGGCAGGTCGAACCAGAACCGGCTGCCCTGGCCCTCGCGGCTCTCGACGCGCAGCACGCCGCCCATCAGCTCGACCAGCCGCCGGCTGATGGTCAGCCCCAGGCCGGTGCCGCCGAAGCGCCGGGTGGTCGAGGTGTCGGCCTGTTCGAAGGCCTTGAAGATGCGGACCTGCTGCGCCGAGTCCATGCCGATGCCGGTGTCGCGCACCTCGTAGCGCACGAGCGGCCGGCCGTCGGCGTCGTGGACGCGGGTCAGGTTCACCCGCACATGGCCACGGTCGGTGAATTTCACCGCGTTGCCGATCAGGTTCACCAGCACCTGGCCCAGGCGAAGATCGTCACCGCGCAAATGGGTGGGCAGCGCCGGGTCGATGCGCTGCACCACCTCCAGGCCCTTCTCGATGGCCGGGTCGCACACCAGGTGGCAGGCCTGGCCGACCATGTCGTCGACATCGAAATCCCGCGACGCCAGGGTCAGCCGGCCGGCTTCGATCTTCGAGAAGTCGAGGATGTCGTTGAGGATCGCGAGCAGGTGGCGGGCCGCTCCATGGAGCTTGTCCAGGTGGCTCAGTTGCTGCGCGTCGGCATGGCGCCGCGCCAGGTGCGCCAGGCCGAGGATGGCGTTCATCGGCGTGCGGATCTCGTGGCTCATGTTGGCCAGGAATTCGCTCTTGGCGCGGGTGGCCGCCTCCGCCACGTCGCGGGCGCGAGCCAGTTCCTCGGTGCGCTCGGCCACCAACTCCTCCAGATGCAGGCGATGGCGGGCCAGCTCGTGCTCGATCGCGACGCGCTCGCCGATGTCGCGCGCGACGGCCGTGAACCGCCACTCGCCCGCGACCTGCGTCTTGGACAGGCTGACCTCCAGCAGCAGCGCCTCGCCGCCTCGCCGGCGGCCAGGGACCGGGGCACGCGCGGCCATGCGGCGCTGCCGGCTCTGCTCGGGCGTCTCGGCGGCGTAGGCGTCCAGATGGGCCTGGTGCCGCGCTTCGGCACCCGCCGGCAGCAGCCAAGCGAGCGGCTGGCCGACGATCTCCGCCGCGGCGTAGCCGAACAGCCGCTCGGCCGCCTCGTTGAAGCTCTCGACGGTCCCCTCTGGCGTCACGGTCAGCATCGCATCCGGGGCCGCCGTCAGCAGCGATCGCCACCGCTCCTCGCTGTCGGCGAGCTGGCGCAGATGCAGCGCCAGATCCGTCGCCATCCGGTTGACCGCTTGGCCCAGGCGGTCCAGCTCGCGCGTGGCCAGGCGCGGCACCTGGTGGTCGAGGTGTCCGCCGCCGATCGCGGCCGCCGCATCGCCCAGACGGCGCAACGGCCGCCCCACCAGGCGGTCCAGCCCCAGGAACAGCACGGCGGCGGCGGCGAGGAACATCGCCAGATCGAGGACATGCTCGCGCAGCGCCGTTTGCCACAAGGCGCCCAGCGCCGGGTTCAGGTCATAGCGCAGCACCACCGTGCCCACGCGGCGGTCCCGCGGCAGCGGCGCAAGCGCCGTGCGGTCGAAGGCCTGCACCAGCAGCATGTCGCCCAGGTCGCGGCGTTCCATTCGCTTGGCCACACCACCGGCGCGCAGGCCCACGGCCCAGTCGGGGGCCATGCCCGCCAGCGCACGGAACGGCTGGCCGACCTGGGCACTGTCGGTCGACACCATCACCTGGCGATCGGCATCCAGCACCGCCGCGTAATCGACCCGCGGGTCGGCCGTGGCCTGCACCACCAGCTCGGACAGCAAGGGCAGGCTGCCGGGTTCGGTGCGGGCCGCGATGACCGTCAGCAGCGCCAGCTCGCGCTGCCCCTGCGCGCGCGCACCCGCCCAGACCGCCGCCTCGGCGTTGTGCACCTGGTGGAGGAACGACACCAGCAGCGCCACCAGCGTGCAGCCCATCACCATCAACGGCAGCAGCCAGCGCAGGGGCCAGCGGGCCGGCTTGGCGCTCACTGGACGGCCCTCCGCGCCACGCGCTGCGGGATTCGCGCTTGGGAGCGGCCCGACGCGCTCACTGGACGGCCCTCCGCGCCACGCGCTGCGGGATTCGCGCTTGGGAGCGGCCCGGCGCGCTCACTGGACGGCCCTCCGCGCCACGCGCTGCGGGATTCGCGCTTGGGAGCGGCCCGGCGCGCTCATGCCCGCCCCGGCAGAAAACCGCCGTCGACCAGCCGGTCCATGTCCACCGGGTGCCGCAGCAGCCCGGCCCGCAGCATCACATCCTGCAGTCGGACCGCTGAAGCGAGCAGCGCCCCCGCGGCCGGCGACAGGCTGTCGCGGTTGGCCTGGACGCCGGGCAGGTCCAGGTCGGCGAACGCGGCCGGCACCTCGGCCGGCGGCAGCTTCAGCCGCGGGGCGATCTGCACCGAGCACGCCACCGGATCGGTCTGCCAGTCATCGCGGGCACGGAAGTGCCCGGCCACCAGCGCGCGCACCTGGGATTCGTAGGGAGGTGCCAGGACGTCGGTCCGCATCGCCAGTGTGTCGACGATGCGCCCCGGCACCTCGGCGCTGGAGAACAGCACGCGCGCGCCGGCCTGGATCAGCCGCGTCTTGACCGGCTCGTAGCTGACCACGGCATCGACCTGTCCATTGCGGTAGGCGGCCGCGTGTTCGTCGATCGCCAAGCTGATCACCTTCACATCCCGGCGCCGCAATCCGGCGCGCTGCAGCACGGCGTCCAGCATGACCGCGCCGGTGGCGCTGGTCTCGACCCCGATGCGGCGGCCCGCCAGTTCGGCCGGCGTGGTGATGTCGGGCCGGCTCATCACCACGTCGGCGCCGCGGGACACGTCGAGCACCGCCACCACGGTCAGCGGCAGTCCGTGCGAGCGTGCCGTCAGCACCTCGTCCAGCGTCAGCGCGGCGCCCTCCAGGGCCTGGCTGGCCAGCGCCCGCAGGCTGGCCGACGACGAAGGGACCTCGATCAGGCGCACCCGGTCGTTCGAGAAATAGCGCCGGGCCCGAGCCAGGTACATCAACTCGAAACCCGGCCAGGGCTGGGCACCCACCCGCAGCAGTGCGGTGTCCGACGGCGCGCAGGCCGCGAGCGCCCACGGCCCTGCGGCCAGGCTCCATAACAGTCGCCGGCGTGGGAGCTGATGCGGCGTGGCAACAGAAACCATGGGTGTTGTAGTCCATTGTGACCCAGTCACCACAGGCTAGTGAACTTCTTCGCGCACCCTCGTCACCGCCGCAGCACGGGTGCCAGCGCCCGGCCGGTGTGCGTGCCGGCCCGCACCAAGTCCTCGGGCGTGCCGGCGCAGACCACGCGCCCGCCGGCGGTGCCGCCATCGGGGCCGAGGTCGATGACCCAGTCCGCTTCGGCGATCACGTCCAGGTCATGCTCGATCACCACCACGCTGTGGCCGCCGTCGACCAGGCGGTGCAGCACATGGATCAGCTTCTCCACGTCGGCCATGTGCAGGCCCACCGTGGGCTCGTCCAGCACATAAAGGGTGTGCGGGGCTTTCTGGCCCCGGCGGGTCAGGTCGTCACGGACTTTGCTGAGCTCGGTCACCAGCTTGATGCGCTGGGCCTCGCCGCCGCTCAGGGTGGGCGAGGGCTGGCCCAGCGTCAGGTAGCCCAGGCCGACATCCTTCAGCAACTGCAGCGGGTGGGCGATGGACGGCATGCTGGCGAAGAATTCCACCGCCTCGTCGACCTCCATCGCCAGCACGTCGCCGATGCTCTTGCCGCGCCAGCTCACCGCCAGCGTCTCGGCATTGAAGCGCTGGCCGTGGCAGACGTCGCACGCCACCTTCACGTCGGGCAGGAAGCTCATCGCGATGGTGCGCATCCCCTGGCCCTCGCAGCCCGGGCAGCGACCCTGGCCGGTGTTGAAGCTGAAGCGCGCCGAGGTGTAGCCCCGCGCCTTGGCCTCCAGCGTCTCGGTGAAGAGCTTGCGGATCGGGTCCCAGAAGCCGATGTAGGTGGCGGGGCAGGAGCGCGGCGTCTTGCCGATCGGCGTCTGGTCGACTTCCAGCACGCGGTCCACGCCGCCCCAGCCGGTGAGCGACCGGCATCCGGTGAGCACCACCGAGGACGCCGCGGCTTCGTCGGGCTTGCGCCCCTTGGCCGCCACCAGCGCCGCGACGTTGGCCAGCAGCACGTCGCGCGCCAGGCTGCTCTTGCCCGAGCCGGACACGCCGGTGACGGCCACCAGCCGCGCCAGCGGCAGGTCCACGTCCACCTGCTGCAGGTTGTGCAATTGGGCGCCGCGCAGCAGCAGCGCGGGGCCATCGGCGCTCACCGCACGGCGGGCATGCAGAGGGTGCTTGAGCGGATGGGCCAGGAAACGCCCGGTCAGCGACTCGGGGTGCGACGCCAGGTCGCCTGCGCTGCCCTCGGCCACCAGCCGGCCGCCCCGCTTGCCGGCGCCGGGGCCGATGTCGATGATGTGGTCGGCGCGGCGGATGGTGTCCTCGTCGTGCTCCACCACCACCAGGGTGTTGCCGCGCTCGCTGAGGCTCTTCAGCGCGTCGAGCAGGATGCGGTTGTCGTGCGGGTGCAGGCCGATGGTGGGCTCGTCCAGCACGTAGCAGACGCCTTGCAGGTTGCTGCCCAGCTGCGCCGCCAGCCGGATGCGCTGGGCCTCGCCGCCGCTGAGCGTGGGCGCGGCGCGGTCCAGCGTCAGGTAGCCCAGGCCCACCTCGTCCAGGAACGCCAGCCGGCTCTGGATCTCGGTGATCACGTCGCGGGCGATGCCCGCCTCGCGTCCGATCAGGTGCAGGCTGTCGATCCAGGCCTTGGCGTCCTTCACCGATCCCTCGGCCACGCGATGGATCGGCAGGTCGGCGAAGGTCACCGCACGCGACGCCGCGTTCAGCCGCGCGCCGTGGCAGTCCGGGCAGGGCTCGCCGGCCACGCCCTCCACATCCGGCTCCTCGCTGGGAAAGCTCTGTTCGCGGCCCTTGTTGTCGTCGTCGCGCACGCTGTCGTCGAAGGCCTTGCGTTGCTCGCGGGTCAGTGCCAGCCCGGTGCCCACGCAGGTGGTGCACCAACCGTGCTTGGAGTTGTAGCTGAACATGCGCGGATCCAGCTCGGCGTAGCTGGTGCCGCAGGTCGGACAGGCGCGCTTGGTGGAGAACACCTTGACGCGGCCCAGCTGCGCGGTGCTGGCGCCGGCGTCCATCAGGCCGGCCAGGCCATCGAGCGGGCTCAGCAGATGCATCACGCCCTTGCCCAGGTCCAGCGCCTGGGCCAGCAAGGCGCGCAGCTCGGCTTCGTTCCCGGGGCTCACCACCAGGTCGCCCACCGGCAGTTCGAGGGTGTGCTCCTTGAAGCGGTCCAGCCGGGGCCACGGGTCGACCTTCAGGAACTCGCCATCGACCCGCAGGTGGCTGTGGCCCCGCGCCTTGGCCCACTTGGCCAGATCGGTGTAGACGCCCTTGCGGTTCACCACCAGCGGCGCCAGCAGGCCCACGTGCTGGCCCGGGTGGTCGCGCAGGATCTGCGCGGCGATGCTCTCGGCGCTCTGCGGCATGACCGGCGCGCCGTCCTTCACGCAGTGCTGCAGGCCCAGCTTGACCCACAGCAGGCGCAGGAAGTGCCAGACCTCGGTGGTGGTGGCCACCGTGCTCTTGCGACCGCCGCGCGACAGGCGCTGCTCGATCGCGACGGTCGGCGGAATGCCCCAGACCGCATCCACCTCGGGCCGGCCCGCCGGCTGCACGATGCTGCGCGCGTACGCGTTGAGCGATTCGAGGTAGCGGCGCTGGCCTTCGTTGAACAGGATGTCGAAGGCCAGCGTGGACTTGCCCGAGCCCGAGACACCGGTGACCACGCTGAACTTGCCGCGCGGAATGCTCACGTTGAGCGACTTCAGGTTGTGCTCGCGCGCGTTGACGATCTGGATCGCATCGTCCGCGGCGTCGCCGTTCCGCGGCCGGGGCTTCAGCAGGCTGCCCAGGTAGGCGCCGCCATGGACCGCCTCGCCGCCCATCTTCTCGCTCACCCCGAGCGCCCCGTCGTACTCGGCCAAGGCCCGGCCGGTGTGCGAGCTGGGGTGGCGGCGCAGATCTTCCGGCGTGCCCACGGCCACCACCTGGCCGCCGGCGTCGCCGCCTTCGAGGCCCAGGTCGATCAGCCAGTCGGCCGCCCGGATCACATCGAGGTTGTGCTCGATCACCAGCAGCGAATGGCCGGCGTCGAGCAGCTTGCGCAGCGCGCGCATCAGCTTGGCGATGTCGTCGAAGTGCAGGCCGGTGGTCGGCTCGTCGAAGACGAACAAGGTGCCCTTCTTCGCCACCGCCTGTCGCGGCGCACCGGCGGCCTCGGCGAGGTGGCCGGCCAGCTTCAGGCGCTGGGCCTCGCCGCCGCTGAGCGTGGGCACCGGCTGGCCCAGGCGCACGTAGTCCAGTCCGACGTCGACGATGGGCTGGAGCGTGCGCACCACCTCGCGGTCGGCGGCGAACAGTGCCACCGCCTCGCTCACCGTCAGGTCCAGCGTGTCGGCGATCGAGAGCTGGCGCGGACCGCGCACGATCTTCACGTCCAGGATCTCGTTGCGGTAGCGCCTGCCGTCGCAGTCCGGGCAGCGCAGGTAGACGTCGGACAGGAACTGCATCTCCACGTGCTCGAAGCCCGAGCCGCCGCAAGTCGGGCAGCGGCCGTCGCCGGCATTGAAGCTGAACATGCCGGCGGTGTAGCTGCGTTCCTGCGCCAGCGGCGCGACGGCGAACAGCTTGCGGATCTCGTCGAAGGCACCGACATAGCTGGCCGGGTTCGAACGCGCGGTCTTGCCGATCGGGCTCTGGTCGACGAACTGGACCTCGGCCAGATGATCCATGCCCAGCAATCGGTCATGCTCGCCCGGCACCTCGGTGGCCTTGCCGAAATGGCGGAACAGGGCCGGCACGAGCACGTCCTGCACCAGCGTGCTCTTGCCCGAGCCCGAGACCCCGGTCACCACCGTCAGGCAGTGCAGCGGGAACTCGACCGCGATGTCCTTCAGGTTGTTGTGCCGCGCGCCCTCCAGGATCAGCCGCGGCGTGCTCGCGTCGACGAAACGCTTGAAGCCCATGCCCACGCTCTTGCGTGCGCCCAGGTAGGCACCGGTCAGCGTGTCGGCATGGCGGGCCTGGTCGGGCGAGCCGTCGAACACGATCCGTCCGCCCTTTTCGCCGGGGCCGGGACCCATATCGATCAGCCGGTCGGCGGCCAGCATCACCGCCGGATCGTGTTCCACCACCACCAGCGTGTTGCCGGCGTCGCGCAAGCGGTGCATCGCGACGACGATCCGGTTCATGTCACGCGGGTGCAGGCCAATGCTGGGCTCGTCGAGCACGAACAAGGTGTTGACCAACGAGGTGCCCAGCGCGGTGGTCAGGTTGATGCGCTGCACCTCGCCGCCGCTGAGCGTGCGGCTCTGCCGGTCCAGCGTCAGGTAGCCCAGGCCGACGTCGCACAGGTACTTGATGCGGGTGCGCACCTCGCCCAGCAGCAGCTTGAGCGCCTCGTCGCGCAAAGCGTCGGGCAGGCTCAGCGTCTCGAAGAAGGTCTGCAGGCGCTCGATCGGCAGCAGCATCAGATCGCTCAGGCTCAGACCAGGCAAGGCCTGCAGTTGCTCGCGCGACCAGGCGGCCCCCACCGGCAGGTGGCGCCGGACCGGGTCCAGCACCGCATCCGCATTGGCCCGGGTGCCCAGGCGCCACAGCAGGGCCTCCCGCTTGAGCCGTGCGCCGCCGCAACTCGGGCAGGGGGTGTAGCTGCGGTACTTGGACAAGAGCACGCGGATGTGCATCTTGTAGGCCTTGCTCTCCAGGTACTCGAAGAAGCGGCGCACGCCATACCACTGCTTGTTCCAGTTGCCGTTCCAGTTCGGCGAGCCGTTCAGCACCCAGTCGTGCTGGGCCGGCGTGAGCTGGCTCCAGGCGGTGTCGCGCGGGATGCCGGCCTCGCCGGCGTACTTCATCAGGTCGTCCTGGCATTCTTTCCAGGCCGGGGTCTGCAGTGGCTTGATCGCGCCGCTGCGCAGGGTCTTGCGCTGGTCGGGGATCACCAGGCCGAAATCCACGCCGATCACCCGGCCGAAGCCACGGCAGGTCTCGCAGGCGCCATAGGCCGAGTTGAAGCTGAACAGCGCCGGCTGCGGGTCGCCGTAGCGCAAGCCGCTTTCGGGGCAATGCAGGCCGGTGGAGTAACGCCACAGCTCGGGCTCGCCTTCGTCGTGAGTCGACGCCGGCCCGCCCCGCGTCGACTCCCCCCCTTCGGTGGGCGGGGCTTGCACAGCAGGCCCCCGGGGGCGCGCATTCAGCGCGTAGACGGTGAGCCGGCCGCTGCCGCGCTTGAGCGCCAGTTCGATCGCCTCCATCACCCGCACGCGCTCGGCGGTGCCGACGCGGAAGCGGTCGGCAACGACGTCGAGCTGCTTCTTGCCGTCGACCGTGCGCTCGGCCTGCACCCGCGCGAAACCGCTGGCCTGCAGCCATTGTTCGAGTTGTTCGGCGCTGGTGTTGGCCGGCAATTCGACCGGAAAGGTCAGCACCAGGCGCGGGCCGCCGTCCTGGGTCGAGCCGGCGACCGCGGCAGCGCGCGCCTGCAGGTCTTCATAGATGGTCTCTGGCGTGTCGTGCCGCACCGGCAGCGCGGTCTGCTGGTCGAACAACTGGGCCGCCCGGGCGAAGAGCAGCTTCAGGTGGTCGTTCAGCTCGGTCATCGTGCCCACGGTGCTGCGGCTGGTACGGACCGGGTTGGTCTGATCGATCGCGATCGCCGGCGGCACGCCGTCCACCTTGTCCACCGCTGGCCGGTCCATGCGGTCGAGGAATTGGCGCGCGTAGGCCGAAAAGGTCTCGACATAGCGGCGCTGGCCCTCGGCGTACAACGTGTCGAACACCAGGCTGGACTTGCCCGAGCCGCTCGGGCCGGTGACCACGGTCATCTCCCCGGTGCGAAGGTCCAGGTCCAGGTTCTTCAGGTTGTGCTGGCGGGCGCCGCGGATGTGGATCAGGCCGGAGGACATGGGGAGGGGCGGGGGCAGGGGAAGACCCGCTATGTTGGCACGAGCCCGGCCCGGCCCCGGCGCACGGGGCTTCTGCCGCGGCATGGCGGCGCGCTTTCTGAAACTTTGGGTAAAGGCAGGGTCCTGGCGGTCATCCGTCGGGCCGGCTCGGCAGTTAAGGAACGATCCGCCTGGCGTTCGCCGGGATCAGAAAGGCTCTCGATGATTCGCCCTCTCGTACTGACCCTGTCGGTGACCGCCGCCGCGCTGCTGTCGGCCTGTGTCGTGGCACCGTACGGCTACCACGGCGGCTATGTGGCACCGGTCGATGGACCGGTGGTCGTCGCGCCGATGGCGCCGCCCCCGCCTCTGGTGGAGGTGCAGCCGGCCATGCCGTTCTACGGCGCCATCTGGATCGGCGGCTTCTGGAACTGGGTTGGCGGCCGCCACGTCTGGGTCGCCGGCCATTGGGACCACCCGCGCGACGGCTACCGCTGGCAGCCGCACCAATGGGAACAGCGCGGCAACCAGTGGAACCTGCGCGGCGGCTGGCGGCGCGAACGCTGAGCGGATGCCTGGTGTTGCCGAAAGGTGAAGAAGGCGTGAATTGACGGTTCCTCGGGCGGCTGATCGGAGGCTCGGACCGTCGCCGCCGCCGCTAGCCTTGGTGCATGGATCAACCCCTGCATCGCCATGCCCACGCCCTCTCCTGCTTCGCTCGTTGAACCCACCGCCTCCCCCGCTCGCGTCCTGGTGGTGGACCCCGACCCCGACGCCCGCCGCTGGGCGGACCTGTGCCTGCGGCCGCAGGGCCACAGCGTGCATGCCACGAGCGACGCCGACCTGATCGAGACGGCAGGCCAGCGCGGTTTCGACCTGGTGTTGATGGACCCGGCCGCCCGCGCGGGCCGCGGCACCCGCCACGGCCACGATGCCTGGCAGCGCCTGCGCGGCCTGCGTGACCAATGCACCCGCCTGCCGGTGATCGTGATGCACGCCGGACACGACGCCGACGACCGCACCGTGGCGCTGGAACTCGGCGCCGACGCGGTCGTGGACAAGCCCTGCGAACCGCGTGAATTGCGGGCCCGCGTGACGGCCCTGCTGCGGCGCCTGCGCGAGCAGGCGGCCGACCGCGTGATCTGCTTCGGGCCCTGGCGACTGGATCCGGACCAGCGCCGGCTGCACGTGCCCACCGGCTTGCAGATCAGCCTGAGCGCCGCAGAATGCCGCCTGCTGCAGACCTTGCTGCGCCACCCTCGCCGGGGCCTGGGTCCCGCCCAGCTGCGCGCACTGGTGCAGGACGGCGACGGCACGCCGATCGACCGCCGGGTCGACCAGCTGATCTCGCGCCTGGGTCCGCACCTGGACGCCGACGCCCGCCGCGACCAGCTGCTGCACCGCCTGCGGGGCGTCAGCCACTGGTTCGACGCGCTGGACTGAGCCCGCCCAGGCCCGCGGCAGGTCCGGGGACCGCACGGCCCGCCGCGCAGCGGCTCATTCGCCCGCGAAGAATCGCTCGACCAGCGCGTACTGCTCGGGCACGTTCAGCGCCGGCGCGTGGCCGCAGCCGGCGATGTTGACCACCACGGCGCGCGGGCCGCGTTGGCGCATCTGTTCGGCGACCTCGGGCTCCAGCAGGTCGGAATGCTCGCCGCGCAGACACAGCACGGGCACGGTCAGCGCATCCCAGGCCACCCATTGGTCGTAGTCGGCCGGGTGGTGGATGAACTGCTGCACCATCGCCGGATCGTAGTGCGGCGTCACCCGGCCATCCGGCAGCCGTCGCACCGAGGTTTCGGTCAGGCGCCGCCACTGCGCGTCGGTCAGGAACCCATAGGGCTGGTAGACGGTGCGGAAGTACTGTTCCAGCTCGCTCACCGTGGCGAAGGCGGGCGGACTGCCGGCGTAGCTGCGGATGCGCTCGACCGCCGGAGCAGCCAGCTGCGGCCCGATGTCATTCAGCACCAGCCGGGTGATGCGACCGGCCAGCGGGCCGGCTGCCGCACGCAGGCCGATCGCCCCGCCCATCGAGGTGCCCAGCCAGCGGCACTGGGCGATCCCCAGTTGGTCGACCAGCGCGGTCGCCAGCTCGGCATAGAAGGCCAGGCAATACTCGCGCGCCGGGTCGGGGCTCCATTGGCTCAGGCCGCGGCCGATCGTGTCCGGGCAGATCACGCGGTAACGGGTGGCCAGGCGCAGCGCGATGTCGTCCATGTCGCGCCCTGTGCGCGCCAGGCCGTGCCAGGCGATCACGGTGTCGGCGTGGCCGGTGCCCCACTCTGTGTAGTGCAGCTCGCGGCCGGCGCAACTCAGGTAGTGCGAGGTGAAACTCATGGCGCGGTCTCCGGTCGGTGGACGGATCAGGATGTGCGGCGCTGCGCGCCCTGGCGCAGCCGCCCGACCACGCCGCTGGGAAAGTGGTACACGGACAGCACGAACAGCAACCCCAGCCACAGCAGCCAGCGCTCGGGTGCCACCAGGTGCGACAGCAGCGGCACCTGGGACAGCACGCCGCCATCGCCGCCCAGCCCCTTCAGCAGATCCTGCAGATAGTTCTGCGCCAGCACGAACAGCACCGTGCCGAGCACCGCGCCGTACATCGTTCCCATGCCGCCGATGACCACGATCAGCAGGATGTCGAGCATGATCTCGAACGACAGCGTGGTGTCCGGCCCGGTGTAGCGCAGCCACAGCGCCAGCAGCGCGCCGGCCGCGGTCGCGAACAGCGCCGACAGCACGTTGCTGAGCGTGCGGTAGACGACGGTGCGGTAGCCGATCGCCTCGGCGCGGAAGTCGTTCTCGCGGATCGCCAGCAACACCCGGCCGAACGGCGAATTGACGATGCGCAGCAGCAGGCCGAACAGCAGCAGCACGGCGGCGAAGATCAGGTAGTAGGTGAGGATCTTGCCGTCGATCATCAGCCCGAAGTGCGGCCGCGCGAAGGGCTCGAAGGCGGGTGAGAGCACGTCCGGCAGGCTGAAGCTCAGGCCGTCTTCGCCACCGGTGAAGTCGGACAGCTGCGACGCCAGGGTCTGGAATGCCGCCGCCACCGCCAGCGTGATCATCGCGTAGAAGATCGCCTTCACGCGCAGGCTGAACAGCCCGATCAGCAGGCTCAGGGCCAGCGACACCGCCAGCGCACCCGCCAATCCCAGCAGCACCGCGCCGAAGCCCACGCCGCCGTCGCCGTCGGCCAGCCGGGTGCAGGCGATCGCCACGCCATAGGCACCGATGCCGAAGAACATCGTGTGCGCGAAGCTGACGATGCCGGTGTAGCCCAGCAGCAGGTCGTAACTGGCCACCAGCAGGATGAACACCAGCATCTTGGCCGCCACCCCCAGCGCCTTTTCACCGTGAAACAGGAACGGCGCCAACGCCAGCGCGACGAGGATGAACAGCAGCACCGCCGCGAGCCAGCGGCTGCGCGGCAAATCGTGCGAAAGCAGGCGGTTCAGCATGGGGTCAGCGATTCGAAAGCGGGTACAGCCCCTGCGGCCGCCACAGCAGCACCGCCACCATCAGGCCGATGTTCGAGAACAGCGCCACCTTGGGCGCCAGGAAACCGGCGTAGTTGGCCACCAGGCCGACCATCAGCGCGCCGACGAAGCAGCCCAGCGTCGAACCCAGGCCGCCGATGATGATGACGATGAAGATCAGCGTGTTGACCTGCGCGCCGATCTGCGGGGCGACGCTTTGCTGGTACAGGCCCCACATCACGCCGCCCAGACCGGCCAGCGCCGAACCGGCGACGAACACGCCGACGAACAGGCGGCGGATGCGGTAGCCCAGGGCTTCGACCATCTCGCGGTCCTGCACGCCGGCGCGGATCAGCAGGCCGAGCTTGGTGCGGTTCAGCGTCCACAGCAGCGCCGCGAACACGACCAAGCCGATGACGACCGCCAGCAGCCGGTACTTCTCGACCGCCGCATTGCCGAAGATCAGCGCCCCCTGCAGCGCCTGCGGCAGCGGCAGCGGGATCTGCTCCGGGCCCCAGATCATCTTGATGCACTCCTCGCCGATGATCATGCCGCCCATCGTGATCAGGATCTGCTTCAGGTGCTGCCCGTAGACCGGCCGCACGATGAAGCGCTCGAAGGCCAGGCCGACCGCGCCGGCAGCCAGCATCGCGGCCAGCATCGCCAGCCCCACGGCCGCCAGGTTCTGCAGCAGCGACGGGCTGGTCGTCCAGCCGCCCAGTTGCCCCAGCACGGTGGTGGCGACGAAGGCGCCGATGGCGATGAACACGCCATGACCGAAGTTCAGCACGTCCATCAGGCCGAAGACCAGCGTCAGGCCCGACGCGATGATGAAGACGATCAGGCCCATCGCCAGCCCGGCCACGGTCAGCGTCAACCAGGTGCTGGCGCTGCCCATCAGCGGCAGACCGACCAGCATGACCCCCGCCAGCAGCGCCAGCGGCCGCGCGTCGAACTGCCTCTGGGGAATGGCGGCGCCGGCCGACGGTGCGGCTGCCGCGCTGGCCTGCGAGGTCATTGGTGCGCTCCCAGCGTCAGACCCAGCAGGCGCTGCTGCAGGGCCTCGTCTTCGGCCAGCTCGGCCATGCGGCCGGCGTGTACCACGCGGCCGTCGTCCATCACCGCCACCTGGTCGCCCAAGGCCTTGGCCATCATGAAGTTCTGCTCCACCAGCAGAATGGTGGTGCGCTGGCGCTTGAGCTCCTGCAGCGCCGCCACGAGGTTCAGGATGATCGCCGGCGCCAGGCCCTTGCTGGGCTCGTCGATCAGGATCAGTTCGCGCGGCTCGATGATGGCGCGCGCCACCGCCAGCATCTGCTTCTGCCCGCCACTGAGCTTGCCGGCCGGATAGAGCCAGAACTTGTGCAGCGCCGGAAACAGGCCGAAGATCCAGTCGAGCCGGGCGGGGTCGAGATCGTCCACACGCCGCGCCGCGCGGGCGGCCAGCAGCAGGTTGTCCTGGACCGTCAGGTCGCTGAAGATGCCCATGCTCTCGGGCACGTAGGCGATGCCGAGTTGCGCGATCTCGGGCGTGCCGGCCTGCCCGCCGGGGCCGCCGATCTGCCGGCCCTTGAAGCGCACCGCCCCTTGCGACGCCGCCCACAAGCCCATGATGGTTCTGAGGGTGGTGCTCTTGCCCGCGCCGTTGCGCCCCAGCAGCATCGTCACCTGGCCGGGGTGCACCGCCAGGTCCACGCCGTGCAGGATGTGGTACGCGCCGATGTGGGTGTGCACGCCTTCCAGCGTCAGGACGGCACTCACGACGGCACCTCGTCGACCACCGGCGCGGTGCCCAGGTAGGCCTGCTGCACGACATCGGATGCGATCACCGCCGCGGGCTCGCCGTCGGCCACCAGGGCGCCGTTGTGCAGCACGACGATGCGGTCGGCCAGCTCGCGCACCACGTCCATCTTGTGCTCCACCAGCAGGATCACGCGGTCGCGCCGCGCCTTCAGCGCGCGGATCAGGTCCAGCACCACCGGCACCTCGTCCACGCTCATGCCGGCGGTGGGCTCGTCGAACAGGTAGACCCGCGGATCCAGTGCCATCAGCAGCGCCACTTCGAGCTTGCGCTGGTCGCCGTGCGGCAGCGTGGCGGCCAGCGCCTCGCGCTTGTCCCACAGCCGCACGGTGGCCAGGATCTCGCGGCTTTCCTCCAGCCAGTCCTTGCGGTCGCTCCAGACCTGCCACAGGGTCAGCCCGCCGCCGTGGCGCGCCTGCACGGCCAGGCGCAGGTTCTCCTGCACGCTCAGGTGAGGGAACAGCTGGGTCAGCTGGAACGCCCGGCCCAGGCCGCGCCGGGTGCGCAGCGGCGCGCTCAGCCGGGTGATGTCCATGTCGTCCAGCAGCACCTGACCCTCGCTGGCCGCCAGCTGGCCCGAGATCAGGTTGAAGTAGGTCGTCTTGCCTGCGCCGTTGGGGCCGACGATGGCGGTGAGCGTGCCGGGCGCGAACGCGCACGACACACGGTCCACCGCCACGTGGCCGCCGAAGCGGATGGTCAGGTTGCGGGTCTCCAGCACGGCAGCGCCAACGACCGGGTTCAGCGCTTGTTCAGGATCGGCACCTGCATCTCTTCCGGCTTGATCTCGCGCACCAGCTCGGGCACGCCCCAGGCGAAGGCCGGGTCCACCTTGATCCGGAAGTGGTACATGCTCTGCATCGCCTGGTGGTCTTCCTTGCGGAAGGTCATCTTGCCCTTGGGGGTCTCGAAGCTCATGCCCTCCATCGTGCTGATCAGCTTGGCGGTGTGGGTGTCGCCATGGGTCCTCTTCAGCGCCTCCACCAGCGCGATCGCCGCGCTCATGCCGCCGGCGGTGAAGAAGTCGGGCGGGGTCTTGAACTGCTTGTAGTGGCTGGCCACCAGCCACTCGTTGACCGGGTTCTTCGGGATGCCGAAGTAGTAGTAGGTGGCGCCTTCCATGCCGGGGAAATTCTTGTACGCCGCCATCGCCGGCAGGATGTTGCCGCCGGTCTGCACCTCGATGCCGAAGCGCTTCTTCAGGTCCAGCGCAGCCAGCGCGGCATAGGGCGGGTTGGCCCCGGCCCACACCACCTCGATCACCTTGTGGCCCGGCTTGTCCTTCAGCGCATCGACCAGGCGCTGGATGCCGGCGGTGAAATCGGTGGTGGCCGGCGGCAGGTATTCCTCGTGGACGATCCGGGCCTGCTTGAGCGCGTCCTTGAAGGCCTTGACGCCGTCGCGTCCGAAGGCGTAGTCCTGGGCCAGCGTCGCGACGCTGACGCCGGGATGATCCAGCGCCGCCGCGTTGGCAATCGCGTCCTGCGACGAATTGCGACCGGTGCGGAAGATGTACTTGTTCCACTTCGACCCGGTGATCGAATCGGCCACGGCCGGCTCCACCAGCAGGATCTTCTTGTACTCGGCCGCCACCGGCAGCATCGCCAACGCGACGCCGGACGAGGTCGGTCCGACGGCGATGTCCGCCTTGTCATCGCCGTAGGCGGCTTCGAGCAGGCTCTTGCCCAGATCGGGCTTGCCCTGGTCGTCCTTCTCGATCACCACCAACTTCTTGCCCGCCACCATCATCGTGCCGCCGGTGGCGTACTCCAGGCCGAGGTTGAAGCCGACCGAGGTCTGCTTGCCGTAGGCCTCCAGCGGGCCGGTGAGGCTGTGGATGTGGGCGATGCGGATTTCACCCGCCGCCGCGGCCGCCGCGCCCGGCGTCAGCACGCCCGCGGCAGCCAGCGCCAGCAGCGACACCGACGCCGCCAGCGCCTGGCGACGGCTGGCAACAGGGAGGGGGGAAGCAAGGGCAGCAGTACGACGGTGGCTCATGACGTCTCCAAGATCCATCGGGTTGTGATGGACCGCTTCTCCGCAATGCCTGTGCCGAATCCGTCGAACCGCGGGTAAGTCCCAGGCCGAAAGCCGCCCCCGGCAGGGGCCGCACCAGGGTTCGCGACACGGCATGCGGCGTTTCGCAGCCGGCGCGCTGCCCGCATTCGTCTTGTGGCCGTCCAATCACCGGACACACCGCCGAGACAACCGACACTCGGGGCCGGCGGATGTCCGCCCGTCAGACAATCGGCGCCAGCGGCCCGACCCGCGCTCAGCCCCCGAAGCGCACCTCGTCCGCCGGGGTCAGCGACACCGTCGGCCCGAAGCTGGTCAACCAGCGCAGGGTCTGGTTGTGGTGGGTGATGACTTGCTGCGGGCTGAGGCCAGGGCTGCCGGGCGTGGAGTGCGCGTCCGAGGCCAGCACCACGGCGTAGCCCAGCGCCAGGGCCTGACGCACCGTGGTATCGACGCAGAACTGGGTCTGCAACCCGCAGATCACCAGGGCATCGACCCCGCGCTCGTCCAGCAAGGATTTCAACGCAGTGCCGTGGAAGGAATTCGGGGTGGACTTGGCGATGCGCAAGTCGGTCTCGCGGACGACCAGCCCGTCAGCCAGTTGCCAGGCGGCGGAACCGCGCAGCAGCGGGCCGTCGGCTTCCTCGTGCTGGATCAGCAGCACCGGCACCTCGGCCTGCCGCGCACGATCCGCCAGACGGTTGATGCGGGCCAGCACGTTGGCGATGTCGTGGGCGGCCTCCTCGCCGCTGCAAAGGCCTTGCTGGAGATCGATGATGAGCAGCGCTGAGGTCATGATGAAAAATTGGAGGAGTGGAGGGAGTTTCGCGCACAGCGGACGAGGCGGTCGGCCGGCGCGTCAGGCCGACGAACCGTCGGCTTGCGCGGCCAACTGGGCCAGCTTCTCGTACAGAGTCGCCCGCGCGATGCCCAAGCGGCGAGAAGCGGCCAGCTTGTTGCCGCCGGTGGCCTGCAACGCGGCGCGGATGGTGGCAGCCTCCAGTTCGGCCACGGCCTGGGGCAAGGACTTGACGCAGCCAGGCTCGGGCGGCGCCGACCAGGGCGCGCCCGGGTCGGCCGGCGGGTCCCCCGGGTTCGTCGCGCCGGCCTGCGTCGACAAGGCGGTGATCGCCTCCCAGCCCGGCAGGCGGTCAAAGTGGCGCGCCGTCAACACCAGGTCGTCGCTCATCAGGCTGGCCTGTTCCAGCACATTGCGCAGCTCGCGGATGTTGCCGGGCCAGCGCTGGCGGGCGAGCAGGTCCAGCGCGTCGGCGCTGAGCGACCGGGGCGCCATGCTGCTGCGGCGCGCGATGTCGTCCAGCAAATGGTCGGCCAGCGCGTCCAGGTCGGCCAGGCGCTCGCGCAGCGCCGGCAGCCGGATCGGCAGCACGTTGAGGCGGTAGTAGAGGTCGGCACGGAAGCGGCCATCGGCCACCATGGCGGCCAGGTCGCGGCTGGTGGCCGCGATCACCCGCACGTTCAGCGTCTCGACCGCGTTGCTGCCCAGCGCCTCGACCTCCTGCTCCTGCAGCACCCGCAAGAGCTTGGCCTGCAGGGCCAGCGGCATGTCGCCGATCTCGTCCAGGAACAAGCTGCCGCCGTCGGCCAGCTTGAACTTGCCCGGCCGCCCCTTCTTGTCGGCACCGGTGTAGGCGCCGGCGGCGACGCCGAAGAACTCGGCTTCGAGCAAGGTGTCGGGCACCGCCGCGATGTTGACGCCGACGAAGGGGTGGGCCGCGCGCGGGCTGGCCGCATGGATCGCCTGCGCCATCAGTTCCTTGCCGGTGCCGGTCTCGCCGAGCAGCAGCACCGTGGCATCGCTGCCGGCGACGCGGCGGGCCTGGCGCTTGACTTCCACCACCGCCGGGCTGCTGCCGATGAAGCTGGCGATGGTGTATTTGGGCCGCCGGTTCTTCACCTGCTCGGCCGCCAGTTGGCGGCGGGCGTCTTCCAGCTCCAGATGCAGCCGATGGAACTTGCTCATCAGCGGCTGCATCGTGGTTTCGGGATGGTCGAGCAGGACCAGCCCGAGCGCGCCGATCACCCGGCCGGTGGCGTCGCGCAGCGGCAGCCGGCTGACCAGGAAGGTGCCGGCCTTGTTGGTCAGCAAATCCACCAGCATCGGCTGACCGCTCTCGATCACCTGGGCCATCAAGGTGTTGGGAACCACCTCCTCGACCCGCTTGCCGACGAAATCGGCCTCGCGCTCGAAGCCCAGCGCGGGCAGGAAGCGCTTGTAGCCATCGCTGATCCAGACGATGCGGTGTTGGCGATCGACCACCATCATGCCCTGCGCGCTCTGGGCGAAGAGGTCGAACATGCTGCGCGCGGCGAGCTTGAGCGCCTCATCGGCGTCGCGCGGCAAGATATCGGGCATCACGGGCATCACGGGCATCACGGGCATCACGGGCATCAGGGCGCCAGTGTATGAAGCGCGGACAGCCCCCGGCCCCGGGCTTGCCCGAAGAGCGGGCTGCAAGGGGTGGAATCTTCAGGGCAGGTCATTGTAATTGCGTAATTACAAGATTACAGTACCGCCCATGAGCGCTGACGCCAGTCCCCTGCGGGGGGTTTCCATGCACGATCAGGTGGCCGCCAGGCTGCGCGCGATGATGTTCGAGCGCCAGCTCGAACCGGGCGCCTGGATCGACGAGAAGGCGCTGGCCAACCGCTGGCAGATCAGCCGCACGCCCTTGCGCGAGGCGCTGAAGGTGTTGGCCGGCGAGGGCCTGGTGGAACTGGTGCCGCAGCGCGGCTGCAAGGTCGTGGCGCTGAGCGAGGCCGACGCCGAGGAGCTGTTCCCGGTGATGGCCCTGTTGGAAGGCCGTTGCGCCCGCGAGGCCACGCTCAAGGCCAGTGCCACCGAGCTGGCCGAGCTGGGCCGCCTGCACGACGAGCTGGAACGCTGCGCCGCAGCGCCGGACGTGGACGGCTACTACCGCACCAACCACGTGTTCCACAGCCGCGTCCAGCAGTTGGCGGGCAACCGCTGGCTGGACCGCTGCACCACGGATCTGCGCCGCTTCATGCGCCTGATGCGCGGCCGTCAGCTGAACCTGCCTGGCCGCATGGCCACCTCGATCGGCGAGCACCGGGCGCTGATGGCCGCCATGCGCGAGCGTGACGCGGCCGGTGCCCAGCAGGCCATGCACGACCATTTGCTGGCCCAGCTGGCAGCACTCAAGGCGCTCGATGCGCTGGCGACCATCCCTCCTGAGGAACCCTGCCATGCTGAATGAGTTGAAGGGTGCGGCGCGCCGCCTGCGTCAGGACCGCGTGCTGCGCGGCATGATCAGCGAATCCCGGCGCCTGCTCTCGCAACGGGGCGAGGCGAGCAGCCTGGCGATCGCCGGCGAGCTGGTGGCGCAGCTCGATGCGGCGCTGGCGGCCGACCCGAAGGAAGGCCTGATCGACGCCTTCTTCGACGCGCAGGCCGGCGCCTTCTCGCCGCAACCCGCCGACGTTCTGGCCGCCGCACAGGCCTATGCCGCCCGGCCCGAAGCCGACACGCTGATCCGCCTGACCCAGGCGGCCGAGCCGCCGCGGCAGGAGCTGTTCCGGCGCATCAACCGCAGTCCCGGCGGCACCGCCGTGCTGCTGCGGCTGCGCCATGCCCTGCTCGAACGCCTGGCGAAAAAGCCGGCCTGGAAAGCCGTGGATGCCGACCTGCGGCATCTGCTGTCGAGTTGGTTCAACCCCGGCTTCCTGGAGATGCGGCGGGTCGACTGGAACTCGCCGGCCCAGTTGCTGGAGCAGATCATCCACCACGAGGCCGTGCACGCGGTGGACGGCTGGGACGACCTGCGCCGGCGCCTGCTGCCGGACCGCCGCATGTTTGCGTTCTTCCATCCGCAGCTGCCGCAGGAGCCGCTGATCTTCGTCGAGGTGGCGCTGGTGCCGGAGATGGCCGACGCGATCGCGCCGCTGATCGACAAGCACGCCGCCGCCCTCGCGCCCGATCAGTTTAAGGTGGCGGTCTTCTACTCGATCAGCAACTGCCAGCCCGGCCTGCGGGGCGTGAATCTGGGCAATTTCCTGATCAAGCGGGTGGCCGAACACCTGAAGGCCGAATTGCCGCAGCTCAAGACCTTTTGCACCTTGTCGCCGATCCCCGGCTTCATGGCGTGGCTGAGCCGCACCACCGAAGACCTGGCGCCCGAGCGCAAGCCTGCGCTGGCGGCCCGGGTGCAGGCGGCGCGGGCCACCTTGCACGACGCGGTCGGCGGCGACTGGACCGCGCTGACGCGCACCGCCACGCACGCGGCGCTGCCCGCAGCGGCGCGCGAAGCACTGCTCTGCCTGGCGGCGTTCTATCTGGTGCATGTCTCGCCGCAGCCGGGGGGCGATCCGGTCGCCCGCTTCCACCTGGACAACGGCGCCCGGCTGGAACGTCTGAATCCCGGCGCCGACCTCTCCGTCAAGGGCTTGCGCCAGTCGGCCGGCCTGATGGTCAACTACCTCTACGATCTGGCCCGCATCGACACCTGCCACGACCGCTTCGTGCACGGCACCGTGGTCCACGCCCGCGCGATCGCCGCGCTGATCTGACCCCTGCCGCTCGCACCCACCGATGCCTGGACACATCCGCTTCGAACCCGCCGATGAGCAGGGCATCGCCCGCCTCGTCATCGCCAACCCGGGCAAGCTCAACGCGCTGGACACCGCCATGTGGCGCGAGCTGCGCGCCCATGCCGAGGCCTTGCAGGCGGCCGCGTCCCCGCCGCGCGTCGTGATCGTCCAGGGAGAAGGCGCCAGCTTCGTGGCCGGCGGCGACATCGCCGAGTTCCCCGATTTCCGCTTCGACGCAACGACCTTGGCGCAGTTCCACGAAGATCTGGTCGCCCCCGCGCTGTGGAGCCTGCTGGCCTGCGATGTGCCGCTGGTCGCGCAGATCCAGGGCGCCTGCGTCGGCGGCGGGCTGGAGATCGCCGCCTGCTGCGACCTGCGCCTGTGCGGCCAGGGCAGCCGCTTCGGCGTGCCGATCGCCCGGCTCGGCTTTCCGATGGCGCCGGCCGAGATCGAGATCGTCGCCCGCGTGATCGGCGAAACGGTCTTGCGCGAACTGCTGCTGGAAGCGCGCGTGCTCGACGCCGACGAAGCCCGCGAGCGCGGCCTCGTGACGCGGGTCGTGCCCGACACCGCGGTGGCCACCGAAGCCCTGGCCGCGGCGCGCCGCATCGCCGAACTCTCGCCGCAGGCCATGCGGCTGAACAAGCAGGCGCTGCGCCGCTTCGCCCAGGGCGCGCCCAGCCAGCGCGCCGAGCGCGAACCGCACTACGCCTACGCACCGTCCGACGAACACCGCGAAGGCCTCGCCGCCTTCAACGAGAAGCGGCCGGCGCGCTTTCGCTGATCCGCGGTCTGCCGCGTCCCCTCGAACTCCACCCACCTGACATCATGAACAACGAGAACCTGTTCGTCGCCTTGCGCAGCGCCTTCCCGGCCGACCTCGATGCCACAGCCATCGAGACCGCCGACGGCCCCGGCGCGCCGCTGTACTACACCTGGCGCGACCTGGAGCGAGGCAGCGCACGCATCGCCAATCTGCTCGACTCGCTCGACCTGCCGCCCCACAGCCGCGTGGCCGTGCAGACCGAGAAAAGCGTCGAGGCGCTGATGCTCTACCTGGCCGTGCTGCGCGCCGGCCACGTCTACCTGCCGCTGAACACCGCCTACCGCGAAGCCGAGATCGAGTACTTCATCGGCAACGCCGAGCCGGCCGTGGTGGTGACCACGACGAAGAACTTCACCTGGGTCAGCCGGATCGCGTTCAAGGCCGGCAGCGCCCAGGTCTACACGCTCAACGACGACCGCAGCGGCAGCCTGCTCGACCGCGCCGCCTACCAGGGCGACGCCCACACCCCGGCCGTCAAGCAGGCCGACGACCTGGCCGCGATTCTCTACACCAGCGGCACCACCGGGCGCAGCAAGGGTGCGATGCTGAGCCATGGCAATCTGCTGAGCAACGCCCGCGTGCTGAAGAACTACTGGGCCTGGCAGCCCGGCGACGTGCTGATCCACGTGTTGCCGATCTTCCATGTCCACGGCCTGTTCGTGGCCTCGCACGGTGCGCTGCTGAACGGCAGCAAGATGATCTGGTTCGCGAAGTTCGATCCTCGGGCCGTGGTCGCCCGCCTGCCCGAAGCCACGGTCTTCATGGGGGTTCCCACGCTCTACGTGCGCTTGCTGGCCGAGGCCGGTCTGACGCGCGAAGCCTGCCGCCGCATGCGTCTGTTCGTCAGCGGCTCCGCGCCGTTGCTGCTGGACACCTTCACGGCATGGCAACAGCGCACCGGCCACACCATTCTCGAACGCTACGGCATGAGCGAGACCGTGATGCTGACCAGCAACCCCTGCCGCCCCGAGGACGGCGCGCGCCGCGGCGGCACCGTCGGATTCGCGCTGCCCGGCGTGGCCGTGCGGGTCCAGGACGACGCCGGCCAGGCGCTGCCGGCCGGCGAGATCGGCGGCATCCAGGTGCGCGGCCCGAACGTCTTCCACGGCTACTGGCGCATGCCCGAGAAGACCCGCGAGGAGTTCACCGCCGACGGCTGGTTCAAGACCGGCGACGTCGGCATCGTCGATGCGGCGGGCTATGTGACCATCGTCGGCCGAAGCAAGGACCTGATCATCACCGGCGGCTACAACGTCTACCCGGCCGAAGTGGAGGCGACGATCAACGACCTGCCCGGCGTCGCCGAGAGCGCCGTCATCGGCGTGCCGCACCCCGATTTCGGCGAAGGCGTGGTGGCCGTCGTGGTGCCGCGCGAAGGCGCCGCACTGACGGCCGACGCGGTGGCTGCGGCGCTCAAGCAGCGGATCGCCAACTTCAAGGTCCCCAAGCAGGTCTTCGTGGTGGCCGAATTGCCGCGCAACACGATGGGCAAGGTGCAGAAGAACCTGCTGCGCGAGCAGCACGCCGCGCTGTTCTCGGGCGCCTGAGCCACCTCCCTGGCCGTGTGCGAAAGCCGGCGCGCCTGCGTCGTCGGCGCGACGCCGGGCACGATGAACGTGAACGAGCTCACCGTCCGGTGCCGGACGGTGAGGCGTCGTGCGCGAGCGCTCGATAGCATCCGCGCTCACCCGACAACGCCTCGCCCGCCGAGGCCTCGCTCATGACCTTGACCCCGATATCCCGCCGCCTGGCGATCGCCACCCTGCCGCTGCTGCTGCTGCTGGCCTGCGCCACGCCCAAGCCCCCCGCGCCAGCGCCCTACCGCGGACCGGTGCTGCAGATCGAGCAATTGGACCGCGGCGTGCAGATCGTGCTGCCCGCCACGGTGCTGTTCGAGAGCGGCCAGGCGCTGTTCAACACCGAAGCCGCCGGCCCCTACCTGGACCGGGTCGCGTTCCTGCTGACCCACAAGACCGGCAAGCGGATCTCGGTCGAGGGACACACCGACGCCGATGGCAGCGCGGAGCTGAACCAGGCCTTGTCGCTGGCCCGCGCGCAGGCCGTGGCACAGGCCCTGGCCAGCCGCGGCGTCGCGCCGCAACGCATGCAGACCGAAGGCTTTTCGTTCAACCGGCCGGTGGCTTCGAACGCCACCGAGGAAGGCAAGCGCCTGAACCGGCGGGTCGAACTGATCGTGCTGGACGAAAAGGTCGCTGCACTGACCTCGGGCGAGCCCAGCGGCGCGTTCGAATCGGCGTGGGCCAAGCTCAAGGGCCTGATCGAGCGCGGACTGGTCAAGCCGGTCGCCGGCGCGGCGTCGCAACCGTGAACGGCCCCGCCGAGCGGGCGTCGCTGGCACGCCGCGGCTGGCTGCTGGGCGCAGCAGGCACGATCGGCGGATGGGCCACGTCGCCTGCAACGTCCGCGGCAGTCCCCCACCCGCGCGAGCCTCTCCGGCCGCCACCGTCGCGGCCTCGCATCGGCCTGGCGCTGGGTGGCGGCTCGGCGCGCGGTTTCGCGCACATCGGCGTGCTGAAGGCGCTGGACCAGGCCGGCATCCGGCCGGAGGTCGTGGCCGGCACCAGCGCCGGCGCACTGGTCGGCGCCTTCTACGCGGCGGGCTGGACGCCCTGGCAGATCGAAAGCTTCGCGCTGCAGGTGCGCGAGGCCGACATGGCCGATTTCACCAGCTCCGGCCAGCGGGGGATGCTGGCCGGCGATGCGCTCGCACGGGTCGTCGACGAACGACTCAAGTCGGCCCGGATCGAAACCCTGCGCACCCGTTTCGCGGCCGTTGCGACCGACCTCAAGACCGGCGAGCTGGCGCTGCTGCGCCAGGGTCCGGTGGCCGATGCCGTGCGGGCCTCGTGCAGCATCCCGGGCGTGTTCGTGCCCAAGGACTTGAACGGCCGCGAACTGGTGGACGGCGGCCTGGTATCGCCGCTGCCCGTGGGCTCGGCCCGGCAGCTGGGCTGCGACCTGGTGATCGCGGTCGACGTCGCCGCGCGCCCCCAGCGCTCCAGCCTCCTCGGGCTGTACGACGTCGTCCTGCAGTCGTTCGAGATCATGGGCCGCGCCCTGGCCGACCAGGAGGGTCGCAGCGCCGACCTGCTGATCCGCCCCGACACCGGCCGGTTCGCCAGCACCGATTTCAGTGCCCGGCGCGAAATGATCCAGGCCGGCTACGAGGCCGCCCAGGCGCTGCTGCCGGCGCTTCAGCAGCGCCTGCTGCGCAGCGCCTCGCCGCGGCCGACCGGGCGCGGCTGACGCCGCTGCGCCGGGCCGACGCTATTCGTCGCTGTCGCCGTCGTTGCCCGCAGGCTGGCTGGCCGCCTCGGGGCGCAACCCGGCCTGCGGCCGCAACGGCAGCACGCCGCCGCCCAAGCCCAGCGGGCGGTTCTGCACCGCGCCGAACAAGACCCCGCCCGGCGGCGGGCTGACCCGCGCGACCGGCAACGCCGGCGCGGAGCGATTGGCCGTGGCCGGGTCGGGCAGACTCAGTTCGATGGTCGGGGCACCGCCGCGCGGGCCCAACTGCACCGAGCGCTTGGAGACCGACAGCAGCACCGTGTCGCCCTCCACCACGGCGCCGGTGCGCCAGGCCTTCGCCGGCTGGTCGCCCACCGCGATCAGGGCCACCCCCTGCGGCGAGGTGCCCGCGCCGCGCGGCGCCACCACGCCCAGCAGGTGGTAGCGTTCGTCTGAGCTCGGTGCGTCCTCCTCGGCGTCGGCCGGGGCGGCGGCACCCAGCAAGCGCCCCAGGTCGCCGCCCATCGCCACGTGGCGCATCGGCAAGTGCGCCTGCGCCGGCAGACCCGGGCGTGGCGCGGCCAGCCTCAATCCCCAGAACAACAGGCTGGCCGACACCACGGCCCACAGCCCGAAGCTTAACAATTTGGTCCGCATCCGACGATTATGATGCAGCCACTTCGAGGCCCGCACACGCCGCACCCCCCACCATCATGACGACTGCCCCCCTGCTCCACCGCACCCGCCCGGCGCCCCGTCGTCGCGGCTTCACGCTGATCGAGTTGATGGTGGTCCTGGTGATCATCGGCGTGCTGGCGGCGCTGATCGTGCCCAACGTGCTCGAACGTGCCGACGACGCCCGAGTCACCGCGGCACGCACCGATGTGGGTAACCTGATGCAGGCGCTCAAGCTCTACAAGCTCGACAACCAGCGCTATCCGACTGCCGAACAGGGCCTGCAGGCGCTGGTGACGCGCCCCACCACCGAGCCGATCCCGCCGAACTGGAAGACCTACCTCGACAAGCTGCCCAAGGACCCGTGGGGTCACGACTATCAGTACGCGAACCCGGGCGTGAAGGGCGAGATCGACGTGTTCAGCTACGGCGCCGACGGCCAGCCCGGGGGCGAGGGCAAGGACGCCGATATTGGCTCCTGGCAGTAACCCCGGCCGCCGGCCACTGGGCGCGACGCCTGCCGGCTTCACGCTGCTGGAGCTGATGGTGGTGATGGCCTTGCTGGCGATCGCCGTCGCGCTGGTGACGCTGTCGCTGCGCGATCGCGATGCCAGCCAGCTCGATGAAGAGGCGGTGCGGCTGTCGGCCTTGTTCGAAGGGGCCCGGGCGCGCTCTCGCGCCACCGGCCAGGAAGTGCTGTGGCACCCCGCGGGGCCGAACGGCACCGGCTTCGAGTTCAGCGGACTGTCGTCCGACGCGGGCCTGCCGTCGGCCTGGCTCGACGACCGCACCCGGGCCGAGGTGATCGGCGCACCGGTGGTGCGCCTGGGGCCCGAGCCAGTGATCGGCGCGCAGCGCGTGGTGCTGCACCTCGAAGATCGCCAGTTGGTGCTCGCCACCGATGGCCTGGCACCGTTCGCGGTGCTCGACAGCGGCGCCGCCACCGCGGTGCAGTGACGCCATGCGCCGCCTCCTGAGCCCGGGATTCACGCTGGTCGAGGTGCTGGTGGCGGTGGCCATCGTCGCGGTGGTGCTGGCCGCCGGCAGCCGTGCCGGCGGCGCCCTGCTGAACAACGCGCAGCGGCTCTCCAACGTCACGCTGGGCCAGTGGTGCGCCGAGAACCAGCTCGCCAATCTGCGTCTGGCCAAGGTCTTTCCCGACGTCGGCGAAGCCAACTCGGAATGCACCGAGCTCGGCAGCCGATTCCGCCTGACCCAAACGGTGCGGGCGTCGTTCAACCCGAGCTTCCGGATCGTCGACCTGTCGGTCGCGACCGAGGACGCGACGCCGCTGCTGCGCCTGTCGGTGATCGTGCCGAGGTATTGAGATGCGGTCCCGCCGGCGTCCGTCGACAGCACCGCGCGGCTTCACGCTGGTCGAGGTGCTGGTGGCGATGTTCATCATGTCGGTCCTGGCACTGATGGCCTGGCGCGGCGTCGACGCGCTCGCCCGCACCCGCGATGGCGCCCGCGAGAACACCGAGCGCGTGCTGCGCCTGGACACCGTGCTGGCCCAATGGCAGGACGATCTGCAGCAGGTCCAGGACACGCCCGCCGTGCCGCCGCTGAGCTTCGATGGCGGCTCGTTGCGGCTGAGCCGGCGCAGCCCCCAGGGCATGGAATACGTGGTCTGGACCCGGCAGGGCAACCAGCTGTGGCGCTGGGCCTCGCCGCCGGTGACGCGGGTGCAGGACCTGCAGCAATGGTGGCTGCGCGGCCAGCAGTGGTCGGCCATCAGCGCCGACGCGCTGGCCATGCTCGACGGCGTGTCCAGCCTGCAGGTCTATTACTTCCAGGTCGGCGACAACGCATGGTCCAACGCCCAGTCGACCGGCAACGTCGGCCCCGCCACCGCGGCACCGGCCGCGTCGTCGGCCTCGTCGGCCACGCCCGGCACCGATCACGACGCCTTGCCCAAGGGCGTGCGGCTCGTGCTGGGCCTGCCCGGCGGCACGCTGACCCGCGACCTGCTGCTGACGCCATGAGACGCCCTTCGCGCCCTGCGCAACGCGGCGCCGCCCTGTTGCTGGCGATGCTGATCGTGGCTCTGGTGGCCACCTTGTCGGCCGGCATGGTCTGGCAGCAATGGCAGGCGATCGAGGTCGAGAGCGCGGAGCGCGCCCGCACGCAGGCCGCCTGGCTGGTGCAGGGCGCGGTCGACTGGGCCCGCCTGATCCTGCGCACCGATGCCCAGGACACCAAGCATGCCAACATCGATTCGCTCGACGAGGTCTGGGCGACGCCGCTCAAGGACGTGAAGCTCTCCGAATTCCTCGCCGCCGACCGCAACAACAGCACCGACGTGACGCTGGACGCCTTTCTGTCGGGCCAGATCAGCGACGCGCAGGCTCGCTACAACCTGCGCAACCTGCTCGACGACGACCCGGAGGTCGCGATGCTGCAGTTCAGGGTGCTGCAGCGGTTGACCCAGATCCTGGGCCTGCCCAGCGACCTGGCGCCGCGCATCGCCGACGGCATGCGTGGCGCCGACAAGGCCGAGAACCAGCTCGATGCCAACCAGAAGGTCTCGCCGGATTCGCCGCTGGCACCGCAGCGGCTGAGCGACCTGGCCTGGCTGGGCCTGGACCCGCAGCAGATCGACCGCCTGAAACCCTTCGTGACCATCCTGCCCGCGGAGACGCCGGTCAACATCAACACCGCCCCGCCCGAGGTGCTGATGGCCTCGATCGACGGCCTGGACCGCGCCAGCGCCGAGCGCCTGATGCAGGCCCGCCTGAACGGTGGCCTCGCGCGCGTCGCCGCAGCCTCCGCCTACCTGCCCAAGAACCTGAGCGTCGACCCCCGCCTGCTGGGGGTCAATTCGAGCTTTTTCGACATCCTGGGCGAACTCCGCTACGACGATTTCGTGCTGCGCGAGCTGACCCTGGTCCAACGCCGGGGTCAGGACGTGCAGGTGATGTGGCGCGAGACCCTGCCCCCAGAATCATGAGCGCCGCCGCCGTGGGCCGACATGGCGGCCACCATAATGAGATACAACCCGGCCTTGCCGCCGGGAGCCTGAAGTCATTGCTCCCCTGCCGACAACCTGGCCTGCCCTGTCCATGTCCTTATTGATTGTTCAGCTGCCGTCGCCGCCACGGCTCACCGCCCAGCAGATGCCGGCGCGCGTCGCGCCGGACTCGACCGAGCTGAACTACGTCCTCAGTGCCGACGGGGTGCAGGTGAACCGCCAGGGTCGCCAGACGGCCGCCCTGCTGCCCCGCGCGCAGACGACGATCGCGGTGCTGGCGCCGGGCGATCTCGCCTGGCACCGCCTGACCGCCCCCAAAGCCCCGGCCAATCGCCTGCGCGCGGCCCTGGCCGGCGTGCTGGAGGAATCGCTGCTCGACGACGAAGCCGATCTTCACCTGGCCGTCGCGCCGAACTGGAAGGCCGGCGAAGCCGGCTGGGTGGCGGCGGCGGCCCGGCCGTGGCTCAAGGCGCAGATCGACGCGCTGGAGGCCACCGGGCTGTCAGTGGACCGGTTGGTGCCGGCCTGGGCGCCGGACGACACGCCCGCCGCCCACGTCTTCAACCCGGGCGACGGCGGCGGCAGCCAGCTCGCCTGGCGCGACGAGCACGGGCCGCTGTGCCTGCCGCTGGCCGGCGGCGGTGCCCGCAGCCTGCTGGAACGCCGGCAGGCCGGCCGCGCGGTGCGCTGGTCGGCCACGCCCGACTGCGCCAGCGAGGCCGCCAGCCTGGCCGGCGACACCGTGGCCGCGCTGTCGCCGGCCGATTTCCTGCTGGCGGCGGCGCGCAGCGACTGGAATCTGCGCCAGTTCGACCTCAGCCCGCAGCGCCGCGGCAGCCGCATCGCACGCGACCTGCTGCAGCGCTTGCTGCGCGACCGGGCCTGGCGCCCGGTGCGCTACGGCCTGGCAGCCCTGCTGTTGGTGAACCTGGTCGGGCTCAACGCCTGGGCCTGGCAGCAGCGCCAGGCCCTGGAGGCGCAAAAGCGCAGCCTCGTCAGCGTGTTGCAGACGAGCTTTCCGAAGGTGCGGGCGGTGATCGACGCGCCGGCGCAGATGCAAAAGGAAGTCGAGCGCCTGCGTGCCGCCGCCGGTCAGCCCGGTGAAGGCGACCTGGAGCCGATGCTGTCGGCGGTCGCATCGGCCTGGCCGGCCTCGCGCGGGCCGGCCGACTCGATCAAGTTCGAACCCGGCCGCCTGACCCTGGGCAGCGCCGGCTGGACCCCGGCCGAGGTCCAGGCCTTGCGCAACGCGCTGCAGGTGCAGGGGCTGGACGCCGAATCCGCCGCGGGGCGCCTGGTGATCAGCCGACGGGCGCCCGGCGGCGCCGGAGAGCCCCGATGAACCCGTTGATGCAAGCCCTGCGACCCTACTGGAACGGGTTGTCGCAACGCGAACGCCAGGCCGTCATCGCAGCGGCACTCGCGCTGTCGCTGTTGCTGGTGTGGGCCGTCGGCGTGCGACCCGCCTGGCGCACCTGGAAAGAGGTGCCGGGCGAACGCGAGGCTGTCGAGGCGCAGATCCTGCAAATGAAAGGGCTGGCGGCCGAAGCCCACGAACTCGGCGCCTTGCCGCCGGTGAGCGCAGAGCAATCGGCACAGGCCTTGAAGGCCGCCACCGACCGTCTCGGCAGCAAGGCCAGGTTGCAGGTGCAGGGCGACCGCGCCACGCTGACGCTGACCGGCGTCGATGCGCAACCGTTCAGCGCCTGGCTGGCCGAAGTCCGCAGCGGCGCGCGCGCCCGCCCCATCGATCTCCAGCTCAGCCGCAACGGCAGCAGCTTGAGCGGCCAGGTGGTGGTCAGCCTGGCGGGCGGCGGCGAATGAGCATGAAACCGACGCTCTCGCTGGTGCGGGCCTCGGCCGCTCGCCCGCCCACGGGCAAGAAGGGGGCCCGCACGCCGACCGGTTCGGTACGCTGGGGCGCCGCAGGCCTGGTGGTCGGCGCTGCGCTGGCCCTGTTCGCCTTCGCGCCGGCAGCGTGGCTTGCGCGCGCGGTGACCCAGGCCACCCAGGGCCGGCTGCTGCTGGCCGAGCCGGCGGGCACGGTGTGGCAGGGCAGCGCGCTGCTGGTGCTGAGCGGCGGTCCGCGCGACGCCGCGGTGCTGCCTTCGCGGCTGCAGTGGACGCTGCGACCCTTCTGGGGCGGCCTTCGCCTCGGCCTGACCCAGGCCTGCTGCCTGAAGGGCACGCCGACGCTGACCTGGCGTCCGCGCTGGGGCGCCCAGCAATGGCAGCTTCAGACGGACACCGACGTCGTGGGGCAGTGGCCGGCCGCTTGGCTGGAAGGGCTGGGCGCGCCGCTGAACACCTTGCGCCCCAGCGGTTCGCTGACCTTGACGGCGCGCGCGCTGAGCCTGGACGAGGCGCAGGGCCGCTGGCAGCTGCATGGGCAGGCCTGGCTGGACCTGCAGCAGATGTCGTCGCGTCTGACGACGGTCGAGCCGCTGGGCAGCTATCGCCTCAGCCTGTCGCCGCGCGGCGACAGCGCGCTGCAAGTGCAGCTCAGCACCCTGTCCGGCGCGCTGCAACTCAGCGGCAACGGGCAGATCGGGACCAACGGCGGGCACTTCGAAGGCCAGGCCCAGGCGGCGCCGGGTTTCGAGGCGCCGCTGAACAATCTGCTGAACATCATCGGCCAGCGCAACGGCGCCCTGGCCCGCATTTCGATCGGGTGACCATGACTTTGCACGCCACTTCCTCTCGCCCCGCTCGGCCGACCCCCTCGGCCCGGCCTGCAGCGCCGCTGCTGCTGGCGCTGCTGCTCGGGCTTCACGGCGCGCCGCGCGCGGCCGAGACCGAGATGCCGATGCCCTCGACGCATGCGCGCGCGCCGGTGACGCTGAATTTCGTCAACGCCGACATCGAGATGGTCTCGCGGGCGATCGCGGCCATGCTGGATCGCCAGATCATCGTCGACCCACGCGTCAAAGGCCAGCTCACGATCACCAGCGACAAGGCGCTGCCGCCCCAGGAGGCCTGGCGCAACTACCTGGCGGCACTGCGCGGCCTGGGCTTCACCGTGGTCGAGAACGCGGGCCTGCTGAAGGTGGTACCCGAAGCCGAGGCCAAGCTGCAGGCGGGCACGGTGTCGGTGGGCGCGCCGTCGGCGCGCGGCGACCAGATCCTGACCCAGATCTTCCACCTGGACCACGAGAACCCGAACAACCTGGTGCCGGTGCTGCGGCCGCTGATCAGCGCCAACAACACGATCAACGCCAACGCCAGCAGCAGCACGCTGGTGATCACCGACTACGCCGACAACCTGCAACGCCTGGGCAAGATCATCGCCGCGCTCGACCAGCCCGCGGCGTCCGAGGTGGCGGTGGTGCGCCTGAAGCATGCGGTGGCGTCCGACCTCGCCCCGCTGGTGCAGAAGCTCGCCGACAACGGCCCGACCCTCGGCGCGCCGGGCGCGGTGGCGCTGCAGTCCACCGGCACCACGGTGCTGATCGAGCCGCGCAGCAACTCGCTGATCGTGCGCGCGGCCAATCCGGCCCGGATGGCCGCGGTGCGCCAACTGATCGACCAGCTCGACCAACCCACGCCCGGCGGCGGCCCCGCCGGCAACATCTGGGTCGTCTACCTCAAGAACGCCGACGCCACCAAGCTCGCCGAGGTGCTGCGTGCCGCGCTGGCCGGCGGCGGCAGCAGCAGTACGGCGGCCGGCAGCATCGGCAACGCGCGCACGGGGGGCAGCGGCCTGTCGGCCAGCGGCAGCCTGCTCGGGCAGGCCGGTGCCGCCGGCGGCAATGCCGCCGCGTCGGGCACCGGGACCGCCAGCGCCGCCGCCACCACGCCCGTGGCGGCCTCGCCGCAACCGTCCACCGGCGGCCAGATCCAGGCCGACCCGTCGACCAACTCGCTGATCATCTCGGCGCCCGAGCCGGTCTACCGTCAGTTGCGCGAGGTGATCGACCAGCTCGACCAGCGCCGTGCGCAGATCTATGTCGAGTCGATGATCGTCAAGGTCGACGCGTCGAAGGAGGCCGATTTCGGCATCCAGTGGCAGGATTTGCTGGCCAACAATTCCAAGACCACCGGCCTCGCGATCGGCACCAACTTCGGCACCGGCGGCAACAACATCATCAACCTGTCGCTGGCCGGCGGCGCCACCTCGACCAGTTCCGGCACCTCGGTGACCGTGCCGGGCCAGGGCCTGAACGTCGGGCTGATCACCAAGATCAACGGCATCTACACGCTGGGCGCCCTGGCGAATTTCCTGCAGACCAAGGCCGGGGCGAACGTGCTGTCGACACCCAACCTGGTCGCGCTGGACGGCGAGGAGGCCAAGATCGTGGTCGGCCAGAACGTGCCGTTCATCACCGGCTCGTACACCAACACCGGCTCGGGCACCGGCGCCACCAACCCGTTCCAGACCATCGAACGCAAGGACGTGGGCCTGACGCTGCGCATCAAGAGCCAGGTCGGCGAGGGCAACACCGTGCGCATGACGATCTACCAGGAAAACTCGTCGGTCAACCAGAACACCACGGCGGGGCTGATCACCGACAAGAGCTCGGTCGAGACCACCGTGGTCGTCAACGATGGCCAGATGATGGTGCTGGGCGGGCTGATGAAGGATGAATATTCGGACAGCGACGGCCAGGTGCCGGGCCTGTCCAGCCTGCCGCTGATCGGCAACCTGTTCCGCAACAACACGCGGACCCGGGTCAAGACCGATCTGATGGTGTTCCTGCGGCCGGTCGTGATCCGCGACCAGCAGGCCTCCGACCAGTTGGTGATGGACCGCTACGAGGCGATCCGCGCGCTGCAGCAGAACAGCCAGCCCGAGCCCAGCCGGCTCACGCCGATCAACGAGTCGGCGGTGCTGCCGCCGCTGCAGAACGGCCGACCGGTGACGCCGATGCCGCCTGCTGCGCCGGCCTCCGCCGCCGGCGGCCACTGAACTCCATCCGCGGAAGACGCCACACCATGGGCCCCCGGCATCCCCTGCCCTACGCCTTCGCCAAGGCCAACACCCTGCTGCTCGAGGACGACGGCCGGCAGCTGACCCTGCGCCTGGCCGACACCACGCCGCGCAGCGCGCTCACCGAGGTGCTGCGGCTGTATGCCGTGGACCATTTCGAGACCGAGGCCCCCGCCGCGCTGGCCGATCGCCTCTCGGCGGCCTATGCCGGCGGCGAGGCCAGCGCCGCCGCGGTGGTGGGCGAAGTCGAGAGCGCCGTCGACCTGTCGCGCATGATGCAGGAGCTGCCGGCCGTCGAGGACCTGCTCGAAGCGGCCAACGACGCCCCCATCATCCGCATGCTCAACGCCTTGCTGACGCAGGCGGCCAAGGACGGCGCGAGCGACATCCACATCGAACCCTACGAGCGCAGCTCGTCGGTTCGTTTCCGGGTCGACGGCACGCTGCGCGAGGTGGTGCAGCCGAACAAGGCGCTGCACGCGGCGCTGATCAGCCGCCTGAAGATCATGGCCGAGCTCGACATCGCCGAGAAGCGCCTGCCGCAGGACGGCCGCATCAGCCTGCGCATTGGCGGCCGGGCGATCGACGTGCGGGTCTCGACCCTGCCCAGCGCGCATGGCGAGCGCGCCGTGCTGCGCCTGCTCGACAAGAGCGAATCGCGCTTCACGCTGGAAGGCCTGGGCATGGACGGCGAGGTGCTGCAGGCCTTCGATGCGCTGGTGCACCAGCCGCACGGCATCGTGCTGGTCACCGGTCCGACCGGCTCGGGCAAGACCACCACGCTGTACGCCTCGCTGGGCCGGCTCGACACCGCCACCACCAACATCCTGACGGTCGAGGACCCGGTCGAATACGAGCTGCCGGGCATCAGCCAAACCCAGGTCAATCCGAAGATCGACCTGACGTTCGCCAAGGCCTTGCGCGCCTTCCTGCGCCAGGACCCGGACGTGATCATGGTGGGCGAGATCCGCGATGGCGAGACCGCGCAGATCGCGATCCAGGCCTCGCTCACCGGCCATCTGGTGCTGGCCACGGTGCACACCAACGACGCCCCGTCCACCGTCGCGCGGCTGATCGACATGGGCGTCGAACCCTTCCTGCTCAGCTCCAGCCTGCTGGGCGTGCTGGCACAGCGGCTGGTGCGAAAGCTGTGCCCGCATTGCAAGAAGCGAGGCGACGACGAACGCGGTGAGCCGCGCTGGCATCCGGTGGGCTGCGCCGAATGCAGCCACACCGGCTACAAGGGCCGCACCGGCGTCTACGAATTGATGGTGGTGGACGACGCCGTGCAGGCGCTGATCCACAGCCGTGCCAGCGAGGGTGAAATCGTCGCCGCGGCCACCCGCCGCGGCCTGCGCCCGATGCGCGAGGCCGGCGAGCGGCTGGTCCACGAGGGCATCACCTCGATGGAAGAAGTGGTCCGGGTCACTCGCGAGTGAGCGTGATATTGCATGCCGGCCTATAAATACGAAGCCCTGGATGCGGCCGGCAAGACGGTCGGCGGGCTGATCGAGGCGGACAACGTCAAGGCGGCACGGGCGCTGGTGCGCGACAGCGACTTGGTGCCGCTGACCGTGACCGCGGTGGGCTCGAAGGACACCGCGGCGGACGGCCAGGTGAAGTTCAAGCGCCGCGTCTTCAGCGCGTCGGGGTTGACCGTGTGGACACGCCAGCTGGCCGGCTTGGTCGGCTCGGGCCTGCCGCTGGAGCGCGCGCTGACCGCGCTGGCCGACGAGGCCGAGGACCCCAGGCACAGCGAGCTGGTGGCCCACCTGCGCAGCGAGGTCAACGCCGGCAGTCCGTTCGCCCGGGCGCTGGTGTCCTGCCCCAAGGATTTCGACGACGTCTACCGCGCGGTGGTGGCCGCCGGCGAGCAGAGCGGTGCGCTCGGCCCGGTGCTCGAACGCCTGGCCGACGACCTCGAAGAGCGCCAGGGTCTGAAGGCCAAGCTGATCGGCGCGATGCTGTATCCCGCCATCGTCTCGCTGATCGCGGTGGTGATCGTGACCTTCCTCGTCACCTACGTCGTGCCTCAGGTGGCCAGCGTGTTCGCGAGCAGCAAGCACGCGCTGCCCTGGCTGACGGTGGCGATGCTGGGGTTCAGCGGCCTGGTGCGCAGCTACGGCCTGATCCTGGCGGCCCTGCTGGTCGCGGCCGGCGCCGGCCTGGGCTATGCGCTGCGCAACGAGGCGTTCCGCGAGCGCTTCGACGCCAGCCTGCTGAATCTGCCGCTGGTGGGCCGCTTGACCCGCGGCTACAACGCCGCGCGGTTCGCCGGCACGCTGGCGATGCTCGCGGGGGCCGGCGTGCCCATCCTGAAGGCGTTGCAGGCGGCGGCCGAGACGCTGGGCAACCGCGCGATGCGTGCCGATGCGCTGGCCGCGCTGGTCCAGGTGCGCGAGGGCGCCCCGCTGGCCTCGGCGTTGGCGGCCAAGAAGCGTTTCCCGGGCCTGCTGGCGATGTTCAGCCGGCTGGGCGAGCAGACCGGCCAGCTGCCGCTGATGCTCGAGCGCGCCGCGCGCCAGCTCAGCGGCGAGGTCCAGCGGCGGGCGATGGCGATGGCCACCTTGCTGGAGCCGCTGCTGATCGTGGTGATGGGGATGGTCGTGATGCTGATCGTGCTGTCGGTGATGCTGCCCATCATCCAGCTCAACACCTGGGTCAAGTGAGCCGGCGGGCCGCCTCCGGGCCCGCGATTTGCTACGCTTGATCTGACCTCGGTTTGCCCGTCTCTTCGCGCCGCCGGGGCCGTGCGGTGTTTGCTGCAATGAGGCTGCCGGAATTCCCTCCGGCGCCGGCTTGGATGGAGGTCCGATGTCTGCTTCTCATGAGCTCATGTCCATGGCCCCGGGGGGCCGCATCCCGATCGCCCGCATGCGGGCCGTGTTCCACCCGGGCGATGTCGAGCAGAAGCTGGGCAAGCTGCCGCCACGCGAACACGAGATGCTGCGCGGCACCTACGAGCGCATGCTGGAGAAAGGCCCCGAGCGGTTCCAGGTCAAGCCCTCGGGCCTGCCGGCGATGACGCACCTCTACGATGAACTGCCGAACTTCCACGAGGTGCTCGACGACCTGCGTCGCCAGATCGCCCTGTGCGAGGACAGCCGCGACGCGCTGGAGATCACCCCGATGCTGCTGCTGGGCCCGCCCGGCGTCGGCAAGACCCATTTCGCCCGCGAGGTGGCCAAGCTGCTCGGGACCGGCATGGGCTTCATGAGCATGAGCTCGCTGACCGCCGGCTGGGTGCTGTCGGGCGCGTCCAGCCAGTGGAAGGGAGCGCGGCCGGGCAAGATCTTCGAGACCCTGGTCGAAGGCGCCTACGCGAATCCGGTGATGGTGGTCGACGAGATCGACAAGGCCCGCGGCGAACACGCCTACGACCCGCTGGGCGCGCTCTACAGCCTGCTCGAACACGACACCGCGCAGGCCTTCACCGACGAGTTCGCCGAAGTGCCGATCGACGCCAGCCAGGTGATCTGGGTCGCCACCGCCAACGACGAGCGCGACATCCCCGAACCGATCCTGAACCGCATGAACGTCTACCAGGTGCAGGTGCCCGATCGCGATGCGGCACGCACCATCGCCCGTCGCCTGTACGACAGCATCCGTACCGAGCACCACTGGGGCCGGCGTTTCGAGGCCGAGCCCGCGGCCGAGGTGCTGGACGCGCTCGCGGCGATGGCGCCGCGCGAGATGCGCCGGGCCTGGATGACCGCGTTCGGCAACGCCCGGCTCGCCGGACGCGACGAGGTCAAGGCCCAGGATCTGCCGGCCGCGTCGCAACGCAAGGCGGGCATCGGTTTCGTGCACTGACGCGGCGGCCCGGTGCCGCCACTATCATGCGGCGATGCCTGTCTCGCTGGATGACCGCCTGGTGGTCGCGATCTCGTCGCGCGCCCTGTTCGATTTCGAGGAAGAAAACCAGGTCTTCGAACGCGACGACGATCAGGCCTACATGCGCCTGCAGCTCGAACGGATCGACGATCCCGCGCGCCACGGCGTGGCCTTTTCGCTGGTGCGCAAGCTGCTCGCCTTCAACCGCGACGGACGGACCCGGGTCGAGGTCGTCATCCTGTCGCGCAACGATGCGGTCTCGGGTCTGCGCGTGTTCCGCTCGGCCGCCCATTACGGCCTGGCGATCGAGCGCGGCGCCTTCACCCGCGGCGCGGCGCCGTGGCGCTACCTGAAGCCGTTTCGCGCCCACCTGTTCCTGTCGGCCAACGAAGCCGACGTGCGCGCGGCGCTGGCGGCCGGCGTGCCGGCGGCGCGGGTCTATCCGCACTCGGAGCGCGCCTCCGAGGCCCATCCGGACGAAGTCCGCATCGCCTTCGACGGCGACGCGGTGCTGTTCTCCGACGAGGCCGAGCGCGTCTATCAGCGCGACGGTCTGGGCGCCTTCCAGCGCCACGAGGCCGCGCACGCGGCCACACCGCTGCCGCCCGGCCCGTTCAAGCCGCTGCTGGATGCGCTGCACCGCCTGCGCAGCGACGCCGGTGCCGGCCAGCGCGTGCGCACCGCCTTGGTGACCGCGCGCAGCGCGCCAGCCCACGAGCGGGCGATCCGCACCCTGATGGACTGGCGCGTGGAAGTCGACGAGGCGCTGTTCCTGGGCGGCCTGTCCAAGGGCGAATTCCTGCAGCAGTTCGAGCCCGATTTCTTCTTCGACGACCAGACCGGCCATGTCGCCGACGCCGCGAGCCGGGTGCCGTCGGGCCATGTGGTGGCGGGCGTCAGCAACGGCGGCTGACCGTCCGGAGCGCAGCGCCGGCTTGGGCGACAATCCCGCCCGCCTGCAGCCCACGAAGCCGCCGGCGCCCTGCCACTTCATCGAGCCACGAACTTGACCGCCTCCGCGACCGTCGACGCGACGCCCCCTTTGCCCGTGCCAGCCGCCGCCGGCCACCCGCCCGGCCTGAAGATCATCTTCCTGACCGAGATGTGGGAGCGCTTCAGCTATTACGGCATGCGCGCCCTGCTGGTGCTGTACCTCGTCAATGCGCTGGGCTACCCACGCGCCGACGCGCTGGCGCTCTACGGCCTGTACACCGCCCTGGTCTACCTGACGCCGCTGATCGGCGGCAGCCTGGCCGACCGCTGGCTGGGCTCGCGGCTGGCTGCGGTGATCGGCGCCTCGATCATGATGCTGGGCCATTTCGCGATGGCCGTGCCCTCGCTGCTGCACCTGGCGCTGGGCCTGCTGATCGTCGGCAACGGGCTGTTCAAACCCAACACCACCTCGATGGTGGGCATGCTCTATCCGGCCGACGATCCACGGCGCGCCGGCGGCTACACCATCTTCTACATGGGCGTGAACCTGGGCGCCTTCCTGTCCCCGCTGGTGGCCGGCACGCTGGGCGAGCGCCTGGGCTGGCACTGGGGTTTCGCCAGCGCCGGCGTGGGCATGGCCCTGGGACTGACCGTGCTGTTGCGCGGCCAGTCCCTGCTGGGCCGGGCCGGATTGCGCGACGACCAGGACGCCGTGGGCCGCCGCCATCTGCCGCTGGTGCTGGCCAGTTGCGTGGTGGCGGTCCTGGGCCTGGAGGCGGTGCTGGCGGCCTGGCCGATGCTGGAGCGGGCCTGGGCTTCGCTGTCCGGCGAGGCGCAGGGCGCAGCCGGGCTGGCGCTGATCGGCCTGAGCCTGGCCGGCTGGCGGCGCCGCGGCGGCGCAGCCACGCCGCTGACCCGCGCCGAGCGCGGACGGGTGCTCGCGATCACGGTCGTGGCCTTCTTCGTGATCTTCTTCTGGATGGGGTTCGAGCAGGCCGGCGGCACGATGACGCTGTTCGCCGACAAGCAGACCGACCGCCACGCCTTCGGTTTCGAGATTCCCGCGTCGTGGTTCCAGTCGATCAACCCGTTGGTGATCGTGCTGCTGGCACCGCTGTTCTCTGCCCTCTGGACCCGGCTGGACCGCTCGCGCTGGGCGCTGCCCGACACGGCCAAGCAAGGCCTGGGGATGATCGTGCTGGGCCTGGGCTTCGTGGTGATGGCGATGGCGCAATCGCGCGCACAGCGCCTGGGCAGCGTCGGCCCGCTGTGGCTGACCTCGGTCTACACCCTGCACACCGTCGGCGAGCTGATGCTGTCGCCGGTCGGCCTGTCGCTGGTGTCGCGCGTCGCCCCCGGGCGCCTGGTGGGCCTGCTGATGGGCGTGTGGCTGATGGCCACCGGCATCGCCAACTACCTGGCCGGCGCGCTCGAAGGCCTGCTCGCGGGCAGCGGCGTGCCGATCTATGCCTTCCTGTTCGGCTCGTCGATCGGCGCCGGCCTGCTGCTGCTGATGCTGACCCCGTGGCTGCAACGGCTGATGCACCGACCCGCGTGAGACGAGGAGCCCCCGCATGAGCGACGCCGACTTTTTCGCCGCCCCGGCCTTCAAGGCCGACGAAGCCCTGGCCCGCCTGCGCCGCGAACTGCGCGACGCCGGCCTGACCGAACGCGAAGGCCGCTTCGAGCGGCAGGGTCAGGCCTGGGCGCGAGCCGCTCTGGCGGCAGACGGCCAATCGCTCGCCGTGGCGGTGGTGAAAAAACCCAGTCGCCAGAGTCCGGAGTGGCTGAGCCGGACGGTGCGTGACAGCGCCCAGGTCCGAGACTTCGTCGCCGACGTGAAGAAGCTCCTGGCCGGCGCCGCCGACCGCGACGACTGAGACCTGCGCCGGGCCCTGCGGCCTGGCGGTCGGGCTCAGCGCTCGACCACGACGAAGTGTTTGCGCACGCGCTCCAGCACTTCGAACGAGCCGCGAAAGCCGGCCGGAATCACCGCCGCCTCGCCCGGGCCGACATCGGTCACCGTGCCGGCGTCGTCGCGCAGGCGGGCCCGCCCCTCGAGCACCACGAAGTACTCGTGCTCGTGCGGACCGAACTCGATGCGCCAGCGGCCGGGCTCGCAGGCCCAGATGCCTGCGGCCACGCCGTCGGGGGCGCTCTCGTACAGCGTCCAGGTCAGACGCTCGGGGGCGCCGACTTCACGCCGCTCGGCGCGGGGCTGGTCCACCACCGGTGCGGTGGCAGGAGGATCGAAGCGGATGATGGGGTTCATGGTGCTTGTCGCTCGTCGAACACGTTTCAAGGCCTTCGTGGGGCGTCAGTTCAGCCGGATCGGGATCGTCACCGGCCCGTCGTTGATCAGGTGGACCTGCATGTCGGCACCGAATTCTCCGGCGGCCACCTTCGGGTGCGCCGCACGGGCCCGGGCCAGCACCTCGTCGTAGAGGGCGCGCCCCTGCGCGGCCGGCGCCGCTCCGGTGAAGCTGGGGCGGTTGCCGCCGCTGACGTCGGCGGCCAGCGTGAACTGCGAGACGATCAGCAGGCCGCCCGCCGTGCCCTGGCCGTCGAGGTCCTGGACGCTGCGATTCATCTTGCCGTGCTCGTCGCCGAAGATGCGCAGCTTCAACAGCTTGTCGACCAGCCGGCCGGCCTGAATCGCCGTGTCCGCCGGCTCGGCGCAGACCAGCACCAGCAGGCCGGGGCCGATCTCGCCCAGCGTCCGACCGGCCACGTCCACGCGGGCCTCGCGCACCCGCTGCACCAGCGCAATCATGCGGCGCAGGTCTTCAACATCAGGTTCGCCATGGCGGGCGTCGCTCAGCGATGCAGGATGTCCAGCAACTCGACCTCGAAGTGCAGGGTCGCGTTGGGCGGGATCACGCCTGCGGCACCGCGCGCGCCGTAGGCGATGTCCGGCGGGCAGGTCAGCTCGGCCTTGCCGCCAATCTTCATCTTCTGCAGTCCTTCGGTCCAGCAGGGAATGACGCGGTTGAGCGGGAACTCGGCCGGCTCCCCCCGGCTGTAGGAGCTGTCGAACTCCTTGCCGTTGGCCAGCGTGCCGCGGTAGTTGACTCGCACCGTGTCGAAGGCTTGCGGCGGGGTGCCATGGCCTTCGCGCAACGAGCGGAACACCAGGCCGCTGGCGCTGCGCTCGGGAGCCGACGCACCGGCGGCCGGTGCCGCGTGGGCGCAAAGCGCACAGGCGAGCCACAGGCCGGTGCCGGCCGCCGCGAAGGAAATGTGTTTCGACATCATGTGAGGCTCCAGCGGTGAATTCGAAGCCGGCCTTCAGGCCAGCGTGATGCGCGCGAACTTGCGCTTGCCGACCTGGACCACCCAGGTGCCGGCATCGACCTTCAAACCCTTGTCGCTGACCACCGTGCCGTCGATGCGCACGCCGCCCTGCTCGACCAGGCGCAGGCCCTCGCTGCTGCTGGGCACCAGGTTGGCCGCCTTCAGCAGCGCGCCGATCGCCATCGGCGCGCCGCCGAGCTCGATCTCCGGGATCTCGTCGGGAATGCCGCCCTTGGCACGGTGGTCGAAATCGGCCTCGGCGGCGTCCGCGGCCGAGGCACTGTGGAATCGGGTGGTGATCTCCTTGGCCAGCGCCACCTTGGCGTGCTTGGGGTTGCGGCCGGCCGCGACCTCGGCCTTCAGGGCGGCGATCTCGGTCTCCGAACGGAAGCTCAGCAGCGTGAACCACTTCCACATCTGCTCGTCGCTGATCGACAGGACCTTCGCGAACATGGTGTTGGCCGGCTCGGTGATGCCGACGTAGTTGTTCTTGGACTTGGACATCTTCTCGATGCCATCCAGTCCTTCGAGCAGCGGCATGGTCAGGATGCACTGCGGCTCCTGCCCATATTCGCCCTGCAGCGCGCGCCCCACCAGCAGGTTGAACTTCTGGTCCGTGCCGCCCAGTTCCAGGTCGCTCTTCAAGGCCACCGAGTCGTAGCCCTGCATCAGCGGATACAGCAGCTCGTGGACCGAGATCGGCGTGTTGGACTGGAAGCGCTTGGTGAAGTCGTCGCGCTCGAGCATGCGCGCCACGGTGTACTTGGCGGCCAGCTCGATCATGCCGCGCGCGCCCAACGGATCGCTCCATTCGCTGTTGTAGCGGATCTCGGTCCGGTCCGGATCCAGCACCAGGCTGGCCTGGGCGTAATAGGTCTTGGCGTTGGCCTCGATCTGCTCGCGCGTCAGCGGCGGACGGGTGGCGTTGCGACCCGACGGGTCGCCGATCATCGACGTGAAGTCGCCGATCAAGAAGATCACCGTGTGGCCCAGGTCCTGCAGCTGGCGCAGCTTGTTCAGCACCACGGTGTGGCCGATGTGGATGTCGGGCGCCGTCGGGTCCAGCCCGAGCTTGATGCGCAGCGGCGTGCCGGTGGCCTCCGAGCGCTGCAGCTTCTTGATCCAGTCGGCTTCGGGCAGGAGTTCGGCGCAGCCGCGGCGGCTGATGGCCAGCGCCTCGCGCACCGAATCGCTCAAGGCGGGGCTGGACGGGGCGGGCGAGAGCAGTTCGGACATGGTGAAACAGGCGGTGAGAAAGGTCGTCAAAACCGACCTCGAAGGTATACTCGCGGGTCGCTAAAACAGCTGCCCACGGCAGCCTGCGCATCTGCGGCCGGCAGGGGTGGCCGACGCCCGATTCTACGGGCCGCCCTGCGGCGCCCCGGGAGGCGCTCCACGGCTTGCGCAGTTTCACAGCCACCCGAACCCAGGGCGCTCGGGCGTCCGACGACAACACGTGACTTCGTTGGAATCCACCTTGGCGGCCGCCCTGTCGACGGCCTGGCGCGCACTCCGCCGCTTCACCTCCGCACATCACCGCGGTCTCGCCGCCACCGCCCTCGCCGCGCTGGCGGTGGTGGGTGTCGGGGCGTTCGCGATCGCGCCGATGGCCCCCGATGCGGCGCTGCTGCCGCAGCGCCTGGTCAGCGAGACCGTGACGCCGGAGCCCGTCGACGGGCAGCTCGATGCGCTGGCCGGCGCGCGGCTGACGCTGTCGCGCAGCACCCGGACCGACGCCGGCGACACCGCCGACAGCCTGCTGCGCCGGCTCGGCGCCGCCGACCCCGAGGCGGTCCGGTGGCTGCGCAGCGACCCCACCGCGCAGCGCCTGTTCAACGGCCGGCCCGGCAAGATGGTCAGCGCGACCTTGAGCGGCGAGGGGCAGTTGCTGACACTGGTGGCGCGTTTCCCGGCGCAAGGCGAGACCGACGCCACCCCCACCCATTTCACCCGGCTGACGCTGAGCCGTGGCGAGGGGCCGGCCTGGCACAGCACCATCGAGGAGCTGCCGTTGGCGGTCACCACGCGCGTCGCCAGCGGCAGCATCCGCTCCTCGCTGTTCGCCGCCACCGACGAGGCCGACATTCCCGACCCGATCGCGGTGCAGCTCGCCGACATCTTTTCGAGCGACATCGACTTTCACCATGCGCTGCGCAGCGGCGACAGCTTCAGCGTCGTCTACGAGGCGCTGACGGCCGACGGCGAGCCGATCACCTGGAACCAGGCCAGCGGCCGGGTGCTCGCAGCCGAATTCGTCAACAACGGCCACGCCTACAACGCCGTGTGGTTCGACGGGGACAAGGGCGGGTATTACGACTTCAACGGCCAGAGCCTGCACCGCGCCTTCCTGGCCAGTCCGATGCGCTTCTCGCGCGTGACCTCGGGCTTCGCGATGCGCTTTCACCCGATCCTGAAGAAGTGGAAGGCCCACCTGGGCGTGGATTACGGCGCGCCGATCGGCACCCCAGTGCGCGTGGTGGGCGATGGCGTCGTCAGCTTCGCCGGCCAGCAGACCGGCTACGGCAATGTGATCCAGGTCCAGCACAGCGGCGACCGGATGACCGTCTACGCCCATCTGAGCCGCATCGACGTGCGCCGCGGCGAGCACGTCAGCCAGGGCGAGAACATCGGCGCCGTGGGTGAGACCGGCTGGGCCACAGGACCGCACCTGCACTTCGAGTTTCGCCTGCACGGCCAGCAGCTCGACCCGCTGGTGGTGGCGAAGTCCGCCGAGACCGTCGCGCTGGCCTCGGCGGACCGTCCCCGCTTCGCGCTGCAGGCGCAGCAGCTGAAGTCGGCGCTGGACGTGGCCGAATCGGTCCATGGCCTGGCCGGGCGGATCGACTAGGCGCTCCCATTCACAGCGACCGCTCGCCAGGATGCCCATGCTGACCCTCGGTCTGATGTCGGGTACATCGATGGACGGCGTCGATGGCGTGCTGGCGCGCTTCGAGCCGGGCCATGACCTGCAGATCCTGGGCCACGCGCACCGGCCGATGCCCGCGGGTTTGCGCGCCGAGCTGATGGCACTGAACCAGCGCGGCGACGACGAGTTGCACCGCGCCGCCTTGGCCGCCAATGCGCTGGCGCGGCTGCAGGCCGACACGGTGGCCGCGGTGCTGGCGGCCTCGTCGACGCCACCGGAAGCGGTGCAGGCGATCGGCTCGCACGGGCAGACCGTGCGCCATCGCCCGGGCGAATTCGATGACGTGGGCTACACCGTGCAGCTGAACCAGCCGGCCCTGCTGGCCGAGCTCACCGGCATCGCGGTGATCTGCGATTTCCGCAGCCGCGACGTGGCCGCCGGCGGCCAGGGCGCGCCGCTGGTGCCAGCCTTCCATCAGCAGGTCTTCGGTACCACGGCGGCGCCGCGGGCCGTGCTGAACCTGGGCGGGATCGGCAACCTGACGCTGCTGCCGGCGCAGGCCGGTCCGGCGCAGGCCCTGCGGGGTTTCGACTGCGGCCCGGGCAACGCGCTGCTGGACCACTGGGTGGCGCTGCATCGCGGCCAGGCCTTCGACGCCGACGGCCTCTGGGCCGCCGGCGGCACCCCCCACGCCGGCTTGCTGGCGAAGCTGCTGGAGGAGCCCTTTCTGCAAAAGGACCCGCCCAAGAGCACCGGCAGGGACTTGTTCAATCCGGCCTGGCTGGCTCGCCAGCTCGCCGCCTTTGGCGACCTGCCGCCGCAAGACGTCCAGGCCACGCTGGCCGCCTTCACGGCCCGCAGCGCGGCCCGGGCGCTGCTGTCCCAGGCCCCCCAGACCGCGGAGTTGCTGGTGTGCGGCGGCGGCGCGCTGAACGGCGACCTGATGCGGCGGCTGGCGGCAGAGCTGCCCGGCATACCGGTGCGCAGCAGCGCCGAGCGGGGGCTGCCGCCGCTGCAGGTCGAGGCGGCCGCCTTCGCCTGGCTGGCCTGGGCGTTTTTGAACGGCCTGCCCGGCAACCGTCCCGCCGTCACCGGCGCCCGGGCGGCCCGTGTGCTGGGCGCGCTGTACCCGGCGCACTGAACGCCGGGGAAGAAAGCCCCTGCGGACGTGAAAAAGCCGCCCGGAGGCGGCTGGCGCGCAGGTGCCGCGGGGTCTCAGGCCGAGAAGCTGGAGCCGCAGCCGCAGGTGGTCGTGGCGTTCGGGTTCTTGATGACGAACTGCGCACCCTGCAGATCTTCCTTGTAGTCGATCTCGGCGCCGACCAGGTATTGCAGGCTCATCGCGTCGATCAGCAGCGTGACGCCGTTTTTGTTCATCTGGGTGTCGTCGTCATTGGCGACTTCGTCGAAGGTGAAGCCGTACTGGAAGCCCGAACAGCCGCCCCCCTGCACGAACACGCGCAGCTTCAGTTCGGGGTTGCCCTCTTCGGCGACGAGATCGGCCACCTTGGCCGCGGCGCTGTCGGTGAAGATGATGGGTGCGGGCATCTCGCTGGATGCGGACGGGGCGGTGGTTTCGGCGATAGCGTTCATGGCGGGATCCTCGGACTGGACAGGAGGCAAATTCGTTCGATCTCGTCTCGGCGGACGAGACCGGGGAGCGATCAACCCTGGCTCGATGCCGCGAGCTTCAAGGTTGGCTTTTCTTCGTCGGGAGCCCGGTGGCGCAACTCCCCGTCGATCGTCGCACCCTGGTGCATTTCCAGGGCTTCGTACAGCACATCACCCACAATGCGGGCCTTGGGCTGCAATTCAAGCAGTTCGGTCGATTGCACCGGTCCCTGCACATGGCCGTTGATGATCACATGCCCGGCGATCACCTTGCCCTGGACACGGGCTTTTTCACTGATCACCAGCAGGCTGGGGCCATCCGCCAGCACGTCGCCCCGCACTTCGCCATCGATGCGCAGGCCGTCGCTGAAGTGCAACTCGCCCTGCACCACCGTGCCTTCACCGATCAGGCTGCGGATCGGGGGCTGCTTCTTGCGGTTGAACCACATGGGAGATCTCCGTTCGGTCGAGCGCGGCCCCTTGGCGGGGTGCTCAGAGGCGGGCCAGCTGGGTCACGCGCACGCGACCCTGGCTGTCGGTCACCCGGACTTGTGCCGTTTTTACCACGGCCTGCGCCGGGTGCTCGACCCGCCCCTCGACCCGCAGGTACCGGCGGATCTGCAAGGGCTGCGGGCCGCCCGGCATGGCCTGGGTCCAGGGCTTGCCGTCCAGCGTGCCGGCCAGGGTCACGTCGTAGCGGCCCTGGAAACCCGGGCCGGCCGAGGCGCCCATCATCACCAGCAGCTGGAAATGCGTACGGGTCGCGCTCTCGGCGTCCACCTGGAAGCCACGGATCTGCGGCCCCTGGTCGGCCGGCCCGGCGGCCGGCAGCAGGTGCTCGAAGAAGCCGAGGTCCTCCTTCAGCGCCAGATTCTCGGCCTCGGACTGGCGCAACTGCTCGGCCAGGCGATCCTGCGCCACTTTCTCGGCCTTCAGCAGACTGTCGGCGGTGTTGGCGATCGCTTGCGCCTTCTCCCGGTCGCTGCGCAGGGTCTGCACCTCGTCGCGCAGCGCCCCCAGTTCCTGCTTGGCATCGCGGTCCAGCCCTGCAATGTCCTTGCCGAACTCGAACGCCCACAGCGCGATGGCCGCCGAAAAGCCCAGCGCCAGCGCCGCCAGTGCCCAGCGCAAAGGCCAGGGCAGGTGGCTGCGCACGGTCATGCGGGGCGCCGTGATGGACAGCCGGCGGCGGAGAAGTTTCCAGCGCATCGAAGGGGCGGCGAGTGGCGGGACAACGTGGGCTGAAGACGCGAAAGGCCGCAAAAAGCGGCCTTTCCTTGAGTTCCCGGGCCCGAAAGCCCCGGAAAGGCTCGGGATCAGCGCTTGCTGAACTGCTTCCTGCGGCGGGCGCCGTGCAAGCCGACCTTCTTACGCTCGACTTCACGCGCGTCGCGGGTGACGAAGCCGGCCTGGCTCAGTTCAGGCTTCAGCGCCGCGTCGTAGTCGATCAGCGCGCGGGTGATGCCGTGGCGCACCGCGCCGGCCTGGCCGGACTCGCCGCCACCGTGCACGTTGACCTTGACGTCGAAGGCTTCGCCGTTGCCCGTCAGCAGCAGCGGCTGCTTGACGATCATGATCGAGGTCTGGCGGCCGAAATATTCGTCGACGGCGCGGCCGTTGACGACGATCTGGCCGGTCCCCTTCTTGATGAAGACGCGCGCCACCGACGACTTGCGACGGCCGGTACCGTAGTTGTAGTTTCCGATCATCACCGCTCCTTAGATTTCCAGCACCTTGGGCTGCTGGGCGGCGTGCGGGTGTTCACCACCGGCATACACCTTCAGCTTCTTGATCATCGCGTAGCCCAGCGGACCCTTGGGCAGCATGCCCTTGACGGCCTTTTCCAGGGCACGGCCCGGATGCTTGGCTTGCATGTCCTTGAACTTGGTGCCGTAGATCCCGCCCGGGAAGCCCGAATGGCGGTAGTACACCTTGTCGTTGGCCTTGTTGCCGGTCACGCGGAGCTTGTCGGCGTGCAGGACGATGATGAAGTCACCGGTGTCGACGTGAGGCGTGTAGATGGCCTTGTGCTTGCCGCGCAAACGGAGTGCCACTTCGCTGGCGACACGTCCGAGCACCTTATCGGTGGCATCAAGCACAAGCCACTCGTGCTTCACTTCGGCCGGCTTGGCGCTGAAGGTCTTCATGAGGGGTCTTCTGAAAAGAAAAACACGGCTGTTCGAACGGCTGGCCGGCGTCCTTCGGAACCGCTTGGGGTGGCTGGCGCATCGTCTGCGCCGGCCGGCGGCCTCTCAGGCTGACCGGGTGCCGGCTCGGTGCTTTCAGCAAGGCATCCTCTAAGACGTCCCCTGCTGAGCGGCATCGGCCCAGGCCCGTTCTCCCCGCCGATAACGGGTAAGCCCGCCAGTATATCGCAAGACGCCAACCGAGAGAAACGGTAATCTGCCACCCCGTCCGATGGACTCTGGGGATCGCTCCCCAACCAGGCTGTGTACAGTTCGGGTAATCCCTTAATTTTCGATGGAGCGCCCCGATGATCGAGCCCGTTCCAGATCCGTTCATGCCCCGTCCCCCCGACCCAGCCGGCGCGCGGCAGCGCCCGCCCGAGCCGACTTTCCGCTGGGTCCCGATCCGTTCACTGGCCGAGCGCCACCGCCCCCGGGTGCTGGCCCACCTGTTGAGCCTGGCGCCGGCTGACCGCTACCTGCGCTTCGGCTACGCCGCCAGCGACGCTCAGATCAGCCGCTACGTGGATCTGCTGGACTTCCGCCGCGACGAAGTCTTCGGCATCTTCAACCGCCGCCTCGAAGTGATTGCGATGGTCCACCTGGCCTATCTGCCGGACACGGCCACCGACCGCCACCTGGCGGAGTTCGGCGTGTCGGTCAGCCCGCGCGCGCGCAACCGAGGCTATGGCAGCCGGCTGTTCGACCATGCGGTGCTGCATGCCCGCAATCGCGATGTGGACACGATGATCATCCACGCGCTGAGCGAGAACGCGGCCATGCTGAAGATCGCGCGCCGCGCCGGCGCGACGGTGGTGCGCGACGGCGGCGAGTCCGAGGCGCGGCTGAAGCTGCCGCCCGAAAGCGTCGGCTCGCATCTCGAAGAACTGGTCGAAGGACAGGCCGCGGAGATCGATTACCGGATGAAGAGCGGCGCCCAGCGCATGGATTGGCTGCTGGGCTTGCTGGGCAGCGTCAAGGCCGGCTTGACCCGGGGGCGGCGCAACACCGTCGATTGAGTCGCTCAAGGACACCGCTCGCGTACCATGGGGCGATGACCGCCCCTCCGGCACCCGATGGTGCACCGTACGCCGATCTGGACCCGTCCGCCGTCCTGCAGGCCTTGCACAGCGCCGGCTTCGATGCCGATGGCCGCCTGCTGCAGCTCAACTCCTACGAGAACCGGGTCTACCAGGTCAGCCTGGAGTCGGGCGCGGTCGTGGTCGCCAAGTTCTACCGCCCGGGGCGTTGGAGCGACGAGCAGATCATCGAGGAGCATCGCTTTTCGACCGAGCTCGCCGAGGCGGACCTGCCGGTGGTCGCGCCGCTGCCGCTGCGGGCCCGGGATGCCACCGACCCGTCGCTGCGCATCGATGCCGCCGCCCCCACCCTCGCTCACCTGCGCACCGGCGCGCACGGCGGCTTCCGTTTCGCGGTGTCGCCGCGCCGGGCGGGTCGGGCGCCGGAGCTGGAGCGCCCCGACACCCAGGCCTGGCTGGGCCGCCTGATCGGGCGCATGCACGCGGTGGGGGCGCGCTCGAGCTTCGCCCATCGCCGCGCCCTGAACGTGCAGACCTACGGTCATGCCGCACGCCAGCGGCTGATCGATGCCGGCTTCGTCAGCCCGGACGTCGACAGCGGCTGGCTGGCGTCCAGCGCCAAGGCGCTGGACGAGGTGGCATCGGCCTTCGCGCGCCACCCCGGCCTGCGCACGCTGCGGTTGCATGGCGACTGCCATCCGGGCAATGTCCTGTGGCGCGAGGAAGGCGAGCATGCCGGCCCGAATTTCGTCGACTTCGACGATTGCTGCACCGGCCCCGCCATGCAGGACCTGTGGATGCTGTTGCCGGGCGAGCGCGGCGCCGTCGACGCCTCGCTGCACCACCTGCTCGACGGCTACCGCGACTTCATGGATTTCGATGACCGCGAACTGCTGCTGATCGAGCCGCTGCGCACCTTGCGCATGATCCACCACAGCGCCTGGCTGGCCGAGCGCTGGAGCGACCCGGCCTTCCCGGTGGCCTTCCCGTGGTTCGGCAGCCCCAACTACTGGCAGCAGCAGGCCACCGAGCTGCGCGAGCAGATCGAACGCATGCAGGACCGCTGAATGGCGCTTCAGGCTGAGGCGCTCAGCAGCGCGGTGACCCGCTTCACGTGGGCCGCCGGGTCGTCCAGCTGCCCGCCCTCGGCGAGCAAGGCCTGGTCGAACAGGATCTGCGCCAGATCGTCGAAGCGCGGATCGTCGGCCAGCTTCTTCACCAGCCGGTGCTCCGGATTGACCTCCAGGATGGGCTGGGCCTTGGGCGCCTCCTGGCCGGCCTGCTTGAGCAGGCGCGCCAGGTGGGCGCTCATGTCGCTGTCGTCGACCACGACGCAGGCCGGCGAATCGACCAGGCGGGTCGTGACGCGCACGTCCTTGACGCGGTCCTTCAGCGCCTCCTTCAGGCGCTCCAGCACCGGCTTGAAGGCTTCGGCGGCTTCCTCGGCCTGCTTCTTCTCGGCCTCGTCCTGCAGCTTGCCCAGGTCCACCGCGCCCTTGGCGACGCTTTGCAGCGGCTTGCCTTCGAACTCGTGCAGGTGCGACAGCAGCCACTCGTCGACGCGATCGGTCAGCAGCAGCACCTCCAGGCCCTTCTTGCGGAAGAGCTCCAGTTGCGGGCTGCTCTTGGCGGCCGCCAGGGTGTCGGCGGTGATCACGTAGATGGCCTCCTGGCCCTCCTTCATGCGCGCCACGTAATCGGCCAGGCTGACGCCCTCGTCGGCCTGGGTCGAGGCGAAGCGCAGCAGCTTGGCCAGGCGCTCCTGGTTCTGGAAGTCTTCGCCCACGCCTTCCTTCAGCACCGCGCCGAACTCGTTCCAGAAGCTCTGGTACTTGGCCTTGTCGTCGGCGCTGTCGCTGTTCGCCAGCGACTCCAGCATGCCCAGCACCCGCTTGGTCGATCCTTCGCGGATGGCCTTCACGTCGCGGCTTTCCTGCAGCAGCTCTCGGGAGACGTTCAGCGGCAGGTCGGCCGAGTCGATCACGCCCTTGACGAAGCGCAGGTAGGTGGGCATCAGCGCCTCGGCGTCGTCCATGATGAACACGCGCTTGACGTAGAGCTTCACGCCGCCGCGCTTGTCGCGGTTCCACAGGTCGAACGGCGCCTTGGCCGGCACGTACAGCAGCTGGGTGTACTCGCTGCGGCCTTCGACGCGGTTGTGGGTGTAGGCCAGCGGCGGCTGGCTGTCGTAGCTGAGCTGCTTGTAGAACTCCTGGTACTCGGCGTCGGTCACGTCGCTCTTGGCGCGCGCCCACAGCGCCGCCGCCTTGTTGACCGTCTCCCACTCCTCGGTCTTGACCTGCTTGCTCGCTTCGGCGTCCCAGGTCTCCTTCTGCATCAGGATGGGCAGCGAGATGTGGTCGGAGTACTTGCCGATGATGGACTTGAGCTTCCAGGTCGAGAGGAACTCGCTGTCCTCGTCGCGCAGGTGCAGGATCACGTCAGTGCCGCGCGTGGCCTTGGTAAGGCTCTCCAGCTCGTACTCGCCGGTGCCCTCGCTGCTCCAGCGCACGCCCTGCTCCGCGGCGAGGCCGGCGCGGCGGCTTTCCACGGTGATGCGGTCGGCGACGATGAAGCCCGAGTAGAAGCCCACGCCGAACTGGCCGATCAGGTTGGCGTCCTTCTTCTGCTCGCCTTCGAGCTTGGCCATGAATTCGCGTGTGCCGCTCTTGGCGATGGTGCCCAGGTGCGAGGCGGCTTCCTCGGCGCTCATGCCGATGCCGTTGTCGCGGATGGTGATGGTCTTGGCCTCGGCGTCGAACAGCACCCGCACTTCGAGGTTCGGAGCGTCCTCGTACAGCGCGGCGTTGTCCAGCGCCTCGAAGCGCAGCTTGTCGCAGGCGTCGGAAGCGTTCGAGACCAGCTCGCGCAGGAAGATTTCCTTGTTCGAATACAGCGAATGGGTGACGAGGTGCAGGATCTGCTTGACTTCGGCCTGGAAGGAATGGGTCTGCTTGCTCATGGTGGCGATTCGTTGTTGACGGAAAAGCGGGCGCCGAGGCGGCGCACGCGCCGAAGCTGGGGGCGGAGTGCGGGCTTTCAAGGCCCCGGCGTCGACCGGTGACGGTCGCCGCGGGCGGTCCGGCCTTCACACCCTTCTTACACACTGGCCCGACAATGCCGCGCATGCCGCCTCCCAACGACGACGCCGTCCGCACCGACACCCTGGCCTGGCTGGACCGGGCCGTGATCGGCCTGAACCTGTGCCCGTTCGCCAAGAGCGTGCGGGTCAAGGGCCAGATCCGCACCGTGGTCAGCCCCGCCACCGAGCCCGAGGCACTGCTGGCGCACCTGGTCGAGGAACTTCGCCACCTGGCCCAGGTCGATCCGGACCAGACCGACACCACGCTGCTGGTCCACCCCCGGGTGCTGTCCGACTTTCTCGATTTCAACGACTTTCTCGATCTGGCCGACCGGGCGCTGGAGCAGCTGGGCCTGGCCGGCACGCTGCAGATCGCCAGCTTCCATCCGCACTACCAGTTCGCCGGCACCGCGCCCGACGACATCACCAACTACAGCAACCGCTCGCCCTGGCCCACCCTGCACCTGATCCGCGAAGCCAGCATCGAGCGCGCCGTCGCGGCCTACCCCGACGCCGAAGCGATCTACGGCCGCAACATCGAAACCCTTCAAGCGCTGGGCCTGGCCGGATGGCAGCAGCTGTTCCCCGCCGTACCGGAGTGACCCCATGAAACGATTCCTGAAGATCGGCGCGCTGACGCTGCTGACCGTGCTCGTGCTGACCGCCGCCGGCGGCTGGTGGTTCGTCCACCAACGCCTGCCGCAACGCTCGGGCCGGCTGGCGATCGCCGGCCTGTCGGCACCGGTCGACGTGCGCTACGACGAGGTCGGCGTGCCGCATCTGCGGGCCGCCAACGAGCCCGACCTGTACCGCGCGCTGGGCTACGTGCAGGCCCAGGACCGGCTGTTCCAGATGGAAATCCTGCGCCGCCTGGCGCGCGGCGAGCTGGCCGAGGTGCTGGGGCCGAAGCTGCTGCCCACCGACCGCCTGTTCCGCACGCTGGGCCTGCGTGCGCAGGGCGATGCGGTGGCCGCCACGCTCGACCCCGCGCTGCCCAGCACCCGCGCGCTGCAGGCCTACCTGGACGGCATCAACCAGTTCCAGGCCAGCCATCCTGCACCGCTGGAATTCGTGCTGCTGGGCATCCCGAAGCGACCCTTCACGGCGGCCGACACGATCAGCGTGGCCGGCTACCTGGCCTACAGCTTCGCGGCCGCCTTCAAGACCGAGCCGGTGATGACCCAGATCCGCGATCAACTGGGCGCCGCCTACCTGAAGGACTTCGATCTGGACTGGCATCCCGAAGGGGCGATCGCCCGCGGCGAGCGCGGCGACGCGCTGAGCCGCGCCGATTTCCAGGGCCTGCAGCGCCTGGCCCGGCTGAGCCAGGACGCGGTCGATGCCGGCGGCCTGCCGCAATTCGAAGGCAGCAACGCCTGGGCGCTGAGCGGCGCGCACACGGCCAGCGGCAAGCCGCTGCTGGCGGGCGACCCGCACATCGCGTTCTCGGTGCCCGCCGTCTGGTACGAAGCCCAGCTGAGCGCGCCGGGCTTCAACCTGTACGGCCACTTCCAGGCCCTGGATCCGTTCGCGCTGCTGGGCCACAACGAGCACTTCGGCTGGAGCCTGACGATGTTCCAGAACGATGACGTCGACCTGATCGCCGAGACCACCGATGCCGCCCACCCGGGCCAGGTCCTGATCCACGACCACTGGGTGCCGCTGCAGACCCGCCAGGAAACGATCGCCGTCAAGGGCCAGGCGCCGGTGACGCTGAGCCTGCGCAGCTCGCCGCACGGCCCGATCGTCAACGACGCGCTCGACGGCGCCGGCGGCACGCGCCCGATCGCGATGTGGTGGGCCTACCTGACCACCTCGAACCCGATCCTCGAAGCCTTCTACCAGCTCGACCGCGCCGACACGCTGGCCAAGGCCCGCGCGGCCGCGGCCGACATCCACGCCCCCGGGCTGAACGTGGTCTGGGCCAACGCGGCCGGCGACATCGGCTGGTGGGCGGCCGCCCGGCTGCCCCTGCGCCCGCCCGGCGTCAATCCGACCTTCATCCTCGACGGCCGCGGCGAAGAGGCCGACAAGGATGGCTTCATGCCGTTCGCAAGCAATCCGCAGCAGGAAAACCCGGCCACCGGCCTGATCGTCTCGGCCAATCTGCAACCGGCGGGGGAGCGGCCGATTCCGGGTTATTACAACCTCTGGGATCGAGGCGTGCGCCTGCACCAACTGCTGAGCGCCCCGGGCCGCAAGTGGACGGTCGCCGACGCCCAGGCGCTGCAGCTCGATGTGCAGACCGGCTACGCCCACCGCGTGCTGGACCCGCTGCTGCCGGTGCTGCAGCGGGTCGTCTCCGACCCGGCCGAACGCGCCCTGGTGCAGCGCCTGGCGCAGTGGCCGGGCAACTACCCAGTGGACGCGATCGAGCCGACGCTGTTCACCCAGTTCCTCTACGACCTGGCGCGAGACGCGATGCAGGACGAACTGGGCGAGGCGGCCTTCAACAACCTGCTGCGCACCCGCGCGCTCGACCTCGCCCTGCCGCGGCTGGCGGCCGACGCCGATTCGCCATGGTGGGGCCGGCATGACCAGCCGCAGCACCCCGGCACGCGCGACGACGTGGTCAAGGCGGCCTGGCACGATGCGCTGGCCCATTTGCGCGCCACCTTCGGCACCGACCCGTCCCAATGGACCTGGGGCCGCGCCCACACGCTGACCCACAATCATCCGCTGGGCCAGCGCAAGCCGCTGGACATGCTGTTCAACGTCGGCCCGTTCCCGGCCCCCGGAGGCCATGAAGTGCCCGACAACCTCTCCAGCCCGATCGGTCCGGCCCCCTGGGCGGTGACCTACGGCCCATCCACCCGCCGGGTGATCGACTTTGCCCACCCGGACCAGGCCCAGGGCATCAACCCGGTCGGCCAGAGCGGCGTCTGGGGCGACCCCCATTACAGCGATCAGGCCCAGGCCTACATGCGCGGCGCCTCGCGCACCGAACACCTGGCCGACGCCGATGTCGCGGCCCACACCGTCAGCACCCTGACCCTGGTGCCGCGCTGACGCGCGCGTACTTCTTCCTCAAGATCCGGGCAGCCTTCCCCGGAGTAGGGTGAAGAACCAAAAAAAAGCCGGTGCGCGAGCTGCGCACCGGCAAGTCGGACAGGGTCCCGACGTTCAACCATTCTTCAACGGGCCGGGCCGGTGGCGACCCGCTCCGCGGGCGCGGAGCGGGACCACCGCTCGGCAAGGCGATCAGAAGTTCTGGCGGATGCCCAGGGCGAAGGAGCTGAAGTCCACGCCGGCGGCGTCGGTCATGTAGGCGCCGTTGGTCTGGTTGTTGACCTTGGTGTAGAACGCGTAGACCTTGGTGCGCTTGCTCAGGTTCTGGTTGACGGCCAGCGTGAACTGGGTCGCGCCGCTGTCGCTGACGCTGCCCGTGTTGCCGGCGTGGCCCACGTTCAGGTGCAGTTCGGTGGCGCCCATCACGTACTTGCCCGACAGGCGGAACGTGGTGCGGTTGCCCAGGCCGGCCACTTCCAGGCCCTGGTTGGCGTCGAACGCGATGTTGTCAGCGCGTTGCACGTAGCCACCGAAGGTGAAGTCGCCCATCTCGTACAGCGCGCGCACGCCGAAGGTCGAGGCCGCGTCATGCTTGGTGTAGCCGGCGCCCAGGTGCAGCGGGCCGCCTTCGTAGTTGGCTGCCACGTCGTAGCCGCGGGCCACCGGGTTCGCGCCGTTGGCGGTGGCGTTCTGCGCCGCCACTTCCACTTTCACGCCACCCAGGTCCGGCGTGCGGTACGACACCTTGCTGCTGCCGTTGAAGCCGTTGGCATCGGCGAACAGCGCATCGGACGAGGTGCCGGTGTCGTGGTTGTGCATGCTGACGTAGTCGGCCATCGCGAAGTAGGCTTCGCTGGTGAAGCGGCCCATGCGGATCATGCCGAAGTCGCCGCCCAGGTTCACTTCCGACTGGCGGGCCCAGAACTGGCCTTGCGATTGGGCGCCGGTGGCGGCGTTGAAGCCGTGCTCGAGCTGGAAGCCGGCCTTCAGGCCGCCGCCCAGGTCTTCGGTGCCCAGGAAGCCGATGCGCGAGGCGTCGTTCTGCACCGTGTTGTCGGTGACGTTGCCGGTCTTCTGGTGTTCCAGCGACAGGTTCAGGCGACCGTAGATGGTCACCGAGCTTTGTGCGAAGGCAGCCGGCGCAGCCAGCGTGGCGGCCACTGCGGCCAGGATGAAAGTCTTCTTCATGCGATGAATTCCTTGTTGTGAAGATGCGCGGTGTCGCCGATCAGCGGATCACGCCGAGCGAGACCTTGTTGCCGCCCTTGTAGGTGTACAGGGTCAGCGCGCCGTTCTTGATGTCGCCCTTCTCGTCGAACGAGATGGTGCCCGTCACGCCCTTGTAGCCCGTGGTCTTGGCCAGCACCGGCAGGTACTTGGCCGGATCCGCCGAGCCCGCCTTGACCATCGCCGCGACCATCACGTTGGTCGCGTCGTACACGTACGGTGCATAGATCTCGACGTCCGCACCGAACTTCTTCTTGAAGCGCGCACGGAACTCCTCCATGCCCTTGACCGCCGCCGTGTCCTTCGGGTCGATGCCGCCCGCCTCGGCGCACACCACCTGGTCGTCGGCCATCGCGCCGGCCGCCAGCTTGGGCAGGTCGCCCGAGCAGATGCCGTCGCCGCCCATGAACTTGGCCGTGATGCCCAGCTGCTTCATCTGGCGGATCATCGGTCCGGCCACCGCGTCCATGCCGCCGAAGAACACCACGTCGGGGTGCACCGCCTTGATGTTGGTCAGGATGGCGGTGAAGTCGGTCGCCTTGTCGTTGGTGAACTCGCGCTTGGTGATGTGGCCGCC